>JBFWYC010000015.1:0-75522 GCA_050186805.1 Hyphomonadaceae bacterium
ATCGCCATTGCGGCTAGCGACAATGCCGTAGCCAAGGCGCGCTGGCTAGCCGCGCTTGCGAGTGGTGAGGCGGTGGCGACGCTGGCGTTCGGCGGCGCGTGGGCGCCCGAAACCTGGGATGTCGAGTTCGCAGAGGGGCGCGCTACGGGCGAAGTGCGATTTGTCGAGGCCGCGTCATCTGCACATCTGTTTTTGGTCGGCCTGAAAGGCGGCGGCTTAGCGCTCGTCGCCAACGGTGATGGCGTCGAACGCACGCCGCTCAGATCGAGCGACCACACCCGCAGACTTTCGACGGTGACGTTGAGCGGCGCCCCAGCCACGCCTCTGATCGCGCCCGGCGATGCGCGCGCGCAACGCATCTTCGACGCGGCGCTCGTATTGGTCGCCGCCGACGCGCTTGGCGCGGCGACGCATTGTGTCGATCTCTCCGTCCAATACGCCAAGGACCGCGAACAATTCGGCCAGCCGATCGGTCGCTTCCAAGCGCTCAAGCACCAATTGGCGACCATGGCGCTCGACATGGAATCTGCGCGCGCCCTTGTCTGGTATGCAGCTTATGCATGGGACCGTGCGCTTCCGGATGCGAGCCGCACTGCGGCGCTGGCGAAGGCGCACGTGTGCGATCGTTTCGTGCAAACTGCGCGCGACGCCATCGCCGCGCACGGCGGCATCGGCTATACCTGGGATTATGGCCTCCACCTTTGGTTCCGACGTTCTCTGTTTGACAGCGCTTTTCTCGGCGGCCCCGCCGTTCACCGCGCCCGCGCCGCGGCGTTGGCCGGCTGGAACACGCCCGCGTGAGTAAGGGCGTGTTCGCGAGCTTGCGCATGCCGGCCATGTGCGCGCCCATGTCGTTTGCGTCGAGCGTGCCGCTGGCGCTGGCCTGCAGCCGCGCGCGTATCGTCGCCGGCTGGCAGGGCGGCAATGTCTCGACGTTGGAGGCTTTCGAGCAGTATCTAAAGGCGCTCGATGAGGCGCGCCGTGAGGCCGATGGAGAAGGCCGGGCGGTTGGTCCGCCCATCGTCAATTTTCCCGCCCGCATCGTCACCGATCCTGAAGTCGGCGCAGCGAAGCTCAAACTGTGTGAGGCCTATCGCCCGCCGCTCGTGCTCTCCAGCGTCGGCGATCCTACCGAGTTGGTGAAGCGCGCTCATGACTGGGGTGCGCGCGTCATTCACGACGCCATCAACATGAAGCACGTGGAGAAGGGCCTGCGCGCCGGCGTCGACGGCGTGATGTTGACCTGCGCCGGCGCAGGCGGCCACACAGGCTTTCTGACGCCGATGGCGTTCGTGCCGAAAGTGCGCTCGATCTATGATGGCTTGATCATCGCCGCCGGCGGCATCGCCAGTGGATCGGGCATCGCCGCGGCGCTGACGCTCGGCGCCGACATCGCCGCGCTCGGCACGCGCTTCATCGCCACGCCCGAGTCCGGCGTGGTCGAGGGTCATCGCCTGATGATCGAAACCGTGGGCATGGACGACATCATGGTGTCCGACGCCATGAACGGCGTCGCGGCCAATTGGATGCGCCCTTCCGTCGCGCAAGCGGGGCTCGATCCCGACGCGATGCCGCAACGTCGCGGGCCGACGCAGGGCGCTGTCATGCCTGCGGGCGTGCGGCCGTGGCGCGATATCTGGAGCGCCGGTCAAAGCGCGGGCTTGATCGATGCGGTCGCTCCGGTTGAAGCTGTGGTCGCGCAGCTAGAGCAGGAATTTGTAGCTGCGAACGGCGCACGCGATTGGCGCGCGGCGCTGGCGCGGCTTGGATTTTAGGAGACATCGGCAATGGCCTTCCGCACACGCATCACCGACATGCTCGAGATCGAGCATCCCATCGTGCAGGGCGGCATGCAGGGCGTGGGCATCGCCGAACTGGCGGCGGCCGTGTCGGAAGCCGGCGGCCTCGGCATCCTCACTGCGCTCACGCAGCCGACACCGAATGCGCTGCGCGAAGAGATCGAACGCTGTCGGGCGATGACGAAAAAGCCCTTCGCCGTGAACCTCACCATTTTCCCGACCATGAACTCGCCGGACTATAAGGCCTACGCGCAAGCGGTGATCGATGGCGGCGTGAAGATTGTCGAAACCGCCGGCACTGCCGTGGTCGCCGAAATCTGGGACATGCTGCGCCCGGCGGGCGTCAAGATCATCCACAAGTGCACGTCGGTGCGCCATTCGCTCTCGGCGGAGCGCAAAGGCGTCGATGCGATTTCGATCGATGGTTTCGAGTGCGCCGGCCATCCCGGCGAGGACGATATTCCGGGCCTCATTCTCATCCCGTGCGCGGCCGACAAAGTGAAAATCCCGATGCTGGCGTCGGGCGGGTTTGGCGACGGACGCGGCTTGGTCGCCGCGCTCGCGCTGGGCGCCGACGGCATCAACATGGGCACGCGCTTCTGCGCGACGAAAGAGGCCCACATCCACGCCAACGTGAAGCAAGCCTACATCGACAACGACGAACGCGGCACGAATCTGATTTTCCGCAGCCTCAAGAACACCGCTCGCGTCGGCAAGAGCGCGGTGTCTGACGAAGTCGCGCGTCGTCTGGCCCGGCCTGGCGCGCAATTCTCCGATGTCGCCGAACTGGTCAGCGGCGCGAAGGGCCGCGAGGTGCTAGAAACGGGCGATCTTTCGCTTGGCATGTTCTGGGCCGGCATGGTGCAGGGGCTCATCCACGACATCCCAACGGCCAAGGAACTCATCGACCGCATCATCGCGGAAGCCGACGAGATCGTGGCCGGGCGCCTGGCCGGCATGCGCGCCTAGGACCCCGAAAACCCTAAGTTTCCAAGACTTAGACCTGGGTATATAAGTCACCAGGGCTGGTTCGAGGACGCTGATGGGACGCGCGAGCACCGCAAAGGTCAAAAGAGCGAAGCCGGCCGCGCCGCGCGCGCCGGTTTCGTCGACGCCGCCGAAGCGGATTCGGACGCCGAAAACATCGGAGATCGTGGCCGAGCGTGTGCGCGGTCAGATCGTGCGCGGCGAACTGCGCGAGGGCGATTACCTGCCCCCGGAAGGCCAGCTCATGGAAACCTTGGGCGTCTCGCGTCCGACCTTGCGCGAAGCCTACCGCATCCTCGAAGCAGAGAATCTGATCAGCGTCACGCGCGGCTCGCGCTCCGGCGCGACGGTGCATCGTCCGCGCGTCGAGGTGGCGGCGCGCTATGCCGGCTACGTGCTGCAGGCGCAGGGCACCACCATCGCCGATCTTTACGAAGCGCGGCAGGCGATCGAGCCGTTCGTGGTGCGTCTGCTCTGCCGCAGTTCGAATAAGCGCAGCGTCGTGCGCTTGCGCAAGCACCTGGCGGTGCTGGCCGACAATTTAGAGAAGGGGCGCTTACAGGATTTCCTGCAGGGAGTCGTCGAATTTCATGCTCTGCTTGTCGAAGTGTCCGGCAACAAGACGCTCACCTTCCTCAACCGGCTTCTGCTGGATCTGCTTTCGCGCCACCAGATGAGCCATCGGCTGCGCCATCCGCGCCCGGCTGAGCTGCAAGCCAAGCATTTCGGCGCTGCGCTCAAATCTTATCACAAGGTGCTGTCGCTGATTGAGCTGGGCGAGGAAGAAGCCGCCGTCGCGCATTGGCGGTTGCACCTGAAGAATGCTCACACTGCGTGGACGAGCGACGGCGAAGGCGAGCAGGTGGTGGATTCGCTTGGCTAGGCGTCGTCCTTGCGGCGGCCGCCGAACTGATCGCGGATGGGTGTGAAGTCCGGCATCGTCAGCGAACGCCGCAGCCAATTGCCGCCATCGACGACCAAGGTGTGCCCGGTGATATAAGCCGCATAAGGCGAGCACAGAAACGTCGCCGCCCAACCCAGCTCACGCAATTCGCCCACGCGCTGGCCCGGCACGCTCATGTCGGCGTTCGAGCCGACCTGATGACGGGTCATGTGTTCGGGCAGGTCCGTGTGCGGAAAGCGCCCGGGCGCGAGACAATTCACGCGAATGTCGTCGGGCGCCCATTCGACCGCGAGCGACATCGTCATATTGGTGACGCCGGCTTTCGCGGCGGCGGAGTGCGCGGTGCCGGGGCCGCCGGTCCAGCTATAGGTAGCGCCGATATTGAGGATGGCGCCGCCCTGCTTGGCGGCGAGGCGCCGCTTGGCGAATTCGCGCGAGCAATAGAACGTGCCGTTGAGCACGATATCGACCACTGTGCGCCAGCCGTTTGGCGACATCTCGTCGGCGGGTATCGGAAAATTGCCGGCCGCATTGTTGATCAGCACCGAAACCGGTCCGAGCTTCGCTTCGATCTCATCGAACGCCGCCGCGATCCGATCCGGTTCGCGCACATCGCATGACACCGCCGCCGCCTGCGCGCCCAGTGCGCTCACTGCATCGACGCCGGCTTGCAAATGCTCGGGCTTGCGGCTGAGAATTGCGACGTTGGCGCCGCAGCGCGCGAATTCGAGCGCAATGCCTTTGCCCAAACCGGTGCCGCCGCCGGTGATGGCGACGGTTTGGCCTTTGAACGTGTCCGCCGGGAGCGCACGCGCGCCGGCAGGGGGTGGCGCAGAGAGCGGCATCTATTTTCCCTTATAGCGCGGCGCACGCTTTTCACGGTGCGCGGCGCGCGCCTCGGCATAGTCCTCAGTCTTGAACAGTGCGGTTTGCGCCAGCAATTCCTGACGCATGCCGTCACGGATGGCTGGGCCGTCGAGCTGATCGACCAGCTGCTTCGCCATCGCCAATGCAATCGGCGGCTTTTCCGCGAGCGATTGCGCGATGGCGAGCGCGCGTGCGTCCAGTTCCTCAGGCGCCACGACGAAATCCACCGCGCCCCAGTCGAGCGCGGTCCGTGCGTCTATGCTTTCGCCGGACATGATCATGTACTTGGCGCGCGAGGCGCCAATCAGCGCGGTCAGCATCTGCGTACCGCCCGTATCCGGAAGCAGGCCGTACTTGATCTCGGGCAGCGCCATTTTGAGATCGGCGGATGCGACGCGAATATCGGCGGCGAGCGCCATTTCGCAACCGCCGCCGATGACGCCGCCTTTCAGCGCCGCGACGACGGGCTTGGGCGCGTCCAGCACAAACAAACGGCCGTCCTGATGGCGGCGCACGAAGTTGAAGTCGCTTTCGTCACGCGCGCGGTGGCCCAACACCGAAACGTCGCGTCCCGAACAGAAGGATCGCCCCGCGCCGCAAAGCAAAATGACACGCACGCCGTCGTCTTGCACAGCTTCATGCAGCGCGGCCTCGTACGCGTCCGCCATGTCGTCATTGATGGCGTTGTGGCGGTCGGGGCGATTGAGGGTGAGGCGATAGACCCCGCCAAGGCGTTCGCTGATGATAAGATCGGCCATCCAATGCCTCTGGCTGCGCGCGATTCCAGGCCGCGCGGCGGGAAGTATAACTAGGTCATGTAAGTGGAGCACACTTGCGCCGGGAGCGAAACTCCCCTGAGGTGCGGACATGAACGACAAGCCAAAACGCCAACCGGTCACCCCCGCTCTGGCCGCCACCATCCTGCTTCTGCGCGACGATCCGTTCGAAGTGCTGATGGTGCGCCGGCGCAGTTCGTCGTTCTTTGCGTCGGCGCTTGTGTTTCCAGGTGGCGTGGTGGAGCCGCACGATTATGACGATGCTTGGATGGCGCACGTCGCGGGCGCCGAGCCGCTGGCGGTGGAGGAGCGTGCGCTGCGGATCGCCGCGTGTCGCGAGGCGTTCGAAGAGACGTCGGTGCTGCTGACCGCGTCTGGCGCGCCCGCAGCAGCGGCGCAGGAGACGTTTCTGGCGCTCGTGCAAAGCCTTCGGCAAACGCTTCCGGTGGGTGACATCGTGCGCTTCGCGCATTGGATTACACCGGAAATGTCGCCCAAGCGCTTCGACACCCACTTCTTTGTCGCCGCCGCGCCGCCTGGCGCGGATGCGCGCTGTGATGGCGATGAAACCGTCAGCCTGGAATGGGTGCGGCCGC
The DNA here is from genome assembly GCA_050186805.1 of Hyphomonadaceae bacterium. Taxonomy (GTDB): domain Bacteria; phylum Pseudomonadota; class Alphaproteobacteria; order Caulobacterales; family Aquidulcibacteraceae; genus Vitreimonas. The sequence goes on from JBFWYC010000015.1 coordinate 5,930, forward strand.
TCGATGCGGTGGCGCGCGCAGAGGCGGGCGAGAACACCATCCTGTTCCCGACCTTGATGAATCTGAAGCGTTTGGCGGAGAGCGACAGCGTCGCTGCAGCGCTGGCGGCGGCGCGCACGCGCACGCCGTTCACGGTGCTGCCAAAGGTGCGCCGGCAGGACGATCAGATCGTGGTGATGATCCCGCCGGAAGCGGGGTACGGCGTTACCGAGTTCATACTTCCGGATGGCGTCGGCTGAAGTAAAGCCCCGACTTGCCATTTCTGCGCGCCTGAATAGTATACTAATAATAATATCTCGACCCGCGGCGCGTCCGCGAGGGTCGGGCGGGAGGCGGCATGCGCATTGAATCCGGCTTCGACCGAACGGCTACGGCGGCGCAGGTCGCAGCCGGGCATGATGTGTCCGGCAAACGCATGATCATCACCGGCGCTTCGGCCGGCATCGGCGTCGAAACCGCTCGCGTCCTCGCCGCGCAGGGCGCGGAAATCGTCCTCGCCGTGCGCGACGTGCAGGCCGGCGAAGCGGTGGCGGACGCAATTCGCGCGGCAGGCGGCGCGGCCTACGTGTCGGCGCTCGATCTCGCCGATCTCCGCAGCGTGCGTGCGTTCGCGGCGCGCGAGGGCGATCGGCCTTTGCATGCGCTGATCAACAATGCCGGCGTCATGGCCTGCCCACTCAGCCGCACGGCGCAAGGGTTCGAGATGCAGCTCGGCGTCAACCATGTCGGCCACGCCCTGCTGGTGGCGCTGCTCGCCGAGGCGCTCAAGCGCGGCGCGCCCGCGCGCGTGGTTGCGGTGTCGTCGTCCGGGCATTGGTGGTCGCCGTTCGACTTCGAGGATCCGAATTTTGAGACGCGGGCCTACGACAAGTGGAAAGCCTACGGCCAATCCAAGACCGCGAACGCGCTCTTCGCCGTCGGCTTTGACGCCCGCTACGCCGCGCACGGCGTGCGCGCGTTTTCGCTGATGCCCGGCGCCATCCACACCTCGCTCGGCCGTCACCTCACCGACGAGGACAAAGCGCGGCTCGGCATTTCCGAAAACAGCCCGTCCAGCGCATTCTGGAAGACAGTTGAGCAGGGCGCCGCAACCAGCGTCTGGGCGGTGGTCGGGCGCGAGTTGGACGGCGTCGGCGGTTTATATCTCGAGGACGTGAACCAGGCCCGTCCCGCAACGCCCGACAAGCCGATGCGCGGCGTCCAACCCTTCGCGCTCGATCCGGACTCCGCCGAAAAGCTGTGGATTTGGACTGAAGACGCGATCGCGCGCGCCGGCGCCTAGTTTCAGGGAGACACGGGAATGAAGAACGAGCTGCAGCGGATGACAGGCGCGGAGTTTCCGCTGTTCGCCTTCAGCCATTGCCGTGATGTCGTCGCCGCGGTGAGCCGCGCCGGAGGCTTCGGCGTGCTCGGCGGCTCAAGCTTCACGCCTGAATCGCTTGAGGTCGAACTGAGCTGGATCGACGCCCATGTCGATGGCAGGCCCTACGGCATCGACATCCTGATTCCCGAGCATCAATCCGTCGCCATGGAGACATCGACAGACGATCTCGTCTCCAAGATCCCGCAGAAGCATCGTGACTTCGTCGTCAAGCTGCTTGCCGATTACAACGTCAAGATCGATGCGGACAAAACCGTCAATTCGCGCCGTCCGCCCACCATGCACGATGTCGGCGAAGCGCTGATGGACGTTGCGTTCGAGCATCCGGTTCGCTTGATCGCCAACGCGTTGGGCCTGGCGCCGAAATCCATGATCGAGCGCGGCCGTCATCATGGCGTGCCGGTTGCGGCGCTCGTCGGCGCCAAGGAGCACGCGCTGCGCCAAGTCGCGGCCGGCGTCGATATTCTGGTGGCGCAAGGCGGCGAGGCGGGCGGCCATTGCGGCGAGGTGTCGACGCTGGTTCTGGTTCCCGAGGTGATCAAGGCGATCAAGCCGGTCAGCTCCGCCCCGGTGCTCGCCGCCGGCGGCATCATGACGGGCGGCCAGATGGCCGGCTGCATGGCGATGGGTGCGCAAGGCGTGTGGACAGGCTCGGTCTGGCTCGCCACCGAGGAAGCCGAAACCAGCCCGGTATTCCGGCAAAAAATGGTCGAGGCCAGTTCGCGCGACACGGTCCGTTCCAAGGCGCGCACCGGCAAGCCGGCGCGGCAATTGCGCTCGCCCTGGCACGATGCCTGGGAGGGCGCGGGCAGCCCGGGTCCGCTGCCGATGCCGCTCATGGCGATGTTGAGCACGCCGCCGTTCATCGCCATTGATCGGGCCGCGGAAGCAGGCAATGAGAAGGCGCGCGAACTCGTCTCGTATTTTGTCGGACAAGGCGTTGGCTTGGTTGACCAGGTAAGGCCCGCCGGCGCTGTGGTTCAATCCTTCAAGGAAGAGTTCGCGGAGGCCATTGGGATATTGGTGGATGTCGCGGACGAGTGATGAACAGGCGCGGGCAATCGCGCAGCGTGTGGAAGCTTTCGTACGCAACGAGGTTGCGCCCTATGAAGGCGACGCGCGCTGCGGCGCGCACGGACCTTCGGACGAATTGGTCATGGAGTTGCGCCAAAAGGCGCGCGACGCCGGCGTATTGACGCCGCACATCATGGCCGACGGCGCCCACCTCTCGCAGCTTCAAACCGCGATCGTGTTGCGCGCCGCGGGGCTGTCGCCGCTCGGGCCGATCGCCGTCAACGTGATGGCGCCGGACGAAGGCAACATGTACCTGCTCGGCAAAGTCGCGACGCCGGAGCAGAAAGAGCGTTTTCTGGCGCCGCTGGTTTCAGGCCGCGCGCGCTCGGCCTTCTTCATGACCGAACCCGCGTGCGACGGAGGCGCCGGTTCCGATCCGTCGATGATGAAGACGACCGCCGTGCGTGACGGCAATCATTGGCGCATCGATGGCCGCAAGGCGTTCATCACCGGCGCGGAAGGCGCCAAGGTCGGCATCGTGATGGCGAAATCCGAGGATGGCGCCTGCCTTTTCCTTGTCGATCTGCCCGATCCAGCGATCCGCATCGAACGCGTGCTCGACACTATCGACAGTTCAATGCCTGGCGGCCACGCCATCGTGCGCATCGACAATCTGCGTGTCCCCGCCGACCAAATGCTCGGCAACAGCGGCGAGGGCTTCAAATACGCGCAAATCCGGCTGTCGCCGGCGCGGTTGTCGCACTGCATGCGTTGGCTCGGCGCCTGCACGCGCGCCCATGAGATCGCCGTCGACTATGCCTGCAAGCGCCAAGCTTTCGGCAAGACGCTGATCGACCATGAAGGCGTCGGCTTCATGCTGGCGGAAAACCTGATCGATCTGAAACAGGCTGAGCTGATGATCGACTGGTGCGCGACCGTGCTCGACGGCGGCGATCTCGGCACGGCCGAAAGCTCGATGGCGAAAGTCGCCGTCTCGGAGGCGCTTTTCCGCATCGCCGATCGCTGCGTCCAGGTGATGGGCGGGACAGGCGTGACCGGCGATACGATCGTGGAGCAGGTGTTCCGCGAAATTCGCGCCTTCCGTATCTATGACGGCCCGACCGAGGTGCACAAATGGTCGCTGGCCAAGAAGATCAAGCGCGACCACCGCGCCGCCGACGGCGCCTGATGCGGGCGGGGGCTTGTCCGGCCACGTGGTTTAATTAGTATACTGATAGCCCGCGCGAACGGGCGTCAGACAATAGGGTTGGAGCCATGACATCGCGTCCCTTGGAAGGCCTGCGCGTCGTCGATCTTTCGAGAACCGCGGCTGGCCAGCAAGCCGCTGGTTTGCTTGGGGATTATGGCGCCGACGTGGTTTTGGTCGAAGCCCCGGGCGGAGCCGCGTTGCGCCAGCAGGACCCTGCCGCCGCCTCCGTCTATAACCGCAACAAGCGCAGCGTGACCGCCGACCTCGCCAGCGCCGAGGGCCGCCATGCGGTGCTGGGGCTGGCGTCCTGGGCGGATGTGCTCATCGCCGACTGGACCAAAGCTGAGGAAGCGCAGCTTGGCCTGACCGCGCAGGCATTGAAGAGCGCCAATCCCCACCTCATCCAATGCATCGTCGAAGGCTTCGGCGGTGAGGGCGCCTGGAGCACGTTGCCGGCGCACGAGGCCTTCGTGCACGCACTGCTCGGCACCATGGCGGTGCAGGCCGGGCATCGCGAGGGCCCGATTTTCGAAGGTCTGCCGTTCGCGACAACGGGCGCCGCGCAACTCGCCGTTGTCGGCATTCTTGCCACTCTCTACCGCCGCATGGATGACGGCGTCGGCCGGCGGGTGGAAACGTCTTTGCTCGATGGCGCCATGGCGTTCCACACCATGCTGTGGGGCGAGTCTGATGCGGCTCTCGCCAAGGGCGAAAAGCGTCTCGACATGCGCGGCGCCACCAAGCTCAGGCTGATCACGCGCTCCTTCATTTGCAGCGACGACGCCTATGTCGGCGTGCACACCGGCGCCGTCGGCGCGTTCGGGCGGCTGATGCAAGTTCTCGGATTGGATGACAAAATCCCGCCCTCGGAGTCCGGCCTCGACATGGGCATCGAGCTGACGCCCGAGCAGGCGGACTATTTGGAAGCCAACATTCACACGATCTTCGCGTCGCAACCCGCCGCGCATTGGGTCAATCGGCTGATGGAGGCCGATGTCTGCTGTGTCGAGCATTTGCCGCCGACGGAATGCTTCACGCAGGCGCAAGTGATCCACAACAAAATGGTCGTCACCGTTGACGATCACGAACTCGGGAAAATCCAGCAGGTGGCGCCCGGCATTCGCTTCAACGGCGCCGCGCCGATGCAACCCGCGCCCGCGCCGCGTGTGGGCGAACACAACAGCGCAGCACTTGAATCCACGCCTTCAGCGTGGACCCGCGATTTGCCCAAGAACACCGCGCCGGATCAGCGCCCGCTGCTCGACGGCGTGAAGGTGTTCGACATCGGCGCTTACTATGCGGGCCCATATTCGTCGCGGTTGCTCGCTGATTTCGGCGCCAATGTCATCAAGGTGGAAACCATTGGCGGCGATCAGCTGCGCGGCCTCGAGCGGCCGTTCTTCGGCGCGCAGGCCGGCAAAAGGTCGTTCGCTGCAAACCTAAAGGCGGAATCGGTTGCGCCGGTGATCCGTAAGCTGGTCGAGTGGGCCGACGCCATTCATCACAACATGCGCCCTGGCGCAGCCGAGCGCCTTGGCGTCGGCGTTGAGCAAGTACGCGCCATCAATCCGGACATCATCTATCTCTACGCGCCGGGCTGGGGCGCGAGCGGTCCGCACAATGTGCGGCAAAGCTTTGCGCCGATGCTGTCCGGTTTTGTCGGCGTGAGCTACGAGGTCGCCGGTCAATTCAACGAACCGATGCCGTCGCCGGGCAACGAGGATCCAGGCAACGGCTTGCTGGGCGGCGTGGCGCTGCTCATCTCGTTGCTGCATCGCCGCCGCACCGGCAAGCCGCTGTCCTGTGAGAACCCGCAGCTCAATGCTTCGATGGGCATGGTCGCGCATATTGTGCGCGGTGCGGAGGGCGCCATCGGCGCTGGCCGCCTTGACGTCCTGCAAATGGGTGTAGACGCGCTCGAGAGCCTTTACGAAACCAGCGACGGTTGGCTGTGCCTGACAGCGCGCTCTGACAGCGAGATCGCAGCATTGGAGCGCGCGCTCGGCGTCGCCATATTGAAGCAAGCCGAGTTCGCAACCGCGCAAGCACGGCGCGAAAACCGCGATGCGCTGACCGACGTGCTGCGCGCCGCCATCGCCGAGCATAGCACCGCGCAAGCCTTGCAGCGCCTCAACGCCGAGACGACGCTGGCGGTCGTCCCTGTTGGCGATACCGGCCCACACGATATTTTGTTCGATGTCGAACAGCGCCGCATGGGCCGCGTGGCCGAGGTGGATCATCCCAAGCTCGGCAAAGTGCGTGAGTTCGCTCAACTGACCCGCGTCAGCGACACGACGATGCCGCCGCACCGCACCGCGCCTGGGCTCGGCGAGCATACGCGCGAGATTTTGATCGAGTGCGGCTTCGGCGAACGCGATATAGAAGCGATGCGTCAGCGCGGCGACATACGCTGCGCCTGAGGGAGTTGGAGCAGATGCAACTGAAGCCGGGCTCGCGGTGGCGAAGCGACGTGTGCGACGCTGAGGTCGTCGTCGTGCGCCCGCCGAAAGGCGAGGAAACGCTCGAATGCGGCGGCGAGCCGATGAAGCCGGCGACGGAAGCGCGCGGCGCAGCGCTGGCGATAAAGGATGACGCCGGCGCGGTTGCGGTCGTCGGCAAGCGCTATGTCGATGAAGCCTCCGGACTCGAAGTGCTGTGCAACAAATCTGGCAAAGGCGGTCTTTCGTTGAGCGGGCGCCCGCTTGCCATGAAAGAGGCGAAGAAGCTCCCTTCTTCGGACTAAGCGCATGAACGTCGCGCTCCTTCTCGAAATGGCGGCCGAAGCTTTCCCCGACCGCATCGCGTTCGGCGGGCGGAGCGACGGCGTGTCGTTCTCCGCTTTGCTGGCGCGTGCTCGGGCAGGCGCGGCATGGCTGGCGCGCCAGCCTGGCCGCACGACGGTGTTTCTCGGTTTGAACGGAGAAGCGGTTCCGACCGCCTTGTTCGCCAGCGCTCTGGCCGGTCGCGCTTTCGCGCCACTCAATTATCGCTTGCCGGACGCCGATTTGCGCAAGCTCGCGGCGCGCACGGCGCCGTCCGTTCTCATTGCCGACGATGACATGATTGCGCGCCTCGGTGAGATTGAAGGCGTCGCCCTCGTTTCGCGGTCGGCGTTTGAAGCGGCGTGCGCGCGCGGCGGCGAACCTGTGCAGGCGGATGTGGATGAAGCGGACATCGCCATTTTGCTCTTCACCAGCGGCACGACCGGTGAACCGAAAGCGGCGGTGCTGCGCCACGAAAAGCTCTTCTCGTATGTGATCGGCAGCGTTGATCTGGGCGGGGCGGAAGATGGCGAGGCGGCTTTGGTCAGCGTGCCGCCCTATCATATCGCCGGCATGTCCGCGATTTTGACCGGCGTCTACGCCGCGCGCCGCACGGTTTATCTCTCAGCCTTCACGCCCGAGCAGTGGAGCGATGCGGCTGCGCGCGAAGAGATCACCCAAGCCATGGTCGTGCCGACCATGCTTGACCGCATTCTCGATGACCTTGAACGCAAGGGCGAACGCCTGCCGCGGCTTGCCTCGCTGTCCTATGGCGGCGGCCGCATGCCGCGCATGACCATCGAGCGCGCGTTGAACTGGCTGCCGCATGTCGGGTTCGTCAACGCCTACGGTTTGACGGAGACAAGCTCCACCATCGCCATTCTCGGGCCGGACGATCACCGCGCCGCGCTGACGGCGCGTGACGATGCAGAGCGCCGGCGCTTGAGCTCGGTCGGCAAGCCCTTGCCGAGCGTCGATCTCGAAGTGCGCGACGCCGACGGGCGTGTAGTTGCCGCTGGTGAAGCCGGCGAAATCTTCGTGCGCGGTCCGCAGGTCGCGGGCGAATATCTGCACAAGAACGCGCTGAGCGACGATGGCTGGTTCGGCACCAACGACGCGGGTTGGATCGATGAAGAGGGGTATCTCTTCGTCGAAGGCCGGCTCGACGACGTCATCGTGCGCGGCGGCGAAAACATTTCGCCAGGCGAGATCGAGGATGTGCTGCGTCAACATCCCCATGTCGCCGATGTCGCCGTCATAGGCTTGCCCGACGACAAATGGGGCGAGCGCATCGCGGCGGTCATCGCGCCAGCCGCGGTCGCAGGCGAGGCGACAGAGTTGGCCGATTGGGTGCGTTCGCGGCTGAAGTCCACAAAGACGCCGGAAACCTGGGACTTTCGCGACGCGCTGCCGTACAACGAAACCGGCAAGCTGCTTCGCCGCGTGTTGCGCGACGAGCTCACGCGGAGCGCCGGCGCCTGAGGCGACATGGATTGGACGTCACCGCCAAGCGAGATTGCAAGGGCGCTGCTCGGCGCGGACGGCGGCGTTGAAATCCTGGATGCTGGCCAGGCCCCGGCATGGCGCCAGAGCATCGCTATCGGCCTCGATCGCGACGGCGATTGGAGCGCAGGCGATGCCTTCGACATCGCGATCACCACGAAAGGCGCCGCGCCGCGGCCGTGGATTCATGTTCCGCCCGCCGAACTGGATGCGAAACTCTCCGCTCTCATAGCAGCGGCGCGGGCGCGCCCGGTCGCGGCGCAGATTGCGCGTTTCGTGCTGCGGGTGGGAGATCAACTGCCGTTCGACGCAGCGCTGGATTTGGAGTCGCTTGCCTATTCGCTGCTGCTGGCGAGCGACGAGTTCAAGGCTTGGCGCGCGGCGCATCCGTTTCCGCCACGCGCCGAACCGCGCGAGCGCGTGCGGGTAGGCCGATCCGATGCGGGATGGCTGATCGAGCTGAGCCGTCCGCAAGCGCGCAACGCCTTCGACGCGCAGATGCGCGACGCTCTGGTGGAGGCGTTGGACAATGTGGGCGCCGATCCAACCAACGCGCCGGTCGAACTGCGCGGCGTAGGGCCCAGCTTCAGCGCTGGCGGCGATCTGGCGGAGTTCGGCGCGGCGACCGATCCAGGCTTGGCCCACCTCGTTCGAACGACGCAGTCGCCCGGGCGTTTGATTTGGGCAATGCGCGAGCGCGTGACCGTGCGATTGCACGGCGCGTGCATCGGCGCCGGTATCGAAATCCCGGCGGCGGCAAGCCGTGTCGTCGCGGCGCCTGGCGCCACGATGGGTCTGCCGGAAGTATCGATGGGCCTAATCCCCGGCGCCGGCGGGTGCGCCACGATTCCGCGCCGCATCGGGCGTCATCGCACGCTCTACTGGCTCTTGAGCGGCGAAACGCTGAGCGCGGAGCAAGCGCTGCACTGGCGCCTCATCGACGCGATCGAGCCATTATGATCGTGCACGCGCTGCAGCCGCTCGTTCATGAGATCGCGACGCTTACGCGAGCGCGTGGGCATGAGGTCCGCATCGATGCCGCCCAAGTGCTCGACCGTAGCGACAGTATCGCGCTCGCGCGGCCCGGTCGCGTTTCGCCGAATGGCGCCTGCCGGCTCTTGTGCGCGGCGGATGGCTGGATCGCGCTCAACTTGGCGCGCCCGGAGGACGTTGAACTTGTGCACGCCTGGCTCGGCGCCGACATAGATGGCGCCGATTGGGCCGCCATCGCCGCTCATGTGGCGCATCGCCAGATGCGTGACCTGCTGGCGCAAGCGCGTGTGCTATCGCTGCCCGCGGCGAGCGTCGGAGAATGTGACGTCGCTGCGGCTGCGCCGACCATCACACGCATTCGCCCGGGCGGCGATGCGCCGAGTTCACTGCGTGTGCTCGACCTGTCGTCGCTGTGGGCCGGGCCGCTTTGCGCTTCGATCTTCGCCATAGCGGGGGCCGATGTGCTGCGCCTTGAAAGCGCGGCGCGCCCAGAGCGGCGCGACGCGCCGCACTATCGCCGCCTCAATGGCGCCAAGCGCGTGGAGCTGATCGATTGGAGCGATGGCGCCCGCTTGATCGAAGAGATGCGCGTCGCCGACGTGATTGTCACCAGCGCCAGGCCGCGCGCGTTCCAGCAGCGCGGCATCGATCCGTTCGACGCGCCGTTCCTGCGCGGCCATGTCGTGTGGGTGGCGATCAGCGGCTATGGGTGGAGCGGTGATCAGGCTGATCGCGTCGCCTTCGGTGACGACGCCGCCGCGGCTGCCGGCTTGCTGATGTGGGAAGAGGGCGCGCCGCGTTTTCTGGGCGACGCGTTGGCCGATCCGATCACCGGCCTTGCAGCCGCCGCTAGCGCGTTGCGCGCGCTGTCGCAAGGCGGCGGCGTGTTGGTCGATGCGGCGCTGGCGCGTTGCGCGGCGGCGTTACACGAAAGCACGCGGAGCGCGGCGTGAGCGGCTTCCTCATTCGCAACGCCGAGCTGAGCGCCGGCGCGCGCCCTTGCGATGTCCGCATGGCCAACGGCGTTATCGTGGACATCGGCCAAGGGCTCTCCGACGATGAAGCGATCGATGCGCGCGGCGCGGCGCTCATTCCCGGCCTGGCCGACCACCACATCCATTTGCTCTCGCTCGCCGCGCGGGAAGCGTCGCTCGACGTGGAAGGCGCCGTCGGCGCGGACGCGTTCGCTGCGCGGTTGCGCGACTACGCCGCAGAAAGAGCGCCCGGCGGCTGGCTTCGCGTCATCGGCTATCACGAGCGCATCGCCGGGCCGCTCGCGCGCGCAGAGCTCGATGCGTTGGCGCCATCGCACAAACTTCGTGTGCAGCATCAGTCCGGCATTTTGTGGATGCTGAATTCCGAAGCACTCAGCGCTGTGTTGCGCGAGGAGATGCCGGATTGCGTGGAGCGCGACGGCGAGGGACGGCCGACGGGGCGCATCTGGCGCGGCGACGCTTGGCTCAAAAGCAGGATTTCCTCCACGCCGCCCGATCTCGCCGCGCTCGGGGCGCGCCTTGCCTCGCTCGGCGTGACCGCTTTGACCGACGCGACAGTTACAACTACGGACGTCGAAGCGCGCCTCATTGCGAGCGCGGGCATGCCGCAGCGCTTGCGGCTGATGAGCGGCGGCGTGCTTACGGCGCCCGACGATGACGGCTTCCAAATTGGTGAAGTGAAACTGTTGCTGGACGAGGCGACGTTGCCCGATCTCGATGTGATCGGGCGGAAAATCGCGTTTGCCCGCGAACAGGGGCGTGCGCTCGCAGTGCATTGCGTGACGGCGATCGAATTGGCCTATGCGCTCGCGGCGTTTGAGGCGTTCGGCGCACCAGCTGGCACGCGCATCGAGCATGGCAGCGTTATTCCGCAGTCGGCGATCGCAAGCGTGCGCGCGCTGGGCCTCTCGGTCATTACGCAGCCTGGCCTCATTCATCGGCGCGGCGATCGCTATTTGGCCGAAACGCCGCCCGAGGAACGTGGCGATCTCTATCGGTGCGCCAGCTTGCTTGCCGCTGCCGTGCCCGTCGCGTTTAGCTCCGATGCGCCTTATGGACCGGCGAATCCGTGGGAGGCGATTGCCGCTGCCGCGCACCGACGTACGCAGGGCGGCCAGCCCTTTGGACCGAGCGAGCGAATCGCTGCGACGGATGCCTTGCGCTTGCATAGCGGCGCGTTGGAGCGTCCGTTTGCGCCGCGCGCCATCGCGCTTGGCGAAGCGGCGGATATGTGCCTTCTACATGCGCCAATAGCAGAGGCGCTCGCGGCGCCGAGCGGCGCCAATGTACGCGCGACGATCATCAACGGTGAGATCGTGTATGGCGCTTAGGGCCAGAGTGAGGCCTCACGCGCAGCGCGGCGCGCAAAGTACTGTAGCTGATCGCAATCGCCGGCGCGTCCGCCTTCCGCCGCAGCAGCACAGAGGGCGGCGCCGGCAAGATCGCCGCCGAATACCCGGCTGCGATCGGCGCGATCCTCTTCGTTAATGCGTGCGCCGATCGCATCACGCGCGGCAAAATGCCGGAGCGTCGCGCGAATGGCGTGAGCGGCGAGGCGCCCGCGATGATCCGACAGCGCAGGCGCGATATGGGCGTCGAGCTCCTGCAGCGCCTCAGCGGCGAGGGCGCTCGGCGCGGGTGCGAAGATTGCCGCATCACTTTTGAGGCCGGTTAAGTGCAGGAGCGCGCGCGCCATGCGGTCGAGATAGCCGATCTCGGCGATGCGATACTGGATTGCGCCGAGCGCGCCGCCGGTTCGTCGCGCCATCGCGACGGTGACGATGCAGCGCAGCAGCGCCAGCGCGAAGTGGTAATCGACACGCCGCGGGTCGATGCGTTGGCCGCAACCGCGCTCATAGTCGGCGAACGCCGCTTCGAACAGCGCGTAGTGCGCCGGCTTGCGGCAGCGCAGGCGCAGCCAGCCGAAGTCGGTCATCGGGTCGCCAAGATGGCTGAATTCCCAATCGATCAGACCGGTCACCGCGCCTTGAGCGCTCATGAAATTGCCGGGCCCGGTATCGCCTTGCACCAGGCGTGTGTGCTCCACGTTCGCCGGCGCGAACGCGTCGAACCAGGCATAGGCGTAGTGCATGAACGCATCGTCGTGGGCCGTGCGCGTTTGCGATAGATCACGCCAGCGCGCGAGGTCGAGGCGCGCATTGTCCTGCGCATCTCGCGGCCGCGCGAAGCTGGGCAGAGGCAGTTCGTCTGTATCGAGCGCATGGAGCGCTGCGAGCGCGCGCATGAAATCCGCCGCGACGGAGGCTTGCTGGTCAGCCGGGAGCTTGTGGAAATCGCCAGTTCCTTCGAGACGCTGCAACAGAAGCGCGTCGCCATTGGCGGAGAGGCCGTAAGCGTGCGGCGTCGGCACGTCGGTGTGTGCGAGCGCGCTGTAAACTTCGTACTCTCGGGCCAACGAGAAGCTGGTGCCCGCGTGCGCTCCAGCCCCGCTTTCGGCGCGCAGCACAAGCGGAAACGCCGCGTCGCTTTGCTGTGCATCGACGAGATAGGTTTCGCGCGATCCGCCGCCGAACAATCGGCGGGCTTGCGTCACCTGTGCGGCGACGGTGTGTTCGATCCATGCGCGCCGCTCGGCCGATAGATCGGCAATGCTCACGCGATCTCGTCCGTCGCCGGCGCGCGTGCGGCGCGAACATCGGTCAGCCCGGCTTGTCTGCGCCGCATCGCGGCCCAATTCTGCAGCGGCCACGCGTCTTGATCGTCGCCCCAAGCTTCGACGCCGTTGATCGTGTAGCGCACGAGGCTCGTCCAGCAGACGCCCTGGCATCCGGAAATCGGCATCGCCAGCCGGCTGACGGATTCGCCGCGCACCATGAGCGAGCGGCCAAGCGTGTCTTTCGCCTCGATCTCGATCTCGCGCATGAAGCCATGCTGCGCGTCGCGCGTGCGCTTCATCTGACCCGTCACCAGCGGCGCCTGCACGCCGTCGAGCACTACGAAGCCGCCCGCGCCAGCGCCGTAGAAGGCGTGCTGCGGCGAGGCGGCGGCGGTGGCGTATGTGCCGCCGCCCCAGCCTTCCTTCCAAGGTTCGGGCCGCAAATGATTCCAGGATCGATCGCGCATGGCGAGGCAGTCGATGGCGATGCGTTCACCGTGCAGAACGAGTTCGCCGGTGACGCGGCCAAACTGATCGAAGTGCCAAAGTGCGGGCGGCGCGCCGCGCTGATCGGCCCACGGCGCCATGATGGCGCGCCAGTCAAGCGCGAGCGTCAGCGTATCGCGATCCTTATAAGTGAGTCGATAATGGCTGAGCGGCGCCAGCGTTTCGAGCGTGAAGCTATTGGCGAACTTTAAGCTGCTCGCGCTCGCCGTCGGCGCCGGCATATTGCTGTAGTTGAGATAATAGGGCGCCTCCAAGTGGCTCCAGCTTGAGCCGTCGAACAGAAACACGCCGCCGCCGCTGACGCCGATGTTGGGCCGCACATAATGATAAATCCAGCCGCCCAGTTTGCGTGTCGGCTCGTAAAACCAGAACCAGAATGTCTCGTGCTCCCACCACGCCTCACTCTGCGGGGGATGCAGTGCATCGTCGCTTGCGCTCAACAGCGCCTCGGCGCCGACGCGCAGCGCGATGCGGGTTGCGGTGTCGACGGGCTCTTGCATGCGGTCAGGTCACCTGCGTTGCGCCCGGGTTTTTCTGCACGCTGTGGGCGGCGAAGCCGAACAGGATCGCCACCACGAAATACAGCGAGATCACCGTCGCCAGCGAATAGCGCAGCGAATCCGGGCCGGAATAGAGATCGGAGAGAATGCCGGTGAAATATGGCCCGAAGCCGTAACCAAGCAGATTGGCGCCGACCTGCAGGATCGAAATCGAGGTGCCGCGCATCTGCGGCGGCGCAATCGAGATGGCGAGGCCGTAGCTCGGGCCGAAATAAAAGCCGGCGATGAAATGCCAAATCGCCGAAAGCACGATGCAAAGCAGCAGATCCGGCACGGTGATGGCCGCGAGCGCGGTGATGGCGGTGGCGACGGTCGAAAGCGTGAGAAACCAGAGCGCGCGATGAATGCCTTTTTGCGCCATGCGGTCGGAGAGGAAGCCGCCCGTCACCGCGCCGAGCGCGCTGAAGACGCCCATGGTGATCGCCGCGACGGCGCCGGCCTCGGCAATGCTCAGGCCGTGCGAGCGCTGCAGAAACGCGACCGTGAACGCCGCCGCTGACGAGGCGCAGAACGCCCACAACACCATGCCAGGCAGCAAGGTGCGCAGCGCAGGGTCGCGACCGATGAAGGCGAATGTGGCCAGGAGGCCGCTGCCCGCATCGCTCTTCGCAGTGCGCCGCGGTGGTTCGCGCACGGTGAGAAACAAGACGATCGCCAGAATGATCCCGGGGACGCCGGCGACGAAGAAGGCTGTGCGCCAGCCCCAATGCTCGGCTACCCAGCCGCCGCCCATGTTCGACAACAGCATGCCGAGCGCGGAGCTCACAAAGAAGAAGCCGACCGCCGTCGCGCGTTGGTTGGGCGGGAAGATGTCGGAGATCATCGACATCGATGCAGGCGAGCCGCCCGATTCCGTGGCCCCCACGCCGACGCGCGCGATCAGCAGTTGCGTGAAGTTCTGCGCCCGCCCTGAAAGCGCAGTCAGTCCGCTCCAGAGAACCAGAATGATGCACAGAAGATTGCGCCGGTTGAGCTTGTCGATCAGCATGCCGAGCGGAATGCCCGCGGCGGCGAAAGCGGCGCCATAAACAAGCCCGGTGAGCAGACCGATCTGGCTATCGGAAAGCGCGAACTCGGCCTTGATCGGCTCCACCAGCACGCCGACGACGCTGCGGTCGAGATAGTGGCACGAATAAATCAGCACCAGGATGGCGAGCGCGTACCAGCGGCGCGCGGGCTTGTCGTAATAGTCAGCCGGAGTTGCCGTCATGCATGCGCTTCCACAAATGGCGGGTCCGCGCCCCGAGAGCGCGGACCCGTTAGTTGAGACCTGCGGAAGTTTGGGAGGAAACGCACACCGCAGCGATAATTGACATAAACAGGATACTAGTTCCAAGTGCAAGTCCGAAGAATGGAGGAACACGATGACCGCCGAAGGCGCGGCGCCGACCGCGGAAACCGTGGATTTTGAAGGCGTCCAGATCACGTTCGAAGGGGCGCTGGCGACGCTGCTTTTGAACGATCCCGATCGCCGCAACGCTGTGACCCCTGAGATGGCGAGCGCTATCGCGGAGGCGCTGCAGGAAGCGGCGAAGCCGCGCCGGCGTGTGCGCTGCATTTATATAACCGGCGCCGGTTCGGGCTTTTGCGCCGGCGCCAATCTCGCCGGCAGCGCCAAGGCCGTAGCAGGCGGTAAAGGCAGTGTTCCCGCGCTTGCGAGCGTGGAGACAACTTATCATCCGGCGCTGCGACGCTTGCAGGCGGTGGAGATTCCCGTCGTCGCCGGCGTCAACGGGCCATGCATCGGCTTCGGCCTCGGCCTTGCGCTTGCGGCGGACTATGTTGTCTGTTCGGATGCGGCGTTTTTCTCCACGCCATTCGTAGGTTTGGCGTCTGCCTCCGATTCCGGTTTGACCTGGACACTGCCGCGCATCATCGGCGTGCAACGCGCGCGGCGTATGCTTTTGCGCGGCGAACGCGTGCCAGCCGCGACGGCGCTGGAATGGGGCCTCGTGAGCGAAGTGGCACCCGCCGATCAATTCGCACAAAAGGCGCGCGAAGTGGCCGAGAGCTTCGCCAATGGACCCACCATCGCGATCTCCGAAATCAAGCGTTTGATCAAGGACGGCGCGACACGCGACATCGACACCATGCTTGAAGCCGAGATCAGAGCCGTCGCGCGCACATCGCGCACCAAGGACAACGTCGCCGCCATCCGCGTGTTCGGAAAGAAGGAGCGGCCGGTCTTCACCGGAGAATGACATGAGAGATCTGACGCGCTTTGCGCTCGAGGGCTACGACGCCGAAGAGGCCGCCGAGCCGCCCTACACGCACGGGTCGAGCGCCTTTCTGGCCTGGCGGGTGGGCCAATGGCTGAAGCGCAATGGCGGCGTTAAACCGACCGCCGTCAGCGCCGAGGAAGGCTACGCGGTGCGCGTCGATGGCGTGAAAGTGATGATTCCGGCGGGCGCCACCGGCGAACCTATGATCGTGGGGTCTTGATCGGGGATTTTTGAAATAGTATACTAAATAAAACCTAGGGAGGTTCCCGATGCGCAAAGAAGACATGGTGATCTTCAGCGTCGACGATCACATCGTTGAAGGCCCGGATATTTTCGCTCAGCATCTGGGCGCGCAATGGAAAGACAAGGCGCCCAAGTGCGTGGAAAAGGACGATGGCTTCGTCTGGGAATATGAAGGCAAGCCGTGCGTCAATTTCGCACTCAACGCCGTCGCCGGCCGCCCGCGCGAGGAATTGGGCTTCGAGCCCAATCGCTACGACCAAATCCGCAAGGGCTGTTACGATCCCAAGGCGCGTCTCGACGACATGAGCGTCAACGGCGTGTTCGCCGGCGTGAACTTCCCGACCTTTCCCGGCTTTGCGCTGGAAATGTTTCTCACCAGCCCCGACAAGCCATCGGCCACGGCGATCATCCAAGCCTACAACGATTGGCACATCGATGAATTGTGCGCGACCGACAAGGATCGCCTGATCCCGATGGTCAGCCTGCCGCTGTATGATATCAAGGCGGCGGTCGACGAGTTGAAGCGTTGCGCGCGTAAGGGCGCGCGTACGATTTCGATGCCGTCCTTGCCGCATCAGTTCGGCATGCCGAATATTCATGACGAGTATTGGCGCCCGCTCTGGAAAGCCTGCAACGACGAGCAGATTCCAATTTCGATTCACATCACCGCGGCGGATTCAACCGGGTCCGAGCACCTCTCGCTCGACTCGCCGATGGGCTCATTCCTCACCAAAGTCGGCCTCGCGTCGATGGCGGTGTTCGCCGAATGGCTTTGGTCGGAATTCATCCATGACTATCCCGACCTGAAAGTGATCCTCTCCGAAGGCGGCATCGGCTGGCTGCCGTACACGTTGGAGCGCGCCGAGCTCGTCTACAAAAATCACGGCCCCTGGATGCGCCATAATTGGCATGGCAAGCGGCCGACCGACATCTATCGCGAGCACTTCATCTCCTGCTTTATCCAAGATGAGGTCGGCGTCGCGATGCGCAACCGCATCGGCGTGGACACGATCACGTTCGAAAACGATTATCCGCACGCCGACATCACCTGGCCGAACACGCCCGAACAATTGTGGTCAGGCGAGTTCGAGAACGGCGCGATTGGGCAAGTCGATATCGACAAAATTTCCCACCAGAACGCCGCTCGCGTTTATCGTTGGGATGCGGTTGAGCGCCTTGGTCGCGACAAGTGCAATGTCGCCGCCATGCGCGCGCAGGCGGGTCACGTCGATCTGACGCCGCTGTCCAAGGGCGGCAAGCCGCCGGCCGAGCATGAAGGCACGGTGCGCGCGCGCGACATCCTGCGGCTCTTCCCGCAGAGCAACACGATCAAGGCCGCCGAATAGTTATTTGCCGGAGACCCAGGCTCGCGATTGAGTGAAGAGGCGCGTCATCAATCGGCGCGCCTCTGCACTGTCATTGGCGCAGATGGCGTCGATGAGGCGCACGTGCATGCGCGTAAGCCAGGGCAGGTCGGCGGCCTTCACGCGCGGCATGGTGTCGAGGCCGTAGCGCAGCAACAGGCGATAAAATAGCGAAAGCACGCGGTTTCCGGTGCGATCGGCGATTTCCGCGTGCAGCGCCGTCGATGCGCTGATGTAGTCCGACGTGGTGGCTTTCTCGACGCGCGCAAGGTGCGCCTTGAACACTTTCTTGTCGTCGTCCTTGGCGCGTTCGGCCACGCGCTCGGTGGCGAAGGTGGCGAGCACGGATTCTGTTTCCCAGAGATGGATCATGGCGATGCGCGTCGAGCGCAAATAGGTGCAGACCACTTCTTCGGTGTAGGTGGAATCGACGCGGCCGATATAGAGGCCGCCCTTCATGCCGCTGCGAATATTGACGATGCCGTGCAATTCCAATTGCCGCACCGCTTCGCGCAACACCGCGCGGCTGACACTGTAACGTTCCTGCAGGGCCGTTTCGTTGCCGAGGCTTTCGACTTCTTTCCAGCCCGCGCGCTCGATGTCGTCGACAATGGCGAAAGCCGTGCGTTCGCTGAGCTTCAACGGCGCGCCGCTTGCTTGCCACCAGCTCGGGATGCGGCTGCTCTTGCGGTCGGCTTCGTGCGACACGGTCGGGCGTTTCAGCCCCGACGACATGTCGAGCAACCTGCGCTGAATGTCCTGACGCACCAGCGCTTCGGCGCGATCAGCGTCCTTGGCCAGAATGGCGGAGACCAACACTTGCTTGTAGCGGCCGGAGAGTTCGCGGTCGCGAATGAAACGCGCTTCATCGAAGCGCAGCACGCCCAGAATATCGCGCAGCACGCCGTTCAACGCTTCGATGAAGAGCGGCATGGCCGGGTTTTGCGTCGCTTCCGCGACCGCCACGCGCACGCCCATATTGCGCGCGATATTGTCCTCGAATTGCGATTCCGGCGTGGCTTCCAGTTCGGTGACCGCCGAGCGCAGCGCGGTCGCGCTTGCCTTTGTGAGCCGGTCGCTGGCCAGCCGCGCGGCGGTGATTTCAAGTTGCTCGCGGACTTCCTGCTGTTCGCCGAAGCTGACGCGGGTAAGCTCGAAAAACGTCATGATCGCGCGCACCGCGGCGTTGCGGGGCGGGGCGTTGACGATGAGGCCGCCGCCGGCGCCGCGGCGCATCGAGGCGGCGCCGTGCAGCTCCACTTGCCGCACGGCTTCGCGGAAGGTCGCGCGCGAGACGCCGTAGCGCTGCAGCAATTCGACCTCAGTGCCGAGCACCTCGCCTGGGCGCCAGCCGCTCTCGGCGATGTCGGAGATGATGCTTTTGGCGACGTGCTCGCAGAGCTTTTGCTTGCGCACCGAGGTCTGCAGGCCGAACGCCGGAGCGCCGGGCTCTGCGCGGCGTAATGTGGTGTCGGTCTTCATACCATTGCCGCCAGCCCAGCGGGCGCATGCCCGCGGTTTCGAACGCCGCCGGCGGGTGGATCGCTGGACAGCGTTCTATTGAGTATACTAAATTCGCGCGCCCGGCCAAGCGCGCTGCGCCTAAAAGCAGAAGCCGGGCCGGAATAAGCGCCTGAAAGCGCCGCGGTAGGGAGCGTTATGTTCGACATTATTATCGCTGGCGCGGGCAGCGCCGGTTGTGTCCTCGCGTCGAGACTCACCGAGAACCCTAGCTTACGCGTGCTCCTGCTAGAAGCCGGCCCTGTTGGGGGCGGGTTCCTGGTCGATATGCCGGCGGGCACGTTCAGCCTGATGGGCAACGCCAAGGCCGACTGGCGCTACATGACCGAGCCCGATCCCTCGCTTGGCGGGCGCCAGATGATGTGGTCCGGCGGGCGCATGCTGGGCGGCTCAAGCGCCATCAACGGCATGGTCTATTTTCGCGGACAGCGAAACGATTATGCCGATTGGGTGGCGGCCGGTGCGCGCGGCTGGTCGTTCGACGAGGTGTTTCCCTACTTCCTGAAGTCGGAAGCTTTCGAAGGCGAACCGAACCAAAGTCACGGCGCGATGGGGCGTCTTGCGGTTTCCGCCGGCCGCACGCGCCATCCAATCACCTCGATCTTTGTCGAGGCGTGCATGCAAGCCGGGCTGCCGCGCAACGACGATTATTGCAGCGGATCGATCGAAGGCGCGTATCCGATTCTCTCCACCACGGGCGGCGGTCAACGGGCCAGCACGGCGCGCGCATTTCTCGAACACGCCCGCCAGCGGCCCAACCTGCAAGTGCTCACCGATTGCGTGGTCGATCGCGTCATTGTCGAGGAGGGCCGCGCGGTTGGCGTGCGTGTGCTTGTCGGCGACGAGCCGAGGGAGTTTCGTGCGTCGGGGCAAGTGATCGTCAGCGCCGGCACAATCGGAACGCCCGCCGTGCTGCTGCGGTCGGGCATCGGGCCGGGCGATGCGATCCGCGCGCACGGCATTGAGGTGGTAGCCGAGATCGATGCCGTCGGGCGCAATGTGCAGGAGCACAGCGCCACCTCGATTTCGAAGCTCGTCGACATCCCCACCTATAACAGCCCGTTCGGCCCGCTCGTTCTCGCGCGCAACATGCTCAACTATCTCATCGCCAAGCGGGGGCCGATGACTTCGGCCGCAGTGCAGGCGATGGCGGCGGCGAAGTCGCGGCCTGATTTGGAACATCCCGATCTTTCTGTCTCGCTGATGCCGCTGGCGATCAGTTTTGCCGGCGGCAAGCCGGGCATGCATCCCCAGCCTGGCATCACCATTGCCGGCAATGTCGCGCGCCCGAAGAGTCGCGGACGCATCATGTTGCGGTCGGCTGATCCGCGCACGCCGCCTGTGATCGACCATCGGCTGCTTGGCGATCCTGACGATGTGGTGCGGCTGACAGCGCTCGGGCGCTTGATCGCGCGCATCTACGAGTCGCCGGCGTTGAAGAGCCACGTCGTTGGCGAGAACATGCCGTCGCCCGTGCCGGAGACCGACGCACAATGGGAAGAACACCTGCGCGCGACGGCGGGCATCGGCTATCATCCGACCAGTTCGTGCCGCATGGGCAGCGGCGCCGATGCGGTGCTCGATGAGCGGTTACGCGTGCGTGGCGTGCAGCGTTTGCGCGTGATCGACGCCTCGGCGATGCCGAACATCACGTCAGGCAACACCAATGCGCCGACCATCATGATCGCGGAACGCGGCGCTGAATTCATCGCCGAGGACCTGAAAGCGCACGCGGTCTGAGATGCAGGACTTGCGCGGCAAAGTCGCGATCGTCACCGGCGCCAGCCGCGGCATCGGCCGTGCGGCCTGCGAACTTTTGGCGACGCATGGGTGCAAGCTGGTGATCGCCGCGCGCGGGGAGGCCGGCGTGCAAGACACGCTGGCAGCCGTGCGCGGCTTGGGCGCCGAGGCGACGGGATGCGCCCTCGATGTCGCCGATGCCGCTGCTGGCGAACAGCTTGTCGATGCGGCGGTTCAGACCTTCGGCGCGCTGCACATTCTGGTGAACAATGCCGGCGGCATGCGCGGCGGCGGCGGTTTCGAAGATCTGAGCGACGAAGACTATCTGCAGTGCTTCGAAGACAATGTGCTCTCTGTCGTGCGCTTGGTTCGCGCCGCGTTACCGCATCTGCGCCAGCACCGCGCTGGGCGCGTCATCAATGTGTGCTCGGAGGTGGCGATGCAGCCGGAGCGCATTTTCCCGCACTACAACGCCGCCAAGGCCGCGCAGCTCAATCTGACCAAGTCGCTATCGAAAGCCTATGCGCGCGACGGCATTCTGGTGAACGCCGTCTCGCCGGGCTTGATCCGAACCGAAGGCGTGGAGGCAGGCTTTGCCGCCGATGCGCAACGTCTCGGCGTGAGCATCGATGAAGCGGAGGCCGCGTTCTTGAAGCGCTTCAAGCCGGGGCTGGTCTTGGGCCGAGCTGGCGCGCCGCATGAGGTGGCTGCTGTGATTGCGTTTCTGGCGTCCGACGCGGCCTCGTTTATCACCGGCGCCAATTATCGCGTCGATGGCGGCTCAGTGGTTTCGATCTGAGCGCTCGGCATGCGCAGGCGACCGCGCGGCTTGGCTCAAGCCGTCGGTGAAAAATGATGGCGCGATGCGCGGGTCTTCATGAGGTGTCGGATGTCGGGGCGGTTGCAGTGAGACGCCTGCAAACGGGCGCGGCAAACGGCGCCGCCAACACAAGGCCAGGTCCGCGCAGGCCGTGGCAGAGTTGCTTGTAGAAATGGTCGATCGCGCGCTCAGGCCGCGCCAGCGCCGCGATCAGAGCTGCTACGCGCGCCAGCGCGCTGGCCTTCGGCGCACGAATGCGCGCGCTGCGATAGAAGCGGCGCGGATTGGGTGCGGCGCGGCGGAAACCGGGCGGCGTCACGCGCGGGCGCAGCGTGCGTCGTTGCGGCGTTCCGAAGCGCGCCGCCGCTTTCAGAAACAGCAAGCGCTCAACCGCGCGTTCGCAGCAGGTCAGCCAGGTGCGCAGCCGTGCGCTGCCCCCGTCGCCGCCGATGCGCACGATCGCTCCCATCAGCCAGCACACGACGCGCAGCATCGAGGCGGTGAAGGCCTCGATGCGGTCGTGTGTAATGAGGGGCGGGGCGTTTGACATGGGCTCCAGTATAAAGCGGCGCCAAACCTGTCGGATTGATTTTGCGCGTATCGCGCATTTTCAAAGACTTACCGCAAAAAAAGCGGGGATAGATCTCACCCGTTCCCCGGCCGACCGCAGAGAGCCGGGGTCCATTGACGCTGTTAAGACCCTCAGGTGGGCGACGGTGCGTCCGCCTTTGGCTCGCGCAAGAAGCGCCGCTGCAGCTGCGACATGATCAAGCAGAACGCGAGGCCCAGCACCGACCCCACGATCGATCGTGCCGATGTTGATGCCCTGCAAAACCAGCATCTTGGCTGATTCTATCAATGGCCAGATCATGGACATGGCGGGCCCGCGTTTCGCCCACTGTTATTGCCGGATTCCGACGTCGATGCCGGGCCCTCGGCGCGCCCATCGAGGCGCCGGCCCATTTATGCCACGAGCACGCGGGGTCGGTGAACCAGGCAGCATGGCACGCTACTCCAACCTCCCTCCCGACAAGAAGTACCAAAGGCCCATGCCGCCGAGAATGACGATCCCCACATTGAGCGCAAACGACAACCAAAAAGACCAACTTTGCCTTCGCATTTGTGCCTCAGCATCCCAGACGTGCCTGTTCTGCTCTTAACGCGTTGCGCCTTGAATGACGACCGCAGTCTAGTCCCCGCTGGATAAAGCGCGGGGGGCATCAGCATCGTAAGCGAGCGTGTGTCAGCCTTCATTCGCGATTGGGAAGTTCAATCGCGCAATCGAAGAGATGCAGAGCTGGCGCTGTCAGAATTTGCACCAGGTCACTTAAGGTGGCGCCGGATCAAGCTTCGCCAGATTGCCAAGCAACTTACCACGCCTGCCGTCGATATCACAAAATCGAAGATACTTTCCAACAATATGTCGCCACCAAAATTGATCCGCGATCTCAATAGGCCAACGGTCACCACGACGGCCACTGTTAGAAAGAACTTCAGAATCCAGTGCACGCGAGTTCCCTCATCTTCCAGTTGGGCAGCGGGGCAATCGACCACATACGCTTCCAGAGTTTCTCGGCCTGGCGTTGGGTCTGGCTAGCGGCCGCTATTAGCTCCTCCGGGATTTATGACGCCAGTCGCCTCACAGTTCGACCGACACAGAATGCCGTTAGCCGTCGCCGTCAGGCAGGGCAAACTCCACGTCACAGATTCTACCCGCTGCCCGTTGAAGCTGTGAGCCAGTTCTAGGCAAAGTAGCTGTAGCTGATCGCCCGTTGGCCTGGGGCTTTAGCCATCCACGCGCGCAAGGAAATCGAGGATGGCGGCGTTGAAGGCGTCGTTGCGATCGCCGGCGACCATATGGCCGGCGCCAGCGACATCGACGAATTCGGCATTGGGCATCAAGTCGAGGAAGTGTCTCACCTCCGCATCGCCGACGATTTCGCTTTGCGCGCCGCGCACCAGCAGCGTCGGGACCTTCACCCTGCGCGCGGCGGCTTCGAGCTGCGCGCGGTAGGTGTCAGGCTCAAGCCGGCGCTGACCGAGGAAGGCCGGATCCCAGTGCCAGAAGAAGCGTCCGTTCACCTCGCGCAGATTGCGGCGCAGGCCGGACACGTCTTTTGGGCGCGGACGATGGGGATTGTAGCGCGAGACGGCGTCGGCGACCTCTTCCAATGTCGCGAAGCCGTCGGGATTGGCGCGCATGAAGTCGCCGATGCGCTGCGCGCCGGCTGGGTCGATCTTCGGGGTGACGTCGACGAGCACGAGCGCGCGCGCGTCGGGCGGATGGCTTTCGCCCAACGCGCCGAGCGCCGTGACCCCGCCCATCGACGCCCCGACAAGCGCCGGGCGCGGCGGCAATTGCTTCAACAGACCGCAGAGATCGCGGATTTGCGCCGTGAGGCTGTAATCGCCATTGGCGTCCCACTCGCTTTCGCCGTGGCCGCGCGCATCGACGGCGAACACGCGATAGCCGCGCGCGACGAGCGCGATCATGCCGTTCTTCCAGCTGCCGCGCGTCTGTCCGCCGCCGTGCAGCAACACGACGGGGCGGCCGCTCTCCGGGCCGTCGATATCGACGGCGAGTTTCAGGCCGTCCGGTGTGGCGAAGGCTTGCTGTCGCACGTGTGTGTCTCCTTGCGCCCCGCCATCCGCGGCAACAGCATCGCCGCCAGGATCACGCAGGCGACGCTAGCTGCGACGTAGAGGAACGTGCGCTGATAGTCGTCGGCGCTGGGCGCCTGATCGTGGCCGCCGCCTGCAAACAGCAAGGTTGCGATGATTTGCGCGCCGATGCCCATGGCGGCGGCGCGGGTGACGGAGAGAAGTCCAGTAGCTTCGCTGGTGCGATCGGCGGGCGCTGCGCCAATCACGGCGATGGGCACGGAGATATAGATCAGCGAAAGGCCGACGCCCTGGATGGTCAGCATCAATACGACGATGGGGACGCTGGTGTTGAAGGAGGCGAGCACGAGATAGGACGCGCTCATGATAGCGGCGCCGATCATGATGGCGCCGCGCGCGCCGATGCGATCGGTAAGCTTCGACACGAATGGCGATGTGATCGCGCCAATGGCGTTCGAGGGCAAAAGCAGAAAGCCGACAATGGTGGCGCTTAGGCCCAGGCCGGCGCCGGTGGCGAGGTCCTGTTGGCCGAACACGGAGACGAGAAAGCCCGCTTGCATCACGCCCACGCCGAGCGCCGCGAAAATGAGATTGCCGAGGCCAATCGCGGGCGTGGCGAACAAGCGCACATCGATCAGCGGCGAAGCCACGCTCAGTTCGCGCCAGACCCAGGCGCCGAGCAGCAGGACCCCGGCGGCGGTGAGGCCGAGAATGCGCGGATCGCTCCAGCCCCAGCGGCTGGCATAGGTGATCGCCAGCAGCGCCGCGAACACGGCGGGCACAAACAAGAGGCCGCCGAGCAGATCGTTGGAGGCGACATGGGCGCGCTTCTCGTCGTCCTTCAGCAGGCTGACGGCGATGATGGCGAGCACGCCGAGCACGGCGCAAATCTGGAAGATCAACCGCCAGTCGGCATAGTCGGTGATGATGCCGCCGAGGATGAGGCCCGCGCCGGCGCAGATCGTCGCGGTGCCGCCGACGAAACCGACGCCAAGACCGACGCTGGTCGGGGCCAGCCGCTCGCGCGCAAGCCCGTAACAGAGCGGCAGAATGGCGCCCGACACGCCTTGAATGGTGCGCCCGGCGATGATCCAGAGCGGATCGGCGCTCACCGCGCTGACGACCGAACCGAGTGTCGCCGCCGCCAGCACCCACATCAATACGCGGCGGCGGCCGTACATGTCGCCCAGCCGTCCGCAGATCGCAGCGCTCGCCGCCGATGCCAGCATGAAGCCGGTCAACAGCCAGCCCGCCATGCTCGGATCGTCGAACAGCGCCGACATTTTCGGCAGCGCCGCGTAGATCATGGTGACTTCAAGCGCGCTCACGCTCTCGGCCAACATGAGAATGGCGATGGTCGGCGCGAGAGCGGAGACGCGGCTCATTCGAAGCCGATCGGATCGGTCGGCGGCAGAAAGATTTTGTCGAAATTGGCGACGATGTCATCGACGGTTGGCGTTTCGTCGCCCGGCCAGTAGCCGGGGCCGGCGACGAGGCGCAGTTCTTGAATTTTTGAGCCGGAGACCGAAAGCGTGCGCCCAGTGAGCGGCTTGGACGCGTCGCTGACCATATAGAGCACCGCCGGCGCTAGGCGATGCGGGCGCCATTTCTCTTTCACCGAGTCCGGCAGCAGGCCTTCGGTGAGGCGCGTGGTGGCGGTGGGCGCGAGCGTCCAGACCCGAATGCCGAACTTGGCGCCTTCGATTGCGAGCACATTGCTCAGGCCCCAGATGCCGGCCTTCGCCGCGCCGTAATTGCTTTGCCCGAAATTGCCGATGAGGCCGGAGGCGGAAGATGTGTTGACGATGACGCCGCCCTGGCCGTTGTCTTTCATCCAGGTGAAGACGGGGCGCGTGACCGCATACGTGCCTTTCAAATGCACGCGCAGCACGGCGTCCCAATCTTCCTCTTCGGTTTTGACGAAGCTCTTGTCGCGCAGGATGCCGGCATTGTTGACCAGGATGTCGACGCGGCCGAAGGCGTCGAGCGCGCTTTTCAGCAGCGTTGCGCCGGCTTCGACCGAGCCGACATCGGCGCCGTTGGCGACGGCTTGGCCGCCGCTGGCGACGATTTCATCCACCACTTTCTGCGCGGCGGGCGAACCCGCGCCCTTGCCGTCGGCGGCGCCGCCATAATCGTTGACCACGACGCGCGCGCCTTCTTTCGCGAACAACAACGCGTATTCGCGTCCCAGGCCGCCGCCGGCGCCGGTGATGATCGCGACTTTTCCTTCGAGCAATCCGGGCATGTTGGTCTTCCGTTGTTAGCGTCGAGCGTTGCGGCTGGGGTTCCAGGCCGGCTTGCGTTTCTCGGTGAAGGCTTGCGGGCCTTCCTCGAAATCGGGATGGCTCCATTGCAGCTGCAGCAATTGCCAGCCGCGTTCGAGCGCGTGGCTGTAGCCTTGTTCGGTCAACCCCCAGATGGCCTGCTTGGAGAGCCGCAGCGCGTTGGGTGAATTGCCGGCGATGATCAGCGCCAGCTCCTTTGCTTTCGCGAGCGCTTCCGCCGGCGTCGGCTCCAGAATGTCGATGAGGCCGACCTGATAGGCGCGCTCGGCGGACATGCGATAGCCGCGCCCCGCCAACGTCAGCAGCAGCGCCGTGCCCAGCGTCGAGCGCATGGCGATGCCCATATTTTCCAGCGCGCCGACTTGGCCGAGCGTGGTGTGGGTGTCCATGAATTGCGCATTGGCGGACGAGACGACGATGTCGGCGTCGACCACGAGGTGAAAGCCGCCGCCATTGACGAGGCCGTTAATGCAGCAAATCACCGGCTTCCAGACTTGGTTCTGGTGTGACGAGATATGATTGATCTCGTGATGCGTGCCGTGCTTGAGGCCGTCTTCGCCGGCTTTCAAACCGGCGACCGACGCGCCGGTGCAGAAATGCCTTTCGCCCGCGCCGGTGACGATCGCCACCTTCACGGCTGGATTGTCATCGACGTCGCGCCAGACGCGGCGCAGCGCCTGGTGCATCTCCTGGGTGAAGGCGTTGCCCTCTTCCGGACGGTTCAGGGTGATGAGCGCGACGCCATCGGCGTCGATCTCGTAGCGCAGGCAATCGGGCAGATCGGGAAGCGACATGCGGCTCACGCCTTTCCGATGACGCTGCGTTCGCGCAGCTTGGTTTGCGTTTCCGGACTTATGCCAAGTGCGTCGAGCACTTCGGTGGTGTGCTCGCCCAGAGCCGGCGCCGGCTTCACGCGGCCGTAGCGCTGGCCGGAGACAATGGCGGGAAAGCCCAGATAGCCGATCTTGCCTGCGGTCGGGTGATCGTCTTCGACGACGACGCCGCGTTGCGCCAGATGCGGATCGCTGGCGACGTCTTCGAGCTTGTGAGCGGGCCCCATGGCGATGTCATGGTCGGCGGCGATCTGCGTCCATTCCGCTTGCGTGCGCTGGCGGAAGATATCGGTCAGTTGGCGGCGAAGATCGGTTTCGGCGTGGCCGAAATCGACCGGCGCGTTGGCGTTGATGGTGGCGATCAGATCTTCGCGGCCAACGGCGCGGCAGAAATTCTTCCAGAACTTTGGCTCGATGGCGCAGAAGAGGACGAAGCGATCGTCCTTGGTGGGGTAGAGCTGATAGCGCGCCGAGCCGGCGCCGACTTCATCGGCGGCGGTTTCATCGGCAAGGCCGATACGGCTGACGAGCCGGTGCTTGTTGAGCATGAACGTGCCGCCGATCCAGCTGGTCGCCAGTACCGCATCGGAGGCCGCGACATCGATATAGGCGCCTTCGCCGGTGGCGTTGCGGCGCACGAGCGCAGCGACCGCGGCGAGCGCGGCCATCGGTGCGCCAACCGAAGGGCCGGGGCCGCAAGTCTCGGTGCCGCCCATGAATTGCTTGCCGCGCACGAAGCGCGTGAAGCCGTCGGGCCCCAGTTCGCACGGCATGCCGCCGACCAGCGCGTTCATTTGCTGGCCGTGCGTGGGAATCGTGGCGTACGGGCCTTCGGCGCCGTAGCCGGTGTGCTGGATGTAGATGATGTCCGGCTTCACCGCGCGCAGCTTTTCGTAGCCAATGCCCATGGCGTCGCAGGCGCCCGGCCGCAGGCCGTCGATGAAGATGTCGGACGTCTTCAAGAGCTCGAAGAACACCTGCAGCCCTTCGGCGTCGCGCGTATCGAGTTCGATCGAGCGTTTGTTCTTGTTCACCTGCGCGTGCGGCGGGCTGACGTGCGGCGCGAGCTGGCCGAGGAAGTCACGCAAATAGTCGCCGCGGCCCGGCCCTTCGAGCTTGATCACGTCGGCGCCGAGATCGCCGAGATGCATGCCGACAGCGTCGCCATTGAAGAGGACGGCGCATTCGATGACGCGGACGCTCTTGAGAAGATCGAACATGGAGGCGCCTCAGTAGGGGATGAAGACGTTCTTGAGCTGCAGGAATTCGTCGAGCCCGGCTTTGCCGCCTTCACGCCCGAAGCCTGATTGCAGATAGCCGCCAAACGGCGTGTTGGGCGCCATCGGCACGCCGCTGTTCACCGAGATCGCGCCGGCCTTGAGCTTGGCGGCGAAGCGATGGGCGCGCGTGAGGTCCTTGGTGTGAACGTAAGCGCCGAGCCCGTAAATGCTGTCATTGGCCTTGGTGAGCACCTCGTCGTCGTCCTTGAACGTCGTGATCGCCAGCACCGGGCCGAACACTTCGTTGCGGGCCAGGTCGCTGTCGTGGCGCGTTTTGATGACGGTCGGCGAGATGAAATTGCCGTCTGCGAGCGCGCCGCCCAATTTGCCGCCGCCGGAGATCACTTCGCCGCCTTCCTGCTTGGCGCGATCGATGATGCCCAGGATGCGGTCGGCCGCGGCCTTGGAAATGACAGGGCCGACGAATTTTGTCGGGTCGAGCGGATCGCCGACGCTGAAGCTTTCCACCACTGCCTTTACGCGCGCGGCGAACCCATCAGCGATGCTTTCATGCACATAGGCGCGCGTCGGCAGCACGCAGCCTTGGCCGGAGAGCACAGCACAGCCCTGGATGCCCGCCATTTGCGCGGCGGAGTCGAGATCGGCGTCGGCAAAGATCAAATTGGCCGACTTGCCGCCGAGTTCGAGCGCAAGCGGCTTCAGGTGATCGGCGCAATTGCGCATGACGATGCGCGCCACCGCGCCGCCGCCGGTGAAGCTGATCTTTGCGACATCGCGGTGCGTGCAGAGCGCCGTGCCGGCCTCGGCGTCGCCGGGCACGACGTTGAACACGCCCTCCGGCACGCCGGCTTCGAGCGCGAGTTCAGCCAGCCGCAGCGCCACGAACGGGGTCAGCGTCGGCGGCTTGAGCACAACGCTGTTGCCGGCCGCGAGCGCGGGCGTCACTTTCATCGAGGACGCGACGATCGGCGAATTCCACGGAATGATGAGGCCGACGACGCCGTAAGGCTCGTGGCGCGTATAGTTCATGCCCTTGGCGCCGATCGGGGTGACGACGTCACCGACGATCTTGTCGCTCCAGCCGGCATAGTAGCGGAACCATTGCAGCGCGAGGCCAACGCCGCCGCCGATCATCGACGGCACGCCGCTTTCAAGCGCCGCCAAGCGCACGAACTCGGCTTGATTGGCTTCGACCAGAACCGCCCAGCGCATCAGGATGTCGCGGCGCGTTTCGCCTGGCATGTCGGCCCAGGCGTCTTGCGCTTTCACGGCGGCGGCGACCGCCGCGTCGATTTCGCGCGCGCCGCCGACATGCAACTCCGCCTGCGGCTTGTTGGTGGCGGGGTTGATATGCGCCTGCGAGCCGAGCGAGGTCGCGCTGACCCACTTGCCGCCGATCAGGGGGGCGTTGCGTTCAAAGTCGCGCGTTGCCATCGATGTCTCCCTACGTCTTTGTTCTTGGTTGTCGTCTTAGTCGCGTGGCGCTGTCGGCACCTGATTGAACGGCAGGCGATTGTCCGGCCGATCCTCTTGTGGAAGGCCGAGCACGCGTTCGGCCAGAACATTTTTCAGGACTTCGTCCGATCCGCCCGCCGCGCGCTGGGCGGGGGCAAAATAGAACATGTTGCGGAAAGTGCGGCGCGGATGCGCGCCTTGCGGCAGCGCCAAGCTTTGCTCGCCGATCAGATCGAGCGCCCAGGCCGCCATGTCTTCGATCATGACGCCGCCGACGAGCTTGATGGTCGCCGATTCCGGCCCCGGCTGGCGGCCTTCGGCGATGGCGGTGAGCTGGCGCGCCACGCAAGCGCGCAGGCCGCGCTCCTTGATCATCCAATCGGCCACGTCCTGACGCACGCGGTCATTGCCGATGACGCCCGCGTCCACGGCAAGATCGAGCAGTGCAGCGCTATCGACGTCGAGGATGGAGCCGATCGCCATGCGTTCGCTGTTCAGCGTCGCCACCGCCGCGCGCCAGCCGCCACCGACTTCGCCCAGCCTCTGCGCATCGGGGATGAACACGTTGTCGAGGAAGACCTCGTTGAAGTCGCCATGCCCCGACATGAGCTTGATCGGCTGCACGCGGACGCCGGGCGCGTCCATGCGCAGGAAGAACATGGTCAAGCCTTTATGCTTGGGCACGCTCGCATCGGTGCGCGCCAACAAGGTGGCCCACTGCGCTTTGTGGGCGCCGCTCGTCCACACCTTCTGGCCATTGATGCGCCAACCGCCTTCGGCAGGCTCGGCGCGCGTGCGCACGGCGGCGAGATCGGAGCCGGCGCCGGGCTCGGAGAACATCTGACACCAGACATCGTCGGCGCGGGCGATGCGCGGCAGCAATTCCGCCTTCTGCGGCCCGCTGGCAAAACCCATCAGCGTCGCCGCGCACATGTATTGCGTGATGACGAGATAGCCCTGCAGACGCGCAAGCGGGCCTTCTTCTTGCGCGAAAATGGCGGCGAGATTGGGCGCGTCGCGGCCGCCGTACTCGACCGGCCAGGTCAGCACGCCATAGCCGGCGTCATACTTCTTGGCGTTCCAGTCGCGCGCGATCTGCCAGAGGCGCTCAGGCGGCAGCGGCGCGCCCATGCTGCTCAGGCCTTCGAGCGCCTCCATGGTTTGGGCGTCGTAGCGATTGGCGCCGATCCAGGCGCGCGCTTCGGCGCGGAACGCGGTTTCTTCAGGCGTGTCGCTCAGATGCATCAGGCCGCCTCGCTGCGTTGAGCGAGTGCGTAACGCAGAAATTCTTCGCGCCAAACCTCCGGCGCGCCGATACAGGCGCCCCAGGCTTGTGCGCGGCGATAGTGGAGGTGGGCGTCGGACTCATAGGTCGCGCCCAGAGCGCCGAGCAGATGAACGTAGGTGCGCGCCGCCAGCCGGTGCGCGGCGGTGGCGGAGACGCGCGCGGCGGCCGCGGCGGCGGTGAGTTCGCCGTCGGGCTCATCGAGCGCGGCG
This sequence comes from Hyphomonadaceae bacterium, assembly GCA_050186805.1. Lineage (GTDB taxonomy): Bacteria > Pseudomonadota > Alphaproteobacteria > Caulobacterales > Aquidulcibacteraceae > Vitreimonas. The sequence continues at coordinate 37,318 of JBFWYC010000015.1, forward strand.
GCGGCGTAGTAGGCGTTGGAGCGGCCGATCTCGATGGCGGCGAGCACGTCGGCGAGGCTGTGCTTGACCGCCTGAAACGAGCCCAAAGCGCGTCCGAAAGCATAACGCTGGCGCACGTGGGCGCTGGCCAGGCGCAGCGCCGCGTCGGCGCCGCCAATCTGCAGAAAAGCCAGGAAAACCGCATAGTGCGCGAGCGCTCGCCGCCAGATGCGAGCAGCGTCCGCCCCGCGCGCGAGCGTCTCGCAGGGCGCTGCGTCGCAGGTGATGCTGGCGGCGATGTTGACGCGATCGAGAGAGTCGACTCTGTCTCGCGCGGCGCCTCGCAGGTCGATCAGCATCAGCGCCTCGCCGCCCACGAGTGTCATGGCGTGGGTGAGCGCATGGCCGTCGGGCGCGGCGGCGATGTGGCCGCTGAGCTTTTGGCCTTTGTGAGTAAGATCATGCCACGCGCCAAGTGGGATCAATGCGCCGACGATCTCGCCTTGCGCCGCGCCGCTAAGCAGGCTGTTGGCGCTACCGGTGAGAGCGGGCGCGAAGCCGAGCACGGAACTGGCGAAGGGGATTGCGGCGGGGTGCGCGCCGATGGTCTCCGCGATGAGGCAAAGCGAAAGCGGGCTTTGGCCAAGCCCGCCGTGCGCTTCCGGCGTCGCCACGCCGAGCCAGCCGAGATCGGCCAATTGCTTCCACAGCCCGCGGTCCCAGTAGGGCGCCTGTGACGCCGCGGCGCGGGCGCGGGCAAGGTCGGCCTCCGCCGCGAAGACGCGCGCGAATTCCGCGCGCAAATCCTCGTGGTCGCTGGAGAAAGACAGCCGCATGGCGTTCCTGGGTAAATTAGTACACTAAATTAGGCCGGAAGCCGCAGGCCCGGCAAGCCCATTGTTGCAGACTGAGGGCTCCGGCGCCCATGGACTTGCCAAGCTCCCGGAAGCGGCGGACAATTGAGTATACTAATAAGGGAGGCGGCCGTGAATTTTGCGTGGGACGAGAGCGATGACGCTTACCGCGCCGAACTCGTGGACCTGCTCGAGCGTGAACTGCCGGACAATTGGTGGCGGGACTACGCCTATGACGGCCCGGCCGGCCCCGAGGTCATGGCCTTCGCGCGCGGTTTCAACAAGAAGCTGGCGGCGCGCAATCTGATCGTGCGGCATTGGCCGGAAGCGTATGGCGGCGCCGACGCCAGCGCCTGGAAGCACATCATCGTCAGCGAAGAAATGTGGAGCCGCGGCGAGCCGCGCTCGTCGATCTATCTGGGCGCCAATTGGGCCGGGCCCGCGATTATGAAGTTCGGCACGGAAGCGCAGAAGCAGCGTTATTTGCGTCCGATCGCGGAAGGCGAGCTACTATGGTGCCAGGGCTTTTCTGAGCCGGAAGCCGGCACCGATCTCGCCAACATGCGCACGCAAGCAGTGCGCGAGGGCGACGAATTCGTCATCAACGGCTCGAAAATCTGGACCTCTTACGCCGCGCGCGCCGACATCATGTTCTTACTGGCGCGCGTGGGCGGGCACGGGAAGGGCGGCGTCAGCTGCTTCATCTTGCCAGTTGATACGCCGGGCCTGAAGGTGCAGCCGATCCCCGCCATTCACACGCCGCACGACTTCAACGAAGTGTTCTTCACTGATGTGCGCGTGCCGGCCGATTGCCTGCTCGGCGAGGAGGGACGCGGCTGGGATATCGTCACCACCATCCTGCACTATGAGCGCATTGGCGCGGCGCGCTACGAATACTCGCGCCGCGTGCTCGATCACATTGTCGATATATTGAAGCAACGCGGGCTGTTCGCCGATCCGATCGTGCGCGCCGATTGCGCCTCCGCGCTGGCGCTGGTGGAAGCGGCGCGAATGTTGACGTATTTGGTCATCGATGGGCGCGCCAAGGACCTGCCGCCCAGCGCCGACACCTATGTCGCGCGCTTTGCGCTGATTCAGGCCGATCACGCCGTCGCTAATTTGAGCTCCGCATACTTGCCCGACCTGCTGACGCATGAGGGCGACGGCATGTTGCGCGCGCATTTCACCGGCGGGCTGACGTCCGGGATCGCGGCGGGCGCGGCCGAGGTGCAGCTCAACATGATCGCTGGGCGCTATCTCAATCTCCCGCGGGCGAGCTAGGCCATGGATTTCGCCTTCACCGATGACCAACGCGCCATTCAGGACGCGATCGTTCGCATTGTGTCGCAGTACATGGAGGCGCCGCGCGACGGCGCGACGGTTGCGCGCGCCGAATGGGCTTATGCCGAAGCGATGGAGCGCGAGCTTGCAAGCGGCGGCTTCTTCGATCTAGCGCTGAGCGAAGGGTGCGGGCCGCTCGAGGCGGCGATTCTGATCTACGAAAGCGCGCGCTCGCCGCTCGTGATGGAGAGCGTCGGCTCGGCGCTGGTCGCGCCACTGCTTCTTGGCGAAGCGGCGCCGCGCCCGGTGGCGTTGGCGCGTGCGGATGATTTGACGCGTGGCGTGCGTTTCCTCGATCGCGCCAAGTCGGTGCTGGTGGACTATGGCGACGACGTCGTGCTGTTCGATGCGCGCGCGCTCGGCGCACGGCCTGTCGCGGCGATGTACGCCTATCCGATCGGGCGGCTTGAAGCGGCGCCGGACGCGCTCGCAGGCAAGCGGCTCGGCGCGGCGGCGCTTGGCGAATTTCGCCGTTTGTGGCGCTTGGGGCTTGGCCTCGAAATCGCCGCGGCCATGCAGGCGGCCGTCGATTTTACCACAGCTTACGTCAAGGATCGCAAAGTTTTCGGCAAGCCGGTGGGCTCCTACCAGGCCGTGCAGCATCGCCTCGCTGCTGATGTGCAGAAGGCGCGCGGCGCCTATTGGCTGGGGTTGAAAGCGGCGTGGAGCGGCAGCGAAGCGGACGCCGCGATCGCCGCGCTCTACGCGCAGCAAGCCACGGCGCAAGTCATGTATGACACGCACCAGTTCAACGGCGCGCTCGGCATGACGTTGGAGCACAAACTGCATTTCTGGACGTTCCGGCTACGCTGGTCGCAGGGCGAACTGGGCGGCGTGCGCGGTCAAGCGGCGGCGGTGGCAGATGCGACCTGGGGAGCTGCCTGATGCAGCTCCAAGCTGGTATGGCAGTGCTCATCACGGGCGGCGCCAGCGGCATCGGCCTGGGGCTCGCGCAGGCATGCGTCGAAGCGGGATTGCGCGTCGCTATCGCGGATGTCGATGAAGCCGCTCTGGCGCGCGCGAGGCAAAGCTTGAGCGGCGACGCGACCATGCTCGCATTTGATGTCGCTGACGCCGCCGCGTGGCCGGCGGCGTTGCAGCGCGCTGAGGCTGAGATCGGCGCGATTGCTCTGTTGTGTTTGAATGCCGGTATTGGCGGCGTGGCCGGCCCGCTCGAAAGCGTGCCGCTGCATTCGTTTCGCCGCGCCATGGATGTGAATGTGTTCGGTGCGCTGAATGGGTTGGCGGCGTGGTTGCCGGGCGCCAAGGCGGCAGGCGATGAGCGCCATGTGGTGATCACGGCGTCGATGTCGGCGTTGCGGCCGACGGCGTACGCCGGCGCTTACAATGCCTCGAAGTTCGCCGCCCTTGGCGTGGCGGAAACGCTGCGCGCGGAGTTGGCGGAAAGCGCTGTCGGTGTTTCGGTGCTGTGTCCTGGCGTGACGCGCACGGACTTCATGCGCAATTCCGTCAAGCGCGGCGATGCGCCGGCTCATTCCGGCGTCGCGGCGGTGCTCGATAAAGGCATGGATCCGATCGCGGTTGGACGGCGCACGCTCGACGCTGTGCGCAAGCGCGAGTTCTACGTGTTCACACACGGCGAGTGGCGCGATGTCGTCGCGGCGCGGCAAGCGGACATGTTGGCGGCGTTCGGCGCCAATGCCGATCCGGATTATCATGAAGACATGGCAGGCCTGATGGCCGCCAGCGCCGAGGCGCGGAAAGGACAAAGCCAGTGACCTTGCCGGCGAAATTTCGCGAAAATCTGGTGCTGCCAGCGTTCTGCGCGCCGATGTTTTTGGTCTCCACGCCCGAGCTTGTGCGCGAGGCGTGTCTCGCGGGGATCATCGGCGGCTTGCCGCGTCAGAATGCGCGCTCGCTCGAAATGTTCGAAGACTGGCTGCGGTCGATCCACGAGGCGCGCACGCGGGCCGAAGGCGAAGGCCGGCGCAAGGGCGTGCTGGCGGTGAACATGGCGTCCAACCTCCCGCCGGACGAGTTCGACGCCAACATCGCGCTCTGCGCGCGCTACGGGGTCGAGATCATCGTCAGCGCGCTTGGCAATCCGGCCGAGCTGACGCGCCGCGCCCATGACGTGGGCATGGTGGTCTATGCCGATGCGGTGAATTTGCGCCATGCGGAGAAGTCGATCGCCGCTGGCGTCGATGGCATCACCGCGATTGGCGCCGGCGGCGGCGGCCATTCCGGCATCGTGTCGCACTTTGCCTTCGTCCCGAAGCTGCGCACGATGTTCGACGGCACGATCGTGATGGCGGGCGCGTTGTCGGACGGCGCGTCGATCCGGGCGGCGGAAGTCCTGGGCGCGGATCTCGCCTATCTCGGCACGCGCTTCATCGCGACACAGGAATCGGGCGCGGCGCCGGAATACAAGGCCATGCTGGTGTCCGAGCGCGCCGATGATTTGCTGTACACGCCAGCGATCGCCGGCGTCGCGGCCAATTGGATGAAGGCGTCGATGCGCGCCGTCGGGCTCGATCCCGATAATCTGCCGCCGGCGCCAAAGAAGATGAGCTACGCGCATCTGCCCGATGGCGTGAAGCCGTGGAAAAATCTGTGGAGCGCCGGGCAAGGCGTCGAGCTGATCGACGATGTGCCTGCCGTTGCGGACCTCGTGCAGCGCCTGCGGCGCGACTATGATGCGGCGTGTGCAGTTCCTGCCTTCAGCGGCCGGCAAGATTGAGGATGAGAGATGAGTGATCGAGACGCCGAGCGCATTCCGGTTCTGATTGGCGCCGGGCAGGTGAACGATCGCGCCGCGACCGGCGCGGATGGGCTGGATTCGCTGGGGCTGATGATCGCGGCCGCCGGCAAGGCCGCGCAAGATGCAGGCGGTGATCTGTTGGGCCGCGTCGATTGGCTGGGCGTGGTGAGCCAGATCTCCTTTCCAGAATATAGCGGCAAGCTGGTCGACGCGTTGTCGCGCGCGCTGGCGATCACGCCGCGCCATGCGGTCGAAACCGAAATGCCGACGGGCGATAGCCCGATCCTGCTGATCAACCAGGCAGCCAACGCAATCGGACGCGGCGAAGCGCAAGTGGCGCTCATCGTCGGTGCTGAAGCGCTGCGCACGGCCAGCAAGCGCGCGCAAGAGGCCGCGGCGAAAGCTGGCGAAGAGGTGAAGAAGACCGGCCCGTTGCCGAAGCGCAAACCGACCGTGATCGAAACGCGCCATCGCTATCGGCTGATGACGCCGACGGACGTCTACCCGCTCTACGAAAACGCAGGTCGCGCCTCGTACGGGCAAAGCCTGGCGCAAGGGCAGGCGGAATCGGCGCAGATCTGGTCGTTGTTTTCGCGCGTCGCGGCGGAGAACGAAGCGGCGTGGCTGCGTCAGGAACGGTCGAGCGCCGACATTCTGGAGCAAGGCGCCGACAATCGGCCGATCGCGTTTCCCTACAACAAGCTGATGGTCGCCAATGCGGCGGTGAACCAGGGCGCGGCGGTGATGGTGACGAGCCTGGCTGTTGCACGCGCGGTTGGCGTGCCCGAAGCGCGCATCATCTATGTCGGCAAGGGCGCGGCGGCGCACGAGGATGACAATCCGCTGCTGCGCGCCGATTTCGCAACCTCAGCCAGCATGCGTGTTTCGCTCACGCGCGCGCTGGAGCTGAACCAGATCGGCGTCGCCGACATCGATCATATCGAGCTCTATTCGTGCTTTCCGTGCGTGCCGAAGATGGCGCGCCGCGTGATCGGCTGGCCGGCGGAAAAGCCGGCGACGGTGTTTGGCGGGCTGACCTTCGGCGGCGGCCCGATCGGCAATTACATGACCCACGCTGCAGCCAGCATGATCGAGAAATTGCGCGAGAGCGGTGTGAACGGCGTGCTGTTCGCCAATGGCGGCTTCGCCACGCACAACCACACCATTCTCTTCACCAAGCGGCCTCAACCGGCGGGGACCTTCCCGCACGAGTATGATTTTCAGGCCGAGGCGGATGCAGCGCGCGGCGCCGTGCCGGAGCTGGACGAAAGCTATGAGGGCGCGGCGACGATCGAGACCTACACCGTCATCTACGATCGCACCGGCGCGCCGGCGTTCGGCGTCGTCATCGGACGCGCGGCCGATGGCCGGCGCGTGATCGGGCGTGTGCCGGCGGAAGACACAAGCGCGATTGAGCTTTTGACCTCCGGCGCCCGCGAGCCGGTGGGGTTGAGCGGGCGGGTGAGCCGCGATGGCGAGATCAATCGCTGGACGATGGCGGCGTAGAGAGAGTTTGCATGGTTGATCTCGTTCTTTCCAGCGATCAGCAGCAGGTCGTCGATGGCGTGCGCGATTTTCTGGCCGACAAAGCGCCGCTGGCGCGCTTGCGTCCGGGCGCGTCGGAGCGCCGCGACACCGACCTCTGGCCTGCAATGGGCGAGATGGGCTGGTTCATGATGGCGCTGCCGGAGGCCGATGGCGGCGTCGGCATGAGCGTGGTCGAAGAAGCATTGGTGTTCCGCGAGTTTGGGCGCCGCGTGCTCACGCCTTGTGTGCTGGCGCAAACCTTGGGCGCGCGCGTCGCGCTGGCGGCGGGCAAAAGTGACGCCGCGGCGCAGATCGCGAGCGGCGGCGTGCGCGTGGCGTTCGCCAATGCGCTGGGGCCGGCGACCATCGGCGCGGCGACGAGCGGCCGCTTTCATATCTTCGACGGCGCCGTCGCGCCGTACGTCTTCGCCATCGCCGAGGATGGCGCGGCGGCGTTGATCGAACGCCGCAGCCTCAACGATGTAACGGCTGTGAATTCGGCCGTTGACGGGGTCGAGATCGAAGCGGCGAGCTTGGAAGGCGCGCCTGCATTTGCGACCGCGCCCGCGTCGGCGGGCCTGCACACGCTGGCGCGCCTGTTCGCGGCCTCCATGCTGGCGGGGGTATGCGAAGCCACGCGCGATCTGGCGACGGAGTACGCCAAGGTGCGCAACCAGTTTGGCCAGCCAATTGGCGCGTTCCAGGCGATCAAGCATAAATGCGCCGACATGGCGCTGCGTGCGGAGGCTGTCGGCGCGCTCACCAACTTTGCGTCCATCGCGGTCGCCACGCAGCGCGACGATGCAGCGTTTCAGGCGACTTCGGCGAAGCTGCTGGCCGGGCAGTACGCGTTGCTCAGCGCCAAGGAGACGATTCAGGTGCATGGCGGCATCGGCTTCACGGTGGAGTGCGATGCGCACCATTTCCTGAAGCGGGCGCATTTGTACGATCAGATCGCGGGCAATTCGCGCCGCCAGCAACGGCTCCTGCTGCAGACGCCGGCGCCAGCCCCGGAGGCCGCGGCATGAATCTCGACTTTACGCCCGACGAGCGCCGCTTCCGCGCGCAAGTGCGCGATTGGTTGCGCACCAACGCGCCGAAAGAGAAGCGGCCCGAGGACGGCCCGGCAATGCTCGCTTTCGATCGCGCGTGGCAGAAAAAGCAGTTCGAGGCCGGCTGGGCAGGCATTAGCTGGCCGAAGGAATATGGCGGCGCGGGGCTCTCGCTCATTCAGCAGCTGATCTGGTTTGAGGAATATGCGCTGGCGGAAGGGCCGTATCTGGGTTCGTTCTTTGTCGCGTTGAGCCATGCCGGGCCGACCTTGATCGCGCGCGGCACGGATGCGCAGAAGGCATTCTATCTGCCGAAGATTCTCGCCGGTGAAACGCCATGGTGCCAGGGCTTTTCCGAGCCTGGGTCGGGCTCCGATCTCGCATCGCTGCGGACGCGTGCGGAAGTCGATGGCGATCATCTGGTCGTCAATGGTCAGAAGATTTGGACGAGCCTCGCCAACCGCGCCAAGTATCAGGAGTTGCTCATCCGCACCGACGCAAACTCGCGCTACAAAGGCATCACCTGGGTGATCGGCGACATGGACTTGCCGGGCATCACCATCCGGCCGATCAAATGCATGCACGGCTCGGCGGATTTCTGTGAAGTCTTCTACGATAACGTCCGCATTCCGCTGCAGAACGTCGTCGGTGAAATCAATGACGGCTGGAACGTCGCCATGGCGACGTTGGGCTTCGAGCGCGGCACCGCGGCCTTGGCCGAACAGATCGAGATGAGCCGCGTGGTTGAGGAATTGATCGAGCTGGCGCAGACGCGGCTTGGACCCGATGGCGTGCGCCCGGCCATCAAGGACGAGGAATTCGCCGGCCGGCTGGCGACGTTGCGGGCGGAAGTGGCGGCGTTGCGAGCGATGAGCTATGCGGCGATCTCGCGCGCGCAACGCGATTTCACGCCGGGCGCCGAGGGTGCGCTGATCGCGCTCTACAATACCGAGACGATGCAACGTGTTTTCCGCACGGCGGCTGATCTGATGGGCGGCGAGATGCTCGATCTTGGCGCGAGCCCGCATCGGTGGACGACGCAGTATTATCGCTCGATCATGCAAACCATCGCCGGCGGCACGTCCGAAATCCGCCGCAACATAATCGGCGAGCGCGTGCTTGGTTTGCCGAAAGGACGCTGACGCTAACGCGCGAGCTCAAGCAGCGCGTCCGCCAATGTCTGTGGGGCTGAGAAGAAGGGCGAGTGGTCGGTGTCGAGCGTGATGACGCGCTCGCACGGCAGCTCCGCCTGCATGCGCCGTTGCAGCGTGTGGGCCACGGCGTTGTCCTGCAGCGTTTCGATATAGGCGCGCGGCACGGCGCCGTAGCAGGCTTCGCTGAGCGCCAGCGGCTCGTTGAGCACCCACATCGGCTCCGGCGTAATCCACGCCGCCGCACGGTCTACCAGCGCTGCTGGCGTCGTGTTGTAGAAGCGTGGCTGTAGCGCGTCGGGCGCGATCATGGACGTTCCATCCGGCGCCATGACGAGGACATGGGGCATGTCTTCGGATCTATCGGCGCTGGCCGCGCCGAGCAGTGTCTGGCCCGAGGGCAGCAAAAACGCCGCGAGATAGACGAGACGCTCGATGCGCGTGGGCGCGAACTCCGCCGCCTGACTGATGACGATGCCGCCGCGGCTATGACCCACAAGCACGACCGGTTCGGCTTCCGCTTCGATGCGATCGGCGACGAAGCGCGCCCATGACTGCAGCGTCACTCCGGCCAGAGGCGTGGTGTCGGCGCCCATGCCGGGAAGTTCGATGGCGATGGCGCGGTGACCCGCTGCTTCGAGCAGCGGCGTCACCAATTGCCAACACCAGGCGCCGTGCCAAGCGCCCGCCACAAACGCGAAGGTCGTCACTTCAGCCGCTTGCCGGGCGTGAACGTGATCGGCAGATGCTCCATGCCGTTGACGATGCCGAGCCCCGGCGGGCGCACGATGCCCGCTTCGTCGAGCTTGTAGTCGGGCATACGCGCCAGCACCGTCTCGAACGCGATGCGCATTTCGAGCTTGGCGACGTTGATGCCAAGACACAGGTGCGCGCCGATGCCAAAGGCGATGTGACGGTTCGAGGTGCGGTCGAACTTCACATCGTGCGGATCGGGGAAGGCGGCTGGATCGTGATTGGCGGCTGACCAAGCCAGAAAAACCTTCTCGCCTTCTTTGATCAGCTTGCCGCCGATCTCGACGTCGCGCGTGGCGGTGCGGAAGAGGCCCTGTTGCGGCGTCACCCAGCGCAGGAATTCATCGACGGCGGCGGGAATTTTCGAGGGGTCGTCGATCAAAGTCTGACGCGCGGCCGGGTTGCGCCCGAGATAGGCGAAGGCGTGGCCCATGCAGGCGAGCGTGGTGTCGAAGCCGCCATCGAGCATCAGCTCGACCATGCCGAAAATTTCGTCTTGCGTGAGCTTGCGGCCTTCGACCTCGACATTGAGCAGAAAAGCGATGACCTTGTCGTCGCCGTGGGTCGGGTTGGCGCGCTGGCGCTCGATCTCGGCGAAGATTTGCCGGCTGGCCTCGCCGCGGCGATCCATGGCGGAGAAGTCTTCCTTGCCGCGTGAGATCGCGGAGATCACGGGCTCCGAAAATTCGTACCATTTGTCGCCCGGCAGGCCGGTGACATGCATGATGAATTTGGCGGTGAGCGGGTGGCCGAGTTGCGTTTGCAGATCGGCGCGGCCGGTTTCGATGAAGTCATCGACAAAGCCGTTCACAAGATCGCGCGTCCAGGGCTCGAGCGCATTGAGCCAGCGCACGGTGAAGAACTTCGCCAGGATGTTGCGATAGAAGAAGGAGCGCGGCGGATCGATGCTGATCGGCAGGCGGTTGAGTTGCGTGGCCGGCAAACCAGGAATGGTAATGCCGGGTTCGCTGGTGAAGGTCGCATCGTCCTTGGCGGCGGCGACGACGTCTTCATAGCGGGTCAGGATGTGATAGCCGCCCCAGGCGCTGGTTGTGCCGACCGGGCAGCGCGCGCGCATGTCGTCGAACACCGCTTCGCGGTTCAAACCGAACTGCGGATCGTGGTGATCGAAGTTTTCGTTGAACGCTTTGGCGTCGAACGGGCACTCATTGGCCATTTGTGTTTCCTCCAATGCGGCGGGCCGCGGCCTCTGGCCGGTTATTGTCCAGTCGTTGCACTTGCATGCCGTGCGTGACGCCGCGGATGAAATCCATGGCCAGCATGTCGTGTGGGAATCCCATCTGAATTGCGGTGGCGGCGTCGAGCTTCGCCATGTGTTCGGGCGAAAGCGTGAGGTTGAGACAGCCGATATTGTCGGCCAATTGCTCGACTGTGCGGGCGCCGACAATGGGAATAAGCGTGCCGTAGCGTTCCGATTGCTGGCGCAGGAAAGCGAGCGCCACTTGCGAGGGCGAAGCGCCGCATTCGGCGGCGATGGCGCAGACCAGATCGCCGATCTGCAGCGAACGCTCCGGGATTGGGCGTCCGACCTGACGGCCTTTGCCGGGCTGGGCGCGGTACTTGCCGGAGAGCACGCCCGCCGCCAGCGGCGCCCAGATCATCACGGCGAGATCGTGCACGCGCGCCATCGGCAAGAGGTCGCGTTCGGCGGTGCGTTCGGTGAGATTGTATTCAAGCTGAATGCCGGAAAACGCTGTCCAGCCCCGCAACGTCGCAAGCATGTTGGCTTCCGAGATACGCCAGGCGGGCGCGTCGGAAATCGCGATGTATTGGACTTTGCCGGCGCGCACGAGATCGTCGAACGCGCGCATGATCTCGTCCACGGGCGTCGTGTAGTCCCAGGCGTGCAGCAGATAGAGATCGATGCGATCGGTGTTGAGCCGCTTCAGGCTGCGCTCGACGCTGCGCAACATATGACGGCGGCTGTTGCCGGACTTGGCGATGTCGCCTTCCATGTTCATCGAATATTTGGTGGCGACGACAAAATGGTCGCGGTCGCTGGCGATGAACTCGCCGACGCGACGCTCGCTTTCGCCGTCGGCGTACATGTCGGCCGTATCGATGAAATTGCCGCCAGCATTGGCGTACGCGTCGAAGATCGCCTTGGCGGCGTCGCGACCGTCGCTCCAGCCGAAATTGGCGCCGCCCCAGCTTTCGCCGAAGGTCATGGCGCCGAGGCAAAGTTCCGATACGCGCAGGCCGGACCGGCCAAAAAGCTTATAGCGCATACGCCCTCCCTAGGCTTCGTGGCGCTTTCTCGTTGGGGCTGAACTAGTATACCGTTCAGCTGGGTAGACAAGTCAGCAAGGCCGCTTGCCTGCCCCGATCCAAATAGTATACTGAATAAAATAACTAGGGAAGGGAGCCTGGCATGGCGGGCAAGAGCAAACAGGCCGGCGCGGACGTGGCCGAGAGCGCCGAGTGGAAAGAGGCGACCGCCTACACCATCACCGACGAAGACGTCGCCCGGGCGCAGACTTTAACCGGTTACGACGAGGCCTCGCGTGACCGCGAATATGTGCAGGCCGCGACAATCGACACGATCCGCAATTTCGCGCACGGCGTCGGCAATGATAACCCGCTGCACTGCGATCCGGACTACGCCGCAGGAACGCGCTGGGGCGGTGTTGTCGCGCCTGGCATGATGGCCGGGATCATCAATGCGCCGATGAAAGGCGATCCGCCGCCGGATTGGGTGAAGGCGGCGCGCAAGAGCCTTTTCCGCGGCATCCACGTTTTCGTCTCTGGCTCGACCTGGGATTGGTATCGACCGATCTATCCGGGCGACACCCTCTATAGCTTCCGTGGTCAGGAGAGCGTCGAGCTAAAATCCTCCGAATTTTCTGGGCGCTCGGTAATCCAAGTGTTGCGCGACGTGAAGGTGAACCAGCGCGCCGAAGTGGTCGCGGTCTACAAGATTTTGCAGGTGCTGACGGAGCGCAAATCGGCGGCCAAGCGCGGCAAATACGCGGCCATCGAGCCGGCGACCTACACCGATGACGACATCGCCGCCATCGACGCCGTCTACGAGGCCGAGATCGTGCGTGGGTCGGAGCTGCGCGACTTTGAAAGCGTCAGCGTCGGCGACAACTTGGGCAAGATGGCGAAGGGGCCGCTGACCGTCACGGACGTGGTCTGCTTCCATGCCGGCGGCTACGGCTTTGTGCCGTACAAGCCCTGCGTCGGGCGTCTCGCCTACAAGAACCGCAAGCGCATTGCGCCGTTCTATATCAAGAACGAATACGGCATTCCCGACGTGGCGCAGCGCCTGCATTGGGATCCGAAATGGGCGCAGGCGATCGGCAATCCGATGGCCTACGATTACGGCGTCATGCGGGAGAATTATCTCTACCACTATCTGACCGACTGGTGCGGTGACGATGGCGTCGTGCTTCACGTTCACGACGAAATCCGCAAGTTCAACTATATGGGCGACACCCAGTTCATCACCGGCGAGGTCACCGGCAAACGCGAGGATGGCGCGCGCAATCTGGTCGATGTCGCGGTGCGCTTCACCAATCAACGCGGCGAGGAAACGGTGAAGGCGACCGCTGTGATCGCATTGCCGAGAGCGGGCAAGCCGGTGATCTATCCGGAAGTCCCGGTTGATCTGGCCGAACGCGCCGTCAAGATGATGGCGCGCCATCGCGAACTGAGCGCGAAGCGCTAGGTCCAAGGCGAGCACCATGTCGGCAAGCAGGATGCAGCGGCTGTTCCGTCCGCAGAGCGTGGCCATTCTTGGCGCGTCGGAAAAGAATCCATGGGGCGCGATGGCGCTCGCCGTGTTGCGGGCGCTCGATTTCAAGGGCGCGGTGCATCTGGTCAACCGCCGCGGCGGCGTCGTGATGGGACGCGAGAGCGTCACCGCAGCTACCGAAATCAAGGAGCCTGTGGACGCGGCGTTCGTCGCCGTCCCTGCGCAAGGGCTTTACGAAGCCGTTGAGGAGATGGCGGCGGCGGGCATCAAGTCGGGCGTGGTCGTGAGTTCTGGTTTCGCCGAGATCGGCCCGGAAGGCGCGAAAGAGCAGGCGCGGATCTTTGCGCGGGCGAGCGAACTCGGCATTGCGCTGATGGGGCCGAACAGTCTTGGCTTCACCAATTATGTCGATCGCGTAGGCCTCGGGACGCTGCCGCTGCCGCTGCCCATTCTACCGGACCCGCGCGTCGCGCTTGTCAGTCAGAGCGGCGCCACAGCGGGCATCCTCACGCGCAGCGCGCAGAAGAACAATATTTCGCTGACTCATGCGATCGCGGTCGGCAACGAGGCGCAGATCGGGTTGGCCGATGTGCTGTCGTTTCTGGTCGATGACGAACAGACGCGTTCAATCGCCGTGTTTGCCGAGTCGATCCGCGATCCGTCGGCGTTTCTGCCGGTGGCGGCGCGCGCGCTTGAAGCCAAGAAACCGATTGTGATGCTCAAGGTCGGCGTCGGCGAACTGGCGGCCGCGGTGGCGCAGGCGCATACGGGCGCGCTGGTCGGGGATAACCGCATTTTCGAGGCGATGTGCAAGGAATATGGCGTCGTCCGCGTCGACACGTTGGAGCAATTGCTGGCGACCGCGGATTTTTTGGCGTTCACCGGCGTGCTGCCGGCGGGCAAGAAGTTCGCGGTGACCTCGATTTCCGGCGGCGCGTGCGAGATGATCGCCGATCGCGGCGACGACAATGGCGTCCCGTTTGCGCATTTCAATGTCGAGACGGTCGAGCGCGTGAAGAAGGAGCTGCCGGGTTACGGCACGGCCCACAATCCGCTCGATATCACTGGCGCCGCGATGGCGGACGCGGACCTGTTCCGCCGCACGCTCAACGCCATCGCGCCGGACCCGGAGGTCGGTCTCGTCGGCGTGTGCTTCGAAACGCCTTCAGCGAAAGACGATGTTTCGCTGGTGTCGAAGCCGGGGCTGACAGCGATCGCCAAGGGCATCGAAGAATCCGGTGTGAAAGGCTTTTTGCTGCAGCAGACCATTCAGCCGATCACGCCGTTCGCGCGTGAGTTCGCGGCGGAGACCAGCATTCCTTACATCTCAAGCGGCATCGGCCAGAGCATGAGTTCGGTGGGCGCGGCGTTTGCCTGGTCGGCGCGTGTTCGCGCCGGTGTCGCCAGCCACAAACCCGCAGTGGCGTCCATCGCGCAGCGTCCGAAATCGGAGCGCGAGACGTTGGACGTGCTCAAGAGCGCGGGCGTCTCCGTGGTCCCGGCCCACATCGCCAAGACGCGCGCCGAAGCGACGGCGGCGGCGCGTGGGCTGGATGCGCCAGCTGTGCTGAAGATACTGTCGCCTGACATTCAGCACAAAACCGAAGTGGGCGGCGTCGCGCTCAACCTCAAGGACGAAGCCGCTGTTGGCGCGGCCTATGATGCGATGATGGCGCGCGTCTCCGAAGCGGCGCCGAAAGCGCGGATCGAAGGCGTAATCGTTTCGCCGATGCGTGACGGCGGGCTGGAATTGTTCGTCGGCGTTGCGCGCGATCCTTCGTGGGGGCTGGCGATCGCGGTCGGATTTGGCGGCGTGCTGGTCGAACTTCTGCAGGATACGGCGCTTCGGCTGTTGCCGGCTTCGCCCGCCGCGGTGAAGGCGATGCTGGCGGAATTGCGTGGCGCCAAGCTGCTCAATGGCTATCGCGGCGCGCCAGCGGCTGACCTCGACGCTGTGGCGGCAGTGGTGTCGCGCATTGGCGACGCGGCCTTGGCGATGGGGCCGGAGCTGGCGTCGCTTGAAATCAACCCGCTATGGGTGCGCGGCGATCACGTCGAGTGCCTCGATGCGCTGGCGGTGTGGGGCGGATGAGCGAGACGCCGCGCCCGACCTATTTTTACGAAGAAGGCGACGGACGTTTCGCGCCTACCTCCCTCGTCGTCAGTCCATGGGACAAGCGCAATCAAGGCGGCATACCGTTAGCCGGCCTGCTGGCGTTCACCGCCGAGCGCGTGCCGGCGCCCGCGCCGATGACGCCCGCCCGCTTCGTCATCGATCTCATGCATCCGACGCCGATCGAAGCGATCGAGAGCCGCGCGCGCGTGATCCGCGAGGGCCGGCGTTTGCAACTCGTCGAAGCGGAGATTGTGGCCGGCGGCAAAGTGACGGCGCGCGCGTCGATGCTGCGGGTTCGCGTCGAGGACTCGCCGCCTTCGCCTGGCATGGCTCGCGTGCAAGCGCCGCCACAGGAGGCGCGGCCGTTCCTGGCGCCGCAGTCGCGGATCACGCATATGGTCGAAAGCCGCCTGATCCAGGGCGGTTTGGAAGAGCTTGGCGGCGGCGCGACATGGCTGCGCCTAAGCGGCGATGTCGTGCGTGGGACGCCGATGAGCCCGTTCGTCAAATCGGCGATCGTCGCGGATTTTGGCAGCGGCCTTTCGGCGTTCGTGGACTGGCGACGGTGGAGCTTCGCAAATCTCGACATCTCTGTGCATCTCTCGCGCTTGCCCGCCGGCGCGTGGATCAAGCTTGAAGCCGAGACGATGAGCGCCGGTGAGGGGGTCGCTATCGTCGACGGTCTTATTTCGGACGAGCAGGGGCCTGTCGGGCGTACGCATCAAACGCTGTTCATGGAGCGCATACGCTCATGACGAAACATATGGGGAGAGATTAGCGATGGCGACCATTCGCGCGACCATCGACGGCGTGTTCAAGGTCGAACCCGACGCAGAAGCGGTCGAGAGCAACGGCGTCTGGTGGACGTGGCGCGATCTCGATGCGGTGAAGACGCAGTTCGAGGCGATCCTCGATCAGCACGGTCTGGGCGCCGACGTGCGCGTCGGCGCCATGCTGCGCAATCTGCCGGCCTGCGTGGCGACCCTCGCGTCCATCGTATCAAGCGATCGCTGCGTGGTGACCCTTAATCCGGCGCTGCCGGACGACAAGCTCGCCAACGATGTGCGCAATTTGGAGCTGCCGGTGGTCGTCGGCATGGCGCGCGATTGGGAGCGGCCGGCAGTGAAGGATGCGGCGCTGGCTGCTGGCGTGCTGGGCATCGTCCTACCTGAAACGGCCGGCGGAGCGCTGACGCTCGCGCCAGGGCTGGAGAAGGTGAAGGCGCAAGCCGTGCGCAATGCGCCGGGCATCGCCATCGAAATGCTGACCAGCGGCACGACCGGGCCGCCGAAGCGCATTCCGCTGAAGAAGAGCCTGTTCGAAAAAATGCTCAACGACGCCGCCATCTATGAGCGCGATCGGCAAGGCGATGACACGCCGAAGCTGCGCAAGGGCGTCAATTTCGTGATGGTGCCGTTCGCGCACATGGGCGGCGTGTGGGGCACGATGAACACGCTGATGAGCGGGCGGAAGATTTTTCTGCTGGAGCGCTTCACGGTCGAAGCGTTCATGGACGGCATGCGCCGCCATCGCCCGCGCGCCATCGGCACGCCGCCATCGATGCTGCGCATGGTTTTGGACGCACGCGTGCCGAAGGAAGATTTGGCCAGTCTCGCAGCATGGCGCACCTCCACCGCGCCGCTCGACGCCGACACCGCCGATCTCTTCTATGAGACGTATGGCATCCCCGCGCTGCAAGTGTATGGCGCCACCGAATTTGCGGGCGGCGTCGCCGGCTGGACGCTTGAGGATTTCAAGGCGTTTGGGAAAACCAAGCGCGGTTCTGTCGGGCGCATCAATCCTGGCATCGAGGCGCGCATTCTCGATCCGGAGACGCGCGCGCCCGTTGAGCCAGGCGTTGAAGGCGTGCTGTCGCTGCGCGCGGGGCATCTGGGCAACGGCGTTGACTGGATGGATACGATGGATCGCGCCATCCTCGATGCGGATGGGTTTCTGTTCATCACCGGACGTTTCGACAACGCCATCATCCGCGGCGGCTTCAAGATCATTCCAGACGATGTCGTACGCGCATTGGAACAGCACCCTGCGATCCTGGAAGCGGCGGTCGCTGGGTTGAAGGATGCGCGCCTCGGCGAAGTGCCGGTGGCGGCGTTTATCGTGAAGTCAGGCGCCACCGCGCCCTCGCACGACGAATTGGCGGATTTTCTGCGCGCGCGGCTCTCCGCGTACCAAATCCCGGTGCAGACCAAAGCGGTGAAAGAACTACCGCGGACGCCATCGATGAAGGTGAGCGTTATCGGCCTGCGTGAAATGTTTGCGGCTTGAGCGAGGCGGAGATGAGCGAAGCAGTATTGATCGATCGCCCGGCGCCACACGTGTTGCGGGCGACGCTGAACCGGCCGGACGTGCGCAACGCCGTCAATGGCGACGTGGCGCGGGGGTTGTCGGCGGCAATCAGGCAAGCGGAAGAGGATGTCGGCATTCGCGTCGCAGTGTTGGCGGCGGCGGGCGACAAGAGCTTTTGCGCCGGCGCCGATCTTTCAGCGGTGGCGGCCGGCAAGGCCGCGGAATTGTCGACGCCGGAGGGCGGCTTCGCCGGCTTCGTGCGAGCGCCGCGCAGCAAGCCTTGGATCGCGGTGGTGAACTCAAATGCGCTGGGCGGCGGTTTGGAGCTGTGCCTGTCGTGCGACATGGTCGTGGCGGCGCGTTCGGCGCGGTTTGGCTTGCCTGAAGTCAAGCGCGGCATCTTTGCAGGCGCTGGCGGCGCCTTCCGCTTGCCGCGCGCCATTCCGCGCGCCGTGGCCATGCAGATGATCGCAACCGGTGAACCGATCGACGCTGCGCGCGCCTACGAATTGGGCCTCGTCAATATCGTGGTCGACGATGGCGAGCTTGCGGCGGCCGGGCTGGCGCTGGCGGCGCAAGTCGCGGCCAATGCGCCGATTTCGGTGCAGGAATCGCTGGCGCTGGCGCGCGCTGCGAAAGAGACCACGGAAGAGGAATTGTGGAAACGCAATTCCGCAGCCGGCAAGCGCGTCGGCGCGAGCGAGGATGCGAAGGAAGGGCCGCGCGCGTTTCTCGAAAAGCGCGCGCCAAATTGGACGGGCCGGTAATGGATCTCGGGTTCGGTCCGCAGTTCGACGATTTCCGCAAAGAAGTGCGCGCCTTCATCGCCGCGCATTGGCCGCCGCGTGAAGGCGACCCCGGCGCGAAGGAAGCGCAAGCCGCGTTCCGCCGCGCGGCGACCGAGCAGGGCTATTACGCACGGGCGGTGCCGAAGCGCTATGGCGGCTCTGAGCAAACCGCCGATATCGTCAAGGCGGAGATCATCAGCCAGGAAATCAAGGCCGCGGGTGCGCCGGCGGAAATCCGCGACGGCGGCATTTCCCTCCTCATTCCGACCTTGCTCGAATGGGGCACGGAGGCGCAGCGCGAGTATTTTATCCCCAAAACGCTGACCGGCGAGTTTCGCTGGGCGCAAGGTTTCTCCGAGCCCGGCGCCGGCTCCGATCTTGCCTCGTTGCGCACGCGCGCCGAGTTGGTCGGCGACGAATGGGTGATTAACGGGCAGAAAGTGTGGAGCACCAAGGCGCAACGCGCGCACTATATGTTCGCGCTGGTGCGCACGGAGCCCGATGCGCCCAAGCATGACGGCATCTCTTATCTCATGCTCGATCTGCGCCAACCCGGCGTCACGGTCCGCCCACTGGTGCAGATGACCAAGCACGCGGAGTTCTGCGAGGTCTTCTTCGACAACGCCAAGGCGCCAGCCGATTGGATCGTCGGGCCACGCGGCGCGGGATGGAAAGTCTCCAAGTCTACGCTGAAGCATGAGCGCTCCGGCCTCGGCGGGCTAACCTGGACCGATGGCATGCTGCGCGGCTTGATCAAGCTGGCGCAGACAAAGGAGATCGACGGTCGCCCCGCGATCCAGCATGCAAAAATCCGCGATGAGCTGGCGGCGATCCAGGCGCAGTCGATGGCCTACGGCTACTCCACCTATCGCGCGACCTCGATGAACGTGCACGGTCAGGACCCCGGCATATTTCCGCTCATGTCCAAGATCGCCAGCACAAATCTGGCACAGCGTATCGCGAAGCTGGCGCGCGAGATCGTAGGCGACGATCTGCTAGATATGGGCGGGCCGGAGCTGAAATGGATCGAGCGCTTTATGATTTCGCTCTCGATGTCGATTGCCGGCGGCACATCGAACATTCAGCGCAACATCATCGCTGAGCGCGGGCTTGGCTTGCCGCGAGAGGCAAAGGCGGAGCGGACATGAATTTCCTTCTGTCCGACGACCAGTTGGCGTTGCAGGCGGCGCTGCGGACGCTGCTGCAGGACAAATGCGAGCCGCGGCGCGTGCACGCGACGATCGACGCCGCGCGTGCGTATGATGACGAGCTGTGGTCGGATCTGCGGGGCTTCGGCGCAGCATCGATCATCGTGCCGGAAGCGTATGGCGGTCTCGGGCTGGACATGATCGACCTCGCCTTGGTCGCGGAAGCGTTGGGCGAGTTCGCGGCGCCGGCGCCCTTCCTGGGTCACGCACTAGCAACGCTCGCCATCATCGAGGGCGGCAGCGAAGCGCAAAAGCAAACCTGGCTGCCGAAGCTGGCGACCGGCGAGGTGCTGGCGACGGTGGCGCTCGGCGAACGCGGCGAGACATGGACGCCGGCGTCCTGGCGCATCGAAGCGGGCGCAAGCCTAAGCGGGGAGAAGGTCTTCGTGCCGAACGCCGGCGAGGCGGGGCTGTTCGTGATTGGCGTCGCGGGCGGCGGTTTGGTGTTGGCGGAGAAAGGCGAAGCGGTTGCAGCGCGCCGGATCGAGGCCGTCGACCTCACGCGGCCTTTGGATCACGTCACATTTTCTTCGTCGCCGTGTGAGCCTTTGGCGAATGCTGGTGCGGCGGATCGGTTGATCGACGCCGCCTGCGTCTTGCTCGCCGCGGACGCGTATGGCGGCGCGTGGCGCTGTGTGGCGATGTCGTCCGACTACGCGAAAATGCGCGAGCAGTTCGGCGCCCCGATTGGGAGCTTCCAAGGCCTGAAGCACCAGCTCGCCAATATGGCGATCGAAGCGGAAACCGCGCGCGGGCTCTATTGGTATGCCGCGCATGCCTTCGACGCCATTCGCGAAAAGGCGCCGCACGCGGCGGCGCAAGCCAAGGCGCATGTCTGCGACGCCTACGTGCAGTGCGCGCGCGATACGGTGGAAGCGCATGGCGGCATCGGCTTCACCTGGGAGCATGACGCGCACCTCTATCTCAAGCGCGCGATGTTCAACTCAGCCTGGCTCGGTGCGCCCATGCAGCACCGGGCGCGCGCGGCGCAGCTCGCGGGCTGGTGATCGGAGATGGCCGGATGCGCGATGCGAGTGACGATCCGGTTCTCTACGATGTGCGCGATGGTGTTGCGACGCTAACGCTCAACCGGCCAGAGAAGCTGAACCCGATCAACGGACGTCTATCGACCGCGCTGAACAAGGCGCTCGACGCCGCCGCGTCCTCTGCAGAGGTGCGCGTCATCCTGATCACGGGCGCCGGACGCGCCTTCAGCGCCGGCGCGGACGTGGCGGTGCTACGGGAATTGTCCGATGATCCGCATGCGCCGAACTCCGGCTCGGGCAAGTTGGCGTATGGCGATCTGTTGGCGTTGCCGAAACCGGTCATCGCCGCGGTCAACGGGCCGTGCGTAGGCGCTGCGTTCGGGCTGGCGTGTTGCGCCGACATCCGTATCGCGGCGGAGAGTGCATTCTTTACAGCGCCATTCGTGGCGTACGGTTTGCCGGCGGAAACCGGCGTGGCTTGGTTGTTGCCGCGCCTGCTCGGCGTCGGTACAGCGCTGGATCTCTTGCTATCTGGCCGTCGGGTGACCGCCGCCGAAGCGCTGGACCTGCGGCTGGTCAGCAAGGTGTGGCCGGACGCGGAGTTTAGTGCGCGGGCGCACGCTTATGCGGCCGCGCTGGCGCGTGCCGGCGCGCCTGCGGCGATGGCGAGCATCAAGCAGCAAGTCTATCAAAGTTGGGCGCAGAGTTTCGCTGCAGCCGAAGCAGACGCTTATCAGCGCGTTCTTGCGAGCTACGAAGCGGGAGATTTCAGCGAGTCGATGGCGGCGCGGGCGGAAAAGCGCGCCCCGGCGTTCGTGCCCGTCGTCGCACGGTTCGGCGTCAAGCCATGAGCGAAAAACCCGGCATCGCTTGGACCTTCCATGGCACCGTGATCGTGCGCAACTATGCCGAGGCTGTCGGCAAGCTCTCGCGTCTTTGCGGCTGCACGCCGCTGGAGTTCGGCAATGCCGGGCCGCCGGTGGCGCGTCTTGGCGGCTGTTGTGCGTTCGGCGACAACGTGCTGGAGATCGTTGAGCCGAACGACGAGACATCGCCGCCGGCGCGTTACCTCGCGCGCTTTGGGCCGGGCATGTATAATCTTGCCTTGCAGGTGGAGGATTTGCGCCAGACGAGCGCTTGGCTTTCGCGCAATGGCGCGCCGCCCACCTTGCCAGCTCACCTCGGTTTCACTTTTACGCGGCCAAGCGAAACGCTGGGCCTGCAGTTCGAGTGGGCCGATCTGCGCTCCGCCTGGGATCCAAGATTTGGCGGCGCTATTCCTCAGTCGCGGCCGCCGCGCATTCATGCGCCGCGAGTGGCGTTCTGGGGTGCGCTGGTGGTGGATCCGATCAGCGCTGTGAAGCGGCTGACGCAGCTTTGGCGTCTTGATCTGCTGTTCGCGCGCGACGACGCTGCGCCGGACGAGGCGGCGGTCGGCATTTCGCTCAATGATGGCGTGCTGTTGCTCTATGCGCTGCCGACTGACGTCGACGAGGAAGCGCGACTGTGGGGCAGCCGGCTCGGGCGCGCGCGCTTTCACGCCATCGGCATGCGCGTGGGTGACCTCGCTGAGACCCGCCGCGCCTTGGGTGAAGAGCGGATATCGATCCTGCGTGAGGCTCCGCGCGCAGTGGTGAGCGATCCGGCCGACACGCTGGGCGTTGCGTTCGTGTGGACCGATGCCGATACGCCCGGCGATCCACGCGGGCCGCTCACTGCAACGTAAGCAGGTGCCGCGTGGAGTAGGGCTCGATGGCCGCGTGATCGCCACGCTCGACCAAATGCACCCAGCTCGGGTTCGAGATCAGGATGCGCCCAAGGCCGAGCATGTCGAACTCGCCGCGCGCAAAGCGCTCAAGCGCGTCATCCAATTTATGTGGCGGGCCGATAGAGCGCTCGACCTCGGTGGCGACGACCGTGGTGATGCCTTGCGCGTGCGCCTTGAGAGCTTCCCACGCTTCCTTTTTGGAAACCTCGCGAGGGATGGAGAGCGAACCGACCATCATGGTCGGTTTGCCCGAGAGCTTCCTGACCCAACCGGCGAAGTTCAGATGCGAGCCTTCGAACTCCGGTTCCCAAAAACGCCGCGCCGAGCAATCGAACGCATCGACGCCAGCGTCGACGAGGGCCGCGACGATCGCTTCAAGATCGCCCGGCTGGTAGGCCAGCTTTGCGGAATAGTCCTGCTGCTTCCACTGCGACATGCGGAAGAAAATCGGGAAGTCCGGCGCGGTGGCGGCGCGGCACGCGCGCACGACGCCGACGGCGAAACGTACGCGCCCGGCGATATCGCCGCCAAAGGCGTCCGTGCGCCGGTTGAGATTGGGCCACAGGAATTGATCGATCAGATAGCCGTGGGCGCCGTGCAGTTCGATGCCGTCGCAGCCGATCTCGAACGCTGTGTGCGCCGCCTCGGCGTAGGCGGCGATGCAGGCGTCGATCTCCTCCGGGGTCATCGGCTGTTCCGCGGAAACGGGGGCGGGCACGCCGTCTTTAGGATCGATGTGCGCCGGCACGAACAGGCCGGACGGGCCCATTGATTTTTGATCGGCGTTGGGCGGGGTCAGCAACGGCGTGTCGTACGGGCCCGGCGCGCGCATGAGGCCAGCGTGCCAGAGTTGCGGCATGAACAACCCGCCGGCCGCATGCACTTCGTCGGCAACGCGCTTCCATGCGGCGATGCCGGCGCCGTGCAATTGCGAACCGCTCGGCAATTGCTGCGATGTCGGATGCGGCACGGCTGTGGCTTCGCCGATGATGAGGCCGACGCCGCCTTCGACGCGGCGGCGATAGTAAGGCGCATAATCGTCGCTGAGCACGCCGTCCTTGGATGAAGCCCGCCCCATCGGCGCCATGACAAACCGGTTCGGCATCGTCATGCGTGCGATTTTGATCGGCGTGAGCAGCGGGCTGATGTCGAGCTTCGTCACATCCGGCCTCCATCGATATTGATCAGCTGCGCCGAGGTGAAGGATGCTTCGTCGGAGGCGAGGTGGACCGCCGCGCCCAGGCATTCGCGCGTATAGCCGAGGCGTCCGAGCGCTGTGCGATCGAGAACGCCGGCGCGGCGCGCCAGTTCGGTGATCTGTTCTTCGTTGTCGCCGGTGACGATGGAGCCGGGATTGATGGCGTTGACGCGAATGCCGCCCTTGCCCCATTCCTTCGCCATGTAGCGTGTCAGCAGCCAGAGTGCGCCTTTTGCGATGCCGTAGGCGTCGTGACCCGGCGTTGGCGAAAGGCCGGTTGAGGAGATGACGGTGACGATGCTGCCGCCGCCGTTTTCCATCATGCGCGGCGCGAGCTGCTGCATCAGCCGCAGCGGACCCCACACAATCGACTCCATCATCTCGCGCCAGGCTTCCGGCGGCGTGGTGAGCAAATCGCCGAGCAACGTGTTCGGCGGCTGCGTGCTGAGCAACACTGTGTCGACGCGCCCGAACGCGGCCCAGGCATTGTCCGCCAGCTTGTCGATGTCGTCACCCTTGGTGAAGTCGGCGGTGAGTGCGACGCTCTCGGCGCCGAGCTTGGTCAGATCGTCCGCGAGCGGCGCGATCACGGTGGGCGTACGCGAGGTGAGAATGAGCTTGGCGCCTTCGGCGGCATAGGCGCGCGCGAACGCTTGCCCCATCTTGCCGCCTGCGCCGGTGATCAGCGCGATTTTGCCCGCTAGTCGTCCGCTCACGTGAGCACCTCCCGCGATTTTTCGTTATAGTCGTCGAACGCTTCGCCGTTGCGCAGTTTGCGGACCCAATAAGGATCGTGCAGCAGCGAGCGGCCGACGCCGATGAGGTCGAACTCGCCGCGCGCCAAGCGCTCCGCGGCTTTCGGCACATTGAACGAGGCGGCGATGCGCCCGAGCCGCTGTGAATCATAGACACCGCCGCCGAGCCCGATGCCGCCGACTGTCATGCTCGGTTTGCCGGTGACCTTCTTGGCCCAGCCGGCGAGATTGAGATCGGCGCCTTCATACTCGGCGCGATCGAAATAACGCTGGCTGGCGTCGAAAATGTCGGCGCCGGCGTCGGCCAGCGGGGCGAGCAAGTCTTCAAGCGCTTGCGGCGTCGGCGCCAGGCGGGCGCGCACGTCTTGCTGCTTCCATTGCGAGAAACGAAAGATCAGAACCGGCGCCGCGCCGATCGCGGCGCGGATGGCTTCGATCATGGCGACGGCGAAGGCGGTGCGCGCGCGGCGGTCGCCGCCCCAGCGATCGGCGCGCTGATTGGTTTCGTCCCAGAAGAAGGTATCAAGCAAGTAGCCGTGCGCGCCGTGAATGGCGATGCCGTCGAAGCCAAGCGCCATGGCGTTGGCGGCGCTGCGCGCAAACCCGGCGATGACGTCGGCGATATCGCTGTCGCTCATTGGCGCAGTCGGCGTCGCCACTGCGCGCATGAAATCAGGCGACACCGTCGCGGTTCGATCGGTTGGCCCCCACACGCCGGAAGGGCGCATCGACTCAGCTTCGGGATGGGGCCCGGTGCCTTTCTCGCGCATGACGCCCTGGTGCCAGAGCTGCGGGATGATGACGCCGCCAGCGGCATGCACCTCCTCGACGACGTGCTTCCATCCCGCGAGCGCGCGCGCGCCATACATGTGCGGAGCGTTGTCGCCATCGACGCCGCTGCCGCCGAGCGCTGCGGGATGGTCGACGCCGACGCCTTCGGTGATGATGAGGCCGACGCCGCCCTCGGCGCGACGGCGATAATAGGCAGCGACATCGGCGCCGGGCACGCCGTTCGGGGAGAAGCCCCGCGTCATGGGGGCCATGACGATGCGGTTTGGCAGGTTCAGCCCGCGCAGCGCATACGGGACAAACACCGGCGCTAGGCTTTCCAGCTTGGAGGCGCTGTCGCTGACGTCCACCCGTTCGCTCCGGCAAAATCCGCCTGACAGGGCTGGAATAGTATACTAGAATGACCTGCACAAGGGAGGCAGACGAATGACCGACGCAAAGTCGGCTTCGCCGGCAAGCGACGCCGCATGGCAAGCCTATCGTCAAGCGCTCGATGACACGCGGGCGCAAGTTCTGGCGACGGAATGGGTGGCTGAACCGCGCTTGCGCGCGCAGGCTCTGTATTTCCTGCAGATGCATCAGGTGACGGCGTTCGCGAAATATCTGGCGCCGCGGCCCGCGTTTCCGCACCTGCATATTCACTTGGAGTTTTTGCCGTTCGAGATCACCACGGGCCAATCGAACCCGGACTTTCTCTACCGGTATGTTTATCTGGATGGTGCACGCACCTACCGCCTATGGGGGCGAAAGGGCACGACACGCTGGACTGACTTTCAAGTCACCAATGGTTTTTGGGGCGACGAGCGCATGGAGACGCTCGGCAACTACTCCATCGACGCGTTCGAGGCCGATGCGGACGGGCGCTACGAAGTCATCCTTTCGGCGACGCCGCATCCCGGCAATTGGATGCGCCTCGATGCGACGTCGGTGAACAATATGGTGCTGATCCGCGAGACGTGGTGCGACTGGGAAAACGAGCGCGGCGTCGAAATGCTGATCGAATGCGCCGATCGGGGGCGCGACGACGAGATCGTCTACGATGAAGCGGAGTTCAACCGGCGCCTCAACGCTGCGGCGCGTTATCTGCGGTTTTCCACCAATTTCAGCGTCAACACCACGAAACGTGTGGTGGATGCGGTGGGCTTCAACACTTTTTTCGACGCGACCGCGCCGAAGCCGGGCGAAAAGCAGGTCGGCGGCGCCAACGCGCAGGCGCAATATGTGTTCTCGGTCTATCGCATCGCGCGCGACGAAGCGCTGATCATCGAGTTTGAGCCGCCGCCGGCAAAATACTGGGGTATTTCGCTGGGCGATGTGTGGTTCGCATCGACCGACTATTCCTATCACCAGAGTTCCTTGAACGACGTGCAGGCGACCCGCGACGCGGATGGCAAGGTGCGGCTGGTGCTGGCGCTTGACGATCCTGGCGTGCCGAACTGGCTCGACGCCGTCGGCACGACCACCGGGATCGTGATTCTGCGCGGCTATCTGTCGGAGCGGCCGTTCGCGCCGACGACAAAGCTGGTCAAGCGCGATGAGGTGCGCGCGCATTTGCCGACCGGTACTCCGGCCATTGACGCGAGCACGCGGGCGCAGGCGCTGCGGCGGCGGACACGCGCTTCGCTCAAGCGCTACGGGTTCTGAGATGGCTTTCGAAGCGCACAGCATGATGTTGGCGGCTGAGCGGGCGACAGGGTTGAGCGATTGGGGCGAATTCGACGTGCGCGCGCCGCTTGAGGCGTTGACGCAATCGCTCGAAACGGAAGCCGACCTCAATGCGCATGGCCTGCGCTTTGCCGAAGAGCGCATTGCTCAAGCGCTGTGTAACCGGTTGCGCCTCGTGGAGGATCGCAAACGCTATCCGGAGATCGCGCGCCAAGCGATCGAAAGGCCGATCATCATTCCCGGCTTGCCGCGGACCGGCACATCGATTCTGTTCAATTTGCTCGCACAAGATCCCGCCAACCGCTCTCCGCGGACTTGGGAAATTATGCAGCCGTCGCCGCCGCCGCGGCGCGAAAGCTATGAAGAGGATGCGCGCATTGAGTACGTGCAGCGCAAGCTTGGGGAGTGGGGCTTCTTGAGCCCAGAGATGCTCTCAGGTCACCCGTTCGATGCGCGGCTGGCCGAAGAGTGCATCTTTCTGTGCGAGCCCATTCTCTCCAACACGCCGTTTCCGGCCTTCTGGCATGTGCCGGCCTTCGCCATGCGCCCGGTGGACCTCGACGCTGTGTTTGCAGAGCATCGGCGTTTCCTGCAGCATTTGCAGGCGTTTTATCCAGGAGAGCGCTGGCTGCTCAAGGCGCCGACGCACTTGCTGATGCTGGATCATGTCGCGCGCGCCTATCCGGACGCGATGTTCGTGCTCACGCATCGCGATCTGGCGAAGGTTTTGCCGTCGATTGCGGCGCTGTTTGTCACGCACCGCAAAACGTTCACCGACAATCCGTGCAATTTCGACCTGCACGAGACGATGCAGTTCAACCTCGCCATGTGGTCGCAAGCGCTGGAAGCACTGGAGGATTTTCGCAAGCGCCCCGGCATGGAGGCGCGCTTTGTCGATGTGCGCTATCTCGACATTGTCGCCGATCCGGTTGGCGTTGCGGAAGCGGTGTACGGCAAACTCGGCCTGGCGCTTTCGCATGATACGGCTGGCCGCATGCGCGCCTATGTCGGCGCTCATCGCGGCAACGCGCATGGGCTGCACGCCTATTCGCTGGCGCAGAGCGGCCTGACTCGCGCTGACATTGAGGGGGCCTTCGGCGGCTATATGGATCGCTACGGCATAGAGCGCGAGGACTGAGGGGCGGCGCTTGCTCCATCGAAAAGAGTATACTAATTGAAGATGGCATGAGTTCGTGGAGGCGCCATGTCGGTGCGAGGGGTCAATTGGTCGGTGGCGGTCGATGAGGGCGGGCGCGCCTATGTGCGCGCATGCCGGTGCAGCGCCTGCCAAGCTGTTGTCACGGAAGCGCGCGTGGCGTGCCCGTCATGCGGCAAACGCGGCACGCTTGCGGAGTTCGAAGTCGCGAAGGACGGCGTGCTGCATGCGTGGTCGATCGTGCATCGTTCGTTTCCGGGCGTCGCCGTGCCGTTCATTTCCGCCATTGTCGACATGAAGGACGGCACGGTGCTCAAGGGCAATCTGCGTGGCGTGGCGCCGAAGCCGGAAGCGATTCAGTTCGGCATGCCGGTGCGCGTCGTGCTCGATGACGCCGGGCGCAAAGACGCCGAAGGCAATTCCTACATCAGCTATTTCTTCGAAGCCGCCTGAGCGCGCGGCGGAGGCTCACATGAGAGACGTCTATATCGTTGGCATCGACATGCTGAAGTTCGGGCGCTTCCCCGGTAAGACGCCTGGCGAACTTGGCGGCGAAGCGGCGCTCAACGCCATGGACGAAGCCGGCGTCACCATCCACGACATCGAGGCGCTCTATTGCGGCAATCAGTTCGACGCCGCCGGCATGGTGGCGCAGCAGGTGCAAAAGCAGATCGGCCAAACTGGCATTCCCGCCGCCAATATTCGCAACGCCTGCGCAACCGGCGCCACGGCGTTCCGCGAAGCCATGTATCTGATTAAGGCCGGCGCGGCGGAAACGACGCTGGCGATCGGTTGCGAAGTGATGCCGCGCGGCCTGCTCGGCGGCGGCGCCCCCGCCGTTGGAATTCCCACCGAAGGCATTCTGGGATCGGGCTCGATGCCGTGCGTCTTCGCGGAGGCTGGCCAGTCCTATGCACACGACCACGGCGCAACTTTCGCGCAGTTCGCGCAAGTGGCCGTCAAAAACCACTGGCACGCCACCATGAACCCGAAGGCGATGTATCAGAAGGAAACGCCGCTCGAAGAGGTGATGGGCGCCGAGATGATCGCTTACCCGAACACTAAACTGATGTGTTCGGTCAATGTCGATGGCGCGGCCGCTGCGGTGCTGATGAGCGAAGACGAAGCGCGCAAGCGTGGCGTGATGGACCGCGCCGTGCGCGTACGCGCATCGGCGCTGGCGTCGGACCCTTTCACGGCGCGCAATGAAGCGATGTGGGACGTCAACGCCTGCACGCGCCTCGCGGCGGAAGCGGCGTACCGCCAAGCCGGCATCGGGCCCGAAGAGATCGACTTGGTCGAGTTGCACGATTGCTTCGCGACCGCGGAACTCCTGCACTACGAAAATCTGGGCCTTTGCGGCAAAGGCGAAGCGGGGCGCTTGATCGAGGACGGCGAAACGCAATTGGGCGGGCGCATACCCGTCAACGTTTCGGGCGGGCTGTTGTCAAAAGGACATCCGATCGCGGCGACCGGCATCGCCAATCTCTATGAATTGACATTGCATCTGCGCGGTCAGGCTGGCGCGCGCCAGGTCGAGAACGCGCGTTTTGGGCTCGCGCATGTCGTCGGCCTCGGTACAGTGGCGGCGGTGCATATTCTGGAAAAGGCGAACTGACGTGCCCGTAAACGCCGACGCTTTGTTTAACTGGCCGTTCCAGGCCGTTACCGAACGCTACGATGCGCAGCGCACCATCCTCTATGCGCTGGGCGTCGGCGCCGGCGCCGATGATCTGCCGCTGGTCTACGAGAAGGCGCTGAAGGCGCTGCCGACGATGGCCGTCGTGCTGGCGGGCGAAGGCAATTGGATGACCGATCCGCGCACCAGCATCACCTTCACGCACGTGTTGCACGGCGAACAGAAGCTCGAAATACACAAGCCGCTCGCCGGGCGCGGCGCCGTCACGGCGACCACCTCGATCGAGGGGCTCTACGACAAGGGCGCCAAGGGCGCGGTGTTGATCACCAAGCGCGACATGCGCGACGCCGAAACGGGCGAAGCCATCGCCACCATTCGCTCCAGCGCGTTCTTGCGCGCCGATGGCGGATTTGGCGGCCAAAGCGAAGGCCAGCCCGCGCCGCATCCCGTGCCGGACCGCGCGCCCGATCTTTCTGTTGAGCTGCCCACTGCGATCGGGCAGGCGCTGATCTATCGGCTCTCCGGCGATTACAACCCGCTGCACATCGATCCCGACGTGGCGCGGTCGGCGGGCTTCGAGCGGCCGATCCTGCACGGACTGTGCAGCTACGGCGTTGCCGGGCGCACGATTATTCAGGCCTGCTGTGGCGGCGATCCCGATCGCCTTCGGCGGCTCGACGTGCGGTTCTCGACGCCAGTCTATCCTGGTGAAACGCTGGTCACCGAGATTTGGCGCGAAGCGGCGGGGCGCGCTGCGTTCCGCGTCAAAGTGAAAGAGCGCGATGTGGTCGCGCTCAACAATGGCCGCGCCGATTATTTGGGCTGAGCGCCCTTCACGGCGAGCGAGTCACGGAAGGGAATGTCGCGGTCGGGCTCCGCTTCGCGCGGCAGGCCCAAAACGCGCTCGCCGATAATGTTGCGCTGGATCTGATCCGTGCCGCCGCCGATCGAGTTGATGTAGGCGTAAAGCGCCCGGTAGTTGGTCTCCGCCGCCGCTGGATGCTCGGCGCCGTCCAACATCGCCTCGGCGCCGATGATCAGCGTCATCACACGCGCGTTGTTGTGCAGCACCCGCGACATGGCGAGCTTGCTGAGCGACATGATCGGCGAGGCCGAGCTCTTGTCCGCCGCCATTTCCGTTTTCGCCCGCAACGCATTGAGTTCGTTGAGGCGGCGATAGGCGATGGCGTTGGCGATCTCTTGGCGGATCACCGGGTCGGAGAGTTTGCCGTACGCGCGCGCCAGCGCGATCAGATCGGCGCGGCTTTCGCCCTCGACGCCCTTGCGCCGTTCGGCCGCGCCTTCACCCATCAGTACGCGTTCGTATGCGAGCGCGGTCTGCAATACGCGCCAGCCTTCGCCTTCCTTGCCGATCAGGTGGTCTGCGGGAACGACGGCGTTGTCGATAAAGACTTCGTTGAAGTGGCTTTCGCCGGTGATCTGGTGCAGCGGACGTATGTCGATGCCGGGCTGCTTCATTGGACAGAAGAAGAAGCTGAGGCCCTTGTGCTTGGGCGCGTCCCAATTGGTGCGCGCGATCAAGAGGCCATAGTCGGCGGTGCGTGCTCCGGAGGTCCACACTTTCTGACCGTTGACGATGTAGCTGTCGCCATCGCGATCGGCGCGCGTGCGCACGGAGGCGAGGTCCGAGCCGGCGTTTGGCTCGCTGTAGAGCAGACAGAACTGAATCTCGCCGGTTAGCATGCCGGCGAGCAGCCGCTGCTTCAGCGGCTCTTGGCCGAATTCCAACAGCGTGTTGGCGGGAATGTTGACGCGATCTGCATTGCCGCCAGGCGCGCCCGCCGCTTTGAATTCACTTTCGACGATGCGGGCTTGCTCGTCGGCGAGGGCGCGGCCGCCGTGTTCGGCGGGCCAACGCGGCGCCAGCCAACGCGCGTCATGGACTTTGCGCAGCCAGGCGGCGCGATTGAAGCCTGGCCGTTGCGCGTCGTCGGTCCAGTTCTCCGCCAGCCAGGCGCGGACATCTTGGCGCAGCTCTTCGTTGCTCACGCGTTGTTCTCCAGAGCTGAGATGAAGCGCTCGCGATAGAGGTTCGGCGCGCCGAGGAAAGCCGCGTCGAAGCGCGCGCGGCGCAGATAGAGGTGCGCTGGATGCGCCGTTGTGAAGGCGATGCCGCCATGCATCTGAATGGCGTCGAAAGCGACCTTGCTGAACGCGTCGGCGCAGGCGAAGGCGGCGAGATTGACGGCGGCGCGCGCATCTGGGCCATCGTTCGACAGTACAGCGGCAGCGTGGCGCGCGGCGGATGCGGCGGATTCCACCTCGATCATCAGATCTGCCGCCATATGCTTGATCGCTTGAAAACTGCCGATGGCGCGGCCGAACTGAACGCGAGTCTTGATGTAGTCGACGGTGATGTCGAAGATGCGCCGCGCCGCGCCGGCCTGTTCGCCGGCCAGCGCAATGCGAGCGGCGTCAAGCGCGCGCTCGATCGTGTCGCGGTCGGCGCCGGCAAGGCGCGTGGCCGTGGCTTTGTTGAAGGTGACGCGCGCCAATCTCTGCGTTGGATCGATACTTTTGAGTGGTGCGCGCTCAAGAGCGCTCGGCGTTGTCACAACGAAGGCGCCAATGCCGTCGGGCGTGCGCGCGAGCACGAACAAAATATCCGCCTCGCAGCCATAGGTCACGAAAGAGGCGACGCCATCGAGTGTCCAGTCGCCGCCAGCGCGTTTGGCGGAAACCGCGACATCGCCCTCATCGAACGTACCCGCATCGCCTGTCAGTGCGACGGTGGCGATGATTTCGCCGGATGCGATGGCGGGAAGGTAGGCGCGCTGCGCATCTTGATCGGCGGCGTGTTGCAACAGCGAGGCTGCGAGCACGGCGCTTGAAAAGAACGGCGTCGGCGCCAACGCGGCGCCGAGTTCTTCCATTGCCAATTCGATCTCAATTTCACCGCCGCCGAGACCGCCGAACGCTTCAGCCACGGCCACTCCTGGCAAGCCCAATTCGATCAGGCGCGCCCATAAGTCTTTGTCCCAGCCCGCGTCGCTGGCGATCGCGCGGCGCACGTCGGCCTCTTGGCAACGGTCCGCCAAAAGCCGGCGCAAACTCTCGCGAATGGCATGGCGATCTGCTTCAGTGACTGCCACGTGACCTGAGCTCCCTTATGAAGCGTGTACTGGTTCGACGGCCCACCATGCGCTTTGTGCGGCGCAACATGTAGCTGCGTTTACACCGCGAATACCCTTGCACGCATGCAACAGGGCCGCCGTTTGAGTGTCCAACCGTGACATCCCCGTTGACAAGCCAACTTGCGCCGCGTTTTAAATCGTATACTAATTAAACCAACTAAGGCTAGCCCCAGTACGGGGTTGCTGCATTGCGAAGCGGGAAACTCCCAATACCCGTGCGCGATGAACGATAGGGAGAGGGGAGCAGAATGTCGGATAAGTTTATGAAAGTTGCCGTGCCCGCTTTGCTGGCGTTCGCGACGGTGGCGCCGGCTACGGCGTTGGCGCAGACGACGGACGAAGGCGAAATCGTGGTGACCGCGCAACGCCGCGAGGAGCGGTTGCAGGACGTTCCGGTCGCGGTGACGGCTTTGACGGCGCAGTCCCTCGAAACTCAGAGCATCACCGAAGTCCGCGAACTGATGCGTCACGCCCAGCCTGACGACGCGGACGTTCCCGGGCGACAACACCAGCGCCACGGTCAATCTTCGCGGCCTGGTCGACACGGACAACCTGATCTCGCGCGATCCCGCGGTCGGCAGCTACATCGACGGTGTTTATATCGGTCGCGCAACGGGCGGCAATATGAGCATGCTCGACGTGGCGCGCGTGGAAGTTCTGCGCGGCCCGCAAGGCACGCTGTTCGGCCGCAACACGATCGGCGGCGCGATCAACATCGTACCGAACCAGCCGAGCGATGAATTCGAAGGCCATTTTGGCCTCGGCTACGGCAATTACAACGCACTGAACGCCGAAGGCGTTCTGAACGTGCCGATCGACTCGCAAGCGGCGTTTCGCATCGCGCTGCGCCATTCCGAGCACGACGGCTACGCGGAAAGCTCACTGACGGGCGCCGAACTCAACGCCGACGATTCGGATTATGCGCGCATCGCGTTCCGTCTCGACGCCAACGAAGATCTCGAAATCCTGCTCGGCGGCGACTGGTGGCACACCGAAAACGAGGGCCAGTGGGCGACCGCTGGTGTTGTCCTTCCCACCGGCGCATTGCAGCGCGAGTTCGACCTCGGCGACGACGGTCTACTCAATGGTTCTCGTACCTTGGTTGCGAATCCGTTCGACGATACGCCAGCCTCGACCGTCAACGGCCCTGGCTTCGAAGCAGAAGTCTGGGGCGTCAATGGCACCATCAACTGGGATGTCGGCCCGGGCACGCTGCGTTCGATCAGCGCCTATCGCCACATGTTCCGCGACAACCAAGGCAACGATCTTGACGGCACGCCAGCCGTCGGCATCCAACAATTCCTTGGCTACATGGACCAAGAGCAGTTCAGCCAGGAAGTGCAGTATTTCGGCGAAGCCATGGACGGCCGCCTCGACTACATCTTTGGCGCATACTACTTCACCGAGAATGGCATAGATCGGTCGCGCTCATCGTTCTTGCCGCTCAACACAGATTGCCTTGGGCCACCGACAGCGGGTGTTTGTGACGGCATCCCATCGGTGCATCAAATTACCGAGGGTAGCGCCGAAAACGAATCGCGCAGTATCTTTGCGCAAGTCGGTTTCGATCTGACTGAGCGTTTGAAAGTCAACCTCGGCGCACGCTATGTTGAAGACACGCGCGATCTGACCATCTTCAGCCGCAATGTGCTGTCGGGCTCACCGCTAAACACCTTCAACCCGTCTGACATCGTAAGCTGCGTTGCCTCGGCATTGACCGGCCCAACCGGCCCGGCGAACCGTTGCGCGTTTGAGTTCCCAACCGCGGAATTCAGCTACACGCCGTTCACGGTTGGCCTCGATTATCGGATCAGCGACGATGTGCTGACCTACGCCAAGTATAGCCGCGGCTTCCGCGCCGGTGGGTTCAACATCCGCGCTTCGGTCGCCGCCGCTATCGACGCGTTTGCGCCAGAACAAGCGGACACCGTCGAAATCGGCCTCAAGTCGGATTGGTTCAACCGCATGCTGCGCATCAACGCAGCGATCTACCAGACCGAGTACCAGGACATTCAGCTCACCGCGATTGTCGGCTCGGGCGGCGTGCCATCCACTACGATCCGCAATGCGGGCGAAGGCGAGATCACTGGCCTCGAACTGGAATCGGTGCTGCGCCTGGGGGATTTCGCTCTTTCGCTCACCTACGCCCACATCGATGCGGAATTCACCAGCATCGACCCATCCGTGCCGCCCACGGTCGTCACGCTCGGTTCGGCGTTCATCATGACGCCGGAAAACCAAGCCTCGATCTCGGGCGACTACAATATGGAGATCGGCACGAACACCATGCGTTTCCACGCCGGCTATGACTGGCGCGATGACGTGGCCTTCGCGCCAGTGCCGCCGGCAGTGTCGGGCAACGTGCAGGAAGCCTACGGGCTCTGGAATGCGCGGGTCTCATTTGAAACCGCCAACGGCCTCACGCTTTCGTTCTGGGGCGAAAACCTCGCCGACGAGCAATATATCATCACGACGACGGACTTGGTCAGCGGCGGCCTCGGCTACCTGGCCTACTATCCGGGCGATCCGATGACGTACGGCGTGAGCCTGCGCTACGACTTCTAAGGGCGTCGACGTTCCCCCTAACATGGCGCGCGCCTCTCCCAGGGCGCGCGCCTTTTTTCTTCAGGAGTGCGAGTTTGCCGAAGCTTCGCGTGACATTGAGAAGCGGCGCCGAGCAGGAGATCGAGGCGACGTCCGGCATCTCGGTCATGGAATCGATCCGCGAAGCCGGCATCTACGAAATTCTCGCGCTCTGCGGCGGCTCGCGTTCGTGCGCGACCTGTCACGTGTTCGTCGCCGAGGAATGGCGGGCGGCGGTGGGCGCGCCCTCGGCGCCGGAGCTTGAATTGCTCGAACTGTCGCCGCATCACACGTCTGCGTCGCGGCTCAGCTGTCAGATCGAAGTGCGCGACGATCTCGATGGCATGGGCGTGCGCATCGCGCCGGAAGACTGACGGAGGATTAGGCCGATGACCATTTCGTTCGCGGGAAAGACGGCGCTGATCACCGGCGTGAGTTCGGGGTTGGGCGAGGGCGCGGCCAACGTGTTCGCCGGCTACGGCGCGCGCGTGATCGGCGTGGCGCGCCGGGCCGACCGCGGCGAAGCGCTGGCGCGGCGCATAAAGGACGCAGGCGGCGACTTCACCTTCGTTGGCGGCGACCTTAACGACGAAACGACGCGGCAATCGATCCTGAAAGCGTGCGGCGGCAAGCTGCACATCCTCATCAACAATGCCGGCGTCGGCGGCGATCTGGCGCCGATCGAAAATTACAATGTTGCTGAATGGGACAACACCATTTCCACCAATCTCACGGCGGTGTTTCATCTCTGCCGCATGGCGGTGCCGCTGATGCGGGCGCAGCGCGATGGCGTCATTCTCAACATCGCCTCGATCAATGCGTCGATCGGCGTCACTAAAATGGCCGGCTATTGCGCGGCAAAGGCGGGCGTCGTCCATCTCACTAAGGTTATCGCCGCTGAAACGGTGGCCGATGGCATCCGCGCCAACGCGATCATTTTGGGCGGCGTCGCTTCGGAGATGAATCGCGAAACCAGCATTCGCATGGCGAAGTCCGCAACCGGCTCGGCGACAGGGCCAAGCGACGCAAAACTCGAAGCATATCGCGCCATGATGATGCAGCCGGAAGACGTCGCGCGTTCGCTTGCGGCGCTCTGTTTGCCGGAAGCGGCGCTCATCACTGGATCCGAGATCGCGATCGATCGCGCGATCACAGCAGGTGTCGCGGCGAGCGCGATGATCCATGGCGGCGCGGCGTCGCTGATGTCGTAGAGGCCGTGATGACGCAGGATTGGCGCGCATTAGGGCTGAGGCCGGCCGAAGGCGGCGCGCCGATCCCGGGCGGGCCGCGCGATGTGTGTGACGCGCTGCTTCGCGTCACCGCCGCAACGCCGGATGCGTTGGCTCTGATTTCGCGCCACGCGCGCTTTACCTTCGCACAGCTGCGGGCGCACGTAGAGGCGCTCGCCTTCGAGCTATGGCGGCGGGGCGTTCGCCCTGGTGATCGCGTTGCGGCGTGCGCGGGCAATCATGCTGAGATAGCCGTTGCGTTCTTTGCGGCGCAGCGCATTTCGGCGGTCTGGGTTGGCGTGAATAGGAATCTCGCGCCACCGGAAAAGCGTTTCATCCTGAACGATAGCGGCGCGCGGCTTCTGTTTGCCGACACTGATGTGCTGGACGCGCTCGGTGAGGACGTTGGCGGCGTCAGCGACTGTATCGACATGGCGCCGGCGAGCGAGGCGTTCTGGCGACTGTGTACGCCGCGCGGCGAAGCGACAGCGCTCCCTGCGGTCGATCCCCACGCGCCGGCGGCGATCGCTTACACGAGCGGCACGACAGGATTCCCGAAGGGCGTCGTCCATTCGCAGCACAATATGGTGCTTGTTGGCGCAGTGGCCCGCGCGCAGGGGCGTGCGGGGCCGGGGTTGCGTCAGGGCGTGGCGCTGCCGCTGACAATCCTGAACCTGGTGATCCTCGGTCCGTTGCAATCCATGATCGGCGGCGGCGTCTGCATTCTGATGGATCGGCTCGATACGCTGGGGCTCGCGGACTGGATCGCGCGCGAGCAGGTGCATACCTTCGCCGCCACGCCCGCTATGATCCACGATCTGATCACACGGCCGGATATTCCGCCGCATGCGCTGGAGTGCTTGAAAGAGCCGCGCGCAGGCGGGGCAGCGCTGCCGGAATCGTTTCGGCAATTGTATCGCGATCGCTTCGGGGTCGATCTTCAGTTCAGCTACGGACTGACGGAAGCGCCCACCGTGGTGTGTCTCACCGACTACGCAAGCCATCCCGCCGAAGGCGCCTCTGGGGTGGCGTTGCCGCATCTGGAGCTCGGCATTCTAGCGGCGGACGCAACGCTTCTGGGCCCTGGTGAAAGTGGCGAAATTTGCCTGCGCGCCTCGCCAGGCGGCGCGTGGGCAGAGGTCTACACGCCCATGCTGGGCTATTGGAGACGACCGGACGCAACCGAGGCAGCGCTCGCGGGCGGCTGGCTGCACACCGGCGACATCGGCAAGCTCGACGAGTTCGGCAATCTGTTTGTCGAAGGGCGCGCCAATGACGTCATCGTGCGCGGGGGCGCCAATATCTACCCAGCCGAGATCGAGCGCGTATTGCATATGGACGACCAGGTCGCTGGTTGCGCTGTGATCGGCGCTGCGGATGCCCGGCTGGGCGAGGTGGTGGTCGCGTTCGTGCAGAGCGGCGCCGACACGGTGGCGTTGGAGGCGCGCCTGCGTGAACTCTGTGACGCCAATCTGGCGCGTTACAAGCATCCCAGCCGTTGGATTTTCGTCGACGATTTGCCGCGCAACACCATGAACAAGGTGATCAAGGCGGAGTTGCGGGCTCGGCTCTCGCTTTGACGCTCACCAGTGGGAAGAACGTCTCTTCGGCCCAATGCGGCTGTTCGCCCGGCACGCCATAGCGCGACGGCGCGCCCTCCGGCAGGTGAAGCGAGCCGAACATCCAGTCAAACACCGACAGTAGAACCGCGTAGTTGCAGTACATTTTTCCGTCGCGTCCGAAGCCGTGATGCGAATGGTGCATGC
>JBFWYC010000015.1:75532-88065 GCA_050186805.1 Hyphomonadaceae bacterium
AAAGGCGCGTAGCGCCGGGGCGAAAGTCTTGGAACGCATCAAAGGCGCGTCCCAACGCCAGTTGGTATGAGTGAGCAGATTCCAGCTGTAGATCACGATCAGCGCCAACGCCGCGCCTTCGCCAGCGCCGAGATAGATCGAGGCGCCGATGATCCAGGAATTAGGAACCACAAACGCCCAGAAAATATTCTGACGCATTGTGATCGAGACGTTGAGATGGGTGGCGGAATGATGCGTGCGGTGGAGCTTCCACAGCCCGCTCAGGCGTGAGCCGGCGCGCTGGCCCTCGTGCGCCCAACGATGCATCCAATAGAACGCGAACTCCATCGCCAGCAAAGTGACCGCGAATGTCAGCCAGAGCGGCGCTTCAGCACAGGCGCCGGCATAGTGGGGTAAGGCGAGTGCAGCCAATGACGCGATCGCAAGCCCAGCCAGCGGGCGTGTGATCGCGGAATTCGTGGCGAAGCAAAGGGCCGTCACGCCGAAATCGCGCCAACGCGCACCGCGCAGTCCGCCGGCGACCGCTTCGAGAACGAAGATGACCAACGTCGCTAGCAATATGTAGCGGACATCGCTCATCGAGAATGTGTGACCCGCCATATGATGGTGCGCTCCGTAACAAGCAGCGACTTTACTTGTCCCGCAATCGATGCGTCCAATGCATTTGGAGGACGCTGACCATGAGTGCATTGCAAGTGAGCTTGCGGCAATTGAGGCATTTGGTGGTGTTGAGCGAGGAGGCGCATTTTGGCCGGGCGGCTGAACGGCTGTCGCTCTCGCAGCCTGCGCTCAGCCGCAGCATCAAGGCGCTGGAGGGGGTCTACGGCGTCGCATTGATCGAGCGCGGGGAGTCGGCGGCGTTCCTCACGCGCTCCGGCGAAGAGGCGGTGCGGCTGGCGCGCGCCGTGCTGCAGAACGCCGCGCATCTGGACGAGGCGTTGCGGGCGGAGTCGCGCGGCGGCGCCGGCACTGTGTTTGCGGGATTTGCGCCGTTGCCCGCGGCGATTGCACTAGCGGAAGTCTGTATCCACACTTTGCGTGATCGCCCCTCCGTGCGGCTCTACACCGACGTGCAGCCGATGGCGTCCTTGATGGAGCAGCTGGCGCGCTCGAGTTATGATTTCGTGGTGTGCAGTCCGCGCGGATTGACGGACGCGGAGCGGTTCGACGTGCAGGCCGTACGGGTCATCCCGTTCGACATGATCGTCCGCGCGAAGCACCCGCTTGCTGGACGTCGCCGCGTGAGCGCTGAGGAGGTGCGCCGCTTTCCATTGATCGGCGCGCACACGCGCCCCATGGGGCGCTTGGCGGAGTTTGATGCCGGGACGAGTTTTTCCGAACTGGGGCCGTTGGCGCTCACTTCCGATAATTACGATACACTTGCACGCGTCACGCTCGCCAGCGACGCCATTTGGCTGACGTCGCGGCTGGCCGCGGGCCGGGAGATCAAGGCAGGCAAGCTGATGTGCTTGAACAAAGCCGGTCTGGGATTGCCCGACAGCATCGAGCTGGCGCTGATGACCATGAAGGGCGCATCGCTGTCGCCGGCGACGCGCGCAGTCATGGAAGACATTCGCGCGGTGTTGGCCGGCGCCTAGCCGTTCGGCCGATCGGCCATGGTGAAGTTCAACACCGTGCGGCCGCCGTCGCAGTAAAGCGTTTGGCCGGTGATGTAGCTGGATTGGTCGCTGGCGAGGAACACCGCCGCCTCCGCCATCTCTGACGGATCGGCGAAGCGGCCAAGCGGCGTGCGCGCGAGCATCGCGCGTTCGGCTTCGCTGCCGGGCGGGGCGGCGCGCAACAGCATCTCGGTCGCCATCGGCCCGGGTGCGACTGCGTTGGCGCGGATGCCATGCGGCGCGAGTTCGATGGCCATCGCGCGTGTGAGGCCGCTGACCGCCGCCTTGGAGGTCGCGTAGGCGGCCAAGGCCGGCGAGCACATCGCGGCCTGCACCGAAGATACGGTGACGATGGCGCCCTTGCGCCCGCTCGCCGCCATATGGCGGGCGGCGATCTGCGCAACCATAAAGGTCCCGACAAGGTTCGGCCTCATCGAGCTCTCGAACTGGGCGTCTGTCATGTCCAGAAATGGCGCGGCGTCGCCAGCGCCGGCGCAGCAGAACACGGCATCTATCCCGCCAAAGGCGTCCAGCGCTGCGGTGAATGCTGCTTCCACCTGGGATCGATCGGTGACATCGCAAGCAAGGCCGATGGCGCGATCGACGCCGCCAAAGGTCGATGCCGCGTCGCGCGCTTGTGCGCCCTTGAGGTCGGCGAGTGCGATCCGGGCGCCTTCGGCGGCGCAAATCCTGGCGACCGCCAAGCCCATGCCCTGCGCGCCGCCGGTGATGAACACCGCCTTGCCGTCAAACCTGGACATTGGCCTCTCCCTGGAGATAATCGCAGTGTATGATGACTAGACACCATGTCTAGCGAAAGCGAAAGGCCGCGCCATGGCGTGGGAGTTCTCCACCGATCCGGAATTTCAAGCCAAGCTCGATTGGATGGCCGGCTTCGTGCGCGACGACATCGAGCCGCTCGACCTGCTCTGGCCGCATTTGCATCACACGCCGCCGCCCGCCTGGCTCAAGGCGGTGATCGATCCGCTCAAGGCGCAAACCAAGGCGCGGGGCTTGTGGGCGACGCATTTGGAGCCGGCCTTGGGCGGCAAGGGCTATGGCCAGGTCAAGCTG
The DNA here is from genome assembly GCA_050186805.1 of Hyphomonadaceae bacterium. Taxonomy (GTDB): domain Bacteria; phylum Pseudomonadota; class Alphaproteobacteria; order Caulobacterales; family Aquidulcibacteraceae; genus Vitreimonas. The sequence goes on from JBFWYC010000015.1 coordinate 78,226, forward strand.
GCGCTGATGAACGAAATCGTCGGCCGCAGCCCGTGGGCGCCGACGATTTTCGGCATTCAGGGGCCCGACACCGGCAACGCCGAATTGCTGGCGCACTACGGCACGCCGGCGCAGAAGGAGCGCTATCTCAAGCCTTTGCTGGAAGGCGAGATGTTCTCCGCCTTTTCGATGACGGAGCCGCAGGCGGGCGCAGATCCCTCCTATTTCACCACCCGCGCGCGCAAGCTCGCGAGCGGCGAGTGGGAAATCGAAGGCGAGAAATTCTACACCTCCAACGGCCCGAACGCGTCGCTTTTGATTGTCATCGCCATCACCGATCCGGACGTTCCGGTGCACAAAGGCGCATCGATGTTTCTGGTGCCGAGCGATACGCCTGGCATCGAGTGGGTGCGCTACACTGGCTTCATGGGCCACACGCCGGACGTAGCGCGTGGCGAGTTCGCGCATCCGCACGTGCGCTACAATCGCGTGCGTATTCCGGGCGACCATCTGGTTGGCCGCGAAGGCGAAGGCTTCAAAGTCGCGCAGACGCGGCTTTCCGGCGGGCGCATTCACCACGCCATGCGCACCGTCTCGATCTGCAAATGGGCGCTCGACATGATGTGCGAGCGGGCGCTGTCGCGTCATGCGTTCGGCGGGCCGGTTTCCGAAAAACAGGCAGTCCAGCAATTCATCGCGGACTCGTATGCGCAGATCGAGATGTTCCGGCTCTTCGTGCTGCAAACGGCCTGGCGGATCGACAATGGTCATGAGGGCTATACCCACATGCTGCGCCGTGACATCGCGCTGGCGAAAACCTGGGCGTACAAATTGCACCGCGACGTGGTTGAGCGCGCCATCCATGTTTACGGCGCGTTGGGTTGTTCGGACGAGACGCCGCTGGCGCGGCTCTGGATGGAAGCGCCGTCTCAGGGCGTCATGGATGGGCCATATGAGGCGCACCAAGCGACGGCCGCGCGTCAGATATTGAAAGACTATGCGCCGTCAGTGGGCGTGTGGCCCAGCGAGTGGTTGCCGGCCAAGCGCGAGGCGGCGCGCGCGCGCTATGCCGGCGCGCTTGCGGCGCAAGCCGCGAACGAGGAGGCGAGGGATTGAGCGCCAAAGGCCAAGCGCTGTCCTTGCGCGAGGAGCAGCGCGCCGTCACGCGCGCGCGCATTCTCAAGGCCGCGCGGCGCGCGTTCGCCGAGGACAGCTACGTCGCAGCGTCCGTCGAGGATATCGCGGTGCGAGCCGGCGTCAGCCGTGCGACCTTCTATTTGCACTACCAGTCGAAAGAGGCCGTGTTGCGCGCGCTGTTGGAGGAAGACGTTGCGCGCCAGTTTGCGCTGTTCGACCTCTTTCCAAGCGATGGCAAGCGTTCGCGCGCGTCGATCGAAGCGTGGATCAGGCGCTACCTCGATGGCTTCCGCCGCCGGCGCGACTCGGTGCGGCTGTTCAATCTGGTGATGGCGCTCGATCCCACCTACGTCGCCTATTTCGATCAGAAGCGCGATGAGTTCGCCGCCGTGCTGGCGGGTTCGGTTGCGGCCTTCCGCGCGCCCTCGGCAAAGCGTGCGCGCGCCGCGCATAGGGCGCAGGCGCATTTGCTATTTTACCAAGTCGAGCAGCTTGCATTTCACGCCGCCTTCCTGCCTGAAGGTCATGCCGGTGAAGGTGTCACAGCAGCGGCCGAGGCCGTAGAGCGCTTCCTTGCGCGCTGGACTGAAGGGCGGACGTGAGATGAGGGCAGTCGTGGGGCAGGCGCTAGGCGCGCCGGAAAACTATCATCTGGTCGAGGTCGAGGCGCCGACGCCACCGGCAGGGTGCGTGCGCATTCGCGTCGCGGCGGTGGGCGTGAGCTTTGTCGACGTGCTGATCGCGGCAGGCGGCTATCAGATGAAACCTCCGACGCCATTCGTGCCGGGCTCCGGCTTTTCCGGCGTCATCGACGCGGTTGGAGAAGAAGTACCCGTATCGCGCATCGGCGAGCGGGTCAGCGCCACGCATTTCGGCGGCGGCTTTGCTGAGCACGCCATAGCGTTTGCTCAAGCGGCGCTTGTCGTGCCGGATGACATGCCGCTCGACGTCGCGGCCATCTTTCCCGGCAATTACGCCACGGCACACTACGCGCTCGCCTATCGCGCAATGCTGAGGCTGGGCGAAACGGTGCTGGTGCTGGGGGCTGCCGGCAATGTCGGGCTGGCGGCGATCGAGGTGGGCAAGGCGCTCGGCGCGCGCGTGATTGCGTCCGCATCCTCGGCGGCCAAACGCGAGCTGGCCTTGGCGTCCGGCGCTGACGCGGCGATCGACAGCGGGGCGTCGGATTGGCGCGATCAAGTCAAGGCGCTGACGCAGGGACGCGGCGCGGACGTGGTGGTCGATCCCGTTGGCGGCGAAGCGACAGAGCGGGCTTTCCGCTCGCTGGCGTGGAACGGCCGCCTTCTGGTGGTCGGCTTCGCGGAAGGCGCCATTCCGCGTGTGCCAGCGAACCTCGCATTGCTGAAGGGCGCCTCGCTGGTTGGCGTCGACTTGCGCCAGTTCGCCGAGAAGGAGCCGGCGCAGGCGGCGGCAAATGTGTCCGCTGTTTTTGCCCTCTACCAACAGGGTAAACTGGGCCTGCGCATCGACCGCCGCTTTGCGCTCGCCGATTTCCGTGAGGCGATGCACGCGTCGACCGATCGCAGCGGCGTTGGGCGCGTGCTGATCGAAGTTGCGTCCGGGCTCTAGTCTCTTTTCTTGTTCACGAAGCCGCTGGCGCGCGCCTTGGCGTCCGGCGCGAAGCCTTCATTGCGCATGATCTCGTGATGGAGGCCCGCAGTCACCGACATGCCGTCAGTGTCGTAGATGAGGCGCTTGTTGGCGGCGTTTGAGTGCCAGGCGTTGGCAAGAATGACACGGCAAAGCTCGCTAACCGCGCCGTCAAGCGCGCTATCGGACACGCATTCATTAGCCAGGCCCATCGCGAGCGCTTGCGCCCCGGTATACGTCCGGCACGTCAGCATCATTTCGAGCGCTTTGGCTTGGCCGACGCGACGCGGCAGGCGCTGGCTCATGCCCCAGCCGGGCACCAGCCCCCATTTGCCGTGCGTGTCGGCAAAGCGTGCGGATTCCGCAGCGATGATAAAGTCCGCGGCAAGCGCGAGTTCGAGACCGCCGGTGAAGCAGCCGCCATGCACGGCGGCGATCACGGGTTGGCGCAGCCGCGTCAAGCGCTCGAGGATGAGCGCTTCCTGGCGCAGCCACCCCAGCGCGTCGGCGTGCGGCGGTTCGGAGAGGTCGTGCCCGGCGCAGAAATGGTCGCCAGCGCCGCGCAGCACGATTATGCCGACATCGGCGCCGTCGCGTTCGATATCGCGAATATGCGCCCGGAAGCTCTTGAACAGATCGCGGTTTACCGCGTTGCGCTTTTCCGGACGATTTAGCGTCAACGTGCAAACGCCGTCGCCATCGCTCCTCAAAACCAGATCGCTCATGCTGGGGCCTCGCTTCGATGAGGCAGCCTAGCGCGCTTGCGGGCAGGGGCGCCAGCTTGGACAGCGCCTCAGACGTCCGCCCACATCCGCAGAAGGTTGTGATAGACCCCGGTCATCGACACGATCGACGGGTCGCTCAGGCCCACCTGCTGAACAAGCCGCTGAATCGAGACATCGAGATCGAACAGCAGCGTCCGCTGTGCGTCGTCGCGCACCATCGACTGGACCCAGAAAAAGCTCGCGACGCGCGCGCCTTCCGTCACCGCCGTCACCTTGTGCAGGCTGGACGCCGGATAAAGGATCATGTCCCCCGCCGGCAGTTTGACGACATGGCTGCCATAGGTGTCTTCCACGATCAGCTCGCCGCCCACGTATGAGTCCGGAGCGGCGAGAAAGAGCGTCGCCGAAAGGTCGGTGCGCACGCGCAGGTCGCCGCTGCGATTGCGGCGCACGGCGTTGTCGACGTGATGGCCGAAGGTCTGGCCGCCTTCATAGCGGTTGAAGAGCGGCGTGAAAACTTTCAGCGGCAGCGCCGCGGCGGTGAAGAGCGGATTGCGCTCAACGGCCTGCAGGACGGAATCGGCGGCGCGCATGTGCGCCGGCGAGCCCTCAACCAATTGCGCGTTGCGTTTGGCGAGTGCCGCTTGTGGGCCGGAGGTGGCGTTGCCGTCCACCCACTCGCCGGCGTCGATCAGCGCGCGTATTTGCGCGACGCCGTCTGCGTCAAGAACCTGAGGGACGTGCAGCAACATGAAGCGGTTGTGCGACCCCGGCGCCGCTTTGACAAGGCAAGCCTACGGCGCCAGGATTTTGTCGCCTCAGAAGCGATAGCTGAGGCTCAGCGTCGCCGAGCGCGTAGCGCCGGGGGTGGCCCAGCCATTGCCCGCATTGTTGCGGACGCGCTCGAAATACTCCTCATCGAAGAGGTTGTTGACGTTGAGCTGCAGCACCGCGCGCTCGGTGATCGGATACGACACCATCGCGCGGTGGACCCAATGAGACGGCGTGTAGAACAGCGGCGTCGTCGCGGTTTGACGGGTGAAGGTGTACTCGCCCTGGTAGGTCGCGCCGTAGCCGATCAAGAAGCCGGGCTTCACCGAGCGAAGCTCATAGGTGGACCAGAAGCTGAACGAATGCTCCGGCGTATTCGGCAGCGGATCGCCAGCCAGGAAGTCAACCGTGCCGAGGCCGATCAGAATGTCGGAAATGCTCTGCTCGAGTTCGCTGTCGAGGTAGGTGTAATTGGCGAAGATGCTCCAATTGTCCGTCAGCATTCCGGACGCACCCAAGGCGACGCCGCGCACGCGTGACGAACCATCCAGTTGCTGCTCGGGCACCAGCGGGTCGCCCGACGCGACGCGGAAGCTGGAGCGCTGGTTGTCGAACAGCGCGGCGGTCAGCGACAGGCGCCCGCCATAAGCGTCCCATTTGGCGCCGATCTCATAGGTGACGGCCTCTTCCGGATCGACGTTGCACGTCGCGGCCGTGCAGGCGCCGTTGACGGTCGCTTGCGACGGCGTTTCGGAATTGCCGTGAGCGATATAGAAGCTGAGGTTTTCAATCGGCTGATACACAACGCCGATGCGATACGAGAGCAACTCTTCCTCGTTGCCGAACGACGCGCCCGGCGTCACGACTGGCTGCGCTGGCGGCGCCGGATAGGGGGTGGCGATCGTCGACGTCCGCGCTTCGCCTTCGTTGTTTTCGAAGCGGACGCCGCCGTTGATCTCCCACTGTTCGTTCAATTCGAGGCGATCGAACACATAGAACGCCTGATTGCTGACCTCGCTGTCGGTGAACGAGGTGCGGATGAAGTTGATCGGACCGGTGTAGATGTTGTCGGGGTTGCCGATGTCCATCACGGGCAGAACCGGATTGGGCGTGGCCCCCAGCGGATTGCGCAGCACGTTGCCGCTGTCGAGGTGATAGGTCTCGTTCGAGAACACGGCGCCCGCGACCAGCGTGTGCTGAATGCCGGCGGTGTTGAAACTGAACGTAAAGTCGGTCTGGTTGATCAGAATCTCATTGTTGGATTCGCGCGTGGTGCCGCGCGGGCCGGTCGGCAGGAAAGTGCCAGGCGTTGCGCAGGCGACGCCGGTCCAGGGATTGATGCCCGGCGCAACGCACCACGTGCCTTGCGGCGGGTTGACGATCGCGAGCTGGGACACTTCCTGATAGCGCGTGAGATTGCGAAGGCCGACATTGTCGATGAAGTCGTGTTCAATCGTCGCCGTGATGGAGTCCGCCGTGATTTCCTGGGTGTCGACATTGGCGTAGCCGAAGTACGCACTATTCGGAACGCCGGGCAAAGCGCCACCATTGAACGGCCCCAACGCATACGGCACGCCATATTGCGGGATGTTGTCGTCCTCTTGATGGACGTACTGAAGCGTGACGCGTGTATCGCCATTCATCCAGAAAGTGATCGACGGCGCGATGCCCCAGCGCTCGAAGCGCTCAACATAGCGGCCCGGAACGTCGTTCTGATGCACCATGACATTGAGGCGTGCGCCGACGCTCTCGCCGAACATGCGGTCAACATCGAGCGTGACGCGCCCATAATCGTCTGTGCCGACAGCGCCAGTGATCGTGCCGCGATCTTGCCCGGACGGGCGCTTGGTGACGAGGTTGACTGAGCCGCCGAGCGAACCTGCGCCGCCATAGACGGAGTTCGCGCCGTTGGTGAGCTCAAGTTGCTCCAGGTTGAACGGGTCCGTGCGGGTATATTGAGCGCTGTCGCGGACGCCATCGACACTGATGTCGTTGTTGGCGGAGTAGCCGCGCAGGTTGATGCTGTCGCCGTAGCCGCCGCCGCCTTCGCCGGCGCCGAAGGTAATGCCAGGAAGCGTCGAGAGAATGTCGCGCAGGCCGAGCAGGTTTTGCTGCTCAACCAATTCGCCCGATACGATCGTTACCGTTTGCGGTGTTTCAAGCAAAGGCGCGGTGTAGCGCGGTGAATCGAGTTCGGCGCGCTGTCCGGTGACCGTGATCGGATCTTCCGGTTCGTTCGAACTCTGCGCCCAAGCGCTCCCCGCCATGAGCCCCAATGACGATACCCCAAGCGCGGTCATGTAAGCCGCGCCGCGCGCAAAACTCCGAATGGACATGGTCGTGTGATCCCCGCTAATGCGAAGCGGTCTTAACTAGGCGAGAGAGTTGTTGCAAGTGATTTGCAAAAACACTTCGGGCGTGGCCGCTCGCCGCTTGCGTTTTGAGAATAATTCGCAATAGTATCTTCTCCGCGTCGGTTCAGTCCGCCGGAGGGCTCGCGCCGTCTCGTCGCAAGCTTCGGGCACTAATGACGGCGGCCAACGCACGATGAGCACGGCGGAAACACGCTCAGCGCCTGGCGCCGCCGCCGCGCCGGCCCGCAAGGGTGCGTCGTGGAAGGCCTTTGCGCTGCGCCAGTTCATTCAGTGGCATTGGATCAGCGCGGCGATTTCGCTTGTCGGCATGATCCTCTTCGCCGTCACCGGGATCACGCTCAATCACGCTGCTGATATCAGCACTGAGCCCGTGGTGCGCGAGCAAAGCGTGACGCTGCCTCAGGCCATGCTGGACGAACTCGACGCCGCGCCCGCGCGCGATCGCCAGCCATTGCCGCCTGCCGTGTCAGCCTGGATGCAGCAGACGCTGTCGGTGACGAGCGCCGGACACGAGGCGGAATGGTCGGACGATGAAGTCTATCTCGCCATCGCGCGCCCCGGCGGCAACAGCGTCATCAGCATTGACCGCGCCAGCGGCGAAGTTGCGTTCGAGGACACATGGCGCGGCTGGATCGCCTATCTCAACGATCTGCACAAAGGGCGGGACACGGGCGTCTATTGGTCGTGGTTCATCGATATTTTCGCCGGCGCTTGCGTGCTGTTTTGCGTAACCGGCCTTGGCTTGCTCTGGCTCAAGGCGCCGGCGCGGCCCTCAACGTGGCCGCTTATCGGCTTGGGCGTGATCGTCCCGCTCTTGCTCGCCGTTTTTCTGATTCACTAGATCGAGGCTCTTGATGAAGCACCTTCCACTCAGCGTAGCGACTGCGGCGGCGGCGACCGCGCTGAGCGCCAGCCCTGCGCTTGCCGATAACCTCGATATCACCGTGGAGATTCCGCGGCTTCAGAGCGCGGAATATCATTCGCCTTATGTGGCGGTTTGGATCGAGCAGCCGGATCAGACCGCGGTCGCGACCATCGCCGTTTGGTATGACGTTGATTTGCGCAACAACGAAGGCCTCACCTGGCTGACGGAAATGCGCACCTGGTGGCGCAAGATCGGCCGCACGATGACGTTGCCGGCCGATGGCGTCTCCGGCGCCACCCGCGCCCCCGGTCGCCACACCATTCGCCTTGCTGAAACGAGCGCGGCGCTGCGCCAATTGCCGGCGGGCCAATACAATGTCGTCGTCGAAGCCGCGCGCGAACTGGGAGGCCGCGAAGTCGTGCGCGTCCCCATCCAATGGAACGGCCGCACCGCCACGACCACCGGCCAAGGCGCAACCGAACTTGGCGCGATCAGCGTCGCCATCACTCGCTAGGGGACCTGCATGAAAAAGACCCACATTCTCGCCGTCGGCGTGTTCGCTGCGCTGATCACAGCGCCCATCGCTGCTGACGCCCACCGCGCCTGGCTTGCGCCATCGGCGACGGTTTTGTCCGGCGACGATCCCTGGATCAGCGTGGACGGCGCGATCTCCAACACGTTGTTTCACGCCGACCACAATCCGATGCGGCTCGACAATCTTGTCATCACTGCGCCGGACGGTTCGGCGGTGACGCCGCAAAACCTGACAACGGGCCACTATCGTTCGACGTTTGATGTGCAGCTTGCGCAGCCGGGGACGTATCGCATCGCCAACGTCACGCAGGGCGTCAACGCGCGCTTTCTCGTCAATGGCGATCAACGCGGCTGGCGTGGAAGCGTCGCCGAACTGGCGACCGCGATCCCCGCCGACGCCACCGATGTCCGCGTCACGCAAAACAGCAACCGCGTCGAAACCTTCGTCACGCGCGGCGCGCCGACGGCCATCCAGCTGACCAATGTCGGACTGGAACTGGCGCCGGTGACGCACCCGAACGATCTGGTCGTCGGCGAAGCGGCCAGTTTCAGGCTGCTGCTCGATGGCGCGCCGGTCGCAAACATTGAAGTGACGCTCGCCCCGGGCGGCGCGCGCTATCGCAACAGCCCCGACGAACTCACGGTAACGACGGACTCCAGCGGCGCGTTCTCGATCACTTGGCCGACAGCGGGCTTGTGGTGGCTGAACGCCAGCGTGCGCGAACTGCCCGCGACCATCGCCGCCGCGCAACAACGCAACGCCAATTATAGCGCCGTCGTCGAGGTTTTGCCCTGAGCGAGCGCGCGCCGCGGCGGGTTTTGATCCCGCTGGACGTTCAGCTGCGTAAGCCGCGCGGCGCGCAACTCGTCTCGTGGTCTGGCGAGACCATGGGTACGACCTGGAGCGCGCGCGCGATCGCGCCGAGTGATCTCGATCACGCGGCGACTGATCTCGATCTCCGCGCGGAACTCGAGGCGATCATTGCGGAGATGTCGCAGTGGGCGCCGCAATCGGTCTTGTCGCGTTTCAACGATCTGCCGAAGGACGCATGCATCGAGGTGTCGCCACGGCTTGACGCAGTGCTGCGCTGCGCTCTGCGCATCGCAGCGGAGACGGACGGGACGTTTGATCCAAGTCTTGGTGCGCTCGTGGAGCTCTGGGGTTTCGGCGCGCGCGCGCCGGCCGCCGACACGCCAAGCGCCGAGGATGTTGCGGGCGCGCTTGCGAACGCAGGTTGGCGCAAACTGGTGCTCGACAACGCCTCGCTGCGCCAGCCCGGCGGATTGCGGCTCGATTTGGCGGGCATCGGGAAGGGCTACGCCGTCGATGCGCTGGCGGCCATTCTCATTGCTGGCGGGTGTGGGTCGTGTCTGGTCGAGATTGGCGGCGAGGTGCGTGGCGTCGGTGTTAAGCCGGATGGTCAGCCTTGGTGGGTGGACCTTGAGGATCCGCCTCTTTGCCACGCGCTGCCGATCCGCGTGGCGCTGCACGATCTCGCTATCGCGACGTCCGGCGACTATCGGCGCGGCGATGTGGTTGGCGAGCGGCGCATCTCCCACACGCTCGATCCCAAGACCGGCTGGCCGTTGACCAAGCCGCCGGCGTCGGTGTCCGTGCTGCACGCGTCATGCATGGAAGCCGACGCCTACGCGACGGCGCTGACCGTGATGGGCGCCGAGCTTGGCGCCGCTTTCGCGTCGCGCGCCGGGCTCGCCGCGCGTTTCGTTGATGGCGACGGCGTCGAAACTCTGTCGCCCGCCTTCGCCGCGATGTTGGAAGACTGAGTGGTGTGGAAAATGGTGGTGGCGGGTGGACTTGAACCACCTACCTTGGGGTTATGAA
>JBFWYC010000016.1:0-83370 GCA_050186805.1 Hyphomonadaceae bacterium
GGCCGCCCTCATCCCAATGCGCGCAAGCGCATCTGGCGCACCTTCGCGAAACGCGTCCGAGCCGCCGCCCAGCGAGCGGTTCGCCGCCCCATCCAAAGCCACGCGTTCTCCGAGCGCAGGAATGTCGGATGGGCCAAACGGCAATCCCTTTTGGCCGAGCCCTCGCGCAACGCCGCCACGCCCAGCAGCCTCCACCAACGCGCCAAACGTCGTACGTCCGTCACCCACGACAAACGGCTTGCGCTTTCGATAGGAAAACAACGGCGCGCCATCGAGCACAAACACGCGATACTCTTCGGCGACGACGCAGGGCTGAATCAGGATGGCGAAATGATCACGGCCGCAGCGCTCAACGTACTGCGAAAACGCATCGACACTGCCGACGACTTCGGCGAACGCCCCGTTCGACGCGTCGATTGGCTTGCAGAAAACCGGGAGGCTAGCGGCGCTCATATACGCGATCGCATCGACGAGTTCGCGCCCGGGCGAACGCAAGCGCGACCATCGCTCGGTGATAAAGAACATTTCGCCCGGCAAGGTCGCAACGTCGGCTTGCCGCAGCACTTCGGCGCAAAACGCCTTGTCTCGGGCGATTGACGCGGCGCGCGCTTCGTTGAGCGCATAGGGCGTGCCAGACGCCGCCGAAAATGCCGCGCGCCGGTCGCCATCGCTCACTTCGAACAGATAACCGTCAGCGCCGTCGAGAGAGCGAAACGCGAAACCGCTCGCGCGCGCAGTGTGCGCGGCGTAGCGCGCGTGCGCACAGCGAAAGGCTGTGGGAATGGTACCGCCTCCAGGGCTCGAACCAGGGACCTCTGGATCCACAATCCAGCGCTCTAACCAACTGAGCTAAGGCGGCACACATCCGCCCGGACTCCCAAGAGATTCCGGGGCGCGGAACCTAGCCTTCGCCCCGCGCTGATGCAAGGCGGGCTAGCGCATTGATTCCAGGCCTATGCCGGGCCCCAGCCTTGTTGATTGATGTAAGCGCGGATGCGCTCGATCCGGTTGTCCGGGTCCGGGTGGGTGGAGAGAAACTCCGGCGGGCGCGAGCCGCCGCCTTCACGCATTCGCTGCCAGAACGGGATCGCCTGACGTACGTCGTAGCCGGCGGCGCGCATGTAGCGCAGGCCGAGAATGTCGGCCTCGGATTCCTGTTCGCGCGAGAACGGCAGCTCCAGCCCCACTTGCGCCCCGAGCCCCAAGGCGGCCATCGCGAGTTGGCTGTCGATCTGCGATCCGGCAACTTGCAACGCCGTCTGCGTGGCGGCGGCGCGGCTGTAGCGCTCCGCAGCATGGCGCCCGGTTACGTGGCCGGTTTCGTGACCGAGCACCGTCGCGATGTAGTCGTCCAGATCGCAGATTTCGTAGAGCCCGCGATAGAAGCCCACTTTGTTGGCCGGCAGCACAAAGGCGTTCTTTTCCGCGCTATCGAACAGCCGGAATTCCCATTGTTGATTGCCGCGTCCAGCAGCTTGAACGATGCGCTGGCCGACGCGTTCGAGCCGTGTCTGGGCGACCCGGTTGTTCCATGTCGGCTCGGCGCGCACCTGCTGCGCCCAGGCTTGCAAAGAGGCCTGCTGCAATTGCGCATCGTCGATCAAAATCAGCTGGCTGCGGCCCGTCTCCGGATTGGTGGCGCACGCACTCGCCGCCAGCGCCACAGCGCCGGCCGCAGCCCCCCGCAGGATGTCGCGCCGGCCGACCGTCGGCGACCCCGCGCGCTCCGCTTCGCCATGATGGTCACACATGCCTAACCCCTCCGTTTTGGGCGCCTCGCTGAGGCGCATCTTCGACCCCAACGCGGCCAAGGCAAGGGAAGTTTCGCCGCCTGCAACCTCGAAGGCCTCCGGCGTGGACAGGGGCCAGTCGCCCCGCTATAGACCCTCGCTCCGCGCCGGACCCTGGTTTGCCAGGCCCGGCTTTCGGCGCCCGCCTGGGTAGCTCAGTTGGTAGAGCAGCGGATTGAAAATCCGCGTGTCGCTGGTTCGATTCCGGCCCCAGGCACCACTTCCCGCGGAGCATTGCCCGGATCACGCTATGGGCTGACCCAGTTCCACCCTGGGAATGCTCTTCAGAGTGCGGGTCTTCGGCTTCGGCAGCCCGTTGCGCTTGTAGAGATTGGTCAAATCGGCCTTGCGCTCTGCGAGCTGCTCGCCCAGCGCATCCAGATCGACGTCGCCTTGCTTGGCCTGAGCGAACATGCCGTCGCGTTGCTCTTCTTCTTTGACGTGGTGCTTGATCATTTCCGAGAGTACTTTGACGTTAGCGTCGTAGAAGTCGTCTTCCGGGTCGCCTTCCAGAATTTCTGCGATGAGCACCTTGGCGCCGTCGTGTTCCACATGAGCCTCCGCGTAAAGGTCCTCTTCGACGGCTTCCTTTACGGCGGGATAGAATATCTCTTCCTCGATTTGCGCATGGACGATCAGCTCCATGCAGATTTCATGGGCGAGCCGCTGCTTTGCCTTCGAGCCTTTGGCCGCCTCGAACGCCTCAAACAGCTCTTCGACGGCGCGGTGATCCGCCTTCAGCAGGGCGATGGCGTCGGCGGACTTTGCCTTTCCGTTCGTCTTTGCGCGTTGAGCCGGCGCCTTGCGCCCCTTCGTCGTTTTCTTCGCCATTGCACGATCCTCCTCGCTGGCGCTGGTGTTCGCTGCGGATAACAGCGCAGCGCGAGCGGGAGTTCCGACGGCGAGGCAGCAGCGTGACGGCTCACTCAGCCCGGGCGGCGGCCTGAACCTGGCGCACGCGCGTCTGCACCTCCTGCTGCACCCGGCCATTCATGTCGGCGGCGTAGCTGAGCTGGCCCCACGGCCCGCGAATGGAGAACGGGAAGACCAGCCCGCCGCGCGGCGAGCGCGGGGCAAGGCGCACATCGATGCGGCGCTGCGTCGTGTCGATCACGCCGATGCCGGGAATCCGAAGGTCTTCGGTGTTGAAGCTCAAATTGTCGCTGGCGAGCACGCCGTCGGCGATCGCAAACGTGGCCGAAAAGCCCTGGAACGGCGTGCGCGCCTGCGGCGCGATCAACTCGCCGCGCAAGGCGTTGCGAATGGTGGTCGACACCCCGCCCAGATCGACGCCATGCAACGTGCCGCCGATGACCTCTACGTGCACACGCCCGTCGGCGCTGTTGATCAGCTCGCTCTGTGTGCGCCCTTGCGTCCGCACGTTCAGGCTTATTTCCGCGCGGCCCTCAATGTTTCCGAAGTTAATTGCGTCAGTGAGGAAACGGCGCGCATCCAGGTTCTCGAAGGCAAAGTCCTGCACGATGGCCAAGCTTGGCGTGCTCGCGTTCAACTCGAAGCGTCCGCGGCCGGTCCCGCCATAGAGGGAAACCGAATGCACGGTCGCAGCCATGTAGCCGTCATTGAGCACCACGTTCAGCCGCGCGCCATCGACGCGCATGTGCTGCACGAGGACGGCGCCGGTGATAAGTTCCAGATCGGCGTTGAACGCGCGCAGGCCGGAAAGGTCGATCGGCGCTTGCCCTGGTCCGGCTTGCACATCGAGCGCGCGGGGCGCGGCGTCCACAGCGGCAATCTCGGCGGTCGGCGCGCTCGCGTCGGGCATCGCGGCGGCGGCGGCGGCTTGATCTTCACTGCCGGCGGGCGGCGCTCGGCCCGTCAGATAGGGATTGAGATCAAAATCGAACACTTGCAGGCGGCCGCTAATATAGGGCTTGTCGCGCAGCCGGCTGACAATGAAATCACCGCGCCCTCTGATCTGATCGATCGCGAACCCGGCGTTGGAGAAGGCGTAACGCCCGCCTCCGACGACGATGCGTCCGCTGACCGCGAATTGATCGAGACCCGATTGCACCTGCAGCGGCGAGCCCGTCCACGCCGCCAACTGCCGTAAACTCGGACCCGACGCGCGCACGAGGCCAGCCAGTTCCGCCGACATTGCCGTGGTCTGGCCCTCAAAGTGCACATTGAAAAGTTCGCTGGTGAGATCGAACGCGAGCGGCGTAAGTCCGCCGCGCGCAGCCGCGCCCGGCCGCTCGATGGCGACGTCCAATTCTATCGGGCGATCATTGTAGCGCACCGAGCCGGTAACCTGCATCGGCTCGTCGAGCGCGGTGAGCGCGCTTGAGAGATCGGCGTCGCCAACGACCCAACCAGAGCCGCGCCGCGCATCAAAATAGCTCACCTCGCCGTCGACAACGCGAATTTCGCGCAGGCTGGTGCGCGCGACATCAACCGGCTGTTGTGGCGGCGGCTGTGTTCCTGGCGAAGGAGCAGGCGGCGACGGTGCGCGGCGAGGCGCGAGCAGCCAGTTCGGCCGTCCGTCGGCATTGATCTCCAAGGCGATCCGCGGCGCCTGCAGCACGAGCCGGCGCACCACGACTTGGCGATCGAGCAGCGGGAGCAACTCGACGCCCACATCAATTTCATCGGCGACGATGAAAGACGGCGCCCGCCCGCCTTCGACGTTCGAAAGCGTGGCGTCGGCAGCGCGCAGGCCGAGCACCGGCCAAAAGCTCACCCCGACATCGCCTGAGATTACCAAATCGCGCCCGGTGGCTTTCTCCACCACCCGCTCGACCTCCGCGCGCACGTCTATGCGCGAGACAAGAAAAGCCAGGAGCCCTGCGCCAATGAGCGCCGCGGCCAACAAGCCGCCCCCGATCAGCAGAACCCAACGTCCGAAGCTCTTCAAGGGCGGCCTCCCCAGCGCATTTGGGCGCACCCTAGCGGCTGGCGTAACGCCTCGGAATAGCTATCTAGGGGGCCATGACCCAGCCAGTTCCAGTTACCGTGCTCACCGGCTTCCTCGGCGCGGGCAAAACCACGCTTCTGAACCGTATTCTGACCGAGCAGCACGGCAAGAAATACGCCGTCATCGTCAACGAGTTCGGCGAGATCGGCATCGACAACGACTTGATCGTCGACGCCGACGAAGAAGTCTTCGAAATGAACAACGGGTGCGTGTGCTGCACAGTGCGCGGCGACCTCATCCGCATCATCGAGGGGCTCATGAAGCGCAAGGGACGCTTCGACGCCATCCTCGTCGAGACGACGGGCCTCGCCAAGCCGGCGCCGGTCGCGCAGACTTTCTTCGTCGATGCAGATGTGCGCGCCAAAACCAAGCTCGACGCCATCGTCACCGTCGTTGACGCTAAGCACGTGCAGGATCAGTTGGCGACATCCGAGGAGGCAGCCGAACAGATCGCCTTCGCGGATGTCATCCTCCTCAACAAAACCGATCTGGTCTCCAAGGATCAACTCGCCGCGATCGAGCGTCAGATTCGCACCGCCAACGCCACCGCGCGTCTCCACAAGATGACACGCGGGGACATCGCTTTGGACGCCATTCTAGGTCTCGGAGCCTTCGATCTCGACCGCATCACGGAGATCGATCCGCACTTCCTGCCCGACCACGATTGCGACGACGCCTGCGCCCATCACCATGATCACGACGGCCATGAGCATCACGACCATCATCACCACCACGATCACGCCGACGATCACGTCGCGGCCGCGGGCATCGCCAGCGTGTCGCTCTCGACCGAAAAGCTGATCAACCCCAACAAGCTTCTGCCCTGGCTCAATGAACTGACCCAGGCGCGCGGGCCGGACATTCTGCGCCTCAAGGGCATCTTTGCGTTTCCCGATGAACCCAAGCGCTTTGTCGTCCAGGGCGTCCACATGATCATCGAAGGCGATACGCAGCGCGATTGGCGTGACGACGAGAAGCGCGTTTCGCGCCTCGTCTTTATCGGCCGCAATCTCGACCGCGCCGCGTTGGAGCGCGACTTCGCGGCGTGCGCGGCGTGACGGCGCAAGTCTATCAAAAGGGCCGGCGCCTCGCACTCGGGGCCGGCGCAACCGGCATTCACTGGATCGGCGGCGAGGCGCTCTTTGCGCTTGCCGACGGCGTTGTGGCGGCGGCGCCGCGCGAAGGCGACGTCCGCCGCATCGCGGTTCATGACGGCGTCATCCTCAGCAGCGCACTCCACCCGGACGGCAAACGCATCGTCACCGGCGGCGACGATGGCCGCATCAAGGTCATCACACCCGCAGGCGAAATCGAAACGCTGGCTGAGCTGCGCAAATGGGTCGATCATCTGGCCGCCAACGCGGCGTCCGGCGTGATCGTCGCCGGCGTTGGCAAGGACGCCATCGTCTACCGAGAGGGTCAGGAAGCGCATCGCTTCACGCATGCGACAACCATTGGCGGCCTGGCGCTTGACGCCAAGGGCCGCCGCCTCGCCGCCACACACTATAATGGCGCCACGCTGCGCTATGTGCTCGCCGCCGACGATAAAGGCGTGGCGCTCAATTGGGCGGGGTCGCATCTGGCGGTGACGCTTTCGCCAGACGCCGAATACGTTGTCACCGGCATGCAGGAAAATGCGCTGCACGGCTGGCGCCTGCCCGACAAGACCGATCTGCGCATGGATGGTTACCCTTCCAAGACGAAGAGCTTCTCCTGGGATAAACGTGGCCGCTGGCTTGCGACATCTGGCGCCAACGCCGCCATCGTGTGGCCGTTCGTCGGTAAACTCGGTCCCCAGGGCAAGCCGCCGATCCAGCCGGGAGAGCGCGAGGCGCTGGTGACGGCGGTTGCATTTCATCCAAGCGAAGAAGTGCTCGCGATCGGTTACGCCGATGGCGCGGTGATCGCCGTGCGCTTTAGCGACAATCTGGGGATGGAGCTCGATGAGCCCGGCGAAGGCGCAGTGACTGCGCTCGCCTGGAGCGGCGATGGCAAACGCATCGCGATCGGCGATGAAGCCGGTCGCGGCGCGCTTGTCGATATCCCATCAGCCTGAACGCGTCGACCAGGCCAGCCATACGGCAATCAATCCAATAACCACAGCGAGCCCGCGGCGGAGTATACGTACGCGATGCGGCTGAATGACCAGTGATGAAGCGTGCGCGGCTCCAAGCACGATCCCCGCATGCACGACGAGGCTGATAACGACGTGCCCGGCGCCGAACATCAGCGCTTGCACCCAGAACGGAGCGTGATCTGGCGCAATGAACCCGGGCAGCAGAGTGACGTAGAAGACGATGGCCTTCGGATTCAGCAGGTTGGCAATCAAACCACGCCAGAATGGCCCATCGGCGAGGCGGCTTCCCGTGTGTCCGGGCGACGCTTCTTCAGCCCCACGCCACGCTTCCCAGGCCAAATACAGAAGATAGCCGACGCCAGCCCAGCGCAGGGCCTCGTACACAATCGGCGCGGCGGCGATGAGTTCGGCCACCCCCAGCACCGCCGCCAGCATGTAGACGGTGAGACCGAGCGTGACCCCAGCGACCGCCTTCAGACCGGCGACGCGGCCCTCGGCAGCCGATAGTGCAGCGAGGTATGCCATATTCGGCCCCGGCGTGAGTTCGACCAATGCAACCGCAACGAGGAACGGCGCGATTGCGCTCGGCTCGATCGGGATCACCGCAGCGCCTGCGCGGTCAGCACCTGATCCATCACTTTGAACACGCCGGCGATCTCGTTCACGATGCGCCGCGCCCGCGCCGAATCCACGAACGGCTTGAACAGGTCGCCAGGCTCAAACAGATTGCCGCCTTCCACGGCGACGAGGAGGTCGCCGCCTTCAAAGGCGCAGCGCAACCGCTTGCCGTGGAGGCCGCGCTCCAGTTCGATCAAGCGCTCCATCATCACGGGGTGAAGCAGGTAGCGCGCCTCCACCTGATCGGTGCTCCACACTTCGAATGCGCGCTCGAACTCCGATGACACCAGCCGCACGCGCTCCAGGTTCTTGCCGCCGCCAAACACGTTAAACACGCCGGCATCGCGGCGGACGATGGTGACGCCCAGGAATTCCCGCGGGAAACGCATGCGGATCAGCTGTCCGCGAAACACAGTGGAATAGTGCGTGCGCCCTTTGCTGTCCGTGCGGCGCTGCTCCAAGTGACCTTCATAGAGCGCGAAGGCCGAGTGCTTGTAGCTGCCGCTAAACAAGTCTTCGAACTTTGCGCGCGAATAGGCCGGCAGCAGATTGAGCGCCTTCAGGCGTTCCAGCGCCGGCGGCGCGAAACCGCCCATCGCGAACGAAGCGCCCATGGCTTGCGCAATAGCGGCGCAGTACTGGCGTTTAAGCGTCTGGCCAACTTGCGCCAAGGGCTGATAGGCGATCGCCCAAGCGATGAGGCCGAGCACGAGCCCGGTGATCAAAGCCGGGGCCAACTCCCCGGCCCACACCCCGACTATGACCATGCCTGCGAACACCGCGGCTGCGCCGATCGTCGTGCGGCGACGGAAGGTTTCCACCGCGCTGAGCCGGTCGCTCTCGTTTGCGGCAAAACAGGGCTCGATCCGTTCGGCGTAGAGACGCTGGAAGGCGGCATCGTCCAAACGCGCCAGGTCGATTGCATCCTGCTCAGCGGTCACACGCGCGCTCCATCTGGCTCACGCGTCTCGAAGGGCGCGCAGTCCGTCTTCGACCGAAATCACTGGCGCGTACCCCATCTCGCGGCGGGCCTTCGCGTCCGAAAGCACGGAGTCACGCGAAAGGATCATGGCCGAGAAGCGTGTGATCGGCGGCTCGCCCTTGAGGCGGAACGTTCGCCACGCGCCCTCGCACGCCGCGCCGATCATGTCGGCCGCCCATGCCGGAAGAGTGCGGTCCGGCAGCGTGATGCCGCGCGACGCCGCTATGCCTGTGATCATCTCGCGCATGGTGCGCACGCCGTCATCGAGAATGAAATAAGCCTCGCCCGCGCGCCCCTTCGTCAGGGCAAGATCGATGGCGTGGACAAGATTGGCGATGTGCGTCGTCGATGTGCGCGCCTGCCCGCCATTCACCCACATCCATTGCCCGGACTTCGCAACCTGCTGGATCGTCGGCAGCAGCGTTGTGTCGCCCGGCCCCCAGATGAAGCGTGGGCGCAAGATGATCGTCTCGAACCCGTCGCCATTGGCGCGCTCGACCAATTCCTCGGCCTGCGCCTTGGTCGCGGCGTAGGGATAGGGCGAATTGGGCGCGCGCGGATAAGTTTCATCGACGCCGCGCAAATGCTGGCCGCGCCACAACACGGACTCGGTGCTGATATGGACAAAGCGTTTTGCGCCGGCGAGCTTGGCCGCCGACAACACGGCGCGCGTGCCCATCACATTGAAGCGCTGCCAAGCGTCGCGCGGCCCCCACTGCTCAACGAACGCGGCGCAATGCACCACAGCGTCCGTTTCACCGACGTTCGCCGCGACAATCGTCTCCAGGTCGCAACGCACCGGCGTCGCGCCAAGAGCGCGGACTACGGCGTCCGACTTCTCGGAGCGCGACATCGCACGCACCTCATGGCAGTCGGCCACGAACTTGGCCGCCACCGCGCCGCCGACAAAGCCCGACGCGCCAGTGACAAAGATGCGCATTACCCGCCGCCCTTGATTTGCGCCAACGCCGCGCTGAGCTTGGCGACCGAAGCGGCCGCATCGTCGCGTCGTTCACGCAATTCATCGACCACTTCCTCCGGCGCCTTGGCCAGAAACTCCGCATTGCCAAGCTTGCCGTCCATCTTGGCGATCTCGCCGTTCAGCTTGCCAATGTCTTTGCTCAAGCGCGCGGCTTCAGCGGGCAGATCGACCACGCCTTCCAGCGGTAACGCCACCGTCACGCCATCGAGCACGAATGTCACCGATCCCGCCGGCGCTGTGTCGGCGCTGGTCGAGTATTCCAAGCGCGCCATCCGGTCGATCAGGTCCTGATAGCGTTCAAGACGCGCCTCTGTCGCCTGATCGGGCCCAATCAACAGCAGCGGAATCTTCGCGCCGGCCGGGACGTTGAGTTCGGAGCGGGTGGAGCGAGTCTCTTCGATAAGGCGCACCATCCAATCGATCTCGGCCTCGGCGGCCGGGTCGATCAAATCGCCGCTCAGCGTCGGCCAATTTTCGCTGATCAACATGCGCTCGCGCTTGTGGCCGTACTCGCCCATGCGCGTCCACACTTCCTCCGTGATGAACGGCATGAAGGGATGCAGCAGGATCAAGATCTGATCCAGCACCCAAGCTGCGGTGCGGCGCGTCTCCAGCTTGGCCGCCTCGTCCTCACCGTTGAGCAGCGGCTTGATGAACTCGAGGTACCAGTCGCAATAAACGTTCCAGACGAACTTGTAGAGCGCGCCCGCCGCCTCGTTGAAGCGCCGCGCTTCCAGTTCGCGCGTCACCACCGCCGCGGCCTTCGCGGTTTCGCCGACGATCCACTTGTTGACCGTCTCTTCCGGCGTGCGCGGATCGTAGCTGTCCCACACCGCGCACTCGTTCATCTGCGCGAAGCGGGCGGCGTTCCAAAGTTTGGTGCCGAAATTGCGATAGCCTTCGATGCGCTGTTCGCTGAGCTTGATGTCGCGACCCTGAGCGGCCATCGCAGCCAACGTGAAGCGCAAAGCATCGGCGCCGTATTTATCGATCAGGTCCAAGGGGTCCATCGTGTTGCCCTTGGATTTCGACATCTTCTGGCCCTTGGCGTCGCGCACCAGAGCGTGGATGTAGACTTCATCGAACGGCACTTCCTTCATGAAGTGCATGCCCAGCATCATCATCCGCGCAACCCAGAAGAAGATGATGTCGTGCGCGGTGATCAGCGTCGAAGTCGGATAGAACTTCTTCAGCTCCGGGGTCTTGTCGGGCCAACCGAGTGTCGAGAACGGCCATAGGCCCGAGCTGAACCAGGTGTCGAGAACATCCTCATCTTGGCGGAGCGCCACGTCTTTGCCGTAGTGCTTGCGCGCAGCGCTCTTGGCCGCGCCTTCGCTCTCTTCCACGAACACGTGGCCATCCGGTCCATACCAGGCCGGAATGCGATGGCCCCACCAAAGCTGGCGCGACACGCACCACGGCTCGATGTTGCGCATCCATTGATAGTAGGTTTTCGTCCACGCTTCGGGCACGAACTTGGTTTTGCCGGTTTCAACCGCCGCAATTGCATCCTTCGCTAGTTCGCCAGCGTTCACGTACCACTGATCGGTCAGCATCGGTTCGATGACGACGTTCGAGCGATCGCCGAACGGCTGCATGATCTTCTTGTTCTCGACCTTGATCAGCAGGCCCCGCTCATCGAGGTCAGCAACTATTTGTTTGCGCGCCTCGAAGCGATCGAGCCCGCGATACTTCGCCGGAATCACATCTTCCGCCGACAGCCCCTCAAGCGGCTCGTCAGCTAGAGCTACCCCGGCTTCGTTTGGTGCCGTATGGCCCCAAGAATAATCTTGGAAATCGTCGATCTTGAGCCGACCTTTGCTGTCGAACAGAACAATCAGCGGCAGGTTGTGCGCGCGTGCGACCTTGTAGTCGTTGAAGTCGTGCGCGCCGGTGATCTTCACGGCGCCTGAGCCGAAGTCCGGATCGGGATATTCATCCGTGATGATCGGGATGTAGCGATCGGCAAGCGGCAGCAGCACTTTTTTGCCGACGATGGGCGCATAGCGTTTGTCGCTTGGGTGCACCGCCACCGCGCCGTCGCCCAGCATCGTCTCCGGGCGCGTGGTGGCGATGGAGATGTAGTCGCGCGTTTCCCATTCAGTGGGATTGCCATCATCGTCATGCGCGATCGGAAACTGATAGGTTTCGCCGTTCTCAAGCGGATACTTGAAGTGCCAGAAATGGCCGGCGACTTCCTTGTTCTCGACTTCGAGATCGGAGATCGCCGTCTCGAAATGCGGATCCCAGTTTACAAGGCGCTTGTCCTTGTAAATCAGCTTTTCCTTGTAGAGCTGCACGAACACTTTCAGCACTGCGGCTGATAGGCCCTCGTCCATGGTGAAGCGTTCGCGCGACCAATCGCACGAGGCGCCCAGGCGGCGCAGCTGGTTCATGATCGTGCCACCGGATTGTTCTTTCCACGACCACACGCGCTTCAGAAATTCCTCGCGCCCGAGCGAGCGGCGATCCTCATTGCCGCCTGACTGCGCCAGTTGGCGCTCGACGACCATTTGCGTCGCGATGCCGGCGTGATCGGTTCCGACCTGCCAGAGCACGCTCTTGCCGCGCAGGCGCTCGAACCTGACAAGCACGTCCTGCAGCGTGTTGTTGAGCGCGTGGCCGATATGCAGCGAACCGGTGACGTTCGGCGGCGGGATGACGATGCAGAAGGGCTCGGCCTTTGGGTCGGCGTTCGGCTGGAACGCGCCTGATTTCTCCCAAGCCTCGCTCCAGCGGGGCTCGACTTCTTTCGGGTTGAAGGTGGTTTCGATCATGTCGCAGCGGCTATAGCAGGCCGGGCCGCCGTCGCGCGAGGGGCCTTCTCGCACCCGCACACCAAACGAAAAACGCCCCGGCGCGGGCCGGGGCGTTTTGATGCCGGTTTAGACGGGCGTTCAGCGCGACATGCGCGCAATCCGCTCCAATTCCGCTTCGACCCGCGCTTCGACGATCGCCGGCAGGTTCTTATCCAGCCAATCTTTCAGCATCGGCTTCAGCAATTCGCGGACAACGCCTTCGATGGTCTGGTTTTGGGTGTCGGCGATCCTGAGCGATCCGGCCAGACGGGCGAGCGCGCCAGCGGCGGCGTTGGCGGTCGGCGGCGACAGGATGTCGTCATTGGCTGGCGCATGCGCGACGGGGGCGTGCGCACGCGGCGCGGCGTAAGCGGGTTCGGACACAGGCGTTGCCTCATGCATGGCGGCCTGCTCGACCGCTTCGAATACGATGTCGTCATCAACCGGCGCTGGCGCAGGCGCGGGCGCGGCGGCGACTGGCGGATCGGTTTGCGTGAGATCGAGCACCGGCTCGGCGCTCGGCTGCTCTTCTTCGGAAATGATGCGCCGGATCGACGCCAAAATCTCTTCCATTGAAGGTTCGGCTTGCGGATCCTGCAGCGCCATCTCGTGCCCCTCGCGACGTCCAGATCGAGTCGTCTTCGACTCGAAGGTTAAGGAGCGCGCTGATTCCCGTCCACTCGCCGAACTGAATCACGCACGCGTGTTCGCGAGCATGCTTGGATGCGATGGAATAAGGGAAAGTTAATCGCGCGACGCCGTTCGTCGTTGCGCATTTAGAACGAGAATGCGGGCGCCTTGCTTAGTCCCGGCGCAATCGGAGGCGCTGCGTCGAACGCCGTGCGGTATGCGATCGCATCGCCGGTGCGCGTATATATGCGCGCGCTGCCTGCCGGCCCCTGGCGCATGATGACGCCAAGACGCCCGTTCGGCGCGAGTTGCGCGAACCACGCGTCGGGTATGATTTCGGCGCCGCCATTGAGTACGATGACATCGTACGGCGCGTCGTCGGCCCAGCCGTCGGCGGTCGCGGTCGAGACCGTTTTCACATTGGTCACGCCGCTCGACTCAAGTGCGGCGCGCGCCGCGAACGAGAGATCGGGATCGGGATCGAGCGTCACCACGTCCTTGCAGCACGCCGCCAGCACGGCTGCGCCATAGCCGGTGGCGCCGGCGATTTCGAGCCCGCGCTCATGGCCCTGCGGGGCGAGCGCCTGGATCAGCTTGGCCAGGTCGCGCGGGCGCATGAGCGTTCGGCCGGGGATGACGTCAGCCTCGAAATCGGCGTAGGCGAGCGCCCGCTTCTGCGCCGGCATGAAGCGTTCGCGCGGCAGCTGGCGCATGGCGCCCAGGATGCGGGTGTCGGTCACGTCCGCGGTGCGGACCTGGCTTTCCACCATGATGTCGCGTGCGCGCGCCAAATCCATGAGCCGCCGGCCTCCTTCGTCCCGCCCGGTTAAGCCGCCCCGGCCCGGCCCGCAAGCGCTGCCGTTTGACGCGGGGTTAGCGGCACATGTCGTCGCGACCGAGGTCGAAATGCAGGTGGTCGCGGTGGGCGCGGTTGTAGTCGGGGGAGAGGACGGCGGCGAAATAGTCGCACGCCCCATCCCGCACCGCCCTCAGGAAGGCCCGCTCGCGCGCCGCCCCGCGCCAACCGCGTTCGACGCTGATCACGCCCCCATCCGCCAACGTGAAGCCGCCAATGTCGATGGCGTTGGCGCTGGCGTGTTCCGAGAGCCGCCCGTCGCGCCGCCCGGCGATGGCGCGGCATGAATAGGCCGGCCCCGCCAGTTCGATGCGCGCCACCGCCTGGCCCAAGTGGCGTTCAGCCGCCGGCGCCACCACGTCGCGCTCCCACAGCGCCAGCGCCGCGGCCGCCGCGCAGGTGGTCGCGACCGGTTGCGAATAGGCATGCACGGAGCGCGTCAGTTCGATGGCGCCGCGATAGCCGCAGCCGCGGCCCTCGCGCACATCCGAGACCGGCGCGATCTCGAAACCGGCGCCAACGAGCGCGGCCCGGCAGGCGCCGCCATCGGTTTTGAAATCCGCAATCCGTGCGGCGCGCAAAGCCGGCGGCGCCAGATCGAGATCGTCAAGCGGCGGCGCCCCGATCAGCAGCATCAGCATGATGAGGGCCAGCGCCGCGAGCGCTCCCGCCGCCCAGATGCGGGCGCGCTGATGCTCCTCTTTGGAGGGCGGCGGGATGAGAGGGAATTTGCGCATGTGATGTCGAACGCGCGCCTTGACCGATTCCACCCTGCGCGCCTAGGACAGCCGGCCCGACGCGCCCGCGTCGGCAAGGCCTCGTGGCGGAGTGGTGACGCAGCGGACTGCAAATCCGTGCACCCCGGTTCGATTCCGGGCGAGGCCTCCAGCTCCCCTTCTCCAAAACTCCCGCCGCATCAACGCTTTGGCAGCCTTGGTGAACGGCGCGTTCGCCATTTACGCTTCCTTTACCGGTTAGCGCGATATTCACCTTGTCTTCCCTTGGAGACACCCCACCATACCCAACGCCTTCGAGGGCCCCGCAAGGGGCCCTCGTTTTCCTTTGGCGGGCTGCATGTGGCCAAATTGATCGGCGGAGAGGCCTTTCCCGGCGGCGCCGAACTTGATAGAGACCCGCTTCGCTTCGGCCACGGGCCGAGTTCGTGGTCCTCGGTAGCTCAGTGGTAGAGCAACCGGCTGTTAACCGGTTGGTCGTAGGTTCGAATCCTACCCGGGGAGCCACTCTTCAGCGCTTCCGGGCGGCATTTCCTCATCCTCCAGCCCCGTCTTCCAGGCGGGGCTTTTGCTTTTGGGCTTGGCGCAACGCGTGCGTCACCCTGCCGGCGCGAACTTCGCCGAGGGCTGTGACTTCGCATGTGGCGGCGCGCGCCGGTTTTATGAGCTATCGCTGAGCGCGGGCTCCCGCGTGCACAGATGCGCGCAGGCTTCGCTGACGGTGAGCGGGTCGATGATGTGGAGCCGCGTCAGGCCATTGCGCAAGCGGCGCACAAGGCGCGCGACATGTTGATCGAGATCGCGCATCACCGCGAGGATCGCGAAAAAGCGCGTGGCGAAGCTGCGGCCGCGCAAAGCGCGGCGGACGCGTGAGCCTAGGATGGTGCGCAGGATGTAGTCTTTGAGCCGGCCGTAACGCTTCGGCGTGCGCTTCGCGCGCACGTGCATGGCCGTTTTGATCATCAAAAGCTTGCCGACGATTTTCGCGGCGGAGTCGAGATCGCGCGCGCGCCAATCGTTGGAGAACAACTGCGCTGCCAATCCGCCCAACCAAATCAGCCACAGCTTCGCCCAGGCATTGAGCCGGGCGAGGGGTTGGGGGCTGATTGGGGCTGGGTGAAGCGTCATGTGCGCAGTATAACCCGCGCCGAAACCGGTCGGATTGAGGGGCCTGGTTTTGTTGTTTTTACAGGGAAAAGTCCGGGGATAGGACCGAGTCGGTGGACGGCGTGGGTGACACACACGCACCCACGATAACGGCGGCTAACGCTGCACAGCACGACGTGCGTGCGTGTCACCCTGTCTTGTCGGCCCCACCCCGTCTCGGCCGCAGCGTCGGCGGAGCGCGCGTGTCACGGACTCGTGCGTAGCCTTTTCCTCAGCGCGCTTTCGCGCTCCTCGCACTTTCGCGTCCGTCATTCCTCCAGCGGTGCGAAGTGGGCGGCGCTGAAGTCGAATTGCGCGGCTGCGGGCGGTTGCGCCGACACGGTGACGCTGATCGCGTAGCTGGCGCCCGCGCAGGCGCCCGGCGTCGTCGGCGCGCTGCGGTTGAACACCATCAGCGCGGCGTATTCCAAACCCGTCGTGTCGAACACGCCGGCGCGGCCGAGCGGCACAGCTTCGATGCGCCCATTGCGCAGCCCCAGACCGACGAGTTCGAGGGATTCATCGCCAAGCAGCGAATAGATGCGCGGGCCCCGCAAACGCGTTTCGATGTAGCTGGCGCCAAGTTGCTCGATGGCGACGTCAGGCGTCCAGCGCCCGATGCGGTCAATGACGCCCGCCCTGCGCACTGAACGCGCGAACAGCGGCGCCAGATCGTAGGCGCGCGCGAAATTCTGCACACGCCAGCGCCGGATCGTATCGGGAATGTTGGCGCCGCGCTCATCGAGCGTGCGCGCCATGGTCTCGAAGCCATCAAAGGCGACGCTGTTTTCCCAGAGCCGCACCACGAAGCGCTCGCCGTAACTGTCGGCCAGCGATTGCAGCAAGGTCCACTGCGCGTAGTTGTGGCCGCGCGCGAGCGTCGTCCAGCAGAGCTCCGGCGCGGCGAAGTCGGTGGCGACATAATCGGTCGCGTCCTGGTCGCGCCCGACCGTGGTGGTTTCGGTCCACGAGGCGGTCGCCTCATAGAGCCAATTCAGCCCCTCCTGGGAATCGTAGCCGAACTGGACGACGTGATTGAATTCATGCGTCACCGTCGCGCGCATGAGGCTTTCGGGCGGCGCTTCCTTGCCCATGTTCAAGAAGTCGTTGTCGATGACGAGCACCGTGCGCGCCGCCGCGTGCTCGCGCACGGCTGACGTGTTGGGATTGTCGAAAACGATCTGCACCGGCTTGACGAAGCCCATCTGGCCCTCGGCGTCGGCGACGTAAGCGCGGAAGCGGCCGTCGGCGTCGCGCACCGGCGGCGCCCAGCCAATTCTGCTCACCTGCGTTTGCAGCACTTCCTGCAAGGTATCGGCGACCGAGCGGGCATAGGCCGGCGTCGAGGCGTCGCGGCCCTCGGTGGTGAAATAGACGCGGAAATCCGCGGTTTCGATCACCTGCTCCGGCCCGCTCAGCACTACCGGGTCTTCAACCAGCGCCTGCAGCGTGTCGACCACGGCGGCGTCCACCGAAGAGAGCGTGAGCCGGAACGCGCCGCTGCTGTTGGATTGCGCGAAGCGATAGAGCTGCAGCGTATAAACGCCAGCCGCAGGCGCCGTGTACGCAAAGCCGGAGTTCAGCGAACCATCGCCACGGTCGTCGTTCAGCGCGACGGGAAAGTCTTCCGCATCGTTCAGGCGCAACACCGTATCGAGATCGCCGCTCGTCGCGTCCGCCAGCGCCAGCAGCGTTTGCCCTGCGGCGAGCTCCACCGGGTAATCAAGCGAAGGCTGCGCATCGGTGATCTCGCCCTCATAGGTTGCGATCCTCACACCCTGGATCGAGGCGAAATTGAACGGCGCTTCGGCTTCGGGATCGATGGCCAGCGACAGGAGCGCGCTGCCAGCGCCGGCGCGGTCAAAAGTGCTGGCGATGATCTCGTAACGGCCGGCGGCGGCGGCCTGATAGACGATGCGCGAATTGAGCGACCCATCGCCCATGTCATCGCTCTGCGCCAGGATGTGGCCGCCGCGATCGACGAGCGTCAATGTCGTGTCGAGCCCTGGCGTTGTGGCGAACGTCGTCGCCACGAGGATGTCGTCGGCTGCGAGGTCGACTGGGAAGCGCCGCTCCGTGCGCCGCTGGTCGAACGTCAACGTCTCTTCGCGCAGCGCACGCGCGCTGTCGGAAAGCCCGACGTCCAAACCGTGGGCGATGTTCAGCTCGAACGCGCCGGTGGCGCCGCCATAACCGCTGACGATGGCGGTGTAGCGGCCGGCCGAAGACGCCACATAGACGATGCGCGACGACAGCACGCCGGGCTCCTGGTCGTCGTTCTCGGCCACGCGGCGTCCGCCGGGGCCATTGAGCGCCAGCACCGTGTCGAAATTCTCCGACGAAGACGTCGTCAAGGTCACGATCTGACCCTGGGCGAGCTGCAAATCGAACGCGACACGCGGCGCTGTCGCGGTAACGGCGCCGCTTAAGCGCTGATCCTGCTGCCCCTGACCTTCCTGCGCCTGGCCGGACGCAGCGCTGGCCATCAACGCGACAGCGACAAGAATCCACAATGCCCGCAAAATCGGTCCCCCAATAGCGATCAGCCCTCGCTTCGCTCCTACGCGAGCGGCGCGCAACGCGCCAGCGACGTCACACGGTTTTTGCCTTGAACTGTGGCAGTACTGCGCCCAGACGCGCGCCCATCTCGGCGCCGAGCGCCTGCAGCGCGCTCATCGGCCGGATCATCACCTCAAAGTCGACAATCTGGCCCGCATCGTCGAAGCGGATAAGGTCGACGCCCTTCAACTGCCGCTCACCGACGCGCGCGCTAAACTCCAGCACCACGCTCAAGCCGTCTTCGCTGGCGAGTTCGCGATGATAGGCGAAGTCTTCGAACACGCCAAACACAGTGCGCAGGATGAGCGCCACAGCTTGGCCAGACTCATATGGCTTGAACGCCATCGGTGAGCGAAACACCGCGTCTGCGTGAATCAGTTTGTCCAGATCGGAGAGATTTTTCTCCGCGATCATCCGATGCCACGCCGCAAGGCCAGCGGCGGCGGCAGGATGCAAATGAGTGAGCGCCATGATGTCCTCCGCTGTCCAGTGTGCGCCAGGACGAGGCGGCGCGCTACTCCGCCAACACGCTCTTGGCGTCGGCGACGACGGCGCCGTCGCGCATCCGAATGCAGCGATCAGCGCGGGCGGCTAGGCGTTCGTCATGGGTCACGCAAATAACGGTGCGCCCTTCGTCATGAGCGGCGCCGTGCAAAATGTCGGTGACAATCTCGCCATTGGCGGAGTCGAGATTGCCGGTGGGTTCGTCGCACAGCAGCAAAGTCGGATCGTTCGCCAGCGCACGGGCGATGGCCAAGCGCTGACGCTGACCGCCTGAGAGCTTGCCAGGCTTCGCCCGCGCGCTTGCCTCCAAGCCGAGATCGCGCAGCAACGCTGCCGTGCGCTCGACGATCGCGGAAGCTGAGCGGCGGCCAAGGCGTTGCATCGGCAGCGCCACATTGTCGAAGGCGCTGATCTCCGGCAGCAGAAAGTGGAACTGAAACACGAAGCCGATCTGCTCGAGCCTGGCGCGCGTACGCGTTTTGTCGCCCCATGCGCGCGTCGAGCAACCATTCAAGAGAACATCACCGTCGCTGGGCGTGTCGAGCAGGCCCAAAAGATAGAGCAGCGACGACTTTCCGCAGCCCGAAGGCCCAACAATGGCGACGAACTCGCCCTCGTGAGCAGTCAGCGACACGCCTCGCACGAGGGCCGCCGGCCCGGAGGGCGAGCCGACACGGCGGCTCAACGCGCACGCTTCGAGACGCGCACTCATGTCGCGCCCCGCAACGTATCGACGGGATCCTGTTTGGCGGCGCGGCGCGCGGGAAGCCATGACGCAAGCGCGGCCGTCAGCAGGGCCGCGGCCATCGCCAAGCCATAGAGCGCCAACGTGTTCGACATCGGGATGCGGTGATCGCCGCCGCCCACAGTGACCGCCGCCGAACCGGTCGCGGCGATGACGGCCGCGCCGATCAAGGCCCCGGCGATCGCGCCGAACGCGCCCAGCACCACGCCCGCGAGCACAAACATCGCAGACACTTCGTCCGCGCCGACGCCGATGGCGCGCAGAATGGCGATCTCGCGCCGCTTCTCCATGACATTGGTCGAGACAAGCGAATAGACGCCGAAACTGGCCACCAGCAAAACTGCCGAAATCACCGCGTAAGTGACGATATTGTGCACCATCAGCGCGGTGGTGATTTTACGTGAACGCTCCTGCCAGGATTCCCAGCGATAGCCCCAGCGCTGCTCCAGGCGGCGCGCGACATCCGGCGCCGTCGCCGCATCGGCCAACCGCACGTGCACCGCATTGACGATGCCCGGCCGCGCCAGCAGAACCTGCGCGTTGCGCAACAATGAATAAGCAATGCGGCCCGACCCCAATCGGTCGTTGCCGTTGAACAGGGCGATGACGCGTGCGCGCTGGCTCACGCCCGCCGGAGACCGCAAGGTCACGATATCGCCGAGGCGCGCGCCCAGGCGTTGCGCGGCTTGCTCCGAGAGAATGACAGCGTCATCGACGGCTTCCAGATCGGACAGCGATCCACCGATCAGCATTTCGTCGATATTGATGATGTCGCGCTCAAGCCTTGGATCGACGCCCTGGAGCGTCAGCGGCTCGGTGCGCCCGCCGAAGCGAACGGTCACCGCACCGCTCAGCACTGGCGCGGCGATCACGCCAGGCTCCCGGCGCACGTCGCTCAGCATCGCTGTCCACGCGCGCAAGCCGCGAATCTCTTCACGCGCCCGCAGGCCGTGAACATCGATTGCGGCGTTCTCGAAGCGATCGACAGCCGGCTGAGCCCGCGTCCCGCGCTCCTCGTCGCTGACTACGATGTGTGGTGCGCTTTCAGTCAACGTCCGCAGGAGGTCGGCCTGCGAGCCAAGCATCATCGCGGAGACGGCGAGAAAGCAGCAGACGCCAACCGCAACGCCAAACACAGCGAGCGCGGTTTGCTGCGGGCGCGCGCTGACATTGGCGTAAGCCAGCCGCAACAACAGTGCGGCGCGGCTATTCACGACACGGCTTCGGCGATGCGGATGCGCGCGCCGTCGCGCAGCGACGCAGGCGGATTGATCACGACCACCTCGCCGGCCGACAGGCCGTTGCGAACCTCCACCATGTCGCCGCCAGCGCCGCGATCGATCGGACGGCGCTCGACGCGACCGTCACGCACCACCCAGATGGCGTCGCTGGCGACCGCGGCGGCAGGCGCCAGAACCGCATCCTGGCGACGCGCCGCGACAATGTTCGCTTCGACTGTCATGCCGGCTTGAATGGGCGTCTCGGCCGGCAAGGTCAGCCGGACGCGAAACACGCGCGCGTCGGCGTCGCCCAGGGGCGTGATATCCGCGACGGTGGCTTCGAAGCTTTGATCGGGCAACGCCTCGGCCCGCACGATCGCGCGTTGCCCTTCGGAAACGCGCGCAATGTCGCGTTCGTCCAAATCGATGGTGATGCGCAGGGCGCCTTCGTCAGCAACCACGAACAGCACCTCGCCTGCCTCGGCGAGATCGCCCATCTCGGCGTCGCGGCGGAGCACGGTGCCGCTAAACGGCGCGGTGATGGTGAAGTACTGGAGCTGCGCGCGCGACGCTTCGGCTGCGGCGCGCGCGGCATCGCGCTGTCCGCGCGCTTCCTCCCAAACGGCCCGCGGTGCGAAGCCCTCCGCATGAAGCGCATCAACGCGAGCGGCGGCGAGGCGCGCGGTGGCGGCTTGCGCATCCAGTTGGGCGGTGACGCCGCGTGCGGGGCCATCCTCCAATTGCGCGAGCGCTTGGCCCGCCTGTACGCGCTCTCCCTCTTCGACCAAAACCCTGACGATCGGCGCAGTCACCACCGGCGACACGCGCGCGCGGCGGACATGTTCGACAACGCCGGTGGCGTAAACCACGTCCAGCGCCTCGCCCAGCGAGGCATAAGCAGTTTCGACTACAGGCGGACGCGTGAGACTCCAGCCGCCGAAAACGGCCGCAACCACCGCGGCGCCAGCAATCAGGCGGGCGCGCAGAGACGCCAGCCATTGCGGCAGACGCAGGCGCGCGGATGGCGACCCCGCCACCCGAAGCGCGCGTGCAGCGCGATGCAGGCCCTCCAACGTGCTCATCCCCCAGCCCCCCGGCCGCGCCGGATCACATGCATCGCGCTCACGTGAGACTATCGTGAACTGAAGCGGACGCGACGCGACTCCCATCGCGGATGAAGCTCGGCCGGACGACTGTCTCCAATTGGGATACGCCTTCCAAGCGCTTGCCGATGCGCGGCGCCCTCAAATGGCGAGGGCGGCTCTGGCGTTTGCCGCGCCATTGGGCCATGAGAACGGCGCGGGAGAACTTCACTTGCACGACGTGGTGATTATCGGCGGCGGCCATAACGGGCTGGTGTGTGCGGCCTATCTGGCCGACGCGGGGCTTAAGGTTCTGGTGCTCGAACGCCGCGATGTCATCGGCGGCGCGGCGGTGACCGAGGAGTTTCATCCTGGCTTCCGCAATTCTGTCGCCAGCTACACGGTCTCGCTGCTCAATCCGAAAGTAATCGCCGATCTCGATTTGCACCGCCATGGCTTGCGCATCGTCGAGCGCAAGGTCTCGAATTTCTTGCCGCTCCCCGACGGCCGATATTTCATGTCCGCGCCGGGTCTCACGCAGAGCGAGGTGGCGCGTTTTTCCAATCACGACGCCATGCGTTTGCCGGAGTACGAGCGCCGCTTGGAAGTGATCGCCGATGTCGTGCGCGCGCTGTTGCTGCAACAGCCGCCCAATTTGGTTGAGCACGGCATTGGCCGCGCCATTGAGGAGGCGCTGCGCGCGGCCGAACTGGGCGGGCGGCTCAATAAACTCGATCTCACCGCCAAACGCGACTTGCTCGATCTCTTCTCCGAGAGCGCCGGCGATTGGCTTGACGTGTGGTTTGAGAGCGATCCCATCAAGGCGCTGTTTGGCTTCGACTCCATCGTCGGCAATTTCGCCAGCCCCTATACGCCGGGTTCGGCTTATGTGCTGCTCCACCACGTCTTCGGCGAAGTGAACGGCAAGAAGGGATTGTGGGGTCACGCCATCGGCGGCATGGGCGCGATCACCCAAGCGATGGCGGCATGCTGCCGCGAACGCGGCGTCGAGATTCGAACCGGCGTCGCCGCGAAGGAACTGCTGATCGATCACGACGCGCAACTGGCCGGCGGCGTGAAGGTGAAAGAAACCGCGCACGCGCGCGGCGTGGTGACCGCCGAGGGCGAGACCATTCGCGCACGCGCGGTGATCTCCAATCTCAACCCGAAACTGCTCTATGAGCGGATCGTGCCCCGGGAGGCGCTGCCGGAGGACTTCCGCGAACGCATCACGCGCTATCGCAACGGCTCGGGCACGTTCCGTATGAACGTGGCGCTCTCGGAGCTGCCGCGCTTCACCGCCAAGCCGGAGGCCGGCGACCACCTCACCGCCGGCATCATCATCGCGCCGACGCTGCGCTACATGGAGCGCGCCTATGACGACGCGCGCCAGCACGGCTGGTCGCGCGAGCCCATCGTGGAAATGCTGATCCCCTCGACGCTCGACGACACGCTCGCGCCCAAGGGCCAGCACGTGGCTAGTCTGTTCTGCCAGCACGTTCAGCCTGTGCTGAGCGACGGCCGCTCCTGGGACGATCACCGCGAAGACGTCGCCGACTTGATGATCGACACCGTCGATAAGCATGCGCCGGGCTTCAGGGCGAGCGTGCTCGGACGCCAGATCAACTCGCCACTCGATCTTGAACGCACGTTCGGCTTGGTGAACGGCGACATCATGCACGGCGCGCTTTCGCTCGATCAGTTGTTCAGCGCTCGCCCGGTGCTCGGTCACGGCGATTATCGCGGGCCGATCGCCGGGCTCTACATGTGCGGCTCAGGAACCCATCCAGGCGGCGGCGTCACCGGCGCGCCGGGCCACAACGCAGCGCATGTGGTGGCGCGCGATTTCCGCCGTGGGGCGGTGAAATAGCTCGTCGCGCCTATTCCGCCGCCACAGCCGGCTCTTCGGCCTGGCGCTTCCACAAGCTGGCGTAGAGCCCATCCTTGGCGATCAGCGCGGCGTGCGCGCCGCGTTCCACCACACGGCCCTCGTCCAGCACGATGATCTGATCAGCGTCGGCGATGGTGGAGAGCCGATGGGCGACAACGATCGTGGTGCGCCCGCGGCTCGCCTGCTCGAGCGCCTGCTGCACTTCCGCTTCGGTGCCGCTGTCCAGCGATGACGTGGCTTCATCGAGGATCAGGATGCGCGGATTCTTCAGCACAACGCGGGCGATGCCCACGCGCTGCTTTTCGCCACCGCTGAGCTTCAGGCCCCGCTCGCCGACGCGGGTGTCCCAGCCCTGAGGCAGCGCCTCGATGAAGCTCAGCAATTGCGCGCTGCGCGCGGCTTCGTCCAATTCCGCTTGCGTCGCGTCCGGCTGGCCATAGGCGATATTGTAGCGAATGGTGTCGTTAAACAGCACGACGTCTTGCGGCACCAAGCCCAGCACCGACCGCAACGACGCTTGCGTCACGCCTTTCAAATCTTGGCCATCGATGGTCACACGACCGCTGGCAGGATCGTAGAAGCGCAGCAGCAGCTTGAGCACCGTCGACTTGCCCGCGCCCGAGGGGCCGACGACGGCGGTGGTTTTACCGGCGGGCGCCAAAAAGCTCACATCGTCCAAGCCGCGATCGCGCCCCTCGTGCGCAAAGTTCACATGCTCAAACGCAACCTCGCCGCGCCCGGGTTTCAGCGGGACGGCATCGGGCGCATCGGCCACCAGCGCCTTTTCGTCGAGCAGCGCGAACATCTTCTCCATATCGATCGAGGTCTGTTTGATCTCGCGATACGCAAAGCCCAGAATGTTCAGCGGCGCATAAAGGTTGGTCATGATCAGGATGACCGCGGTGATGTCGCCCGGCCCCATCGGCCCGCTCGCCACCAGGAAGCCGGCCGCGACCACCATGCCCAGCAGCCCCAGCGTCATGATCACGCTTTGGGCGACGTTCAAGATCACCAGCGAAGTGTAGGCGCGCACGGCCGCCTGCGCGTAGGAGGCCAATGCGCGATCATAGCGCTCCGTCTCGCGCGGCTCGGCGGCGAAACTCTTCACGGTCTCGAAGTTGAGCAGCGAATCCACCGCGCGTCCGGCCGCTTCGGTGTCGGCCTCGTTCATTTCGCGCCGGTGCTTCAGGCGCCATTCGGTGACGCCGAATGTGATCCACGCATAAATGACCACGGTGAACGCCGCGATGGTGGAAAATTGCCAACCGTACTTCCAGCCCAACACGGCGGCGGCCAGCAGCAACTCGATGATGGTTGGCGCGATGTTGAAGGCCAAGAAGCGCAGCAGGAAATCGATGGCGCGCACGCCGCGCTCGATGGTGCGATAGACTGAGCCCGTGCGCTTGGATTGATGGAAGCTGACGGAGAGCGAGTGCACGTGGGTGAACACGCGCGTGCCGGCGCGGCGCTGGGCCTCTTCGCTGATCGGCTGAAAAATGGCGTCGCGGATTTGCGGGCCGGCGGTGGAGGCAAAGCGCAACGCCGCCCAGAACCCCGCAAGCCCCAGGAACAGCGGCAACGCGCCTTGCGCATTGCCCGCCGAGAGCGCGTTGATGCCATCGGCAAGCACAAGCGGTGAAACGACAGCGAGCACTTTGCTCACGAGCGTGAGCGCGAACGATCCCCACAAGCGCAGGCGATAACCCGGCCCTTTGAGGCCGCCGATCAAACTCATCAGCCGGGACACAGTGCGCAGCAGCGGCGGCGAGGCGTCCTCGCCCGGTTCCGCCTTGCCCACTGTCTTATGCTCGCCGCGCGCCATCTGGAACAAACCTTGAAGCCAGGGACTTAGGCGCGCTGGTTTTCGCCTGCAATGCGCCGTATTGGATTGGTGTGATACGTCCGATGCCTGATTCCAGTTCGCTCGGCCGCCCGTTGCGATCCGTTTGCGTCTATTGCGGCTCATCCGAGACGACCAAGCCCGACTATCTCGACCTCGCCGCCCGCTTTGGCGACGCGCTTGCGAAACGAGGCTTGCGGCTGGTCTATGGCGGCGGCTCGGTGGGGCTTATGGGGCGCTGCGCCCGCGGCGCGCTGGCAGCCGGCGGCGACGTGCTTGGCATCATGCCGCGTTTTCTGGAGCGGCGCGAAATCGTGCTGGGCGAAGCGCCCCACCGCATGGTCGACACGATGCACGAGCGCAAGCACATCATGTTCGAGGAGAGCGACGCGTTCGTTGTGCTGCCGGGCGGCATCGGCACGCTTGAGGAAGCGGTGGAGACGCTGTCGTGGCGGCGGCTGGATTTGCACACCAAGCCGGTGGTGTTCTTGTCGGAGGATGATTTCTGGGCGCCCTTCTTCGCGCTCATGCAACACACCGTCGCCGCCAATCTGACGCCGGCGAGCTTCAGCGATGCGGTGACCTACGCGCGCTCCATCGACGAGTGCTTCGCCGCGCTGCACGTCAACGCCTAACGGGCGTTCACCAAACCGATTGCATCGGCCATTAAAGCAGACGCGGTAGCCTGCTCCCCGGGTGGGAGCACGCGATGAGCTTCGGTAAACGGCCATCAACACAACAGCAGACATTGGCGCCGCCGCACGTCGATCCGCACGGACGGCGCAAAGTATTCCCCGATGACGTCTGGCAGGGCCAGACCGGCGAATTGCTGCGCACCTTGGGCATGAGCCCGGACGACGAGTCCAACCTCGTTCCCAACGCGTCCTCAATCAACGCCGGCATCGATGCGAGCCGGCGGGCGCACGAAACGGCTCACGCGGAAGCACAACAGCGCGTGGAGTCGGTGCTGCCTGGCGCCCGCTTGCGCCCGTTCTTTCTGGTCCCCGATCCGATCTGGAACAGCCCCGCTGGCGTCTTCCTAATGACGTCGCTGGAGCTTTTTCCGTACGACGCGTGGAACGTCATCTATCTGGCGGCAGACGAGCGCACCTCGGCGGTGCTCGATATCGCCATCCATCCCAATGGCGACATTCCAACCTTCGTTGAGGCTTCGCGGCGCTTCATGATCGACGCTCAGGCCCAGATGAAGCGCGCGCACGACGAGGCCGGCCAGACCCATGAATTCGGCAAGTATCAGGAAGCCCGCGAAGACGTCCGCGAACGCGTGAAAGCCCTGGCGGCGGCGTTTTCGCAGACCCTGATCGAGGCGTGGGAGAAAAACGGCCCGCGGCGCGGCGGCCGCGCCTAACTGCTCAATCCGTTACCGGCAGCTTCGCTGGTCGCCTCGGTTGCGCCAGCTGCGTCGATCCCGTATGCGCGACCCCAAGACCGTGCAAGAAAGCACGGCGCTTGAAGGTGAGGGTCATGAGCATGTGGTTTGCCGACAAACTTGGACCGCGTCCGAGCCAGCGAAACGCCGCCAACGGCCCAGCGCCCGCACCGAAACCGGCCGCTGCCGCGCCTCCGCCACAAGCCGCACGCGCGCCCGAACCGCCGCGCCAGCAGGCCGCCGCGCCGAAGGCTGCGCCGCCCCCGCCCGCCCCTGCGCCCGAACCGGATAAGAAGAAAAAGAAGGGCTGGTTCTAGGCCGCGCCCACCGCCTTACTCAGTACAGCAAGTACTTGGCGCGCGTGCTTTCCCAGGCGCGCTCATCCGGCTGCGTGATCGCATCGAGATCGCCCGGCGCGGCGTTCGGATCGTCGACCCATTCGCGCAGCAGCGGCGAGCCATTGATCACATCGATGGGCAGTTTGCCGAACGCGTACTCGTAAGGAAAATCCCGCCACAGCGCATAGTCTGAGTAGAGCCGGCGGATGGATTTGAAGGCGAGCGTCTGCAAGCGCCATGGCTTGAACGCGGCGTGGTCGTAATAATCCGGCGCCTCGACATGGATTTGCACGCCGCTGCAGAGCTTGTGGACGTGCTTATGGAACGTCGGTTCGAACCAGCAATCGCGCAGCTTGCAGCCGGTCAGCCAATGCGGCGCCAGCTTGTACATGTCCTCGATCACCGCGCGCGCGTCGATGTCGGGCGCGCCGAACAGTTCGAGCGGGCGCGTCGTGCCGCGCCCTTCCGAAAGCGTTGTGCCTTCCAGCATCACGGTGCCGGCGTAGGCGCGCGCCATCCACAGATTGGGCGCGTTGGGCGACGGGTTGATCCAGGTGCGCTCGCCAATCGGCCAGCCGTAACCGGGCGCGGCGTCGGGGTCGTAGCCCTCCATCGCGATGACGCGATACGGCACGTCGAGCTTCAAATGCTCGATAAACCAGCGGCCGAGTTCGCCGAGTGTGAGCCCATGGCGCATCGGCATCGGGCCTGCGCCGACGAAGCTTTCCCAGGTCGGGCGCAGAGTTAGCCCTTCGATCGGCCGTCCCGCTGGATTGGGCCGATCAAGCACCCACACTTCCTTGCCGTGCTTGGCCGCCTCTTCGATCATGTAAAGAAGCGTCGTGATGAAGGTGTAGATGCGGCAGCCCAGATCCTGCAGATCGATCAACACGACATCGAAGGTCGACATCATCTGCCCGGACGGCCGGCGCACCTCGCCGTAAAGCGAAAACACCGGCACGCCGTGGATCGGATCGTCGTAGGTTTCCGACTCCATCATATTGTCTTGCTTGTCGCCGCGCATGCCGTGCTGCGGCCCGAATGCGGCGCTGATGCGCACATCGCCGCACGCCGCCAGAGCATCCAGCGAATGGGTGAGATCGCGCGTCACCGAAGCCGGATGCGCCACCAGCGCCACACGCTTGCCCGCGAGAGGCGCGCGCAAGCTGGCGTCTTCAAGCAGGCGATCGATGCCGAACTTCATTGCGCGTTTCTCTCGATCAAAGCCTCGTAGTAGTGCAGAACGTTATTCTCATCGCCTTCAACCAAGCGGTTTTGAACGCGCCCCCATGGCCAAAACAACGCACACGTCCCCTCAGCCTGCAGTCCAGGAATGAACTCTTCGCCTATCTTAACCAGCCCCCATGTTGCCCCATGGTTTCTTCGATACACCTCGCCGATATAGCTGCCGAACATCTTGGCGAAGGTTTCGATCGTCTCCGGTGACGGATTCGCGCTGCCGATCTCGTCGTTCATGATGTCGAGCATTTGCTCAACTTGACTGACGCTGGCGTCACTCCAGTCCAATGCCACGCCGAAGTTTGCCCTCGCCGCGTCCACTGCGTCGAGCGCGTAAGCCTCCGCGATCTGCCGATACCGATCATCTTCCATGAAGCCGCCGGTCTCACAAGCGGTCGCGACTACCGCTTCCTGTCCGTGCGCCGCGATCGGCAAAATGGCGAGAGCGAATGCAACCGCCAAGGATGTGAACCGCATGTCTGTGCTATTCTCCCAACTTAAGGGTGAAGCCATCGGCGTGGTGAAAGTCAGGTTTGCCGGGCGGATGTTTGAGCGCCCAGTAGGATTTGGCGCCGCTTGTTTCTTCGATCACCGCCGTCAGCGCCAGCCGCCAGGGCGCGTCGCTCGGCGGCAGATAGATGAGCGCATCGACATCAATGTGCGTCGCGTTCGCGCCGGTGATGATCGCCGGCGGCGCAAGCTCCGCCAGCGCCATGCCTTCGCGATACTCGGTGAAGTGATAAGCCGCCCATTTCGAAGACGGCGACAGATTGAACTCGTAGTAGCCCGCACCTGGCGTCGTCTCCACGAACGCCTCGAAGCACGTGGTCTTCCAGAGTTCATCGGTCCGCAGCGGCTCCGACGGCGGCGCCAGCCGCACCTCCGCGATCCGTCCCGCCACGGTATAGCGCAACGCCAGAAGCCCCGGCTGCGGACGCGCGACCGCGACGCTGATCTGATCGACAGCGTCGCAGGGCGTATCCGGGTGACGGAGGAGTTCGTGAACCACGGCGCTCACCTAGCACATCAACCGCTTAAGAACGCAGTAACGTGGCGCGCGCGCCCGCTTGACGGCCCGCCAGCCGCTCTCTAGCAACGCGCCCCATGTCGCGCCCTCTGGCCCCCGCCCAAAGCTATTATCGCCCGCTTTTCTAGCGGGTGCGCGCCAGCACGCCCGCCTTCGCGGCCGGGCTCGACAACACAGCGGTCCCGGCTCCAAAAGCTCCACAGGAGTTCTTCCCCGTGACCACCGAAGCCAACGTCCAGTCCAAATTCCTGCGCGACGCCATCGCGCGCGGGCAATTCCACCAATGCACTGACCTGGAAGGCTTGGACAAAGCCGCCCTCGCGGGCGTCACCGGCTATATCGGCTTCGACATGACGGCGCCGTCGCTCCACGTCGGCAACCTCACCCAGATCATGTACCTGCGCCGGCTGCAGCAAGCTGGCGGCAAGCCG
Source organism: Hyphomonadaceae bacterium (assembly GCA_050186805.1). Taxonomy (GTDB): domain Bacteria; phylum Pseudomonadota; class Alphaproteobacteria; order Caulobacterales; family Aquidulcibacteraceae; genus Vitreimonas. Next base: position 29,812 of record JBFWYC010000016.1, read on the forward strand.
ATCGTGCTGCTCGGCGGCGGCACCACCCGCGTCGGCGATCCCTCCGGCAAGGAAGAGATGCGTCAGCTCTTGAGCGAAGAGCAGATCGTCAAGAACACCAACTCGATCCGCGGCACGTTCGAGAAATTTCTGCAGTTCGGCGACGGCCCGAGCGACGCCATCCTCGTCGACAATTCCGAGTGGCTGTTGAAGCTCAACTATCTCGACTTCCTGCGCACGGTCGGCCGCCACATGAGCGTCAACCGCATGCTTTCGATGGACTCGGTGAAGCTCCGCCTCGAACGCGAGCAGCCAATGAGCTTCATCGAATTCAACTACATGATACTGCAGGCCTACGACTTCGTGGAGCTGAAAAAGCGCTACAATTGCAGCCTGCAAATGGGCGGCTCCGATCAGTGGGGCAACATCGTCAATGGCGTCGAACTCGGCCGTCGCATGGAGAGCTTCGAACTCTTCGGCCTCACGCAGCCCCTGATCACCACCGCCAGCGGCGCCAAGATGGGCAAGACCGCTGACGGCGCCGTCTGGCTCAATGCCGACATGAAGAGCCCCTACGAGTACTGGCAATACTGGCGCAACACCGAGGACGCCGATGTCGGCCGTTTCCTCAAGATCTTCACCGATCTGCCGCTTGCCGAGATCGCGCGCTTAGAGGCGCTGCAAGGCGCGGAGATCAACGACGCCAAGAAGGTGCTCGCCACCGAAGCGACCGCGCTGCTCCATGGCCGGGACGAAGCAAACAAGGCCGCGCAAGCGGCGCACGACACGTTCGTCAAAGGCGTCACCTCGGAAAACCTGCCGACCTTCTCCGTCAGCAGCGCAGAACTCGCTCAAGGCATGCGCATCGGCGCGGCCTTCCAGCGCGCCGAGCTCGTGGCTTCAAATGGTGAAGCCAAGCGCCACATCGCGGCGGGCGCGCTGCGGATCAACGATCAGGCGGTCGCGGATGAAACCGCGACGATCACTAGCGCCGATCTTGTCGATGGCGCGGTGAAACTTTCGCTCGGCAAGAAAAAGCACGCGCTCCTGCGTGTGGATTAGGGCAGCGTCACGCCGGCATCGGCGACGCCTGGAAGAGCAGCCGTCGCTTGCGGCGCGGCTGCCGCCTCCGGCGCAGGCGGAATAGCTTCCGACTCTGGCGCTGATTGCGGCTGTATGGTTGCAGGCGCTTCGCGCTCGGGCAACGGCTCGAAGATGCGGCGCAAGATACCTGGCGTCAGCGCCGACACCGGATTGACGCCGACGCGCGGCGCACCTGCTGGGCCGTTGATCGAGTACGTCATGCCGAACACACCCTCGCCGCGGCGCGACACGAGCAGATCGCCGATGACCGGCACTTCGCCAAGCATAGAGAGGTTCAACACCGGCGACGGCGCAACCACGCCATCGACATCGAGATTGTCGCCGCGAATGTTGTAGGCGCCGGCGCCGGTCAGCCCCAGCGACGGGCCGGACATGCGCCCTTCCGTGAAGGTCAGCCGGTCATTGGCGTAGACCATCTGCGCATCCATCGCGTTGAAACCGATGCCGTCGCCGTTGAGCATTTCAACAAGACCGGTCAGCGATCCCGCCGATGACAAGAGCCGCGCCATCGCCGGCAACCGCACGACCTGAAAATCGCGCAACTGCACATTGAAGCGCGCCTGGCTCGGCGGACCAACGCGCCAGTCGCCGTCGGCCGACGCTGTGCCGCCAACGATGTTTTCCGAACCGGTGAGCGCGGCCACTGCAAAGCCGGCGTCGTCGGAGCGGAAGCGGATGCGGCCCTGCGGATCGGTCGGTCGCGGCCCGAGCGCCAATGAGAACGAGCGGTTGCTTGGCGAACGCCCCTCAGCGGTCAGCATCGCCAGCGCGCCGCGCTGTGTCGCCAATCGAACGCGGGCGTCGATCAAAGTCGCGCCGCCGCGCATTTTCAGGCGATCGGTCTGCAGGTCGACGCGCATGGGCGCCGCAGCCGCCGCGGTGCGCTGCGCGGCAGCGCCCTCCGGCGTGCTTTCGTTACCCATGAAGGGCGCAGCGTCGAACAAGGCGCCGCGCACGACGACATCGAGTCCGCCATCGGCGGCGCGCGTCGCGGAGATGCGCGCATCCGAGCGCCCCTCGATGCCCAGGCGCGGCAAATCCACTTCCAGCAAGCGATTGTCGCGCGCCAAGCGCACTCGGCCCTGCAGGTTCAGGCCCGACCCGCGCGCGTCGATATTCGTGAACGCCAGACCGCCATCGCTTTGGCGCTCAACCGTGAAGCGCGCTGACGCCGGCTGGCCGGCGCGCTTGGTCCAGAACGAGCGCGGCGCCTCGACGGCGGCGTTGCGCAGATCGAGTTCGATGCGGGCATTATCTACGTCGAAGCCGCGTCCTTCGCCAGTAACCGTGACGCCGATGCGTCCCTGCGCATAGCGCGCCACCGGATAGCCGAGACGCTCCAGATCATTCGCATCGAAATCGCCGGAGATTTCGTATTCCGAAGAGGCGCGCCCCACCCGGCCGATATATTCGGTCCAGCGCACATTCTCGATCGCCGACGTTCCCGCGCGCACTGGACCGGACACGGTGACCGCGCGCTGATCGCCCCGCACGGTCAGCTGGCCCTGTGAGAGCGCTACCCGGCGCGATGTCATGTTGCCGGCGAAATCGCGGATCGCGCCGTCGATAGCGAAGCGCCAATCTTCGAATGGCGCTTCCTGCACCATCGGGCGCTGAATGCGGATATTGACGACGCCGCGCCCGGTGGCGCTTGCCGCATCGATCGGCAAGCGGTCGCGCAGGCCGATCGGATCCTGCATCAGCACTTCCACCAGATTGCGCGCATCGCCTTCGACCCGCGCCGAAACCGTCGCCATCGCGCCGCGCGGCTTCAGCCGCGGCGCTTCGATGCGGCCGTTGGTGACGAGCATGCCGTTGAAGCGCGCTTCCGGGATCGTCATGTCGAAACGATTGCCGCGCAGCACCCCAGAACCGCGCGCGTCCGTGACGGGCGACATCGTGGTGACGAAGCGCATGGCGCCGCCGGTCAGATTGAAGCGGATGTCGAGCGCTTCATTGGCCAACACGCCGTCGACCAAATCCTCCGGCCGGATATTGATGCGCACGGTCGCGTCCGACACGCGCCCTGCATAGATCGAACGCGTGAGATAAGCGCGTGCGCCTTCACCCAGTCCAATCGGCCACATGTGCATGACGGCGTTTGCGTCGAGCGCGCCTTGCATAGCGCCCTCAATCTCAACGCCAGTGCGGGTGCGGCGGTCGTCGCCCGCCCCAGCTTCGGCCCAATAGATGCGGCCGCTTGCGGTAAACTGCGCATCCCCCGTTTCAGCATGGATGCGCGTGAAGCGCACGGCGCGCTCGGCGGAGACGATCGCGCCCGCAGCCTGCACGTTGCTGAACGAAATCGGCTCGGCGAACGTGCCAGGCACGTCGAGGCGCATCGACGGCAGCGAGATGTCGAACGCGGCCGGCTCATCGGGCGCCGCACGCAGGATGCGCGAGACATCGCGAATATGCACGGCGCCGGTAATGCGCGTGCGGTCGCCGGCGAGGGCGAGGTCGTCGATGATCAGCTCATCGCTCTCAATGTCGTAGCGGCCGTGCACGCGCCCGCCATCGAGGCTGAAACGGCCGCCGGCCATGTCAGCGGTGCCGCGCCCGAGGATGGCTTCACCTTCAAAACGATTGACGCGGGCTTGCCTGTCGAGGCCGATCGAAACCGTTGCTGTCAGCGGCGCGTCGAGGCCGGCGAACGGGCCGAGAGCTGCGCGCGAAAAGAGCGCACGCGGGCGCACATTCTCGGCGCCGAATTCCACGACCGCGGTTTGGAAGCGGGTGTCGGTGGTGATCCGCAGCGTCGCCGGCGCGGCGCCTTCGGCCGCTTCGAGACGCGCGTCGGCGACCAGCGCCAACGTCGCGTTCTGACGGGCCAGTTCGACATTGGCGGCGTCCGCCGTCCAGCGCCCGCCGCCGTCTTCGTCGATGATGGCGAGCTTGGCGCCGCGCAGGCTAATGGCGCGCAACCGACCGCCCGCGCCCACCGGCCGGAACGTCGCCTCCAAGCCATCGAGCATGCGCCCTACGCGCTGCTCCAAGGTTTCGTTCAGAGGCGGCGGCGGCACGATGATATCCGGCGGCGCGCCCTCTGGCCCAAAGGCGACATGAACGGCGCCGTTCGGCTTGCGCGTCATGGTGATCTCGCCGCCCGAGAATTCGGCGCGCACCAAAGACACGCGGCCAATCAAAAGCGGCAGCAAGCCGATCTCGATGCGCGCTTCATCGGAGCGAGAGAGCACAGCGCCGGTGGAATCCTCGACCGTCACGCCGACCGCGCGCAGCTCAAGCGCGTTGGCCTCCGGGCTCCAACCCAACTCAACGCGCTCGATGCCGACCGGGCGCCCGGAGCGCGCGGCGCTGAGCTCGGTTTGAACGGTCTCGCGGATAAAGCCGAGTTCAACAGGCCCCTGGGAGAGCCGCCACCAAGCGACTCCGACGCCGATCGCGAGCGCCGCGACCAGCCCCAGCAATATCTCGACAACAATAAGCGTCGAGCGGCGTATCATCGCCAGATCTCCGACGCCCCTCGCCCCTGTCTAGCGCGAAGACAGGAATTAAAGCAAAGCAAAGCCCCAGCCTGCGCACAGAAAGGCGCAGCGCCCTCAACGGCCGTCGAGCCGTCAGCCCGGAGGCTTGGCATGGCGAAAACGCTCAACCCTGGCGACCCCGCGCCCCCGTTCGATCTACCGACCGCCGGGGCCGGGCGGGTCAGCTTGGCCGGCCTCAAAGGCAAGCGCGCCGTCCTGTATTTCTATCCAAAGGACGACACTCCCGGGTGTACACAAGAAGCCCTAAGCTTCACTGAAAAGGGGAAGGCTTTTGCCGCTCTCAAGACAGCCGTCATCGGCGTCTCGCGCGACAGCGTCGCCAAGCACGACAAGTTCGTCGCCAAGCATGGCCTTAATGTGATCCTCGCCTCCGACGAGGACGGGACTGTCTGTGAGCGCTACGGCGTGTGGGTGGAAAAATCGCTCTATGGGCGCACCTACATGGGAGTCGAGCGCGCCACCTTCCTGATCGATGAGAAGGGCAAGCTTCTCCACATCTGGCGCAAGGTGCGCGTGCCAGGGCATGTGGATGACGTGTTGAAAGTGCTTAAGGCTGCTGGCGGCAAATAGCGGCTCGTTTACTTTGGTAAACGTGTCTTGGCCCGCAATTCGCAGAAATGCCGGTTAAGAAAGCTGAAATTCCTGTAAACGGCGCCGTGGGGCTGTTGCAATTCGGGTCTGTTTCAGGTTGGATCAGTTGTGGTGGGGCTTGCGTAATTCTGTTTAGGTTAGTGGGCGGTGGCGGACCATGAGCCAGTTCGGATCGCGGGCGCGAGCGTTTTTCGATCGCATGTTCCCGGAACGGCAAATTTATCATCGTAGCGGGGGGACAGTCCGTTACGTTTCACTTTCACCAAGCAAGCAGGCTTTGCTGGCGCTGAGCGCCGTTGGGCTGGCCGGTTGGTGCGTCTATGCGAGCGCGAACACGCTGCTCGAAGGGCCGCAAGCCACTGCTTCCAATGCCGAAGTTGAGCGCGAACGCGCCAAGTTCGACCGTTGGCTGAACGAGTCCCGGGCGCAAGCCGCGGCCTCGCAGGCGCTTCTCGAAGAACGGACCCGTCAGTTTGACCGCACCGCGGCCGATCTGGAGAGCCGTCACGAAGTGCTGCGGTCGCTGCTGGAATATGCCGGCGGCTCGCCGCTGCAGCTGGCCTCGAACCGCCCGATTGAGCGCGACGGCGCCCGAATCATTATGGCCGCTTCGATCGACGAAGCTGAGCCGCGGCAGTCCCGCGCCATGGCGTCGGAGCCGTATCAGGTCACCACCGTTGGCTTCCGGGCCCGCACCGAGCGCCTCGAAGGCGATCAGGAAGCCACTCTCTCGGAGCTCGAGGACACCGTCGTCGAGCGCAGCGAACAGGTTCGCGGCGTCCTGCGTCTGACCGGCGTCAGCATGACCTCGTTGACCGGCCCGGACGCCGAAGGCGGCGTCGGCGGCCCACTGGTGCCGCAAGATTTCGTCACCTATCTGCGCGATAGCGGCTTGAACCCGGCTTTTGCCGATCGGGTCGCCCAAGTGGCGGCGCGCGTGACTGAGTCTCGCCGCCTCAGCGACATCGCCAGTTCGACGCCGCTCGCGCCCCCGGTCGCGGTGGATTATCGCGAAACCTCCGGTTACGGCCAACGGATCGACCCGTTCACCGGCCGCCCGGCCTTCCATTCCGGCCTTGACCTCGCGGCCTTTGAGCGCGCGCCGGTCGTCGCCACCTCGCCGGGCGTCGTGGTTTTTGCCGGCAGCCGCTCAGGCTACGGCTACACGGTTGAAATTGACCACGGCCACGGCTTCAAGACCCGGTACGGCCACCTGCGCGACATTCAAGTTCAGCGCGGCGACCGTGTCGCCATCGGGCAGCGCATCGGATCGATGGGCAGCACTGGTCGCAGTACGGCCACACACCTCCACTACGAAGTGTGGTTCCGGGGTCGGGCTGTCGACCCGGTCAATTTTCTGAGGGCAGGACGGCATGTTCACGAACAAGGGTAGACCAGAGCAAACAACGATGCCGGCCCTTCCCGATCCCATGACCCAGCGCAGGCCGACACCTTCCCGTCCGGGCATCGCCTCGATCATCGCCAACGGCGTAAAAATCACAGGCACAATCGACGCCGACGGCGCCGAACTGCAGGTGGATGGCGAAATCGAAGGCAATGTGCGCGGCGGCTCGCTCACGGTGGGCGACACCGGCATGGTCAAGGGCGACGTGGTTTCCGAAAGCGTAACCGTTCACGGCCGTGTGGAAGGCTCTGTCCGCGCCCGCAAAGTCATGCTCGCCCGCAACGCGCACGTGCTGGGCGACATTGTTCATCAATCTCTTTCTGTTGAGATGGGCGCAGTTTTCGAAGGCCAGTGCCGGTATCTCCAGGATCCGCTGTCGCAGTCGGGACCTGGCGCGCCGTCCGCGCCGCAAATCGTGTCGCAAAGCGAACGCTCGGGTTCGGCGTTTGGCGGTACGGGTTCGGTGTTCGGCGAGCCGTCCAATGACGACCGCATGGTGTCGGGCGTCATCGTCACGGGCGCATCGAGCTAGTTTGAGTTTGGGTTGGAATACAAACTAAAAGGCCCGGCGAAAGCCGGGCTTTTCTTATGGGTCACGGCGCCCGGTCAGCGCGCTCATAGACGATGCGCATGAACGGTCGCCAGGCGCCGCCTTCCTCAACTTCGCTCATGGATACGAAGCGGTCCGGCGCCTCCAGCACCCACGTCGCGCGCAGACGCAGTTCGGCGCCATCGGCGGCGCGGTGCATATGCGGCGGAAACACGAGACGCCCGACTTGCGGTTCCACCGCGCCGTTGGAGCGCCCGCCATCGTTGGACGCGTAGGCGAACACGATGCCACCGGCGCCGTCGTCGTGATAGGTCGTCTCCCCGGCGTAGGTGGTCGGCAACACGCGATGCGTATCAACGACGTGCGCGCCGAGCCGTTCGAAGCAGCGTTCGTCATGCACCTCGGCATTGCCATCGAACGTCCCGCGCCAGCAGCCGATCAGCGGGGCGAGCGCTTCCGCCGCTGTCGGCGATCGCGCCGGCGCCGCACACGCCGCCAGCGCCAACGCGATCAGCAGCGCGCGCATCACAGCGCGCCGAGGATCAAGCCGATCAGCGTGAATTGCAGCGTGTGATAGCCGCCATTGATCAGAAAGAGCGCGAGGCTTTTGCGCTCGAACAAATAGTTGATGCCGAACGACGCCGCGACCCAGCAAAGGCCTGCGGTCAAGCCATAGAGCGCGCCCGTCATTGCATCGACGTCGGGTCCGAGAAACACCGCGAACGATGCCGATGCGATCAGCGCCAACACGAAGGAGCCGCCGAAGATAAGCGGCATATTCCCGCTTTTAATCTGCGCGTCGCTCAGTCCCGCCGCGCTCTGCCAGGCCTTGGCGAAAAGCGCGGAATACCAAACGCCGCCAAGCACGAACGAGCTTATCGCCGCGGCGACCACCGCGAGCCAATTGATCTCCATTGCACTGCCTCCCCGCGTCTCAAGCGGCGGCTTTCGCCGTCGCCTCCAAGAGATCGAAATGCGCGCGCAGCTGCGCCACCGCGCGGTCGAAATAGGCTACGTCGCGATGGGTGCGCGCTTGCATGACGCCGCCCTCCATCGCCGTGAGCACGAATTGCGCGAGCGCGCGTCTGTCGGTGCGTTTGGGAAGCCGCTTGCCCGCTCCCTCAAGGCATTTCTCGATCGCCGCCGTCCAGTTTTGGAAATTCGCCGCGAGCAGTTCGCGCACTTGTGGGTCGGGCTCGTGCAGCTCCAGCGCCAGCGAGCCGATCGGGCACCCATAGGTGCACTCGCTTTCGACGATCATGGTGCGATAGCCGTTGAGCAGCGCGAAAATCTTCTCGATCGGATCGTCGATGCCGCCCCACGCCGGCTCCAACAACATCTCTTCGATCCCGTCCCGATAAGCCTCCAGCACGCCGACCAGCACATCCTGCTTGGACGGAAAGACGTGATAGAGGCTGCCGGAATTCAGCTGCGTGCGGCTCAACAGGTCGGCAACCGAGGTGGAATTGTACCCCTTGAGCCAGAACAGCTCCATTGCGGCTTGGATGATCTTGTCGCGCGCGGATGCCGGGGCCATGGCGCTTGTTTGAATGCTCAATCAACGCGCGTCAAGGGCCGCGGCGTGACGCGGCGCGCTAGTCGATGTCCTCTATCGCGGACTCGCCGGCGCCGCTGACGCGGGCGGCGAGCGACGCGGCCATGAACTGGTCGAGATCGCCATCAAGCACGCCTTGCGTGTCGGAGGTTTCGACGCCGGTGCGGAGGTCTTTCACCATCTGATACGGCTGCAGCACGTAGGAGCGGATCTGCCGGCCCCAACCGATCTCGGTCTTGGTGTCCTCAAGCTGTTGCGCCGCCGCTTCGCGCTTCTGCAGCTCCGCCTCATAGAGGCGCGCGCGCAGCATGTCCCAGGCGGTGGCGCGGTTCTTGTGCTGGCTGCGTTCGGATTGGCACGCGACGACGATGCCGGTCGGCATGTGCGTGAGACGAACGGCGGAGTCGGTTTTGTTGACGTGCTGGCCGCCTGCGCCGGACGCGCGATAAGTATCGGTGCGCACATCCTTGTCGAGAATTTCGATCTCAATCGAGTCGTCGATCTTCGGATACACCCACACGCTCGCAAACGAGGTGTGGCGGCGCGCGTTTGAATCGTACGGCGAGATGCGCACCAAGCGATGGACGCCAGCTTCGGTTTTCAGCCAGCCGTATGCGTTCTCGCCTTGCACCAGCAACGTCGCGGACTTGATGCCAGCGGTGTCGCCGCCCTGCTCCTCCAGGAATTCGGTCTTGAAGCCGCGCGAATTGGCCCAGCGCGTGTACATGCGCAGGAGCATTTCGGTCCAATCCTGGCTTTCGGTGCCGCCGGCGCCGGAATTGAACTCAATGTAGGCGTCGTTGCCGTCGGCCTCGCCCGAAAGCAGCGCTTCAAGCTCCGCCTTGGCGGCGCGCTCCTGCGCGGCCTTCAGGGTGTTTTGCGCCTCGACGATGAGCCCTTCATCGCCCTCCGCCTCTGCCATTTCCGCCAGTTCGACGGAGTCACGCAGGTCGCGCTCGAGCGCGATGATGGTGTTCATCCCGCCTTCGAGCTTGTTGCGCTCGCGCATGAGCTTTTGCGCCTTCTCCGGATCGTTCCAGAAATCCGGGCGCTCAGAGAGTGCAGTCAGTTCGTCGAACCGGACTTGGGCGCGATCCCAGTCAAAGACGCCTCCGCAGCAGGGCGACGGCGGATTCGATCTGTTCGGCCAGCGTGGCGATTTCGGCGCGCATGTGCGTGATCCTCTGGAATCTTGAGGGCGTTAGATAGGCGAAGCCGCCCGCGCCGCCAACCTGGCCCGCAGCGGCGCGCCTCAATAAAGCCCGCCCAAATCCTCGGACTGCTGTTGCTGCTGTTGCGGCTCGCCTTCGGTGGGGGTGTACACCCCAGTGATGCCTGAGAGCACCCGCGGGTCGATCGGGTCGGTGCCGCCGAACACGAACGGAGACGACGCTACGTCGCGCGTCGGTTCGGTGTCCGGACGGAACGCTTCGAGGATCGTTTGCGTCGTCGTCGGGCTCGGCAGCAAGCCGGTCAGATAGTCGACGCGCACGAGCCGTACGCCCGCCGGAATGCGGAACGGCGTCGGCGGCGTATCCTCCAGCGCCACCCGCATGAAGTCGCGGAAGATCGGCGCCGAGATGCGACCACCCGTCTCCGCCTCACCCATATCGCGCGGCGTATCGAAGCCGACCCACACGCCAACCACCAGGTCCGGTGAGAAGCCGATAAACCACGCATCCTTGTAGTCGTTGGTGGTGCCGGTCTTGCCGCCAAGCGGCATGCCGAGTTCGTTGACGCTCGTGGCGGTGCCGCGCTGCACGACGCCCTCCGCCATCGAGACAATCTGATACGCGGTCACCGGATCGAGCACTTGCTGGCGCGTGTCCGGCAAGCTCGGCGCGCCCTGGCGTCGCCACTCCGCTTGGCACTCGGCGCATTCGCGCTGATCGCGGCGGAACACGGTTTGTCCCGTGCGATCTTGGATCCGGTCAATGAACACGGGTTGGATTTGGCGGCCGCCATTGACGAACATGCCGTAGGCGGTGGTCATCCGCATCAGCGTGGTTTCGCCGGCGCCTAGCGCGAGCGCGAACACTGCGGAGGTGTTTTCGCCGTAGACGCCAAGCCGGCGGCCATATTCGAGCACACGCTCCGGCCCCATCTCATACGCGACGCGCGCGGTCATGGCGTTGCGCGAAAGCTCAAGGCCGCGCCGCAGCGTCGTCGGGCCATAGAATTCACGCGAGTAGTTTTCCGGCGACCAATTGGTGCCGTCGCCGGCCTCGATTGCGAGCGGGCCGTCATCCACCAGCGTCGACGGCGTCAAGCCATAGTCGAGCGCGGCCGCATAGACGATCGGCTTGAACGATGAACCGGGCTGGCGCATCGCCTGCGTCGCGCGATTGAGGCCGGTCGCCTCGTTGAACGAATACCCACCGACCATCGCCAGCACACGCCCGGTATGCGGATCCATCGCGACCAACGCGCCTTGCACCTCCGGCACCTGGCGCAGCGTGTAGCGGCCGTTGGAACCGCGCGTCGCATAGACGATAGCGCCGGCGCGAAGACCTCGACTCGCCTCGCGGCGCGCGCCTTGCGCCGCCCATTGCGCGTCGTTGTCGACAACACGGCCGCTTTCGCCGTTCTGGTCGGTGAGCGTGATGCCGCCGCGCGTGCCGGTGACCATCGCACGCAGCCAGCCTGAGAGCTGCGGCGGCGACGGCGCGGCCGCGAGTTGCGCCGGCACGTCCCCCGCCGCGTCACCGCTTGCGATCGGCCCGCGCCAGTCGTGACGGCGGTCGTAGGCTTCCAGACCACGGCGCAATGCGTGCGCCGCCGCAAGCTGCAAGCGCGTGTCGATGGTCGAGCGGATCGAGAGTCCGCCGCGCAAAAGCGCGTCGGCGCCATACTGGGCCTGCACCTGACGGCGAATTTCTTCGACGAAGTGCGAAGCCGCCACGAACTGATCGCCGGCCAACCGGTTGGTCGTCACGAGATCGGCGGCGCGTGCCTCGGCGGCTTCTTGTTCCGTGATGTAGCCGCGCTCAAGCATGCGCGCGATGGCGTAGTTGCGACGGTTGACGGCGCGCTCGTGATGACGCGGCAATTGATAGTTCGCCGGCCCTTTTGGCAGGATCGAGAGATACGCCGCTTCCGCGACGGTGAGTTCGCTCAGCGGCTTGTTGAAATAATTGAGCGCCGCCGCGCCCACGCCGTAGGCGCGGTTTCCGAGATAAATCTGGTTCAGATAGAGTTCGAGGATGCGGTCCTTGTCGAGCGCTTGTTCGATGCGCTGCGCCATCAGCGCTTCCCGCACCTTCGTGTAGAGCGCGCAAAACAGACCCGCTATCCCGCCGCTGCATTCGGCGGCGCGGCCGGTGAGCATGTTGCCGGCGACCTGTTGAGTGATGGTCGAGGCGCCCTGCAGTCGCCGCCCACGCAACACGTTGCCAACGTTGGAAACCATGGCGCGCGCGATGCCGGCATAATCGAGGCCCGAGTGTTCGAAGAAGCGCGCATCTTCCACCGCGACGAAAGCGTTCTTCACGCGATCCGGAATTTGTTCGATCGGCACGAAAACGCGTTGTTCGTCGGCGAACTCCGCCACCAGCGCGCCATCGCCGGCGTGAACGCGGCTGGTGACGGGCGGCTCGTATTCTTGCAGTTCGGCGAGGCTGGGCAGTCCCGTCATGGCCGCGATCAGAAGCGCAGCCACCGAGATGACGCCGACAGCGGCGAGGCCGGCAAAGCCGACCAACAGCTTTTGCCAAAGCGGCCCGCTCCACATGCGCGCAAGGAAGCCGCGCCGTTGGGGGCGATAGCGATAGTTGCGATCGTCGCGGGCGGACCAGCGCGGATCGTCATCGTAATCGTCGTCGTCGTACCGCAATCGTGCGCCCCGCTTCTGCGCGCTGTTCAAACCGCGCCCGGCCTCGCCCCGCAATAAGGCGCGATTAAGGCCGCCGCAGCCACCGTAACCTTAGGCCGTAATAGCCTAAGATTCGCGCTGATTTTAGGCGCTGGCGTAGAGTGCCGGCGCGGCGAAAAAGGCGTCGATGGAGCCCGCCATGGCTTCGGCCATGTTTTCGCGCACGCGAGGGTCGGCCAGGCGGCGTTCGTCGGTCGGATTGCTCAAAAAGCCGGTCTCGATCAACACCGCCGGCACGTCCGGCGCCAGCAGAACAAAGAAACCTGCGTTACGGTGTGTGTTGCGCAGCAGCGGCGTGATCTCGCCCAGACGCGGGATCAGCACTTGCGCAAATTGCGCCGAGCGATTGGTCGTCTCGCGCTGGAAAAGATCGACGAGGATGTCGCGCGTTTGGCCGTCGCGCGGCGTCTCGCCCAGATCGATCGTCCAATTCTGCGCGCTCATCATGTTTTGCGCCCGGTCAGCGCCGCGCTCGGAGAGCGTATACACGGATGCGCCGTGAGCTTCTGAATTCGCGTGTGAATCTGCGTGGATGGAGAGGAAGAGATCGGCGTTTTGCGCGCGTGCGAAGCGCACCCTGTCTTCCAATTCGACGAACCGGTCTGCGTCGCGCGTCAGAGCCACGGTGTAGCGGCCGCGGCTTTCCAGCGCTTCGCGCAGCTTCAGCGCGGCGTCGAGCACGACGTCCTTTTCCCGAACGCCCGTTGCGCCAACCGCGCCGGGATCGCGACCGCCGTGGCCGGCGTCGATAACGATGGTGCGGCGCGGCGCGGAGCGGCCCGGCATTTCGCGGCGTGGCGCAACCGGCGCCACGATCGGCCCAGTCGCGCCCAGATCGAAGCTCAACTCCGGTGAGCGGCGCCCGCCGAGTTCCTGCCGCAGCAGTCGCGCTGGGGCGTCCAAGTCCAGAACCAGACGCGAGACGCCGCCCGGGCGCGGACCATAGCGGAAGCGGCGAACCAGGCCCGCACCCGGCCCTTCGCCGCCAAGCGACGCGGGCAGCGCCAGATGCGTGTTGGCGAGATCGATAACGAACCGGTTCGGCTCAGGCAGAAAGAATGTACGCGCCTGCGCCTGACGCTCGAGCGCCACTGTCACGCGGGCGCCAGCGCCCATGTCCTGGACGAGCACGCCGCGGATGGCCGCGGGCGCATCGGCCCAAGCGCGGCCGCTCAAGGCCGCACCGCCAAGGGCGGTCGCGCCAGCGAGGACGAGAGAGCGACGAGTAAGGTCCATGAAGACCGGGAAACTACCCGACCCGGCTTGCTATGCGGTTGAAAAGGAAGGTGAACCGACCGCTAACCACAGTCGGCGCCGGCGTTGCTTTTTTTGTCGCCGGTCGTCCTTGACTTGAGACCGCCGCAAATTCCGGCTCATTAACCAGCCATGGGTTCCCTGCGTGTCCTCACCGTCGCCGCGGCCCTCGCCTGCGCCGCCGCACCCGCCTTTGCACAGGACGCGCTGCGCCTTGCGCCACAGGCCGCAGCCGAACTGCGCGGGCTCTGCACGCGCGATGGAGGCGGCCTGTGGGGGGCGAGCCTGTGCGGCCCTCTACTCGTCGCCGATCCTGCAACACGCGCCGTTTGGGCGACCGATCCGGACGCCGACGGCCGCTTCCGTTTCAACAATGACGGCTGGATGGGCGTGTTGCCGGAGGGGGTTCCGATCGCCAACGCAGCCGTCGAATGGGGCGGGCAGCGCTGGATCATGGTCGTGGGGCCGTTGCCCGAGGGCCAAGCCGATTTGAGGGTGCTGGTTGGCCACGAGGCTTGGCATCGGGTGCAGGATCAACTGCGCCTCGCCCAAGCGCCTTCGAACTGCGTGCATCTGGAGTCGGAGCAGGGCCGCTACCTTCTGCGCCTGGAAATGCGTGCGCTTTCAACCGCTTTGCGGTCTCGAGGCGGCGCCCGAACCGAAGCGGCGATGGATGCGCTCGGATTTCGCTCCGCCCGCCTCGCCCGCTTCGCGGATGTCGAGGCGGATGCGCACGAGACCTCGCTCGACCGCAACGAGGGTCTAGCGTCCTACACCGGTGTGCGCCTTGGCGCCGGGGACGCTGCAGACGCCTACGCCGCCCGCACGCTGGATCAGTATGACGCCCACCAAGCCTATGCTCGCGCCTACGCCTACGCGACCGGCCCCGCCTACGGCTTGCTGTTGGATCAGTATCGCGAGGGCTGGCGCTCCGAGATCACGAGAGATTCGTACGCCCCAGCCAGCCTGCTCGCGGCGTCACTGCGCGCGGAAGCGCCGAGCCAGCGCCAGTTGCGGCGGACCGCGGAGCGCTATGGCGGCGAGGCGATCGCCCGGGAGGAAGCCGCCAGGGCGACGGCGCAGCGCGCCCGCATCGCCGAACTCCGCGCCCGCTTCACTGGCCCGCGCCTCGAATTGCCGCTGATGCAAATGCAGTTCGAGTTCGACCCCACGGCGGTGACGCCGGTCGAAGGTCTCGGCAGCGTCTACGAGACACTGACGCTCCGCGACGCCTGGGGCGAAATCCGCGCCAGCGGCGGCTATGCCTTGATCAACCCGACATTCACCCGGCTCACGGCGGCATCGCCGACCACAGGTGGCGTCACTGGACCTGGCTGGTCGTTGACCCTGGCGCCCGGTTACCGCGTTTCCACCCCCGACGCCCAAGGCGTCGTCCGGGTCGAGGCGATTCCGCCGCCAATGGCGCCGCCCCAAGAGGCGCCCTCGCCCGGCTTGGAATAGCGCTCCGGGACTACCGCCTTCGCCAGCGCGCAGCGTGCTTTCTTTCCTAAACCAAATCATGCATTGTGCCCGCCATCGCCGCGCGCGCCGTCAGGGGAGGTCCCCAAGAGCGCCCGGCGCGCTCCCGCCTCGCGGAACGGCGTCAGGCCCCGCGGCGCGCCCCTAACTCCAAGGGCGGCGCCCGCATTCGGACCTTAAGGCGCCGCGCCCCTGCCGGAGCGTAAGCGCCGTCTCCGTTCGACGGCGCCTCAAACGGAGCCGCGTATGACCCTTACTGCGTTCGATTCAGGAGCCGGCCGCGCAAGCGCCGTGCGTCCGGTCGCGCCTCGGGGTCTTCTTTCTCACATGACTATGCGTCGCCTCGCCGCCTCCGCCCCGGCTTTGTCCGGACGTTCGGAGGCCCGTGCGCGCGCCGCATTCGGAGCCCTTTTCGATGGCAAAAAAGATGCTGATCGACGCCGCCCACCCGGAAGAGACCCGGGTCGCGGTGCTCGACGGAAACCGCGTTGAAGATTTCGATTTCGAGGTAGCGAGCAGAAAACAACTCAGAGGCAATATCTATCTCGCCAAGGTGACGCGCGTTGAGCCGTCGCTGCAGGCGGCCTTTGTGGAGTATGGCGGCAACCGCCACGGCTTCCTCGCCTTCTCGGAAATCCACCCCGACTATTACGCGATCCCGCACGCCGATCAGGAAGCGATCAAAGCCGAGCTCGCCGAGGCCGAGGCCGCGAGCGAAAGCGAAGAGGAAGACGAAGAAGCGCTCGATGAGCGCCGCCGCCGCATCCTCACGCGCCGCTATAAGATCCAGGAAGTCATTCGCCGCCGCCAGATCATGCTGGTGCAGGTGGTGAAGGAAGAGCGCGGCAACAAAGGCGCTGCGCTCACCACCTATCTCTCGCTCGCCGGCCGCTATTGCGTGCTGATGCCGAACACCGGTCGTGGCGGCGGCATTTCGCGCAAGATCACGCAGGCGACCGACCGCAAGCGCCTGAAGAAAATCGCGCAGGACCTCGAAGTCCCGCAGGGCCAGGGCCTCATCATCCGCACGGCGGGCGCAAAGCGCACCAAGACCGAGATCAAGCGCGACTATGAATATCTTTCGCGCGCCTGGGAGACCATTCGCGACGACACGCTGAAAAGCGTCGCGCCGGCGTTGATCTATGAGGAAAGCTCGCTGGTGAAGCGCGCCATCCGCGATCTCTACGACAAAGACGTCGATGAAATTCACGTCGATGGCGATGGCGCCTATAAGGAAGCCAAGGATTTCGTGCGCATGCTCATGCCGAGCCATGCGAAGCGCGTTCACGTGTGGAAGGACGCCACGCCGATCTTCGCCAAGAACGGCGTCGAACGGCAGCTGGACTCCATCTATTCGCCGATCGTCACGCTGAAGAGCGGTGGCTATATCGTCATCAACCAGACCGAAGCGCTCGTCGCCATCGACGTCAACTCCGGCCGTGCTACGCGCGAGCGCAACATCGAACAGACCGCGTTCAAGACCAATTGCGAGGCCGCGGACGAAGCAGCCCGGCAAATGCGTCTGCGCGATCTTGCCGGCCTCATCGTGATCGATTTCATCGACATGGAGGACGCCAAGAACGATCGTGCGGTCGAGCGCCGCATGAAGGACAATCTCCGCTTCGATCGCGCCCGCGTGCAAATGGGCAAGATCAGCGGCTTCGGTCTTCTGGAGCTGTCGCGCCAGCGCCGCCGCACCGGCGTGCTGGAAGGCACCAGCCACATTTGCCCGCACTGCGAAGGCGCCGGACGTCTGCGTTCCGTTGAGTCGACGTCGCTGGCGCTTCTGCGCGCGCTCGACGATACGGCGGTGAAGCAGAAGAACCGCACCATCGAAGCGCGCGCGGCGACGGAAGTCGCTCTCTACCTGCTGAACGAGAAACGCGAAGCGCTGGCCACCATTGAAGAAAACCGTCACGTGCGTGTTCGGGTCAGCGCCGGTTCGCATCTCAACGCGGGCGATTTCGAACTCAACGTCAGCGGCGACATGTTTGCCGAAGACGAGGTGGCGGATGAGGCCGAAGCCGCGCCCAGCCGCCGTCAGGCGCGCCAAGCCGAACCGGTCGAGCCCGTCGAGGAAGTCGAGGCGGAAGAAGAGGAAGACGTCGAGGTCGAGGCCGCGCGCCCGATTGCGGGGCAGAGCGACGATGGCGACCGCGGTGCGCGCCGCCGCCGCCGCGGCCGCCGCGGTGGGCGCCGGCGCCGTGAGGACGGCGAAGGCGAGGTCGCCGAGGCAGCCGAACAAACCAGCGAAGCGCCCGCTCCACGCGAGAGCGCGCAGGACGAACGCGGCTCACGCCGCCGCCGCCGCCGCGGTCGTGGCCGCGGACGGCGCGTCTATGAAGTTGATGGCGGCGAGTGGCTGGATTTCGTCAGCGCCGACCTCAAGCATCTGACGCCGCGCCCGGAACGCCCCCGCCGCGAAGACAGGCCGGCGCTGGCCGAAGAGGTCGTCGCGGAAACGTTCGACGAGGCGCCGACGCCGGTGGAAGCGGAGATCATCGTGCATCCCGCCGCCGAGCCTGCGCCGATCGTGGCGCGCGAACCCGAGCCTGTGATCGCCGCAGAGGAAAGCGAGCCCGTTCCAGATTTGGTCGCGGAGACGTCGTACGAGCCCGACCAGGAACGCCGGGACAAGTTCTTTTCGCGCCTCTCACGCTGGGCCAAAAAGTAACGCGCCCAGGGGCTGAAGAGCCTTGCTCCCGCCGCAAACCAGCGTTTGAACGGTGTGGCGGGAGCGAGGACGAAACAAGGGAGCGGGCATGCTCGCCACTGTGTTCAACGCGCTTGGGCGGCGCTGCGCTGGTTTGGCGCTGGCGCTCATGGCGTTTGGAGCGGCGCTCTATCCAAGCACGGCGTCAGCGCAATCGCTGATCCGCGACGCCGAGATCGAAGACACGTTGCGCGCTTATACCGATCCGTTGCTTAGCGCAGCGGGGCTCGAGCCCAGCGACGTCGACATCTACATCGTCAACGATCCGTCGATTAATGCGTTCGTCGCCGGTGGCCAGAATATCTTCATCCACACCGGCCTCCTCCTCGCCGCCGACAATCCGAACGAGATCATCGGCGTGCTCGCGCACGAAACCGGCCATATCTCGGGTGGCCACCTCGCCCGCTCGCGCGAGGCGATGGATCAGGCGCTTGGACCGATGCTGATCTCGATCGGCCTGGGCGTGCTCGCCATGGCCGCCGGCGCGCCGGATGCCGGCGCGGCTCTGATCGCCGGCTCGCAACAATTCGCGATGTCCAGTTTCGTGCAGCACACGCAGGCGCAGGAAAGCGCGGCGGACCAGGCGGGCGCGCAGTATTTGGAAGCGACGGGTCAGTCAGGCCGCGGCCTCATCACCTTCTTCAACCGTCACATCCGCCCCTACGAATTCATGACGCGGCGCATGCCGCCTTATATGATGACGCACCCCTATCCGTCCGATCGCGTCGAATCGCTGCGGCTGCGCGTCGACGCCGGCGCGCACGTCGATGCGACGGATACCGAGGACAATCTGCGCCGCTTCCGGTTCATGCAGGCCAAGCTCATTGGCTTCATCCGAACGCAGGGTCAGACGCTGGCCCGCTATCCGACGACCGACACTTCGCAACCTGCGCGCTACGCCCGTGCGGTGGCCTATTATCGGGTTTCGGATTTGGACCGCGCGCGCGGCGAACTCGATGTCCTTATGAGCGAGGACCCGCAAAACCCCTATTACCAGGAGCTGATGGGGCAGATTCTGTTCGAAAACGGCCGCGCCGCGGAATCCATCGCTTATCACCGTCGCTCGCTGGAATTGGCGCCGAACCAGCCGCTGCTGCAGATCAACCTCGCACGCGCGCTGGTCGCGGCGGAGGGCCGCGCCGGCACGGAGGAAGCGATCGGCCTGCTTCGCCATGTCGTCGCGCGCGAACCCGACAACGCCTATGCTTGGCGCGAAATCGCCATCGCCCGCGACATGCGCGGCGAAGAAGCCCTGGCGCAATTGGCCTCAGCCGAGCAGAATTTCGCGCTTGGCGATTATCGCGCCGCGCTCAATTTCGCCGAGCGCGCTCGCCGCGAACTGCCGCGCAACACTACCGACTATCAGCGCGCCAATGACATCGTGATCTTCGCCGGCAACGAGGTGCGCGAACGCGCCAACGACCGCGGACGGCGCAGCTGAGCTTGCCCCCGGGCGCGGGAACGGCCATGTCTCCCGGCCTGGAGATATGATCATGCGCCGTATCCTGTTCGCCTGCTCGCTCGCCCTGGCCGCCTGGCACATCGCGCCCGCCGCCGCGCAGACTTTCAACGGCCAGGAACAAGCCGAAATCCGCGCCATCGTGCGCGAATATCTTGTGCGCAATCCCGATGTGTTGCGCGAGGCGCTGGATGCGCTCGAAGCGCGGGTCACCGCCGAACGCTGGCAAGAGGTCAAATCCGACGCGCGCGATTTTTCATTGGGCAACGCTTCGGCGCCGATCGTGATCGTCGAATATTTCGACTATCGCTGCCCGTATTGCCACGCAGCCTATGAGTGGATCAGCGACCTCGCCCGCACCCGCAGCGACGTACGCATCGTGCTGAAAGAGCTGCCTGTGCTCGGACCTGAATCGATGGAGGCCGCGCGCGCGGCGCTCGCTTCGATGCCACAGGGCCGCTACTGGCAATTCCACCGCGCGATGATCACCTTCCGCGGCGATCTCACCTCCGAGCGCATCGATCAACTCGCGGCGAGCGTCGGGATCGATGTGCCGCGCATGCGCCGTGCGATGGAAAGTCCCGAGATCACGGCGCAGCTTGAAGACGTGCGCGCGCAAGCGATCGAATACAATTTCAACGGCACGCCGGGCTTCGTCATCAACGGCCAAACCGTGCCCGGCTTCAATCCGCCGCTGCTCGAACAGCGCTTGCGCGAGGCTACGCGCGCAACGCGCGGCGCGCGCCCGGCGTCCGACTAAATGCGCCCAGTGGCGGACGCCGCGATGATTGCGGCTTTCCGCGAGAACAGCGAGGTTTCAACGAAACCGCGCTCAAGAGCGCGGAAATAACCGGGCAACGTCGCCAGATAACCGAACGCCGGAAAAAACTGACTCGGCACGCTCTGCGCCAGCGGCTTTGCCTGCGCGTATGCCGCGCGCGCGCGCATCAGCAGATCCGCCGTTGTCCCGCCCGTCTGCGGAAGCGGCGAGCGCCCGCGCGCGCGCCAATAGAGCGCGGCGCGCGCCAAGCCTGCGTAACCCCAGGCCAACGCTGCCGGCCGCGCGAGCGCTTCGGCGCCGGCGGCTTTGGTTGGATCGCACGCGTCCAGCGCGATGCTCATCAGTACGCCGGCTGTCGTGTGGAGGTAGCGCTCCACATCTTCCCAGGTTGAGAACGGCGCTGGTTCGAGATCGACGCTGCGCGCGGCGACAATGCCCTGCAGCTGCGCTGCGCCCGTCACGATCCGCAAAGTCCGATTGAGCGCCGAGAGCGCGGGATGAAAACGCGGCGCGTAACCTTGCAGAATTTCCTCAAGCCCGCCGCGCCACCATTCCAGGCGCATATCGCCAAGCGCAGCTTCGTTCACGGTTTCGGCGGTGCGCGCGATTTCATAATTCACGGCGTAGATCGCGATCAGCCGCTCGCGCACGTCGGCAGGCGCGAACCGCGTCGCCAGCCAGCGATCTTCGTCGACACGACGAACCAGAGCGTCGAGGTCTTCCACAAGGATTGGGGTTTGGGTTATCGGGATTGGGGGTTTGGGGTGTTTGACGCCCGGCTCCCAATCCCGACAGCCCAATCCCTAGAACAGCGTGCTGGCGCCGGTCATCGCCACCAGCATCGGCGCCGACAGGAACGTGTTGGTGCGCGAGAACAGCATCGCGGTCTTGGCCGAAGCCGCTTTGGTTGCAGCGTCGAGATCGGGAAACTTGTTGTCGATGTTCAGCGCCTTTTGCTGGTTCGGCCAGATGATGAACCAGACGTTGAACCACATGATGATCGCCAGCCACATGCCGATGCCGATGAAGATGTTCTTCGGCACCGTAAAGCCTGGATCGTCGGCCGCGCCGAGCGTCAGCGCCTGCACGAGATAGCCTTGGTTCCACGCCAGCAGCAGGCCGGTGATCAACGTGAACATCGCGCCCCAGCGAAACCAAAACAGAGCCGCCGGCGCGATCACCTTGCTCACCGCCGGTTTCTGCTCGTCCGGAATTTTCGGCATGTTCGGAATCTGGGTGAAATTGAAATAGTAGAGGTGCCCGATCCACATGATGCCGACGAGCACGTGGCCCCAGCGCAGAGCCGCCTGCCAAAATGCGGAATCGGCGAAGGCGTATCCGCCGACACCCATCGCGAAATAGATCAAAAACAGCGCACTGACCGCGAGCGCGGTCCACGCCACGTACCGAATGTTAGATAAGAACCAGGCCATGCTACTCCCTCCAGCCGCAACGCGAAGAGGCCGTAGCCGGGCTCAGCCGGCTGTCTGCGGCGCCCCTCGCGCTTCGCCCTCGCGGCCACGCTTGATGCCCCAAATGAGGATCGCGGGCGCCGCCACGTAGAGCGACGAATATGTGCCGATCAGAATGCCGAAAATCATGGCGATGGCGAAGCCCGAAAGCGACTCTCCGCCCAAATAAAGCAAGCCGATCAGCGCAAACAGCGCCGTACAGCCGGTGATGATCGTCCGCGAGAGCGTCTCGTTGAGCGACAAATCCACCAATTCGCCAAGGGGCATTCTCTTGTACTTGCGCAAGTTCTCGCGCAGCCGGTCGAACACGACGACTGTATCGTTCATGGAATAACCAACGATCGTCAGCAGCGCGGCAATGATGGTGAGCGTGAACTCGAACCGGAAGATCGAGAACAGGCCAAGCGTGAGGATGACGTCATGGAATAGCGCCAAAACGCCGCCCAGCGCGAAGAACCACTCGAAGCGAAACCAGATGTAGATCAGCATCAGCACAATGGCCAAGCCGAGCGCGATGAGGCCGCCTGAGAACAATTCCTCGGACACTTTCGCGCTGACGGAGTCGACGTTGGCGATGCGCGCCCCTTCGGAGATCGCGCCAAGGCCCGCCCGAATT
Source organism: Hyphomonadaceae bacterium (assembly GCA_050186805.1). GTDB lineage: Bacteria > Pseudomonadota > Alphaproteobacteria > Caulobacterales > Aquidulcibacteraceae > Vitreimonas. The sequence goes on from JBFWYC010000016.1 coordinate 52,147, forward strand.
TCCTCGACCGTCTCCGCCTGGTCCGGCGCGGTTTCGAAGTTCAGGATGACGCAATAGGGCGGCGCGTTGTCAGGCCGGCAGGTCGTGCCTTGAACCTCGATGTCGCCCTCCTGCACTCGCCCGGCGAGGTCGCGCAGCGCTTCCTGGTCCATCGGATTCGGCGCTTCGATCAGCAGCGACGTGCCGCCGCGAAAATCGATGCCCAGGTTGAATCCACGCTCCATGATCGCGCCGATGCGCGCCAGCGGCGAGCCTTCGGCCTCCTGATAAATCTCGATCGGATTGGCGCGGAAACCGGCCGTGAAGATCGACACGAACGACGCCGCGACCGCTGCGATGGACAGGAACGCGGCAAGGGCCGCGAACTTGACGTACTTGAAGTTCGTCTTCTTGGGCAGAAGCCGGATCAGGGGCCACCAACTAGCCATGTGCAATCGTCCTTAGATCGGCATCTGCTTGGGGCGCGCGGCGCGGAACCACCAAGCGATCAAGATTTGCGTCACCAGCACGGCGGTGAACACCGAGGTGATAACGCCAATCGACAACGTCCACGCAAAGCCACGAACAGGCCCCGCGCCGAACTGAAACAAGATCAGCGCCGCGAGGATCGTGGTCAGGTTCGCGTCGATGATCGTGATCATCGCGCGACTGAAACCTGCGTCGATGGAGAGCGCGGGGCTTCGCCCTGCCGCCGCCTCCTCGCGCATGCGCTCGTAGATCAGCACGTTGGCGTCCACCGCCATGGCGATAGTGAGGATGAGCCCCGCTATGCCCGGCAAGGTCAGCGCCGCGCCAATCGCCGACATCGACGCCACAATGAGGATGAGGTTGATGATGAGCGCAACGCAGGCGAACACCCCAAACAAGCCGTAGGCCAACAGCATGAACACCAGCGTGACGATCGCAGCGACCGCTGAGGCCTGCGCGCCGGATTCGATCGCATCGCGGCCGAGGCTTGCGTCCACCGTCCGCTCGTCAATCACGGTCAGCGGAGCCGGCAGCGCGCCCGCGCGCAGCATCACCGCAAGTTCGTTGGCGCTCTGGGCGGTGAAACTCCCGGAGATTTGGCCGGAGCCGCCGCAAATCGGTTCGTTGATCCGCGGCGCGGTGAGCACCTGATTGTCGAGCAGAATGGCGAAGCGCTGGCCGGTATTGTCGCGCGTGATGCGGCAAAACAGACGCGTGCCTTCCGAATCCAGCTGGAACGCCAGGACGAATTCGCCGGTCTGGCCATCAGTGGAGGGGTTCGCACGCGTCAGGTGCTCGCCGGTGAAGCGCGGGCGGCGTTCGACCACTTCCGGCGTGCCGTTGCTCTGCGGATAGGGCTGCACCAGCATCGTACCGGGCGGCAGATGCCCAGAAGCGGATTCTTCCGGCGACACCGAACGCACCATGTGGAACGTCATCAAGGCGGTTTGCCCTATGCGGTCCTTCAATTGCTGCGGATCGGCCACGCCCGGCGCTTGTACGACGATGCGCCGATCGCCTTGGCGCACAATGCTGACTTCGCTCGTGCCCGTTGGGTCGATACGGCGGCGGATCACTTCCACCGATTGCTGCGCCGCCTGGCGGCTCAATTCACTGAGGTATGCGTCGCTGATGCGCGCTTCGATCAAGCCGTCTGCGCTTTCTGTGAAGCGCATGAGGTCATCGCCCCCGGTGGGATTGCGCGACAAGACGCGCAGCGCGCGCAACGCCGCCTCCATCTGGGTGGGATCGACGAGCCGAACCCGCGCCGCATCGGCCACGACCCCGCGGCCGGTATAGCGGATCTCGGCCGTACGCAGTTCGGCGGCCATCTGGTCGGCGATGTTGTCGAGTTGCTGACGGCGCATCGTCTCGACATCGATCTCCAGCAGTAGCTGCGAACCGCCGCGCAGATCGAGTCCAAGATTGATGCCCTGGCGCATGAAGCTCGGCAGGTTCTGCCGCTGCGCTTCAGGCACGAAATTCGGCAACGCGAACAAAATCCCCCAGACGGTCACCACCGCCACGAGGATCACCCGCCAACGCGCGACTTGAAGCATGTGTGTTTAGCTCGCGGTGGAATCGTTGGCTGGCGCAGGATCGGTCTTGGAGCGGACCTCGGCGATGGTGCCCCGCACGACGCGCACCTCTACGTTCGGCGCCAGCTCGACCCGCACTTCGTCGTCGGCGACCGAGCGCACCTTGCCGATCATGCCGCCCGACGTGACGACGATGTCGTTCTTTTTCAGGTTGGCGATCATTTCCATGTGGCGCTTGCGGGCCTGCTGCTGCGGACGAATGAGCAGGAAGTAGAAGACCACAAAGATCAGCAAATACGGCGCGAGCATGATCAGCCCGCCGGTCGGATCACCGGAAGCGCCAGGCGCCTGAGCAAAAGCGTCGGAGATAAACATCAATCCTCACTGGGATGCGGCGCTCGGAAAGGCGGCGGCCGCGGGAGATATGGGGTCGCCCGGGAGCCGGTGCGAACGGGCCGGGACTATATCGTCGGCGCCTGCCTTTTCAATCAGCAGCCGTCCGCTGCACGCGCCGTTTCGCCGCAGGCCAGGGTTAGTTTGGCCTGCCCGCCATCAACGGCGCGGGATCGACCGGGGTGCTGCCGCGGCGCACCTGAAACAAAAGCCGCGCGCGCCCGTCCGAGCGCGGTCCCAGCTCCGCAATGGCCTGCCCGGCCCGCACGCGCTGGCCCTCGCGCACCAGGGCGCGGCGCGTGAAGGCGTAGGCGGTGACGAAATTGTCGGCGTGGCGCACCAGCACCAGCGTGCCATAGGCTGGTAGGTCGGCGCCCGCATAGACGACATCGCCATCAGCCGCCGCGCGCACTTCGGCGCCCTCGCGCCCGGCGATTTCGACGCCATCGAGCCGCGCCCCGCCCGGCTGCGCCCCGAAACGCGCCACCACCTCGCCGCGCATCGGCCACGCGAACACACCGCTACCCTCGGGGAGTGGTTGCTGCGCAGGCATCGGCGGCGGTTGCACCGGGGTTGTTGGCATCGGCGCGGGAACAGGCGCAGACGCCGGCTCGATCGCGCGCGCCATTGCGGGCAACACGACGCGCTCGCCGGCGCTTACCTGATAGGGCGGCTGCATGCGGTTGAGCAGCGCCAACGAGCGTGTATCGACATTGTAGCGGCGCGCGATGGCCTCGAAACTCTCACCGCGCGCGACGGTGTGAAAACGCGGCGGCGGCAGCTGCAGTTCACGCCCGGGCGACAGCGCATAAGGCGGCTCCAAACCGTTCTGATCGATCAGCGCGCGTAGCGGAACCTGGTAGCGCGTCGCGATGTCGTAGAGCGACTCGTCAGCCGTGACCCGATGCGTGCGCGGCAAGTGCGCGGGATCGAAAGGTTGCGCATCGCCCGGTTGCAGCGCGTACGCAGACAACGGCGTGCCTTCGCCATCGGCCCAATCCGGCGCGGGCGCCTCGCTGCGTTGCGGCGCGGGCGCTTCGGCTTCAGGCGGCGCGGTTTGCGCTTGCGCGGGGCGATAGTCGACGCGCGTCGTGCGCGAGGCCGGCGGCGCGCCGCGGCCATAGGCGATCGGCGCCGGTTCGCCCGACGCGCACGCAGCCACACACAGCGCAAGCACACAAGCGCGCAACATCCGCGCAAGCTCCCGCAGAATCGCCCCCCAGCGCAATCGATTCAGGCTGTAGGCTCGCCCTCGCCAAGACCGCGCTCCAAAGGCTGCAGGCGGATCGGACCGAGATCCTCGCGCGCATCATTGCTGAAGCGGATCAAACGCTGCGATGCGGCGTCACCCAGCGGCAGCACGATAACGCCGCCCGGTTTGAGCTGTTCGATCAGTGTCGGCGGGATGTCCTCAAGCGCTGCATTGACGACGATGCGATCGTACGGGCCTTCATCGGCCCAGCCCTCGAACCCGTCGCCCGCGAACGCATAGACGCGCATCAGCCGCGCCGTGCCAAAGCGCCCGCGCGCCTCCACGGCAAGGTCAGGCCAACGCTCGATGGTGACGACCTTGTGCGCGAGATCGGCGATCACCGCCGCCTGAAAGCCGGAGCCCGTGCCAACCTCCAGCACGATGTCGCCCGCCTGCGGCGCGAGCGCGCCGACGATGCGTCCAACCAAGGACGGCTTGGTCATCGATTGCCCATGCGCAAGCGGCAGCGCGACATCGTCGAGCGCCAACCCAGCCAGATGCGCTGGCGCGTAGTGCGTGCGCGGCGTGCGCTCGAGCGCTGCAAGTATGCGCGCGTCGGTCACGCCGGCCTGACGCATCTCCAGCACGAAACGCATGAGCCGCGCGGGATCGGTCATCACTCGGCCTTCGGCGGCGCGCCGCCGAGCACGCCCATCAGCGCATTGATCGTCGCCATGTGGGTGAGATCAACGTGCAGCGGCGTCACCGAAATGCGGTTCTCGTAAATGGCGCGGATATCGGTCCCCTGCGGTGGTTCAGAGCGTTTGCCGTGGAAGCCGAGCCAAAAATACGTGCCGCCGCGCGGGTCGGTGCGCTTGTCGGCGTAGATGATGTGCTGATCGCGATGGCCCTGCGTGGTGACTTCAACTTCCTTGACGTCACCCGGCAGCGCGTCGGGGAAGTTGACATTGATCAGCACGTCTTTGGGCCAGCCGTGTTTGAGCAACTGGCCGACAACGCCGGGTCCGAACGTCTCAGCCGTTTCCCACGGAATAACGGCCTCTTCGCCGCGGAAGCCGCGCGCCTGGCTGAGCGCAATCGCGGGAATGCCGAACTGCATGCCTTGCATCGCGCCCGCAATGGTGCCCGAAAACGTCACGTCCTCGGCGATGTTCTGGCCGCGATTGACGCCCGAGAGCACAAGATCAGGCGTCGGCCCCTCGATCAGATGCTCCAGGCCCAGCAGAACGCAATCCGTGGGCGTTCCAGTAACCGCAAACCTTTTGTCGCTGACATTGCGCACGCGAATGGGGGCTGTGAGCGTGAGCGCGCGCGAGGCCCCCGACTGCTCCATCTCCGGCGCGATCACCCAGACGTCGTCAGTGAAGGTGCGCGCGATCTTTTCCAGAACCGCGAGGCCGGTGGCGTGGATGCCGTCGTCATTGGTGCAGAGGATGCGCATGCGCGGACAATTGTGAGTAGGCGGCAGGCAATAGTAAAGCGACGCCTGCCGCCCCCCGTCCGAGCGCTACTTCCACGCCCCTAGAATCGCCCCCGCGACGGCGTGCGTGAGCAGGAAGTGCATGCTGTCGAGGCCGAACAACTCGTTGACCTCGAACGAATAGACCCAGCCATACATGCGCGCCGCGATCGAGAAGAAGAGCGCCATCAGCACGCCCGTAGTAAGGCCGGCCATCCAGCCAGGCTGGTTGCGCCACTTCACCGCCAACGAAAGGCCGATCGCTTGCAGGAAGGGCATCACCACCATGAACGGCATGCGGCCGTTGTCTTTGTCCATGTCGGCTTCGCTAACGCCCATCCATGTCGCCCACTGCTCGGCAAACAGCACGACATAGAGCAGAAATCCGATCGCCCAGATCGCGACCGCCGCGACGATGATCGCCAGCACATTGTGGCCCTGATAACGCATGCACGCCTCCCTTCGGACGGTTCTTGAGCCGTCCGCCGCGAGGCAGTTTATCCGAGTCCGTCGCTGTGAAAGATGCGTAAGACGATACGCACGCGGAATGGAGCGCGCGTTACGAGCGGCAGTCGATCGCCCAGATGTCGTAGCTCGGGTGATCGATGGCGCTGAGGCCGGGGCTCGAGGCGAACAGCCAGCCATGGAAGACTTCGCGCCGCTCGCTCTCTTCGCCTTCGCGCGCGGGCGGGTTGTCGAACACTTCGACATAGATGCGCACTTCCGGTGTTTCTTCCGGCGCGCTTTTCGAACACGAGCGCGCGATCACATCGAGCGTGCCGATGCGCGTCGAGCGGCCGATGGGCAATGTGTAGTCCTGCGCTTGGCCGGTCACCTTATCGAGCCCGCGGACGACCGCGCGTTGCGCATAGGCCGGCGCGGCGAACGCGCCCAACAACACCACAGCGGCGAGAAAAGCACGGATCATGGCTGAGCATCCTCCGCGGGCGCAGCGCTGCTGTTGCCGCCGCCAGCCATGCTGGCGAACAGCGTGAGCAGATCGATCGAGCCCTGCGTGTTGAGAATTTCGCCCCCCGGCGGCAGCGGATCGAGCCCCGCAGGCTCGATGGAAACAAACGCGCCGCCCAACAAACCGTCGGAGGAGATGCGCGCGCTGGAATCGTCGAGAATTTGCACGCCGTTGGTGATCGTCATGGTCAGGCGCGCGCTGTAGTCATCGTCAAGCGTGACAGAGCGGACGACGCCCACTTTCACACCCGACACGCGCACGTCCGAGCCAACGGCGATGCCATCGACTTTCTGAAAGCGCGCGACAAGATCATAGCCTGCGCCACTGCCCGTTTGCCCCGCTTGCGCAGCCGCGAAAGCGAAGAAACCGATCGCCACGACCGCGACGATGGCGCCGAGAATGGTTTCGCCCCACCGCTCCATCACGAGCGTGGCTCCGCATCCGGCGTCCATGCCTCGTAGTCGGCGCTTGACGCTTGGCGCACGCCGCCGCGCGCAAGTGAGCCCTTGGGCCGATATGCGCGCACCGTGCCCGTCAGGTTCGGCTGGTGCGGCTTTTCCCAAGACTGACGCTTGAGCGGCGCCACGGTAGGCGGCTCGCCGATCGTGTGGTGCATCCAGCCGTGCCAATCCGGCGAAACGCGCGAGGCCTCGGCGAGGCCGTTGTACACAACGTACCGGCGCTTGCGGCCTTCGATGCTGGGCCGGCGCTCCTCGTAGTAGCGGTTGCCCTGCTCGTCCTCGCCCACAAACACCCCGCGCCTGTTGATATCGAACAGAGCCCCCAGGGTGGCGCCGTTCCACCAGGTGAAGATGCGCTTGAGCATGGGCGTTATTTTGTCTCCGCCGCGCCCGGATTGGGTCCGAAGCAGCCGGCGGCGCACACTAAGCGAACCGCCTAACCCACGTCCAGTGCAGGTGCGAAACAATATCTGGGGTTTATCCAGAGGTTCGACCCACCAGATATTGATTGGCGCGCCGAAACAAGGCTAGTCTGCCGACGCTTAAGGGAGGCTTTCATGGCCCAGGATTTCGACCAGGACGCGCGCCCGCTGCCGGAGGCGCCCGCGCTTTGGAGCGAGACCATGGCGCAGACAGCGGCGGATGACGGCTTTGTGCTGGAGGGCAAGAACGGCCAAAGCATCAGCGCCGCCATCACCAAGGCCGCCGCACGGCTCGCTGCCTGGGCCGAAGACAAGTCGCTCGCGGCTGAGATTGAGAGCCTGATCAGCGCCGGCAAGATCATGCCCGACCCGCCGCTCACACGCGCCGCGCTTTCAGCCGGGGCCGAGCTTGCGGTCTCGACCGCGATCCTGCGTTGGCCAACCGAACGCCGCGACGAGATCGAAGCTGTGTCGCGCGCGCAGACGCTGCTGGCGGCCGGCGCGAAATTGGGGATCGCTGGCGCGCCCTCGTCGGCCGCACTCGATTCACTCGACGCGGCCGCACGCATGGCGGATCCGAGCGGTCGCGACGGCCCGGCGATCCTGGTGCGCCCTGAGACTGACGCCGCGCCTGCTCTGATCGGCGACGACGCCGCTCGCTCGCGCGCCAGCGTTGCGCTTGCCGCTGGCGCGCGAGCGCTTGATGCGGCGTTGGCCGATCTCGCCATCGAAGCGGTGCGCAACGGTTTGAACGTCGATCATGGCGGCGTGAGGCGCAAGGCCGCCGCCGCCCGTCTCGCCGGCGCGCCGGATGCGGACATTGTCGCCGCCCTCGCGGGCGCCGTTGCGCGCGGCGCTTACTCGGCCGCGCTCGACGCCGGCGCCGACGCCGCCCGGCGGCGTGTTCTAATCGCAGCCCCCGAAGCGGGCGCCCACGCGCTCACAGCGTTTGCGGGCGCCGCCATCGACCCCACTGGCGCCATCGCGGCGAACGATGAGTGCAGCGTCATCGGCGCCAGCATCAGCCTGCCGCACTTCTACGCCGGTGAGTTCGACATTGACGGCTTCGAGGCCGCCATTCGCGTGCTTGTGCGCATGCTCGACGGCGCACATGGCTCAAGCATTTCGCCGCGGCGGCCTATTCTCATTCGCTTGGAGGGATTGGCGGCGCTCATCATGCGCGCGGGGCTCGCCTACGATAGCGCCGAAGGCCGCGACATGGCCGCGAGCATCGCAGCGCTTGCGCACGCCGCGGCAGTGTCGGAAAGCGCTGCATTGGCGCAAGCGAAAGCAGCGTTTCCGGATTGGAGCCGCGCTAAACGCGGCGAGGAAAGCGCCGTCCGCACGGCGCGCGATGCCGCCAGCGCGTTGAGCGGCGACATCGCCGCGCGCGCCCAGGCAACCTATCGCGCGCTCCCGGGCGCCAAGAATGCCGGCCTGCGCGTCTCGTTGACGATTGCGTTCGCGCAGGATGGCGCGAGCGCACGCCGCCTCGGACTCACTGGCGCCGGCCTTTCGCCCACGCATGGCGTGGCGCAATACGGCCAACGCGAAGACGGCGGGTTCGGCCGCCGATTGACCGATGATGCACGCGCGGGATTGTCGGCGTTGGGCTACAGCGCCGATGCGATCGCAGCGCTTGCTCAGCACCTTGAAGGCCGTCGCACGTTGCGCGGCGCGCCGGGCGTCAGCCTCGAACGCCTTGAGAAACTTGGCCTCACCGATCCAGCCCTCGAAGCGATCGAGGAAGCCGCGCGCGACGCCTTCAATCTGCGCGCCGCTGTGCACCCGTTGGTGATTGGGTCGGAGCTTTGTGAGGACGTCCTCAAGCTTCCGCCCGATGTCGCCGCCGGCAAGCGCGGCGACTTGCTGATGACGCTGGGGTTCAGCGAAGAAGAGATCGCCGCGGCGGAAGCGTATTGCATGGGCGCAGCGGATCTCTCGGTCGCGCCCGAGTTGAAGGATGCGCATCGCGCCGTCTTCCTCGGCGAACGCGACATCGCGGCGGAGGCCCGCATCGCCATGGCCTCCGCCGTGTCGCCCTATGCGCGCACAGCCGTCGGCCTCAGCTTGTCCATCGAGACGTCCCACCAGCGCGGAGCACTCCTGGATAGTGCGAAGGCGGCGGGCGTCGGCTTGATCAGCATCTATGCCGAGGCGCCGCCTATCACGCTCACGCTCGCGCCGATCGAGGACGAAGGCGAAGAACGCGCGCCCGCGGTCGCGGCGGCGAAGACCGCTGCTCCTCCCGCGCGCATCGAGCCGTCCGCGCCGCTCGCGCAGCCGGCGCCCGCACGCGTGGAGCGCCGGCGCTTGCCGGAACGCCGCAAGGGCTACATCCAAAAATCCACCGTCGGGGGCCACAAGGTCTATCTGCACACCGGCGAGTATGATGACGGCGAACTCGGCGAGATTTTCATCGACCTTCACAAGGAAGGCGCCGCCTTCCGATCGCTGATGAACAACTTCGCCATCTCGATCTCGATCGGCCTGCAATACGGCGTGCCGCTCGAGGAATATTGCGACGCGTTTCTGTTCACGCGCTTCGAGCCAGCCGGCGAGGTGAAGGGCAACGAAACCATCCGTCACGCCACCTCGATCCTGGACTATATCTTCCGCGAGCTCGCGGTGAGCTATCTCGGCCGCGCCGATCTCGCCCATGTCGATCCATTCGAGGCGCGCGGCGACGGTTTGAGCAAGCACGCCAACGACGCGGAGAGCGCCGCGCGCCTGATTTCCCGCGGCTTCTCGCGTGGCGCGGCGCCGGACAATCTCGTCATGCTGCGCCCACGTGCAGTGGTTGAGCGAGAACGCGCCGAGCCGAAAGTGCAGCCGCCGCGGCCAACCGCCACCGGCTATCGCAACGACCCTTGCGCGGCGTGCGGTCACTTCACCGTGGAACAGAGCGGCGTTTGCGCAGCCTGCGGCGCGAAGGGCGAAGCAAGCGGCGGCTAGCGCGATCGAGCGCTGTCGCGCCCGTGGATGAATCCAGGCATGTCGGCTGGGAAGCTCACCCAGGCATGCTTGTTCTCGTCGAACACCGTGCGATCTGGGCGTTGCAGCTGCGGGTCATTGAAGGTACGATTAGGATCGCGCGCGCTGTACCAGTAGAGCGTCGTCCCGCACGCGGCGCAGAAGAAGCTGTGAAATGGATTGCCGCTATCGGCGACGCGGACGAATTCGCGCGCCTCTCCGCTCAGCGCCACTTTGTCGCGCGAATAATAGAGGCCGACACCGAAGGCTGAACCACTGCGCCGCTGGCAAGCGCCGCAGCTGCACGCCACGACGCTTTCCGCTTGGCCAGCAGCTTCGGCCTTTAGCGCCCCGCACTGACACTGCGCCACTCTCATCGCGCCCTCTCAATTCGGATATGAAGCCGGGCGGGAGCTTGGCGCCCGAACTCAAGGACCAAAGAAGAAGTCCGAAATGGTCACGGCGTTAGCGCCAACGCCGCTGACGTTGTCGAGGCGAATCGTGTCTACGCCATCAATGGTGATGAGCGTGTGGGCGCCCAGGTCGGTAATGGTTACACGCGCCGCAAACGTGGCCGTGGTAATGCCCAGCGCGGCCACATCGATCAGATCTTGGCCTCCGGACGAATCCGCATCGAAGTCCGTGACCACGTCGTCGCCAAAGCCAGGCTCAAGCACAAAGCGGTCGCGCCCGGCGCCGCCTGTCAGCACATCGTCGCCAAGACCGCCTGTGATGACATCATTGCCATCGCCGCCGAGAATGACGTCATCGCCCGCCAGGCCAAAGAGACGGTTGTTGGCAACATTGCCCGTAATCGTGTTGTCGAGGGCGTTGCCAGTGCCAGCGTAACCAGCCGCGCCCTCAAGCAGCAGATTTTCGACGTTGTCGCCCAGAGTGAAGGTACGCGACGCGCGGACGAGGTCGATGCCCTCATTGGCATTTTCGAAGGCCCGGTCGCCGGCGCTGACTACGATGTAGGTGTCATTGCCGGCGCCGCCGAACATGGCGTCGTTGTCGAGCCCGCCGTCGATCAGGTCGTCTCCAGCTTCGCCGTAGAGATTGTCGTTGCCGGCGTCGCCGTTCAGCGTGTCGTTGCCTGCGCCGGCGAATATCCGGTCACGTCCGGCGCCCGCCGACAGCGTGTTGGCGAGGGCGTTGCCAGTGATCAGATTGTTGCCGGCATTGCCGACGCCAATCACGGCGGCGCCAACGAGCGTTAGATTCTCAATGCCGGCCCCGATTGTATAATTGACCGAGGCGGTCACCAAATCGACGCCGCTGGAATCGCTGACCGTGTCGCCGGCGTTGTCGACGACATAGAAATCATTGTCGGCGCCGCCTGACATCGCGTCGGCGCCGGCGCCGCCGTCGAGCGTGTCTCTGCCGTCGCCGCCGTTCAGCGTGTCGTCCCCATCACCGCCGGAAAGCACGTCATTGCCGGCGGCGCCGTTCAGCACATCGGCGCCGGCGAGACCGGTCAGGCGGTTGCTTGCAGCGTTCCCGGTGATCACGTTACCCAGCGCGTTGCCTGTTCCGCGCAGCGTTTCAGCCCCGCCGAGGATCAGAATTTCGAGGTTAGCGCCGAGCACGTAGGTGCGCAGCGCTGTAACCGTATCAGTCCCTTCATCGGCAAGCTCGGTGACGACATCGCCGGCGCTATCGACCACATACGCATCGTCGCCCACGCCGCCGGTCATTGTGTCATTGCCGGCGCCGCCGTCGATCACATCATTGCCGGCGAGGCCCACTATGACGTCATTCCCGGCCAAACCCGAAAGCGCGTTGGCGACGGCATTCCCGGTGAGCGTGTCCGCATTGGCGCCGCCGACGCCGTTCTCGATCACCGCGCCGCGCGCAATGGAGATGTTTCCGACCGCAACGCCTATCCCGCTATTTCCCGGGCCTGCGCTTGAGAACGCTTCCTCTCTCAGATCGATTTCGACGCTCGTCGAGTAGCCTGAAAAATCGATGGTGTCGGTTCCGCCCGCATCCCAAATGGCAAACACAGGGCTCTGGCCATCCGCGGTGATCGTGTAATGCGCCAACCCGGTGTTGGAGTTGAAGCCATAAACCGTGTTGCCGGTGCGCGTTGTGAGATTGGCGCCGTAGAGCAATTGCGCCGCCGCGATGTCGTGTAGCTGCGGGCCTGCGGCGAAGGCGTTCAAACTGTGATTGACGCCCGCCGAACCGAAATAGCTCATCACGGTGTAAGCGCGGGAGTCCTGCCAATAAACGGAGGCGTCTGGGTAGGTTGGATCAACCGGATCGAGGGCGTCGTAGTCTGCCGGATGACTGAGGCCGATTGCGTGACCAATTTCGTGTGACAGGGTGTGCGGTCCGAAACTGCCGGCCGACAAATCTTGATTCGAAGCGAGCGAGATGTTGACCCACACGTCGCCGGCCGATGCTGTATTGGCCGTCGAGCCAGGAAAGAACGCGAACGCAGATGCGCCGTCCGCTCCGCTCGAATAGTTCGAGAACAGCATCGTTGCGAAGTTCGAATAGGCGCCATCCCCGCTCGTGCCGCTGCCGGCGCGCACGAAGGTGATGTTGGCCACATCAGACCAAAGCTGAAGCGCGACTTCTGTCGCGATGATCTGCGCCTCGGTGAAACGCGTGAAGCCGGTCACGCCATTGGGCAGCGCACCGGTCATAGTGGAACGGAACGCATAGCTGACGGTCGCGCCGGCGAACCCCGGCCAGCCATTGCTGTCGCGCGTCAACTGCGCCGCAGCCTGATCCCAGTTGTAAATGGGCAGGCCGTTGCCGGCGACGCCGCTTTGCGGGTCGATGAAGGATTGCGGATCGGTGGGCGCGGTCCCGCCACAGGCAGGACACCCACAGCGGAGCGCGGCGTCGCTATCGTGCGTGAAGCGCGCGGCGCCGTCATCAAAGCTGGGCCATGCCGGGCCAAGCCGTCCAAGCGCGCTCGCGCCGCGCCAAGGGCCGACCTCGGAGAAATCGATCTCGCGGGTGTCGGGAACCGACAGGAAGGCGGTGGGCAGGGGCATTGGGTCCATCCTTTCAGACCGGGCTCAACGGCGGCGCGCACGCTAGCGGCTCAGCCCCCAGACTGAAACAGGCCGAGGCAGCTCTAGCATGGCCAGGCCGGGTGGCGCGGCTCCTGCGACGAACGGCCAAAGTCCGTTGGAGTTGCGCCAAGATGAAACGCGCCGCGCTGTTCGCATGCCTTTTCCTGTTAGCCGCGCCCGCCTACGCGGAAGCCCCCGGCGCCACCGGCGGGCCGATCGTCAGTCAGGCCGAGCGCGATGTGATCGCGCAGCGCGTGCGCGGCGGCGCGGCGTGCGCGCACTGCGACCTGTTCCAGATCGATCTTTCCTACCAATCCATCGCCGGGCGCGACTTCACCGGCGCGCGCATCCGCCAAGCCGACCTCTCGCTGGCGACCGCCGATAGCGCCCGCTTCCACGCCGCCAATCTTTCCCTCACCAATCTGTTTGGCGTCCGCGCCGGGCGCGCCGACTTCAGCGACGCGAACCTGGAAGGCGCGACTTTGGTCGGCGGCTATTTCGGCGGTGCTCGATTCGGCGGCGCGGTGCTGAGCGGCGCGAACCTCTCCGGCGCTGAGCTTGCCGGCGCGCAGGGGCTCACCCAGGAACAGCTCAATACTGCGTGCGGCGATGCACAAACGACGCTTCCCGCCGGAATGACTGTTCGCGCGTGCTGAAACAATTAGAAACACTCCTCGCTTACTGCATCTTCACTGGCGCGAATGCTTGGGCGCCTCTACGCACGGCGCCGTGCTGACACAGTTTCGCCTTGTCGCGATCGCGACAGTCGCGCTTGGCGCGGCGTGGGCGAGCCAGGCGTTCGCGTTCTGGCCGTTCAGCGATCCCACGCGCCTGCCGCTCGCACCTGTGTACGCTGGCGTGTGCGAAGAATGCGATCTCTCCGGCCGCATCCTGACTGGCGCGCGCATGTCCAACGCGGTGTTCAATCGCGCCGATTTCTCGGGCGCGGTGTTGGCGCGCGCCGACGCCACCAATTCAGAATTCGAGGCCGCCGATTTCAGCGAAGCTGATTTGAGCGGGGCGAAGCTGGTGGACGCGCACTGCCCGCGCGCGAACTTCGAAGGCGCCACCATGGAAAGCGCCGACGCGCGCGGCGCCGATTTCACCAGCGCCGCGTTCGCCCGCGCCGACGTGACGGATATGAATTTCGACCGCGCCGATCTTTCTGGGGCGGACCTGCGCCACGTCCGCGGCCTCACGCAAAGCCAGCTTGACGAAGCCTGCGGCGACGCCCGCACAAGACTGCCGCGTGGCATGCGAGTGGAGCGGTGCGGCTAGTTACGCCAGCACCGCCCAACCCAGCAACAGAACTCCGGCGAACGCGAAGGCGGCGCAGAGGAGCCGCGCGTTCCACGTCGTATTCATTCGCGTGAACGAAAAGAAGCGCTGCTGCTGGCGGAGGGGTCGACCTTCGTCCTGCATGCGCTCTTTGCGACGCCAGGCATTCATAAGGCTCAGGCAGTACAAACCGCAGCCAATTGTCATGACCGCGATGAGTCCGACAAAAAGGCGCGCAGTCGGTTCCATCACCCCTTCGGCGTTTCCACCACGCGGATGTGCAGCTCCTTGAGCTGCTTCGGCGTCACTTCGCCTGGCGCGTTCATCATCAGGTCTTGAGCCTGTTGGTTGAACGGGAAGACGATCACTTCGCGGATGTTGTCGACGCCGGCGAGCAGCATGACGATGCGGTCCACGCCCGGGGCCGAGCCGCCGTGCGGGGGCGCGCCATAGCGGAACGCGTTCAGCATGCCGCCAAATTTCTCTTCCACGACCTCGCGGCCATATCCGGCGATCTCGAACGCCTTGATCATGATCTCTGGCTTATGGTTCCGGATCGCGCCCGAGCTGAGCTCAACGCCGTTGCAGACGATATCGTACTGGAACGCGGTGATCTTCTCGATTGTCGCGCGATCGTTGACGTCGAGCTTGAGAAACGCCTCGTGGTCGAAGTTCGGCATCGAGAACGGGTTGTGCGAGAAGTCGATCTTCTTCTCTTCCTCGCTCCACTCATACATCGGGAAATCGACGATCCAGCAGAACTTGAACTGATCCTTGTCGGCGAGATTCAATTCGTCGGCGACCTTGTTCCGCGCGAGACCGGCGAACTTGTAAAACACGCTCGGATCGCCGGCGACGAAGAATGCGGCATCGCCAACCTTCAGGCCCAGCTGCTCGCGGATGGCGTTGGCCTTCTCCGCACCGATGTTCTTGGCGATCGGCCCGGCGCCGCCTTCTTCGCCTTCGCGCCAGAAGATGTAGCCCAAGCCCGGTTGGCCTTCGCTCTGCGCCCAGGAATTCATCTTGTCGCAGAACGCGCGCGAACCGCCGTTCGGCGCAGGCACGGCCCACACGGCGCTGCCCGCCTTTTCCAGAATGCGCGCGAACAAGCCGAAGCCGCCGCCACGGAAATGTTCGCTGACGTCCTGCAGCACCAGCGGATTGCGCAGGTCCGGCTTGTCGGAGCCGTACTTCGAAATCGCTTCCGCGTACGGGATGCGCGGGAATTCGTTGGCCGGCGTCACGCGCTTGCCGTTGCCAAATTCCTCGAACACGCCGGCCAGCACCGGGCCGATGGCGTTGAAGACGTCCTCTTGCGTAACGAAGCTCATCTCGAAATCGAGCTGATAGAATTCGCCGGGCGAACGGTCGGCACGCGCGTCTTCATCGCGGAAGCAGGGCGCGATTTGGAAATACTTGTCGAAGCCGGCCACCATGAGCAGCTGCTTGAATTGCTGCGGGGCTTGCGGCAACGCGTAGAACTTGCCCGGATGCAAACGCGACGGCACTAGAAAGTCGCGCGCACCTTCCGGCGACGACGCCGTCAAGATCGGCGTTTGAAACTCGGTAAAGCCCTGGTCGATCATGCGACGGCGCAGTGAGGCAATCACCTGGCTGCGCAGCAGGATCGACTTGTGCAGCTTCTCGCGGCGCAGATCGAGGAAGCGATAACGGAGGCGAATGTCCTCCGGGTACTCCTGCTCGCCGAACACCGGCAGCGGCAGCTCTTCCGCCGCGCCGAGCACGTCAAGCGCGCCCGCCTGCACTTCGATGCCGCCGGTCGGCAGGTTCGCATTCACCGTATCCGCCGTGCGCTCGACCACCTTGCCGTCGATCTGGATCACGCTTTCCGCGCGCACGCGCTCGGCCGCGGCGAAGGCGGGGCTCGATGGCGCGATGACGATCTGGGTGAGCCCGTAATTGTCGCGCAGGTCGATAAACAGCAGCCCGCCATGGTCGCGCTTCCGGTGCACCCAGCCGGACAGACGCACAGCCGAGCCGGCGTCAGCGGGGCGCAGGGCGCCACAGGTGTGGGAACGGTAGGCGTGCATCGCAAAGGCTCCGAAGGCCGGGAAAGGCGTGGGGTAGCGCATGCGGGCCCCCGCCTTGTCAAGGCAGGCCGCCCCACGCGGCGCACCCGCGCCCCAGCGCAAAGAAAAAGGCCCTCCGCACGGGTGGCGAAGGGCCTTGAGGCTATGGAGTTCTAAAGGGTTATCGGATGGCCGGCGCCTCCGACTCGGCGCGGACGTTGGCGTCTTCCTCACGCATGGCCGCCAGCGCGCGCTGCACGCGCGGATCGCTCAAGAGCGCATTCATCCGCGCCAGCGCCTCGACGCTTTCGGACGACACGCCGAACATGCGCTCGAACGCCTTGAACGGATTGTCGACCGCCGGGAAGTAGCGCAGTTCGACGCGCGCATTCTCATCGATGCCAGCCAGCGCGCGCGCCCGCTGCACCGCGACCTGGAAGCCGCCAATGTGATCGACCAGCCCGCGTTCCAGTGCTTGCTGGCCCGTCCAGACGCGGCCCTGCGCCACCGTGCGAACCTGCTCAGGCGTCATCTCACGCCCTTCGGCGACGAGATTGATGAAGCCCGAATAGGCGCGGTCGATGAAGGCCGCGAAGGCGGCGCGCTCAGCCTGATTGAACGGCCGCTCGGTGGTGAACATTTCGACGTAGGGCGAGCCCACCGTCAGCGTTTCCGTGTTGGTCGACAGATAGTGGTCGAACGCCGGGCCGATGATCAGCTTGCCGCCGACGACGCCGATCGAGCCGGTGATCGTCGTCTGCGAGGCGATGATCTCGTCGGCATAGGCCGAGACGTAATAGCCGCCCGAGGCCGCCACTTCGCCCATCGACACCACGATGTGCTTGCCGCGCTCCTTCGCCGTGCGCAACGCCGCCAGGATCTGATCCGACGCCACCACCGAACCGCCCGGGCTCGACACCCGGAACACGATCACGGCGACGTCTTCGTCCTCGGACGCATCCAGCAGAGCACGCGCGATGCGGTCGCTGTTCATCATCGAATCGTCGGCGAAGAGCCCATCTTCTTCGACGCCCGAGACGATCGCGCCTTCGCCCTGCACCACCGCGATGACGCGGCCGCCGCTTTGCGGACGCGGGCGATACTCAGCGAAATCCACGATTTCCGCGTTCTCGGCGCGCGCCAGCGCGGCGCGTTCGGCGTCTTCCGGGCGGCCAATCTGATCGATCAGCTGCAGCTCGCGCGCACGCGCCGCCGTGAACGGCGTACCCTCAACGGCCGCGCGCGCTTGCGCCGGCGTGATGCCGCGGTCGGCGGCGATATTGGTCAGCATGACATCATAGATGCCATTCATCAGGCTGAGCATCGACTCGCGGTGCTCTGGCGTGAACGTGCGCTGCGTCAGCGTGTGCGCCGCCGTCTTGTAACCTTCACGCGTCTCGAACTGCGCCTGCATGTGATAGCGCTGCAGCGTGCCGGCGTAGAACGTCACTTCCGCCGACAAGCCCATCGGCATGAAGTCGCTGGCGTCCTGCAGCCAGACCTCATCGGCGTCCGCGACAGCCATGTAGCCGGGCATGCCCATGCGCACGCCGTCGTTCTGTAGGTGCGCGATCACGAACTTGCCGGACTGACGAAACGCCGCGATCGCCGCGCGCAATTCTTCAGCTTGCGCCGCCGGCATGCCGTAGGTGTTGGCGCGGATATAAAGCCCCTCCACCGCGTCGTCGGTGCGCGCCGCTTCCAGGCGCGCCAGCGTGTCGAGCAGCGATGGGCTGCCGCCAAACGCCGCGAACGGATTGGACGGGCGCTGGTCGGTCATCGGCTCGCGCAAGTCGAGCGACAGCACCATGTGGGCGGGCTGCGCCTCCCGGTGACCGCCCACGGAGGCGGCGATCATCGAAATAATCAGGATCGGGCCGATAATGAGGAAGACGAAGAGCCCAACGAGCACCCCGGCCACCGTGATCAGAAATTGCTTCACGCGCACTACTCCACCCCAAGCCTGACGCCCGGGTTTATCGATAAATGATATGAAGGGCCGTCGAACGCAAGCGGTTTTTATCGATTAATGATAAAAACCCCAGGTCTGGGCGACGGCTTGCGCCGCCGGCAGGCCGCCTAGCGCGTTGCTGCGGCAGGCCATTTTCGGATCGCGCGGCCTGGCGCATGATGCGCGGCGGAGGGGTATGTGTCCTGATGTCCAGCTCCCGCAACCGACCCGCCTTCGCTACCCAGGATTGGATGCTCGAGCAGCAAATTCGCGCCGAGTTGGAGGCGGAAGCCTGGCGGCGCTTGCGGACCGAACTCGAACCGCCTCCGGTTGAGGCGTTGCCACCGCCGCGGCAGGCCGAAACCGCCCCGAACTACCACAACACCGGCAGCGCCGTTCTGAAGGGCATCGTCCGCTTCATCCTTGCGGCGTTCGCGGGCTATTTGGCCTTTCTTGCCGGCGTCGACAGCGAACTCGGCCAGTTTGAGGTCTGGCTCGCCATCGGGGCGACCTTTCTTGTGACGCTTGCGCTCTCGATGTTTGGCCCGGTGCGCGGCTTCGTGCACTTCCTCGCCGAGACCGCCCGCTGGATCATCATCCTCGCGGTCGCGCTTGGCGGCGTTTGGCTGATGGTGCAGATGTCCGCCTAAATTTCGCGGACGCAGGGATCGATGAACGCAGGCACGTTATTCGCCACGCCGGAGCGCGGGCTGCTTGCGCTCATGGTGGCGCAACTCGTGTTCTGGACGCTCGCGCCGGCGCTCTCGCACTCCGCCCCGCCGCTCGACGTCGTCGAAATGTATGCCTGGGGACGTGAAGGCGTCGTCGCCACGTTCAAGCATCCGAACTTACCCGGTCTGGTGCTTGAGCCAACGCGCTGGTTGCTCGGCGCCGGCTGGCCGGCCTATCTCGTCTCGCAAATCTTCATCGCGGTTACCTTCGCCGCCGTCTTTGCGCTCGGGCGCGACCTGATGGATGCGCCGCGCGCGCTCGCCGGAGCGCTCTTGCTGACAGGAGTGTATTTCTTCAGTTGGGTGACGCCCGAGTTCAATCACAACGTCGCGCAAATGCCGCTCTGGGCGCTCGTCATGCTGCTGCTTTGGCGCGCCAGCACGCACGACAAATGGCTCGATTGGCTGCTGCTTGGCTTAGTCGCCGGCTTCAGCCTCTGGGCGAAGTATTCCTCGGGCGTGCTGCTTGTCGTCGCCGCGGTGTGGATGGTCTGGGACGAGCAGGCGCGCAAGCGCATACTCTCACCCGGCCCGTGGATCACGTTCGCGGCTTTTCTCGCCGCGGCCGCGCCGCAAGCGCTTTGGCTCATCGACCACGATTACGGCCCGTTCGCGTACGCTGCACGTCGCGCCAGCGACGGCGAATGGTACGCACCCATCGAATTCTTGCTGACGCTGGCGCTCGACCATTTGCCGATGCTCATCCTGCTCGCTTGCGCTGGATTTTTCGGCAAGCCCGCCGAAGGCGCGCCCGCCAAGCCCGAGCAGCGGGCCCTGCGCTATCTGCTGCTTATGGGGTTGGGGCCGGCGTTGCTGACGGCGGTTGGCGCGGCGTTCACCGGCGCCAGCTTGCGCGCGTCTTGGGGCGCGCCAATGGTGGCGCTTTCCGGATTGATCGTGATGGCGCTGCTCAGCGCGAAGTTCAGCGCCGACCGGTTGAAGCGCTTGGGCCTCGGCGCAGGCGTGCTGATCGTTGTGGTCTCGGGGCTTTATTATGCGCACATGGCCTACGGTGTGGCGTTCACCGGAAAGCCGCTGCGCGGGAACTGGCCGCAGGCCGAAATCAGCGCAACGCTCGAACAGGTCTGGCGCGAAGAAACCAACAACGCCCCGCTGCGCATCGTTGCGGGCGATATCTGGACCGGCGGCTTGATCGGCCTGCACGACCGCAACCCGCCCTCCGTGCTCATCAACGGCGATTTCAGCGCAGCGCCGTGGGTGACGCCCGAAGAGCTCGAACGCTATGGCGCGCTGGTGGTGTGGAGCGGCGGCCAGCCGGCGGCGCTCGCAGAATTCATGCAGGGGCTCGAACAGCGCGAGTGGGAGTACCGCCCGCGTTTCGGCAGCGACTACAATCCGAAATCGATCATTCGCATCCACTATGCCGTGATCCCACCGAACACGTGGCGCAGATAAGTGGTCGAGCGGGTTTATGCTTATCGCGGCGATCTGTTCGGGAAAGCCGAATGAAGCGGCGCGGTTCGACACGCTGGCGGCGGCGCTGGCGCCCTGAACTCTAGTCCGCCGCGACCGGCGAGAGCGCGGCAGCCGGCTCCACCCGCTCGGCGCGCGCAATGTATTCAAGCGCCCGTTCACGCACGCGCGGCGGCGTATCCACGCGTCCCAGGCTTGAGACGATCAGCGTGATCATCGTGAACAGGCCGGTTTGCAGGAACAGCGACAATGCAAAGCCGGTGACGATCGTCACCCAACCCGGCGTGGTCAGCCCGGCAAGGCGCATCGCCAGCGCCACGACCACAACCACCACGACGCCCAGCGCCATCGCCACCAGCGCCAGCGCCATTCGCGTGAGCACCAGATCGGAGAACACCATCACCGCGCGCATGCCGTGCAAGACGAGGCTCGGGAAGTTCATCTTCGACGAGCCCGCGTAACGCACGCCTCGATCAGTCGGCACGTCCGCCCGCCGCAGCTTCGCCTTCACCACCGCCGCCGCGACGTGGGTCGACGTCTCGTGCATGCCCGAGAGCCGCTCGAGCGCGACCGGCGACAGCGCCATAAAATTGCCGAAGCGCAGCATCTGCCCGGTGGCGACGCGGAAGAGGCGCTTATAGACCGCGTAGAACGACTTGAACGTCATCGTCTCGGAGCGTTTGGCGCGTTCGGCGACGGCGACGTCGGCGGTCGGCGCGGCGACGGCGGCGAGCAGGCTGGGGATCGCCTCCGGCGTGTCCTCGCCATCGGAATCCATCACGATGCAGGCTTCGAGGTTGGGGATCGAATAGGCCCGCGCGAGGCCGATCGAGATCGCCGCCTGGTGGCCGACATTGCGGGAGAGCCGCAGGATTTCGCCTGAGAGGTGCGCGCCCTCAATGGCGCTGAGCCTAGGCGGCGCCGATAATGAGCCATCGTCCACCGCGATAACGTGAAAGCGCACGCCGGCTTGCTGCTGCACCACGGCCAAGTGGCGGCAGAGCTCGGCGAAGCTCTCTCGATCCTCGTAAACAGGGGTGACGATGGCCACGAGCGACATGCGGGCGCGAAACTAACGGCTGCGGCGCACGGTCACAATCTCCCGCCCGGCGCTCGCGACCGGCGAGGGCTGGCCGCCTTCAAAGGAGAAAGATTGGTCGGAGTAGCAAGATTCGAACTTACGACCCCCACGTCCCGAACGTGGTGCTCTACCAGGCTGAGCTATACTCCGACGGAGGCGGGCTTATAGAGCCGCCCCGCCCGGCTGGCAACGGGCGGAAATGGGCCTTCGCGCAGACCGCGAAAGCTGGCTGGGGTGCTAGGATTCGAACCTAGGAATGGCGGTACCAAAAACCGCTGCCTTACCGCTTGGCGACACCCCAAAACCGGCGAAGCGCGTACTTAAGGGCGCCCGCCCACGGATGCAACAGCGGCATGGCGTCAGGCCCATCGCGGCGCAGAACCGCCTTGCCAAAGCGGCCCAATCATTGCTGAAGGGAGCGCCTTCAGAATGGAGCGCCGATGGTCCGCAAGAGTTACACGCCCGGAGATTTTGACCTCGAGGTCCGCCGTTCGGCGACCGGGCTGGGGCTGTTTGCCGGCGAAAGCGCCATCCCGAAGGGCGCCTGTGTCATCGAATATACGGGCGTCGAACTGACCAAGGAGCAGGAGCAAAAGAGCCGCTCCAAATATCTGTTCGAGATTCACGCCCGCAAAACCATCGACGGCGCCCCGCGTTGGAACACGGCGCGCTACATCAACCATTCCTGCCGCCCCAACTGCGAGCCCAACATCCACAAGGGTCGCGTCTTCATTCACGCCTTGCGCCGGATCAAGCCGGGCGAGGAGCTGAACTACGATTACGGCAAGAACTATTTCAACGAGTACCTGAAAGATATCTGCGCTTGCCCGAAATGCGCGGCCAAGCGCACGGGCGCGGTCACGGCGCAGAAGAAGGCTGCTGCACGCAAGCGCTTGTCGAAGCGCAAGAGCGCCGCCAAGAAAACCAGCGCCGCGCCCAAGGCGCCCGCCCGCAAGCGGGCCTAAGCCCTACAACGCGCGGACGTCGGCGCCCTTGGCCTTGCCCAAGATCACGGTGCGCGACAGGCCGATGAAGAGGCCGTGCTCCACCACGCCCGCGATCCGCTTCAGCGCATCGCTCAACGCTTCCGCATCCGGGATACGTTGGGCGTGCGCGTCGAGAATATAGTTGCCGCCATCCGTGATGACCGGCTCATTGGCCTTGCCGCTGACCCGCAGCGCCACTTCATCGCCAGCGCAGCCAGTATCGCGCAACGCCTCCTGAACGCGCGCTTGCGTCAAGGCAAAGCCGAAGCGGGTGACCTCCACCGGCAGCGGAAACGCGCCCAAGGTCTCGACCCATTTGGTCTCATCGGCAATCACCACCATGTGCTTGGACGCCGCCGCGACGATCTTCTCGCGCAACAGCGCGCCGCCGCCGCCCTTGATCAGCCGAAACGCCGGATCGATTTCATCGGCGCCGTCGACATCGACATCGATCGCGGTGACTTGGCTGATTTCCAGCAGCGGCACGCCCACCTGCTCGGCCAAATTGCGCGTCGCTTCCGACGTGGGCACGCCCTTGACCCGCAAGCCTTGCCGCACACGCTCGCCCAGCTGGCGCACGAAATGCGCCGACGTCGACCCGGTGCCGAGGCCAACGATCATGCCGTCCTTGATGTAAGCAAGCGCCGCTTGCGCGGCGTTGAACTTTGCGAGATCCGCGTCGCTCATGCAGGTTTGTCCTTGCGCTTTTTTTCGCGGTTCTTGTCGGCCCAGCCTTCGATATTGGCTTGCCGCGCGCGGGCGACGCCGAGCCCGCCGTCAGGCACGTCCTTGGTGATTACGCTGCCGGTGCCGGTATAGGCGCCCTTGCCGACGCTGACCGGCGCCACGAGCGCCGTGTCCGAACCAATGAATGCGTCCTCGCCGATCGTGGTGCGATATTTGTCGAAGCCGTCATAGTTGCAGGTGATCGTGCCGGCGCCGAGATTGGCGCGCGCTCCCACATCGGCGTCGCCCACATAGGTGAGGTGACTGGCTTGCGCCTTCGGGCCGAAGGTCGCGTTCTTCACCTCGACGAAATTGCCGATCTTTACACCGGCGCCGAGCTTCGTACCGGGCCGCAAGCGCGCCGAAGGGCCAACGTTCGCGCCCTCGCCGATCTCGGCGCCCTCGATATGGCAAAACGCCTTGATGCGCGCGCCTTTACCGATCTTCACGCCCAATCCAAAAAACACATTCGGTTCGATCACCACATCATTGGCGATCTGGGTGTCGTGGGAGAAGAACACGCTCGCGGGATCGATCAGCGTGACGCCGGACTCCATCGCGGCGACGCGCGCGCGGTGCTGAAACGCCGCCTCCGCCGCCGCCAGTTCCACGCGCGAATTGACGCCCATGGCATCGCTCTCGGCGCCGACGAGAATGTGGGTTGCGGCCCCGCTCGCTCGTCCTAGAGCGACTACATCGGTCAGGTAGTATTCGCCCTTGACGTTGTCGTTCTTCACCTGCGCCAGAAGTTGAAATAACACGCGCGCGTCGGCGCACAGCACGCCGGAATTGCAAAGCTTCACCGCGCGCTCGGCAGCGCTCGCGTCCTTATGCTCGACGATGCGGTCCATGGTGCCGTCCGCGTTGGCGATGACGCGGCCATAGCCGGTCGGATCGGCCGCCTCGAACGCCAGCACCGCAAGACCGCCCTTGGCGTTGCGCAGCGCGAACATCTCCTCCAGCCGCTGCGGCGGCACGAACGGCGCATCGCCGTAAAGAATGATCACATCGCCATCGAAGCCAGCCAGCGCCGCTTCCGCAGCGCGAACTGCGTGCGCGGTGCCAAGCGGCGGGTCTTGTATGGCGACGCTGCCGGGGCCGAGCGTCGTGGTGACGTGCTCGCCCACCACTGGCGCATGCGCGCCGGTCACCACGATCGTGCGCGCCGCACCCACCTGCGCGGCGCTGGCGATGGCCCAATCAAGCATGGCGCGCCCGCCGACTTGGTGCAGCACCTTCGGCAAATCGGACTTCATCCGCGTGCCTTGGCCCGCCGCCAGAATGATCGCCGCCCGCGCCCGGCTCATGTGCTCTCGCCTGTTGTCCGAATCCTAGGGCCGTTTTAGCGCAACTGCTCAACCGGGGACCACCCATGACCAGCGGCGAACTGGCCGACGCCACCCTTGTGTTCGACCTCGACGGCACGCTGGTCGATTCCGCCCCGGATTTGGTGCGCGCTCTCAACCAGACCATGGATCTGGAAGGCCTGCCGCGGGCCAGGTTGGAAACGGTGCGCCTGATGGTGGGCCAAGGCGCGCGGGTGCTGATCGAGCGTAGCGCAGCGCTCCACGGCGTCACTTTCTCCGCCGATCGGCTGGACACGCTGATGCGCGAATTCATCGGGTTTTACCGCGCCGACATCGCCCGCGAGAGCCGCGTGTTTCCCGGCGTCACGGACGCGCTCGATCAGCTGGCCGCGCTTGGCGCGAAGTTCGCGGTGTGCACCAACAAGCGCACCGATTTGTCGGTGCAATTGCTCGACGCGCTGAAGCTGAGCGACCGCTTCTCGGCAATCGTCGGCGCCGATGCGGTCACCGACAAGAAGCCCCACCCCGAGCACTACCGCGCCACCGTGGCGCGTGCAGGGGGAACCGTGCGCCGCTCGGTCATGGTTGGCGACACGATTGCAGACGTCGGGGCCGCACGCGCAGCTGGCGCGCCTGTTATCGCGGTGAGCTTCGGCTATTGCGACATCGGCGCCGAAAAGCTCGGCGCCGATGTGCTTATTCATCACTATCGAGATTTGGCGCCGGCCTGCCGCCGCTTGCTCGCGGCGCGCCCATGAACCGCAGGGTTCGACGCTTACGCGACTTCCATCAAGCCGCGCACGCTAGGGTTTGTGCGCTCGCGCTCGTTAGCTTGCCGCTTGGTCGGGAACCCGTTGACCATGTCGCTGCGGACATCCGTGCGCGCAGAGCGCATGGCCGCAACAAAGCCCGCTTCCACCAGCTTCACTTCAACAGTGTAGCCGCGTTCGCGCCAGTATTCCTCGATCCGCTGCTTGAGGCGGCGCGCGCCATCAACATTGCAGAAATCGTGATCCATTCAGCTCCACCACTCAACTTTTCGGATCCGGGTTGGGCTCAATGGCCCGGAGCCGTGCGCGCGACCTATCGCGTCGCGCCTTCGCGTCAGCCCCCTTGCTCACCGTCAGCGAAGCGATGCTGGCCGAAGAGCGAGGCGCCGATATGGCGGGCTCGACAAAATCGAACAACCGCGATCACGAACTCCTGATCCAGCGCGCGCCTGGCTACCGCCGGCCTATAACTTTCGGAGTAGATTCAGCCGCAAACGGGACTAGGCGGGGCGGAAATGGTGGGCCGGCCCGGGTAAAGGTCAGAACCTGTCCCCCGCCCGCTCCTGCCCCCGGCGGGCCGCTCAGGGCCGCCATGAGGCGGGGTTTGGGGCCCCGGAGGGTGATCACGTCGTCGTCCACATCCACCCGCTCCAGGAAGAGCCGGAGGAAACGACGGCCGGCCCGGGGCGTATCCGTCCGCAGCCGCGCCCGGGCGGCGGCGGAGAACCGGGTCAGATTCTCTCGGCTGAGGACTTGGCGCGGGATCGAGCACTCGGCCTCAAGTGCCGCGATCAGGCGCTGCGCCTCCTCCCGCTCAGCCTCAAGCCCTGCGTGATACTTCCGGAAAAGGTCGGTGTCGCTAATGGCCCCCTCGGCCAAAGCGTCGAACGAGCGTTCGATCTTCGCCTCAACCTGAGCCAGGGTCTGTTTCAGCTGCCGCATCCGTTCCGCCCGGTCGGCGTCGCCGTCGTTCACGCGCGCCACGAGAGCCGCTAACAGCGCCTCTAGTCTATCGGGCGCAAAGACGCGCTTCTCCATTTCGTCCATGACGAGGTCGTCGAGGACCTGCATCGGGATCGAGCGTCCTTTGCAGGTCGCCCCGCCACGATGCATGCCGCTGTGACAGCTGTAGTAGCGGTAGCGGGCGTACTTTCCGTAGGTGAGCCGCATGCTGCCGCCGCACGTGGCGCAGTGGGCAAGGCCGGTCAGCAAAACCGGGCTTGTGACAACACGCGGCGGCACGCGCGAAGGCCGGCGGGCGTCGAGTCGGCGCTGCACTTCTTTGAACGTCGAAGGGTCGATAATGATGGGCGTCGTGACGGCGATCCATTCGCCGCGATCGCGCTGGCGCCGGGTCTTGGCGTTGGTGCGGTTGTAATAGTGAGTCCCGGCGTAGGTCTCGCGCTTCAGGATTTCATGGACGCGGTTGGTCGTGAAGGCGCGCCCGCGAAGGGTGAAACCCCGGTTGTTGATCTCATGGGCGATGACGCGGCACCCCAGGTCCTGCAGGCATAGGCTGAATATCGTCCGCACGACCTCGGCTTCCGCGGGCTCGATAACAAGCCGCTTCTTCTTCGCGTCGGCACGCACCTCGACCGTTTCCGTGCGATAGCCGAACGGCGCGCTTGATCCATTCCAGAAGCCGAGCCGCGCGTTCGCCTGCATTGCACGCGAGACGTGCTTGGCGTTCTCCCGGCTCTGATGCTCGTCGAAGATCGCGTAGATCTGGCGGATCATTTGCCCGGCGCCGTCGTCGGTCACCGCCTGCGTGATCGAGATCAGGGCAACATTGTTCTTCTCAAGCGAGCGCCGATGCAGCTCAAAATAGAACGCATCCCGGAAGAAGCGCGAGAAGCTGTGCACGAGGATCACGTCATAGGGACGGTCCTTACGCACCGCGTCATCCATCATGCGTTGAAACTGCGGGCGCTTGTCGTCGGTCGCGGATGCGCCGGGCTCGACGTACTCGGCAACAACCGTCCATCCCCGCTCGCGGCACCAGGCCTCGCAGCGGTTGCGCTGGTCGGGGATGGAGAGGTCCTTTTCAGCCTGACGCGCGGTCGATACCCGGAGGTAGAGGGCAACTTTCATCAGTCTTCACTCGTGACGCCGGCGTCGTTAGCAGGTGACGCAGGTCCTCGCCCATCACGCCGAGCAGCAAGTCCAGCTCGGCCTCCGTTATGGGCAGATCGGGAAGATCGCATATCACAGTGTAAGCGCGCTGGCGCCTGCTATTGTGTGCCAGCGGCAGTTCGCTTGCGTGAGGCTGGTGGTGGCGTCGATGCGGAGGCGAGGTCACGGCGTCTGAGATCGAAGCGGTCGAGCGATGTTGCGATCCGCTGACTTTCGCACGTGTTCCAGACCCTTGTGGATAAGGTCAGCGGCGCCACAGGATTCCCATTGTTGTTGGTTGTAGCCGGTTGGAGGCAAACGCGGCGTCGCACATCAACCGAAGTCATCGAGGTCGGCATCAAGGTCAGCAGAAAGGCGTCGTTTAGGCGTGCGACGCGCCTTTCTCGGTGTCGGCGGCGAGAGCGGGCTCGATGGCGGCGGTGCCCGTTCAGGCTCCGCTTCCTTGGGCACGGGTTGCGCGTCTTCATCTTCCTTCTTGCGGGTGCGGAGCCAGCGCACCAACGTCATCGGTGCGCGTAGCCATGCGAAAGCCGGTGTTGCGGCTGCAGCGGATTCAACCTTGGTCGGCGAGGTCGCAGTTGCGACGAGGAAGCCGAGATTGAGCACGAGTTTGAGGACAGTCACGAGGGCGAGTGCCAGTCCGGCGCGCACCTGATCGCCGGTCGCCGAAACACCCGCTACTGCAAGAACTGTGATGATGGCGCGTGTTTGCGGGTGGTCGGCGTCGGGCGGCGCGTGCTCCATGATATAACGCATCGACTGCTCGCGCTCCTGTCGCAGGCGCTCGATCGCCTGCACCGTCGCCAGTGCGCTTTCGAGGCGTGCGATGCGGTTCAAGAGGCTCTGCGGCGGTGCCGCCCCCGCCCCTTCCATCGCCGCCCGCCGCTGGCGGCGCTCATCGAGCAGCAGTGCGATGGCCGCGCTGGGCCGGTTCAGCTCCGGGTCGCCGATGGACGCCTCCAGGCGGGCGATATCATCTTCAAGGCGAAGGACGTTCGCTTCATGGTGGCGATAGACGAGCGCGCTTTGCTGGCGGAGCGCGTGATCAGCGCCGGTGACGGCCGCGACAGCGCCAAACGTCGAGGGCAGATTGACGACCAGCACCGCCACGAAAACAACGCGCCAGAGCCAGGCGAGAACGATAAGCCCGCGGCGCGCGGCGTCATGGGCGAGCGCCAGCATGAACACTTCCATGAGGGCGAAGCCGGCGGCAATCATGACGACAAGTCGCCTGCCCGTTTCGTCAGCGGAATCGAAACTTGTCCAGAAATGCACTTCGAGGCGCATCTGCGTGACGATCAAGAGCGCCAGCGCCAGCAGCGTCAGGATGCGCGGCAGCAGTGCGATCATGCGTCATCATCGGTGCGTGCGGCGCGGCGGGCAGCGCGATAGTCGGCAACGACACGCTCCAGCGCCTCGTTGATGAGCACGTAGAGCGGTTTGCCCGACCAGAGCTTGGCCACATGCAGGCGCGCGTGCAGGGCTTCCGGTACCGACACCGTGATCTTGCGAAGCCGGCCCCCATCGCCTCGCTCGGCGTCACCGCTCATGACGAGCCCTCGCCTCCAATCGACGCACTGCCCCTGGCGTTTTGCGGACTCTGTGGTTTGGCCGCACGACCAGGAGTCTGCGTCCGCCGCGACTCGCGCTTCCACGCCCGCAGTTCGCCAACAAGGTAAGAGACGCTGCGGCGTGGCTGGTAATACGGCGGTCCTCCGCCCTGACAACGCAGCTTGGCGAGCGTCGAAGTGCTGAGCCCGACGATCACAGCGGCGATCTTCGGGCACACCATGTCATCGTCTTTGTAATCGGTCACGGCGGCAAATCCGAACGACAGCAACGTCGCTGCCGCGCGTTACAAAAGCGGGCGCCTGCAGGAAATCAATACGGACGCTAGTCCCCTGAGGTGGGTCGATTTGTGCGTAACGTCTTGCGATGACGACGCACGCGCTCCCGTGTTGCGCGCCGGCGCTCCCCGGCTTGTTCGGCGGCGGTGCGCACGTACTTCTTGCGCCCGCGCGTCGGTGATGACGGAATGAGATCAGTGAGTTTCTTGCCTTGCCGCGCCTGGTGCTGGGCGAGCGCTTGATAGAGCTGAAGGTCGGCGTCTCTCAGATCATCGAGAAAAACATCGCCGGCCTCTGCCCGCCAAGCCCAGTGTTTGGCGAAGAAGGCAAAGGCGCTGAGGCGCTCGCCGTTCGCTTCGACCGGACGGTCGGCGAACTTGGGCGGCAACGCAATCTGTCCTTCGAGCGTCCGGATGCGGGCGAGAAGCTGACGCAAGAAGCTCAGCAGCGCCTCCGAGCGGTCCGTTGGCGCATCCTTCTGGGCAGCGCCAGCGCCGCCCAGAATGTGGTTACAACTGTCGTAAAGACGCCGCGCGACATCGACGCGCAATTTGCCGGCCTGGTTGAAGAGGATGCTGTTGGTGCGGAGCGGCAGGCGCGAGAGAAACACGGCATCAAAGCCGTCGATGGGCCCGCTCTTGATCAGATAGAGCGAAGACAGACCCGCGAGGGCGGCGATGAAATAGACATGGTCGCCGTCATGAAACCTCTCGACGAAAGTCCGCTGCAGCATAAGGCGGAAGGCGGTCGCGATGATCGCCGGTGAATCGCGGGCGCCATGCAGCTTTGCCGCATCGTCGAGATAGGTGTTCGGGTCGAGCTCGCGCCAATAGTCGGCACCGTACCCGTCCGCGTCGTCCTGATCCGCGCTCATGGCCGCCTCTGCGTGCCTGTAACGGGTCAAATTTATGCAGTTGGAATATCAAGACGCCATCGGAATCGGCGCCTGGGCCTAGCCCATCTTTTTCTGGACGGCGTAGCGCTGCACGTAGTCGGTCAACGCTTCCTCGAACATCTCAACCATCGTCTTCCCGGTCTGGACGTGAATGGTCTTGAGCCACTTGAAGAGCTGCGGATCGATATGCGCCGTCACCTGCCGGCGGTTGGCGTAAGGCCCCCGCCCGAAGGTGCGGGCCTTGAGCGGCTTCGTCGGTTCGGGTTGCGCCTCGGCCGCAACAGGCGGCGCGGCGGGTTCGTCATCGCGGATCAGGCGGTTGCTCATGCGGCCCCCTGCCCTGCGACCGGCGGCAGGTCGAGGTCAGCAAACGGGTCTCCGAGGAGCACGGACGGTCCCTTGCGCGGCGCGCGCGCCGCGGGCGTGCGCTGGCGTTGCAGGCGCGCGATATCCAACTGGGCTTTGGTCCACCGCCAGAGGTCTCCGATTTCCGCCGCATGTCGTCCATCAGGGTGCAGCTCCGGCGCTGTGAGGCCATCACGGAGACAACGCACGTAGGGCTGCAACATGGTGATCGCCAGCGGGCCGCGCTTGATGCCCTTCAATTCGAGGAAGTCGCTCGCATCGGCCCCGACAGCTTGGGAATTGTGGGGCACCTGGTTCATGACAAAAAAGGCGGGCTTCTTAAGATCCTGAATAAGTTTAATCGTTGGCTTCGCGGCGTGCAGATCAAAGTACCCGGGACGCGACGGCATGAGAATGAGATCACCGATTTCGACGGCGCGCGCGGCTGGATAGTCGGCGTGCGGCGGCGTGTCGATGATGACGAGATCGAATCCCTCGCCTTCGGCGGCGTCAGTGATGTCGGCAAGGTCTTTGGCAGCGGCCCGGCGCACATCGAAACGAGCGCCGGCCGGAAGATTGTTTTCGGCGATCGTACGCTGGCGGTCTTTCCACCACTGCGCGGCGCTGCCCTGCGGATCGAGATCAAGCACGAGCACCGCTTCGCCGCCGGCGTGAGCCGCGACGGCAAGATGCACAGCGAGGGTCGTCTTCCCTACTCCGCCTTTGGTCGAGACAATCGACAGAACGCGCACGCTTCCTCCGTTATTTCACGTGAAAGCAA
>JBFWYC010000017.1:0-78612 GCA_050186805.1 Hyphomonadaceae bacterium
TTCCCACGTGTTACTCACCCGTCTGCCACTCCCCTTGCGGGGCGTTCGACTTGCATGTGTTAAGCCTGCCGCCAGCGTTCGTTCTGAGCCAGAATCAAACTCTCAGGTTGAGTTGACCTCTGACTGTCCTCGGTGATCTCCCAAAGGAGCTCACATCGAGGCGCCGGTTAAAGCGTATGCGTTTTGATGTAACGGGAACCGACGCACATTTCGAAATCCAGGCGAACCCGGATCTCAATCTGTAAGTCAGTTATAGTTCCAGAAAACACATAACGTCAGCGTCGCTTGGCTCAGCCATTGCTGGCTGTTGCCCGCAGCGCGCCGCCGCCTGCGTTTCCCTTCTCTCAAATCACAATGTCAAAGAGCGCCACATAGGGGGAGTTCCCCTACGCCCGACAACGGCAGGCCGAGGCCCTTCGTCGTCAGGCCGAAACCATCAGGTCCCGGCGGAAGGCGCGGTTTCTATGCGCGCCTTAGCACCATGTCAACGACCTTTTCGCGCAAAACATGTTTTTCTCAGTCGTCGAAAAAAGCGCTGAAAAATCAACATGATTTCTGCGCTACCCAGCGTTTTACGCGTACGCGCATACGTTTGGGAGCCGCAACGATCTTAACTTATCGATTCGCCTCACAGGCATCAAGCACTGAGCGGCTTTCCTGGCCCGGAAGAGCGCGTCGCAAGCGACGCCGGACACACTCCGGCAGGCTCCCCTAGATGGCGCCGCGCGGCTTGCGTTCAAGCCCTAGCTATTGAGCCGAGATATAGGCCTGCATGGCCGCCGCTTCGGCCTCCGCGACGGCGATCCGGTGTTTGACCAGATCGCCGATCGAAATGATGCCGACGAGCCGTCCCTCGGCCAGCACCGGCAAATGACGGACTCTGCGGTCGGTCATTCGGCCCAAGCCCTCATCGACGCTCTCGTCCAAGCTGGCGACGATGACTTCGCGCGTCATCGCGATTGCGACACGATCATCCAGCGCCGCGGGCCCGCGGCGCGCGATTTCCCGGATGATGTCGCGCTCCGACAAAACTCCAACGAGTTCGCCCTCCGCGTCGATCACGATCAGCGCGCCAACACGCTTTTCATTCATCTCGCGCGCGGCTTCTTCGAGCGTCGCTTCGCTTGCCAGCGTGTAAACCGCCGCGCCCTTGTCGCGGATCACTTGCGCGATCAGCATGGGTGCATCCTCCCTTGGATCCCACTCACCTGACGAGGATGCGCCCCACGCTGCTGCTCTTCAAGCAAGAACACGCGCCTTGCCGCACCCTTGCTGGGCGTTAAGCTGGACGCGATGGCCGCCTATAAGGACAAACTGAAGGCTGATCTCGATCGCTGGATCGCCGCGGGCCTGGTGCCGGGCGACAATCGCGCCGCCATTCTGGCCTCCATTCCCGACGCGCGCCGCCTCGACGCGGCCACTGCGCTCGCCGTTGTCGGCGCCCTGCTGCTTGGCGTCGCCGTCATTGCGTTTGTCGCCGCCAACTGGGACGTGACGCCGAAACTGCTGCGATTTGCTATAATTCTAGCGGCTTTTCTTGTGCTTTCGGGCGCCGGCGCGTGGACCGCGCACAAGGAGCGCCCGCATGCCTCGAACCTTCTGTTGATGGTGGCCGCACTCGTCTTCGCCGCCTCCATCGGCCTGACCGGACAGATCTTCGACATTGCCGGCGACCCGCGCGCGGCCGCTTATGGCGGCGGCGTCGCGGCGATCGCGCTGGGCATGGCCGGGCGCTCGACCGGCGCGGCGACGGTTGGTCTTGTACTGATTGCCATCGGCGACTTCACCGACCGGCGCTGGTTCGGCGGCCTTGATTCCGAGGCGCCGTGGATGCTGATCGCAGCGCCGCTGGGCGCTTATCTGGCGCTGCGCTGGAGCTCAGCTCCGCTCGCGCACGTCTCGGCCCTGGCGATCATTTACTGTTTCGGCTGGTTCGCCGCGCGCACCGAATCCGAAGCGGCGGTGTTCTTCTTCCTCTCCATCCTGCTTGGCGGGCTTGCCGCCGCCGCCCGCTGGCAGAGCGAACAAGAGCGCCCGCACGCCGGCGTTTTCTACGGTTGGTTCGCCGCGGCCGCCCTCTTCTTCTTCGCCATCGCCGGCTATCTGCCACTGTTCGGCGGCTCGGAGAGCTTCGTGGGCAAGGTGGGCCATCGCATCGTATGGCTCGCCGCCTCGGGCGCGGTGCTGGCGCTCGGCCGCCATGACCGCCACGCGCTCGTCACCACAGCCGGCGTGCTCTCGATGATCGCCGCCGTCTGCGCGCTGCTGGCTGATCTTGGCCTCGACCTGTTGGCCGCGGCCGGCGTCTTTCTCTTCTGCGCTATCGCCGCCCTCATCGGCGGCTTCCTGCTGCGCGGAGCGCGCGCGCCATGAAGCTCAACGCCGCCCCGCGCATCATCATCGTCGCCAGCCTCTGCGCGGCCGCACTCGTCAGCCTCGTGGTTACCGAGGGCCTGGCTCGGCAAGGCGGCCAAGAAGCGCTGCTGCCGATCGAAGCCGTCGATCCCCGTTCATTGCTGAGCGGCCATTACGTCATGCTCAATCTCACCCAGCGGCTTGAGCCCGGCCAGGTCTGTCCGCCGGAGGGCGAGTGGGAATGGATGGCGCTCAGGCGCGATGGCGAAGCCTATCGTCTCGTCGGCGGCGCGCCCTCGCGCGAGGAAGCGCAGCAAGTCGGGCCGTTGCCGGTTAAAGGCACGTTCACTTGTTCGCCGCCGAGCACAGCTTCTGAAGGCGTCCCCGCCACCCCCGGCTGGGTACGGCTCGACATCGGCATCGACCGCTTTCACATCAATCAGCGCGACGCGCTGCGCATCGAAAACCTGCTGCGCGAGCAAGCCGTCGATGAGTCTTCGCGCGCCTTTGCGATCGTGTCAGTGGGGCGCGACGGCCGCGCCCGCCTCGCCGGCCTTATGGTTGATGGCGAACGACTTGAGCTGAACTGGCTCTAACAACAGTGCGCCTGTGTCTCGTTGGCGCCGCGCTGCGGCGTCCGCGCCCCAAAAGCAGTGGCACGCACATTGCTTTCTCGCTCCGCAGACGAATTCCTCAAAGGGGCGGCGTTTGCGAGTCTTTGTATTTACCACGGCATGCGCCCTGGCCTTCGCCAGCGCCGCAGCCGCCGATCCCATCGCCAGCGGCGCCGGTGATTTCACGCGCGGCTACGGCATGGGTTGGGAAAGCTTCGACACGCCCATCAATCCCGCCACCCGCGATGAAAACGGCAACCGCGTCATCGTCAACGGACGCATGGAAATCGAAGGCGCGTTGAGCGGCGGCCTGCAGGACAATTTCGCCACCGGCATCGGCTCATCGCAAGCCATCGGCAACCAACTGAACGTGGTCACCCAGGGCAATTACAACACGGTGATCGTGGACGCGACCCAGATCAACAACGGCGACATCAGCGCCGTAGTCGGAGACGAATAACAATGCGCGCGCTGAAATCTCTCGCCTTCGTGCTTGCGGCGACCACCGCGCTCACGGCCTGCGTCACGCCGTATTCCGGCAATGACGGCATGTACGCACTGCCGATCGGCGACGCGCCGGTCACCGCCAACCCAACGTCGTACACGCCGGCGCTGCAATGCCTCGCCGCGCATGCGCGCAACAACAGCATCGCCGCTCCGCGCATCGCTGTGGGCCGCATCATCGATTACACCGGCTCGGTCAGCGAAGAAGGCGGCCGCCGCCTCACGCAAGGCGCCTCGCTCATGGCCATGTCGGCGTTCGACAAAGCCGGCGCGCGCCTGGTTGAGCGCTTCGACACCTCGGTCACCGAACTCGAACTGCGCTACGCCAACAACCGCCTCATCGGCCAAGAAGGCGGCGACGAAAACGTGCGCCGCATCTATGCCGGCCAAATGCCCGGCTCCGATTTCTATTTCGTCGGCGGCATCACCGAACTGAACTACAATATCCGCTCCGTCGGCGTCGACGCCCAAGGCGGCCACACCGATGCGCGCGACGGCGTCGGCAATGTCGGCGGCCGGCTCTATGTGATGAACATCGCGCTCGACTTCCGCCTCATCGACACCCGCACGCTCGAAGTTGTCGATGTCATCTCCTACCAGAAGCAGATCATCGGCCGCGAACTGCGCGCCGGCGTGTTCTCGTTCTTCGACGACACGCTGATCGACATCGCCGCCGGCGAACGCGCACTGGAGCCGGTGCAACTCGCCGTCCGCGCCGGCGTTGAGCGCGCCGTCGTCGAAGTGATGAGCAACTTCTATCACGTGTCGGACAGCTCGGTGTGCCATGACGCGATCGTCGCTCAGGGCGATCCGATGGGTCCGGATACGGTCGAAGCGCAAGGCGACGGCGCCCCGCCGCCGCCGGCCGCTCTCGTGCTCGCCACCACGCCGACGCCAGACGCCTGGCACGAACGCCGCGACGACAATCTCAACGAATTGCGCGGCCGCTCGTAAGCGCCGCCGAGGAGCCGCACCATGCGCGCCGCCTTTCTCGCCAGCGCCGCTCTGATCATGGCGCCGCTCGCGCACGCTCAGACCCGCGTCAACGACCAGTACCAGCTGCGCGGCACGACCGCGGTTACCGACGTGCAGGTCGGCCAAGCCCATGATGTCGGCGCCACCGCCGTCGCCAGCGGCAACGTCGTCACCGCCGTCAGCGAAAACACCGACGCGACGATGGCCAACACGCAGCACATGGACGGCGACACGAACGCCACCGCCAGCGCCACTGTGTGGAGCGCTTCCGGCGCGGTCGTCACCACCTCCGCGGCGATCGGCAATGGCGGCACGGTCACCAGCGCCAATGGCGACCTCGATCTCACCTCTAGCCAACTGGCGCATGGCGACGCCAACGCAACCACAACCGTCGTCGGCGGCGATGCGCGCGACGCGGCCAGCTCAGCTTCCGCCAGCGGCAATGTCGGCGCTGTATCGATCGAAAACGCCCAGGCGCGCATTGTCGCCGACCAGGACAGCACCGGCGACACCATCGCCGTGGTCGAAGCCGATCATTGCTGCGTCGCCTACCAAGCCACCGCCGGCGCCATCGCCAGCGCCAACAACATGACCGTCGGCGGCGACACCGCCACCGTGCTCACCGATACCCGCCAATCCGCGACCGGCGAACGCGTCGCCGCGCGCACCGATCTCTATGCGGGCTATGCGGGCGACGCCTCCGGCAACGCCACCGCCAACGCCAACACGCTCACCATCGACAACCAGTGGGGCTATGTGAACGCGCGCGTCAGCCAAACCGCGACGGCCGATGTCTCCGCCGACTCCTTCGTCACCCTCGGCGGCGACTTCGTCGGCTTTGGCTCCGCTGGCGCCTATGGCGTCGGCAACCAGGCGACCGTCTCCAATGTCGGCTCCGACACCGTGCTCGATGTCGCGCAAGACAATGCCGGCGATGTCTCCTCCAACGCCGCGCTGGCGGGCGAAGGCGGCGGCATGGCGCTGGCCTCGTCGGCCTCCTATGGCAACACTTTCAGCGCCTCGCTCTGCGCCTATTGCGACACCAACGTCCCCTCGCTGAACGCAAGTGCGGCGCAGACCAATTCCGGCGACGTCTATGCCACCGCGCGCGTGCACACGCCGAACGCGCAAACCGTCGGCGCGACCTCAACCGCCATTGGCAACGCCGCCACCTTCCAAACCACCGGCCCCGGCGGCTAAGCGGTCACTGCGGATCCAGTTCGTGGTTCATGGTTTCGGCGGGGGTTTGGCCTTCGCCGCAACAAGCCCCGCCGATCGGCTTGGCCGGCACGCCGGCAACCGTGCAGCGCGCCGGCACGTCGTTCAGCACCACTGAGCCCGCTGCGATCCGGGCTTCCTCGCCGACGACGATATTGCCCAGCACCTTGGCGCCGGCGCCGATCAGCACGCCGCGTTTGATCTTGGGATGGCGATCGCCGCCAACCTTGCCGGTGCCGCCCAAGGTCACCGAATGCAGCATCGAGACGTCGTCGCCGACGACGGCGGTTTCGCCGATGACGATGCCGTGGGCGTGGTCGATGAACACACCCGAGCCGATCTGCGCCGCCGGATGGATGTCGACGGCGAACAGTTCCGAAATGCGGCTCTGCAGATGATAGGCGAGGATGTGGCGCTCCTGGCCCCAGAGCCAATGCGCGATGCGATAGGCCTGCAGGCCGCCATAGCCTTTGAAGAACAGGAACGGCTGCAGATATGTCCGGCACGCCGGATCGCGTTCGCGCACCACGCGCATATCGCGCGTCGCCTGCACCGCCAGCTGCGGATCGGCGGAATAGGCTTCTAGCGCCACTTCGCGCAGCTGCAGCGCCGGCAAATCGCCGTGCCCGAGCTTTTGCGCCAGATGATAGGAAAGCGCGTCTTCAATCTTGTCGTGATGCAGGATCGAGGCGTGCAGATAAGAGGCCAGCAGGGGCTCCTCGGCGGCGGCCTGCATGGCCTCGACGCGAAGCTGGGACCAGACGCCCCCGGCTGCTTCAAATGGCTGGACTTTCGCCATGACTTATTCTCCCCGCCTCGCGCCGAGCATAGCTTGCGCGAGGGGTCCCGGTAACTGCCCTGTCACCGCCATGTGGTGCGCCCTGAGCGTGGCGGCAACCGTCATTGCGTCTCGGATATGGCCGTCGGCAACCCGCTGCAGCAGCTCTTGGAACGGCGCCGAGCGGGCGCGCAGCACCTCGACCGCCTCCGGGCGCGCTTCGCCTGGCCTCAGGTCCGTGGCGAGAAACACCACCGCCCGCTCGTCGGTCAGCGAATTGGACATATCCATTTCGAGCACGCGCTGAAACGAGCCGGCCGTCAGCCCGGTTTCCTCTTCGAGTTCGCGCTTGGCGCAGTCGAGCGCGTCCTCGCCCGGCTCGGCCCCGCCCTCCGGCATTTCCCAGGAATAGCGCCCGAGCGGAAACCGCCATTGCCCGACCAGATGCACCGTGCCGTCAACGTCGATCGGCAAGACGCCCACGGCGAGCCGGCGAATACGGATGACGCCATACGTCCCGTCGGCGCCGTGTGGCTGCACGACCTCATAGCGATCGATGCGAAACCAATCGTTCTCGAACGGATGCGTCACGCGTTTGACGATCCACGGATCGCCATCGTCTTCCCAGTCGCTGCTCATCGGGCCTCTTATCTCAATCCCCCGGATAGAGCCTGCCTCTATCCCACACTTTGCGCGCCCTAACGTGCTGAAATCGCAGCACTCGAGGTCCGATCTATCCGACCGGGTTCAGCCCCGGCCTACACTCGTCGCACCATGTCACCTCAACCCGCCGCCCCGCGCACAGCGCCCATTGCTCTTTGGCGCATCATCGACGCCTTTCTGCGCACCGTGTTCAGCATTTGCGGCGCGCCCGAAGAGCTCGCTGCGCGGATCACGCTGACGACGAAAGTGCGCGCCGTGTTGCTGCCGTGGATCAAGACGGCGGAGATACTGATGCGGCAGATGTTGCTGGTCGAAGCGGCCGCCTGCGGTGACACACACGCACCCACGGCAGCGCAGCGAAAGCGGCTCACGCCTCAGCGTGCGTGTGTGTCACCGCAAGCGAACGAAGCACCATCGCTCGATCCGGCCACTTGGCGCGTCAGCTTCCAAGCCCTGGCGCCGACGCCGCGCGCGCCAACGCACGCCACACCCGCCACGCGCGCCGCGCCTGCGCGCCGCGAAGCCAAGCGCTTTCACGCCGCTTATCCGCTTGCGGCGCGGCTGGAAGCTTTGCTGCGTGTGTTCAACGATCCGCGCCCGTTTGCGCAACGTCTCGCGCAGCGGCTCTATCGCACGCCCGAACTGATCGAGCGGCTGATGCCGGAGCCGCGGCCAACGCACATCGCCCGCGGCGACTACCACGCCCTCTGCAGCGCCGGCGACGGCGCCTTCAGGCACTTCTTCAGTTCGTGCTAGCCGCGGGCGCGATACGTCGCGACGCCTTGATCCGGCAGCCAGAGGCCCGCCGGAGGCGCACCCGTTTGCCAAAACACATCGATCGGCATGCCCCCGCGCGCATTCCAATAGCCGCCAATGCGCAGCCAGATCGGATCGATCGCGGCCACTATGCGCTTGGCCACGCCCACCGTGCAGTCCTCATGGAAGGCGCCGTGATTACGGAAGCTCTGCAGGAAGAGCTTCAGGCTCTTGGACTCCACGATCCACTCCCGCGGCGCGTAATCGATCACCAGCACGCCGAAATCCGGCTGCCCAGTGACCGGGCAAATCGAGGTGAATTCCGGCGCCGTGAAGCGCGCCAGATAGAGCGTCCCGGCATGCGGATTGGCCGCGCGCTCAAGCACGGCCCCATCGGGAGAGGCGGGAATGGGCGTCGGCTTGCCGAGCTGGCTCAAGCCTTTGGGGTCCGAACTCATGGGCCGACACTTGAGCCCCAGCCCCGCCGCTGGCAAGCCCGCAGCGTTGCATTTGAGCCACGCAGCTTTTGCGCAACGTATTGGCGAAGTGCGCATTTCTGCAGCGACCGTAACTCGGCGCGCTCAAGAAATTGGCGCAGGCTGCCTTTGTAGCTCCGCTGCAACGGATAGGGCTTTTTCGTCACGCTGAATCCGACAAGCTGGAGCGTGCTTAACCAATCGTTCACGCCAAAGCGTGAGCCTCGCCGATGCGCGGCGAGATACCCGCGGGGAAATGAGGATGCTGAAAATGAAGAAGATCATTGGTCTGGCCATGCTGGCTGGCGCCGCCACGGTTGCCACCGCAGGCGTCGCCTCTGCTGAAGGCACGGTTTCCGCCAACGTTGCTCTGACCAGCAATTATGTGTGGCGCGGCCTGACGCAGTCGGATGGCGACGCGGCCATTCAAGGCGGCTTCGACTACACCGCCGACATGTTCTACGCTGGCGTTTGGGGTTCGTCGGTTGATGACTTCGGCGTCGATGCGCAAACCGAAGTTGACCTTTACGCCGGCATCACGCCGACCGTCGGCCCGGTCACCTTCGACCTCGGCCTGGTTGGCTATTTCTATCCGGGCGCGTCTGACTCGATCGATTTCGGCGAAGTGAAGCTCGGCGCGACCTACGCTCCGATCGAGCCGCTGTCGCTCGGCGCGACCGCCTATCTGTCCAACGATTTCGGCAACGCCGGCATCGATTCGCTGTACCTCGAAGTCAACGGCGCCTACACGATCTCTGACGCCTTCTCGGTGTCGGCCGCGTACGGCAACCAAGACCTCGACTCGGCTGGCGAGTACGACACCTGGAACATCGGCGCGACCTATTCCTTCCACGGCTTCGGCTTCGATCTCCGTTATCACGACACGGACATCACCGGCCTGGACGAAGAGATCTCGTTCACGATCAGCCGCGAACTCTAATCACCCGTTCCGCGGACAAGTTGGGCCGTCGCAGCAATGCGGCGGCCCTTTTTTGTTGCGCCTTCACGCGGCTGGCCATTTCGGCGCGCGGCTGACCATGCCGGGCGTCTGGCGTCCAAGCACACCGCCGACAAAGCGCACCGCTTCGATGGCGCCGTCAAGATCAACGCCGGTGTCGAAGCCCATGCGATTGAACATGTAGAGCAGGTCTTCGGTCGGCACATTGCCCGCCGCTCCGGGCGCGAACGGGCAGCCGCCAATACCGCCGAGCGATCCGTCGAGCACGCGCACGCCCTCCTCCACCGCCGCGACCGCATTGGCCAGCGCAGTGTTGCGCGTGTTGTGAAAATGCGCCCGCAACTGCACGTGCTTCGGCGTAATCTGCTTTGCCGCCGCGAAGCGTTCATGCACGTCGCGCGGCGACGCGACGCCGATCGTATCAGCCAGCGCCAGTTCGAAAATGTCTTGCGCCACGCACCGCTCAACCACTTCCGCCACGCGCTTGACCGCCACTTCGCCATCGAACGGACAACCGAACGCCGTCGAGATCGTCGCCGACAAGCGCGCCCCGCCCTGGCGCGCGGTTGCGGCGACGTCCGCCCAGACAGCGAAGGTTTCCGCGACCGTGCCGCCATTGTTGCGGATCGAAAATCCGTCCGAAGCACAGAAGACGTAATTGATCTCCTTGGCGCCCGCCGCCAAGGCGCGCTCGACGCCGCGCAAATTGAGCGCCAGCGCAATCAAGGTTGCGTCGTCGCGTTTCGGCGCGCCGGCGAACACGGCGTCGCCATCGGCCATTTGCGGCACCTTCTTGGGATTGACGAAGCTGCCCGCTTCGAGCCGGCGAAAACCCGCCGCCAAAATTCGCTCGATCAGCGCCAGCTTGTTTTCGGTCGAGACGATTTCCGGCTCGTTCTGCAGCCCATCGCGCGGGCTGACTTCCACGAGTTCAAGCTTTTCCTTCGCCACGTTTTTCTCCAAACGCCGGCAGCGCCCAGCCATAATGTATGGCGCCAGCGCGCAAACCCAAACCGGCGAGCGCGCCCGCCGCGCCCGCACACAAAGGCGCCACGCCTGCAGCGTTCAGCCCAACAAAGCCGCCCGCCGCCAGCAGCGCGGCCGAAATGGTGATCTCGCGTTTCAACAGCGCCGAAGGCTGGCCAGCCAGCACGTCGCGGATGACGCCGCCGAAGCATGCCGTCAGCACGCCCATGGCGATGGCGATCAATGCGTCGACGCCGAGCGAAAGCGCCTTCGCCGCACCGATCACCGCATAAGCGGCCAGCCCCACCGCGTCGAGCCAGATCAGCGTCTTGGCGCGCTCCAGATGCGGCGCCAAAAACCAAACCATGAGCGCGGCCGCCAAACCGATCGCCAGATAGGTCGGATCGCCGATCCAGAACACCGGCGCGCCGATCAGCAAATCGCGCAACGTGCCGCCGCCCACGCCGGTGACGACGGCGAAGAACCAGAACGTCACGATGTCATGGCGATCGCGCGCGGCCGCGAGCGCGCCGGTCAACGCGAAGACCGTCACGCCAGCATAGTCGAGCGCCGGCGGCAGCGCGGGCAACGTTTCGGGTGCGATCAACGGAAAGCTCGTAACGGCGGCGGTGAATCGGTTCACCCTGTCCGCTGTTGCCGGGCGAAAGGCAACCGCTTTGGAGACTGGCCATGTTCTTCGTCGAGACCCTCGGCCCCGCCCTCACGCAATCGATGGGCCTCGCCATGATTCGCCACGTGCAGAAGCAGGCCTCCGGCCGCGCCGTGATCCCGGTCGACGATCTGCGCGCCTATGTCAGCGATTTTCTCCGCCGCGCCGGCAACGCCACGACGCCCGATCAGGCCATCGATTTTCTCGCTCGCCGCGGCGCCATCGCGGCGCAAAGCCCCGACACAGTCCGGATCGCGGCCTGAAGCTTGGTGCGAGCGGCGGGACTTGAACCCGCACCGCCTTGCGGCGAACGGATTTTAAGTCCGCTGCGTCTACCGGTTTCGCCACGCTCGCGTGCGGGGCCGATATGCGTGGAAAGCGGGCTGACGTCCACCGATTCCAGCTTCAGCCGACAGCGGCGCGCCGCAGGTCGGCGGCGTCGGCAAGGCGGGCATGAACGAGGCCACGCACGGAATTGCCGATGTAGAATCCCTCGCCGAGGTCTTCGACGCGCAAGTCCGCCTCGACAGCGCGGCCCTCTTGCAGAAGCTCCGCCCGCAGCACGCCGGGCAGCAAGCCGCGATGCGCCGGCGGCGTCAACAACACGCCGTCACGCATGACGAAGATATTGCTGATGCTGCCCTCGGTGACGAACCCATCGGCGCCGACGAACACCACTTCATCGCAACCCGATGCCTTGCGCGCGTGATCATAGAAATCGCGTAAAGTGGTCTTAAAGCGCAGCCGATAGTCCGACGACGCCACCGGCAAAGGCGCCACAGCCACTTTCGGTTCGGCGTTGAATGCGGGCATGGGCAAGCGCCGCACGCTGACGCCGCCGTCGGCATTCACAGTCAAGCGCAACACGCACGCCTCCGTGTGCGCGGCCTTCGCCAATGCGTCGCGCACATGTGCTTCGTCAAAGGCAAACGCAAGTGTCTCAGCGGCGCGCCTCACTCGCGCGAGGTGACCCTCCAAGCGCACGACGCCGCTCCCTGGCTCGAAACGCATGGTTTCGATCAACTCGAACGACGGCGACGCTTGCACGAGAAAGCGGCTTTTGATGCGGCATTCTTCCCATTCCTTCGCGGCCGTGGAATCGTAAACCACGGCGCTGCCGACGCCGAGCTCGGCGCGCCCGCCGCGCACCGAAAGCGTGCGGATCGCAACGTTGAACTCCGCGCCGCCATCGGGCGACATCCAGCCGATGGCGCCGGTGTACGCCCCGCGCTCATCGGGCTCGAGTTCGCGGATGATTTCCATGGCGCGAATTTTCGGCGCTCCGGTGATCGAACCGCACGGAAACAGCGCCTTCAGCACATCGATGGCGTCGTGTTCGGGCCGAAGCTTGGCGCGGACTGTCGAGGTCAAGGTGTGCAGCGTTGGGTACGTCTCGACCGCGAACAGCTCCGGCACATGCACGCTGCCGCGCGCGGCGAGTT
This sequence comes from Hyphomonadaceae bacterium, assembly GCA_050186805.1. Taxonomy (GTDB): domain Bacteria; phylum Pseudomonadota; class Alphaproteobacteria; order Caulobacterales; family Aquidulcibacteraceae; genus Vitreimonas. The sequence continues at coordinate 12,376 of JBFWYC010000017.1, forward strand.
TGGAAATGTCGTTGCGCAACAAATCCACGATCATCACGTTTTCCGCGCGCTCTTTGGGATCGCGCTGCAAAGCAGCGGCGGCCTCGCCATCGGCGACCGGATCGCTTTGGCGGCGCGCCGTGCCTTTCATCGGCCGCGCTTCGATGCGCCCGTCGCTGGCGAGCTTGAAGAACAATTCCGGCGATGTCGAAAGCAGCCAGTCGGCGCCATCGTGAACCAGCGCGCTCCAGCCGCCGCCGCCGCTTTGGCGCAAACGCGCGTACGCCGCCGCAGGATCGCCCAGCAGCGTCACGTCGGCGCGAAAGCTCAAGTTCACCTGATAGATGTCGCCCGCGACGATGTAGTCGTGCGCGCGCTTGAACGCGTGCGCATAGTCCGCGTCGGCGATGCGCGGCCGCGCGGCGGAAATCCAGGCGCCGGCGCCATCGGGCAACAGCGCCGCCACATCCGCCGCCGCCACGCGCTCAACCCGCTCAAACAACCCGAACCACACCAGCGGCGTTGCATGCGACTGCCCGCGCGGCGGTTGCAGTTGCAAGCGCGGCTCCATCGCGCGCCCAGCCTCATAGCTCAGCCACCCGGCCGCGTGCAGCCCCTCGCCCAAGGCGCGGCGTACCTCCTCCAGCGCCTCCAGCACCTCGCCATCGTGACGCGCCACGACAATGCGTTCGGGCCTGGTGAACAGACGCGCCGACGCCGCACCGGTGCGCGCATCTTCCAGCAAAACAAATGGGCCAGCCGCCGGTATCGTCACGTCAGACCTCGGCCTCCATCCTTAAAGCGCGCCTCTCGGACAGCCTCATGTCATGCGCACGCGCTGGAGTTCAAGCGCTGTTCAGCCGCACCATCCATAGAGACACGGCCTTCATGTTCCGAGACGATATCCGAATCCTGGCTCGGAATGCAGCAAGCTTGGGTGCTGCGTGTCATCGCCCAATTTTTCGCGAACTTGGCCGACATAGACGCGCAGGTAACGGATATCCGCGTCGGCCGATCCCCAGACCGCTTCCAACAGCCGTTCATGCGACACCGGTCGGCCGACATTCAGCGCCAGTTCGGCCAGCAGATCGAACTCCTTCCGCGAGAGACGCACCGGCCTCCCCGCCCGCACGACCGTCCGCCGCGCCAGATCGATTTCCACCTCGCCCACCGTCACGGCGGGCGGCGCGCCGCGAGATTGAACACCGTGGCGCAATGCGGATCGAGCCCGCGCCAGCAACTCGGCGACGCCAAAAGGCTTGGTGACGTAGTCGTCCGCGCCGGCATCGAGCGCGCGCACCTTGGATTGCTCGTCATCGCGCGCAGTGAGCACGATCACCGGCAGACAATTGCCCGCCCCGCGCAGCTGATCGAGTAATGTCATGCCGTCTGCGTCTGGAAGGCCGAGGTCCAACACGACGAGATCCAGCGGCTCGGACGCGAGCCGCTGCACCGCCGAGGTCACGCTGCCGGATTCACTCACGGCATAACCTTCCGCCTTCAGTGTCGCCGCGAGCGTCATGCGCAAAGGCTTGTCGTCTTCGACAACCAGAATGCGCTGAATGGCGCCCGTCATGGTTCCGCGCCTGCGATGGGAAGCCGCATGCGTATCACGGCGCCGCTGCGCTCGGAACGGTTCGCCGCTTCGATCGCGCCGCCCTGCGCTTCGATAAAGCCTTTTGCGATTGCCAGACCAAGGCCCGTTCCCGGCGAGCGCCCATCGCCTTCGACGCCGCGGGCGAACTTGTCAAAGAGATGCGCCATGGCTTCAGGTGGGAAGCCCGCGCCCTCATCCAACACCTCCAAGGTTACGCCGGCGTTTTCTCGGAACGCGCGCACCAGCACGGTCGATCCATCCGGGGCGTACTTTGCGGCATTCTCCAAGACGTTGGCGATCACGGCCTCGATCAGATTGGCGTCCACCAACACCTCGGGCAAACCTGTCGATACGTCGCGAGAGATCGTCTTGGCTTGCAACAAGATGCGCGTTCGTTCGAGCGCATGCTCCACCAGAGTAGCGACCTCCGTCGGTTGGCGACGCACATGCACAGCGCCGGCGTCGATGCGGCTCATGTCGAGTAGATTCTCGATGAACCGGGTAAGGCGGCGCACTTCTGTTCCCGCCATGGCCAGCAATTCGCTGCGCGTCGCCGCGTCATGCCGATCACCGAATTGCTCCAGGCTTTCGATAGCCGTTCGAATGGTTGAGAGCGGCGTGCGCAGATCGTGCGACACCGAAGCCAGCAGCGTGCCTTTCAGGCGCTCCCCTTCCGCCTCGACACGCGCATCGGCCGCTTCGCGCTGGAAACGCGCGCGATCCAACGCGATGCCAGCTTGCGCCGCTAGAAGGTGGAGCACGCGTCGTTGGTCAGGATTGAGCCGCTCCGCGTCATCGAGAGGATGCACGCCGATCACGCCAACGAAGCCGTGCTCGCCCGGGATAGGCAAGAAGAGCCAACGCGCACCCTGGAGCGTGTCCGAGCCGCGCCCGGCCTCACGATGCTGAGCGAACGCCCATTTCGCGGCCGCCATGTCGTCCGCGCCGAGAATTTCCGGTCCTGGCGCTTCGCCGATCAGTTCCAAGTCGCCATCCCGCGCGCCGAGGACCGCGATGCGTGCAAACAACAAGCGGGAGGCGGTCTCCGCAGTGCTCGCCGCAATCTCGCTTTCTTCCTCCATGCCGACCAGACCGCGTGCGAACGCCTCGAGGTCGCTCGCGCGGCGCGCCTGCTGTCGTGCGATCATGGTTTGAGCGCGCACGCGAGCGGACACACCGCTCACCGCAAGCCCGATCGCGATGAAGAAAAACACCGCGTAGATATTGGTTGGATCAGAGATCGTAAACGTATGCAGCGGCGGGATCAGGAAGAAATTGTACGCCAGCGCCGACAACACGGCGGCGAAGATCGAAACAATCATGCCATAGCGAATGGCGGCCGCGATGATGGCGAGCACGTACACAATCGAGATGTTCGGCAGTTCGGCGATCTTGTCGATCACGACCGCGAACGCAGTCGCTGTCGCCACGAACACAGCCGCGCCGGCGTATCCGCCGGGCTCGCCCAGCTGCAGCGGCGACATCGCCGAACGCGGCGCATCGATCGGCGCCTGGCGCGGGCAGATTTCTATCGCAATGTCGCCGGCCCCGCGGACAAGCTTTCGGATGAGAGAGCCGCGCAAGAGTTCCAGCCACATCGGACGAGACGCCGCACCGGTCACGATGTGGGTGACGTTCTGCTCGCGTGCGTGCGCGATGATCTCGTCGGCGCGGTCGTCGCCGGTCAGCGACCGCGTGCTCGCGCCGAGTTCTTCTGCGAGCCGAAACGCGGCGAGCAGCGCGTCGCGCGAGCGCCGCGAGCCATCGCTGCCGTCGCCCGTGGAAACGTGGATCACCTGCCACGGCGCCCGCAAGCGATCCGCAAGCCGCTTGGCGCGGCGCACCACCGTCAGCGACGCCGGTGTCGCGTCGATGCAGGCCAACACGCGCTCACTGGCGCCCCACGGCCCCTCAATGCCGTGCTCGGCCATGTGCGCACGCATGGCGTCGTCCACACGTTCGGCCGCCCGGCGCAGCGCCAGCTCACGCAACGCGGTCAAATTTCCGGCGCTGAAGAAGTTCGCCAATGCCCGTTGCGCCGCCTCCTGGGGATAGATTTTGCCGTCGCGCAGCCGCTGCTGCAGCTCTTCCGGCGTGATGTCGATCACCTCGATTTCGTTTGCGAGATCGAGCACGCTATCGGGCACGGTTTCCTGAACCTGCACGTGCGTTATCCGCGCCACGATGTCGTTGGCGCTTTCCAGGTGCTGGACGTTCATGGTTGAGAAGACATCGATGCCAGCGTCCAAAAGGTCGCGCACATCCATCCAACGCTTGGGATGGCTGCCCCCCTCGGCATTGCTGTGGGCGAGTTCGTCAACGAGCACGATCTTGGGCCGGCGCTTCAAGATGGCTTCGAGGTCCAGCTCCTTCAGAGTCTGGCCGCGATAGGAGATCTGCCGGCGCGGCACAATCTCCAACCCGTTGAGCAATTGGCGCGTCTCTTCGCGCCCGTGATGCTCGATGACGCCGATCACAACGTCCACGCCTTCGCGCTTCTTGTTGTGCGCCTCTATCAGCATCTCGTAGGTCTTGCCTACGCCCGGCGCCGCTCCGAGAAACAGCTTCAACCGTCCACGCCCCTCCTGCGCCGCACTCTTCAGGAGCGCGTCAGGCGAAGGGCGCGGCGGGTTGGCTTGCGGCATTACGGTGCGCTGCTTCCCATTTGCTCGAGCGCCAAGTTAAGGCGTAGCACATTGACGACGGGTTCACCCAGGAAGCCGAAGGTCGGGCGCTCGGTGTGGCGCTCGACCAAGGCGGTCACTTCCGCTTCCGCAATGCCGCGCGCGGCCGCGACGCGCGCAATCTGCACCCGCGCCGCCTCCGGCGAAATGTGGGGATCGAGACCGGAGCCTGACGCCGTGGCAAGATCGGTCGGCACAGCGCCCTCTACGCCTGCCTCGCGCAACCGCGCCACATCAGCTTCCACGCGCTCGACCAAAGCGCGCGATGTCGGGCCGAGGTTCGAGCCCGACGAAGCGCTGGCGTTGTACCCATCGCCCGCGGCGGACGGACGCGACCAGAAATATTCGGGCTTCGTGAACGACTGACCAATCAGCTCGGAGCCAACGACCTGTCCATTCCGCTCGATCAAGCTGCCATTGGCTTGCGCAGGAAACAGCGCCTGCGCGGCGCCGGTGATCGCCAATGGATACGCGACCCCGAACAGCAGCGTGAACAGCGCCACCAACACCAGAGCGGGACGAAAATGTGACATGGGTTCTAACCTCAAGCCAGACCGATCGCCGACACGGCGAGGTCAATGAGTTTGATGCCAATGAACGGCGCGACGAGGCCTCCGAGTCCGTAAATGGCCAGATTGCGCGCAAGCAACTGGCCAGCGGGCGCCGGCTTGTACGGCACGCCGCGCAGCGCAAGCGGGATCAGCGCCCCGATGATCAGGGCATTGAAGATGATCGCCGAGAGAATGGCGCTGTTGTCTCCAGGCCCTTCGGACAACCCCATCACATCGAGCCCCGAGAGCTGCGGATAAAGCGCGACGAACATGGCCGGGATAATGGCGAAATACTTCGCCACATCGTTCGAGACAGAGAACGTCGTCAGCGCCCCGCGTGTCATCAGCAATTGCTTGCCGATGCCGACGATCTCGATGAGCTTGGTCGGATCGCTGTCGAGGTCGACCATGTTGCCGGCCTCGCGGGCCGCAACGGCGCCGGTCTGCATCGCGACACCCACGTCGGCCTGAGCCAAGGCCGGCGCATCATTGACGCCATCGCCGCACATGGCGATGAGGCGGCCCTTGGCCTGTTCGCTGCGAATGAGGTCGAGCTTCTTCTCCGGCGTGGCCTGCGCGAGGAAGTCGTCCACGCCCGCTTCCGCCGCGATCGCCGCGGCAGTCAGCGGGTTGTCGCCGGTGATCATCACGGTGCGAATGCCCATTTGACGGAGCTCCGCGAAGCGCTCCTTCACACCGCCCTTCACGATGTCCTTGAGATAGACGACGCCAAGCGGGCGCCCGTCACGCGCCACCGCAATCGGCGTGCCGCCCGCTTTCGCGATGCGCTCCGCGATCTGCGTAAGCAAGGCAGGCGGCGTCCAAGTCGGGCCATTTTCCGCCTTCAGGTGATCGATAACCGCGTCCACCGCGCCCTTGCGAATGCGCGATCCGTTCCAATCGGCGCCGCTCATGCGCGTCTGCGCCGTGAATGGAATGAAGCGCGCCTTGTGCTGGGTCGGATCACTCGGACGCAGGCCATACTTATCCTTCGCCAGTACAACGATCGAGCGCCCTTCCGGTGTTTCGTCAGCCAAACTTGCAAGCTGCGCTGCTTCCGCGAGCTCCTGCTCCGTCACGCCGGCGACAGCGTGAAACTCCGTCGCTTGCCGGTTGCCGAGCGTGATGGTGCCGGTCTTGTCGAGCAACAGCACGTCGACATCGCCCGCGGCCTCCACTGCCCGGCCAGACATGGCCAGCACATTGAACCGCACCAGCCGGTTCATACCGGCGACACCTATCGCGGAGACGAGGCCGGCGATTGTGGTCGGGATCAGCGCGATCAACAAAGCCACGAGCGCGATGCTCGAAACGCCACCGGGAATGTAGGCCGCGAACGGCGGAATGGCGCCGACAGCGACCAAGAACACCAGCGACAACGCCGCCAGCAGAATGGCGAGCGCGATTTCGTTTGGCGTCTTGCGCCGATCGGCGCCTTCTACGAGCGCGATCATTTTATCCAAGAACGAAGAGCCGCGCTCAGCCGTGATCCGCACCACGATGCGGTCCGAGAGCACGCGCGTGCCGCCCGTGACGGCAGAGCGATCGCCGCCAGATTCGCGGATCACCGGCGCGCTTTCCCCGGTAATGGCGCTCTCATCCACGGTGGCGACGCCTGCTATGACTTCGCCGTCGCCGGGAATGACGTCGCCCGGTTCGCAAACCACCAGATCGCCGATCTTGAGATCGGGCGCTGGCACGTTTTCGAACGCGCTCGACCGCGCATCGCTCACACGTTTCGCCACGGTCTCGGTTTGCGTCTTACGCAAGCTCGCCGCCTGCGCCTTGCCGCGGCCTTCGGCGACGGCTTCGGCAAAGTTGGCGAACAGCACTGTCAGCCACAGCCACAACGTGATCTGGCCGGAGAAGAGCGCGTCGCCCTCGCCGGCGAGATCGCGCGCCCAGAAGATGGTTGCGAGCAGCGCCGCAATGGCGGTGACGAAAATCACCGGATTGCGCGCGAGCCAGCGCGGATCGAGCTTCTTGAATGCATCGCCCACGGCTGAGCGAAGGATTGCCGCGGCGAACACGGATTGAGTTTGCTTGGGCGCCATTGTCCGATGCCTCAGTAAAGGTCGCCGCGCAGCATCGCGAAGTGTTCCGCGATGGGGCCGAGGGTAAGCGCCGGGAAGAACGTCAACCCGCCCATGATCACGATCACGCCGACGAGCAGTCCGATGAAGAGCGGCCCATGCGTCGGGAACGTGCCGGCTGACGGCGGGATTTTCGGCTTGGCCGCGAGCGAGCCTGCAACCGCGAGCATCGGCACGATCATCGCGAAACGGCCGAGCAGCATGGTGATGCCGAGCGTCAGGTTCCAGAACGGCGTGTTGGCGGTGAGTCCAGCGAACCCCGACCCATTGTTCGCCCCGGCAGATGAGTACGCGTAGAGGATTTCGCTGAAACCGTGAGGACCTGCGTCCTGCGGCCCGGCGACGCCGCCCCCCATGGCCGTGCGCCATTCCGGCATGGCGCTCGCAAGCGCTGTGAACGCAAGGATCACGAACGGCGCGATCAGCAAACCGAGCATGGTCAGCTTCATGTCGCGCGCGTCGATCTTCTTGCCGAGATATTCGGGCGTACGGCCCACCATGAGGCCCGCCGCGAAGATGGCGAGGATGATGTAGAGCAAAATGCCATAGAGCCCCGCGCCCACGCCGCCGACGATGATCTCGCCGAGCTGCATGTTGAACAGCGGCACGAGGCCACCCAGCGGCATGAAGCTGTCATGCATGGCGTTCACCGCGCCGCACGAGGCGGCCGTTGTGATCACGGCGAATAGGATCGACGTGGCAATGCCGAAACGCGTCTCCTTGCCTTCCATGTTGCCGCCAGCAGAATCAAGGCCAGCTGCGATCAAGGCGGGATTGCCGGCCGCCTCGGCCCAGTACGCGACGCCGACGCCCGCAAGGAACAGAACGCCCATGGCGCCAAGGATCGCCCAGCCCTGGCGCTCCTCGCCCACCATGCGGCCGAGCACATTGGTGAGCGCAGCGCCAATGGCGAAGATCGACACCATCTGCACAAAGTTGGAAAGCGCTGTGGGGTTTTCGAACGGATGCGCGGCGTTGGTGTTGAAGAAGCCGCCTCCATTTGTGGCGAGCATCTTGATCGCGACTTGGCTCGCCACCGGTCCGAGCGCCAATGTCTGCTCGCCGCCCTCCAGCGTCGTTGCGGTCGCGCTTGCCGCCAGTGTCTGCGGGATGCCCTGCCACACCAAGAACAAAGCAAACACGATCGAGATTGGCAGCAGGACGTAAAGATTGACGCGCGTGAGATCGACCCAGAAATTGCCGAGCGAACTCACGCTCGAGCGTGAGAACGCGCGAATGAACGCCACGGCGAGCGCGATGCCCGTCCCGGCGGAGACGAAGTTCTGAACCGTCAAACCGGCCATCTGGCTGAAATGACTAAGCGTGGTTTCGCCGCCATAGCTTTGCCAATTGGTGTTGGTGACGAAAGAAATCGCAGTGTTGAACGCAAGGTGATCGCTCATCGGCGCAAAGCCTTGCGGATTGAACGGCAGCACGTGCTGCAAGCGCAGAATGACGTAAAGCAGCACGAAGCCCGCCGCGTTGAACGCGAGCATGGCGAGCGCGTAGCCCTTCCAACTCTGCTCTTGGTCGGCCTTCACGCCGCCCAGCCAGTAGAAGGCATTTTCAATCGGCCGCAGAAGCGGCGTCAGGAGAACGCGTTCGCCCGCGAACAGGCGCGCCATGTAGCCCCCAAGCGGCCGCACAATGAGCGCGACGATGAGGACGAAGAGGCCGATTTGCAGCCAACCGACGAATGTCATCAGCAGCGCGCCTTAGAACTTTTCTGGGCGCAGCATGGCCGCGAGCAGATAGACGAGAACAACAAGGCCGGCGATGGCGCAGAACGCATAATCAAAGCTCATCACGCTCTCCCGCATGCGAAAACATAGAGTGCGAGCAAGGCGAAGCCGCCGAGCCCGACGCCCAGAAACAACAAATCACCCATGGCGGCTCTCTGTGTGGCCCGGCGACCAGCCGACCCACGCCAGAGTCCAGCCCAGCGCCGAGGCCAAGGCGATAAGGAGGGCAATGCCAATCAGGCCGCCGATCAGCGGCGACACCACACGCTTCCAAGCCACGGGCCGAACTCCACTACCCGCCCGAAATGGCCCGAGCCGGCATAGGAATTCGATACGGGTCGGTGCGATTGTCGGCCCAGGTCACTCGGCCCGCGCCGCGCAAGCTGACGTTGCGCGCACATTGCGCGGACGCGCCAGATGCCCTTTGATGCAAAGCGACGATGGGCGATGAGGAGAACGTGATGGCAAGCGCTGGGAAATTCCTAACTACGCACGTCGGAAGCCTTCCCCGCCCCGCCGACCTCATTGAACTCATGTTCGCGCGTGAGGATGGGCTGCCGCTCGATCCAAGAGCCGTCGATGCGTGCATCGACCAAGCGGTGAACGCCATCGTCGCCCGCCAGGTCGAAGCCGGTCTCGATATCGTCAATGACGGCGAAATGTCGAAGCCGAGCTACGCGACGTACATCAAGGATCGCCTCGACGGTTTTGGCGGCGCCGGCAATTCCTTTGTGTTTCAGGACATCGAGGATTTTCCCGCCATCAAGGCGCGCATTTTCGCCGATCCAGGCCGCAAGCACCGGAAGACCCCGGCGTGCAACGCGCCGATCAGCGTCAAGGACATGGAGGCGCCGCGCATCGACGCCGAGCGCCTAAACGCGGCGCTTGGCAAGCATAGAGGCGCCCAGCCCTTCATGAGCGCGGCCTCGCCAGGGGTGACGACCCTCTTCTTCCGCAACGACTACTATCCGAGCCACGAGGACTATCTCTTCGCGGTAGCGGAGGGCTTGCGCCACGAATACGAAACCATCGCTGCGGCCGGCATCACGCTGCAGATCGATTGTCCCGACCTGGCGATGGGCCGACACACGCAATATGCGCACCTCGACCTCAAGGGTTTTCGCGATCTGATGGCGCTGCATATCGAAGCGCTCAATCGCGCGGTCGCCAACATTCCCGCAGAGCAGTTGCGCATGCATATGTGCTGGGGCAACTACCCCGGCCCACATCATTGCGACGTGCCGTTCAAGGACATTATCGACATGGTTTGGCGCGCCAAACCGCAAACCATTCTGTTTGAAGCCGCCAATCCGCGCCACGCTCATGAATATGAGCTGTTCGAAAGTGTGAAGCTGCCGGAAGGCAAGGTTCTGGCGCCGGGCGTGATCGAATGCCAGTCAAACTATATCGAGCACCCGGATCTGGTGGCGCAACGCATTGGCCGTTACGCGCATCTCGTTGGCCGCGACAATGTTATTGCCGGGGTGGATTGTGGGTTTTCGATCCATGTGGGCTCTGGCGGCGTCGATCCTGATGTCGCGTTCGCCAAGTTGCGCGCGTTGGCCGACGGCGCGGCGATCGCGTCGAAGACGTTCTGGCGCTAGAGCGCGTTCAAGAACCTGTTGAGCGCTGCATTGTATGCGTCCGGGGCGCAGAGATTGCAGAGATGGCCCGCGCCCTCGATCTCGACCCGCGATGCGTGCGGCAGCTTGCTTGCAAGCGCATCAGCGCCGCGTCGACGCCCCGGCACGTCCTGCGCACCGGTGATGATGAGCATCGGGACGGTTATGTGGGCTGGATCGACGTCTTCAATCGCCGCGGCCGGCATCGCGGCGAGGTCGCGGCCCATGTAGTCGGCGAGCATTGCTGCGGCGCATGCGGCAGCAGCGGGAGTTGTTGTTCGCATTAACGGATGCGCGCCCCACAGGCGTTTCATCTCATCCAGCCGTCCCGCTCGCACCAGGGCGGCGTACGTCTCGATCGGTATCGCCTCGCCGTCGCTTGGCGCAGGCGAAACATCTCCAAGCGGCGCGCCCTGCAGGACGAGACCACGCGTCCGATCGCTGAAACGCTGCGCAAAGTCGGCGGCGACGCGACCGGCCTGCGACATGCCGACGATCACCGCGCTATCGGCCCTACCGGCATCGAGCAAGCGCGCGACATCGTCGGCTTCCCGCGACAAATCCGGCGGCGCAGAGGAGCGGCCAAAGCCGCGCCGATCCGGCGCGATCAAAAGATGTGTCGCCGCCAGCGCATTGAGCTGCGGCGTCCACATGCGGCTATCGAGCGTCCAGCCGTGCAGCAGCACGACAGCAGACCCCGCGCCGGCGCGCTCGTAGAAAAGCGCGCCGCCACCCACGGCAATGTCCAGATGCTCTGCGCCGGCGTGCGTCACAACCATGGGCGGGCCGCCAGCCTCGCGCCGCGAAATCAGTGGCCGGCGTGTTCGCGCCGGTAATTGTTGTTCGAGGTGTGATCGCCCTTGAGCCAGCGACGCAGCTCGGAATGCGCCTTCTCGCGCCACTTGGCTTGATCCCGCACCGCATCTTCGTCGTCGTGACAGAATTCCACGATCATGCCGTTCGGATCGGTGGCGTAGACGGAGCGGCAATAGCCATGCTCCAGAACGAAATGCTCAGGCTCCGTGTAGCCGGCGGCCTTCAAGCGCTTTTCGATATCGTCCTGGGTCTTTTTATCGACGAACAGCGCGATGTGATGGAACGGCGAGAACGGCATTTTCGGGCCGAACTGCTCCTGATCGGCCGGATCTGCGAACTGGAAGAACGCAAGCGCGCTACCATCGGCCAGGCCAAAGAACGTGTGCATGTAGGTGCGAACCGCGCCGAACAATTCATCGCTTTCGCAGAAGGTCGACATCAACGGCAGACCGATAATGTCTTCGTAGAAGTGGCGCGTCGCTTCCATGTCGCGCGTGACGTAAGCGGTGTGATGCAAACGTCCCGGCAAACCGCTCGCTGCTTTCGCCTTCTTCTGCCCGTTACCGAACAAGCTCATCGCTGACTCCCAACACTGTTCTTTTGGAGTGTTGGCGCGTTCTATCACGCACCTAACGGCCCCTCAATTCGTTTTTCGAAGTTATTTTCGTATATCGAATTTCTACTGTCTTCCGCGCAGGTATTGCGCCGTGATCTGCGCCACGTGACGGCCTTGGTAACGGGCGCCTTCCAACTCGTTGCCGCTCGGCTGACGCGAACCATCGGCGCCTGCGATGGTGCTGGCGCCATAGGGCGTTCCGCCGCTGATCTCCGCCATCTGCGCATTGCCCGGCCACGCATATGGCAAACCGACGATGATCATGCCGTGGTGCATCAGCGTAACTTGCGTCGATAGGATCGTGCTCTCTTGGCCGCCGTGTTGACTGGCGGTGGAGGTGAACACGCTGCCGATCTTGCCGACGAGCGCGCCCTTAACCCAAAGCGGGCCGGTCTGATCGAGAAAGTTGCGCATTTGCGCGGCCATGTTGCCGAAGCGCGTCGGCGTGCCGACGATAATCGCGTCGTAATCGCCAAGTTCGCCCGGCTCGGCGAAGGGCGCGTCCTGATCAACGCGAACACCGGCCTTGGCCGCGACGTCCGGCGGCACCAATTCGCGCACGCGCTTGATCACGACCTCGGCGCCAGCGACTTCACGCGCGCCCTCGGCCACCGCGCGCGCCATCGTCTCGATGTGACCGTAACTCGAGTAATAGAGAACCAAAATCTTCGTCACGCGCGGTCCCTCGCTTGGTGTGGGGGACGCCGATGGCTCGTCCTTCGGCGCTCCCTTCTCTTTTTTCCGACCCCAGCCGAACATTCAGCCAATCCGATCCATGACGCTCATAAAATGAAACGGCGCGCGCGAACAAGGTTCACGCGCGCCGCGATCAAGCTCAGAAGCGGCGCGAGAGTTCGACGCCCCAGCGCATCGGCTGCGCTTTGAACAAGAAGCCGCCGGGCGAGTACTCGGTGTTGTACTCCTCATCCAAGAGGTTCCTCGACCAGGCCATGATCGACCATTCCGCCGCCTGCACGCCCGCGCGCACATCGACGAGATCGACAGGATCGCGCGCGACCGGGAAACCGTCGCCCTGCGCCACTAGGCCCGGCGCGCTGAATGGAATGGTGAAAATCGTGTCGCCGATGCGGTTGTAATCGACCCGCACCAGACCTTCGACATCACCCCAAAGCGGCATCGTGTACTGAGCGCCGATATTGAGCGTGTACTCAGACACCAGCGGTGCTTGCGCGCCAATCGCCACCGGATCGGGGAATTCGGTGATCTCACTGTCGGTGTAGCCGTAACCGGCATTGATCATGAAGTTGTCGCTAAGACGCGCGTTCAGTTCCAAATCGAAGCCCCGATACTCGACCTCGTCGATATTGCCGAGGTTCTGCGTCGAGTTGGCGGCGAGGAAGACGAAGTAGTACGTGCCCTCCGCTTTGGTCTGATAGACGCTGGCGCTAAAATTGGCGCGACCGTCGAGGAAATTAGTCTTCAAGCCAAGCTCGAACGTATCGGCGGTCTCTTGATCGAACACGTCGCCGACATTGAAAAAGCCGTTTGCCGCCGCGATCGTGCCGACGCCCGTCTGATTGAAGCCGCCGCTGCGGAAGCCGCGGCTATAGCTGCCATAGACGTTGAAATCGTCGTTGATCTCATAGCGCAAAATGACTTGCGGCTGCACGTCGTCCCAGGTCTCTTCGCGCGTCAGGCCCGATGCGCAGGTCGGCCCGGGAACGCACGGCAAGAACGCCGTTGGCGTCTCGGTGGTGTTCTCACGCGTATCTTGGTCGTAGCGAACATTCACTGACAGTTCGAGTTGATCGGTCAGATCGGTGGTGGTGTCGAAATAGACCGCCCAAGCGAATTGATCCTGCTGGTCGGCGAGGAAGGTGAGCTGAGGATTGGCCGGATTGACGCTCGGCGTGCGATAGACCGGGAAAACCCCAGCGCCTGTATCGATCATGTTGCCGGTGGCGATGAAGCGATCGGTGCTGAAGAATTGCGTGCCCGCGATCCAGCGGAAGCGCCGGTCTGACGGCGATGTGAAGCGGAATTCCTGCGTGAGCGTATTCACGTCGAGGAATTGGCTTTGGTTGAAGTTGAAGCCGATCCGATTGGTCGGGAACGGGCCGAACGGATCAAACGGGTAACCGTCGCCAGTCAGAATTTCCTCGACCGTATTGTAGCCGGTGATCGAGGTGAACGTTCCGTAGTCGGCTTCGTAAGTGAGCTTCAGAGCGACGTCGAAGATGTCGCGCTCGTTGATGCCGGAATTGTTGAGGTTGATGTCGCGGCTGGTGAAATTCGGATTGTTGAAGTTCGGATCGCCGAAGTCGGGGATGACATAATACAGCGCGCGCGTATCGAGGCTGTCGGCGGCGAGGCGAAAATCGACGGCGAACGCGTTGGTCGGCTCCCAGAGGAAGGACACACGCGCGTTCAGGTTCTCAACCGGATCGACATCACGCTCGGCCGATGCATCGGTTGAATTCACATTCTCAAGATGACCCTCGGTGTCGAAGTAAGACAGCGCGCCGCGCATCCAGAGATTTTCCGCCAGCGGCACGTTGACTGCGCCCTGCAGCTCGTAGCCAGGCCCCGATTCATAGCCGGCCATGAAGCGACCTTCGAACTCGTCGCTTGGCCGGCGTGTCGTGATCAGGATGGCGCCGCCGATGGCGTTGCGCCCATAGAGCGCGCCTTGCGGCCCCTTCAGCACTTCAATCTGCGCGATGTCGATCAGCGCTTGGTTGAATTGCGCCGGCTGCGTCATCGGCACGCCATCGACCACGATCGCTGCCGACGGCTCGCTGTTGCGAGCTTGTGAAATGCCGCGGATCACCAAGAAGCTGGTGCCGGCGTTCTGTGTTTCGACGAAGGTGACATTCGGCACTGCAGCGATGAAATCCGCTGGCCGCTCGATGCCGCGATCTTCGATCGCCGCGGCGTTGAACGCGGTCACCTGCGCGGGAACGTCTTGCAGCGCCTCGGAGCGTTGGCGCGCCGTCACCACGATCTCTTCGTTCGTGACAGCTTCCTCGCTCGACTGCGCCGACGCCACGCCGGGTGCGAGCATGGCGATCGCAGACGCGCCGAGCATGCCCAAGATGCGCTTGGTACCCATGGTCATTCCTCCCCCTGAGCAGCTTCTTGCTGTCCGGGCTTCCTCGACCCGGCGCGGCCGACGCGAGGACGCGCCAGCCTGCTCTCTAGGGAGAGAAGCTAGAGTTATTCGAAATACGAAGTCAAGTTCGATAATCGAAGAAGTTAGCCTGTCAGCGAATGGGACAGGTAGGGCCGTTTCTGCAGAGCCGCCTGAATCTCGCGCGCCGCCTGTTGCAACAGAGGCAAGCGGGTGCGGACCAGTTCGTCCTGGGAGATGCGGGTCGTGGAGGTCGAGCAATTGATTGCGGTGGTGATGCGGCGGTCGCGGTCGAACACCGGCACGGCAACCGAAACGATCCCAAAATCAAGCTCGTCGAGCGCGGAATCGTAGCCGGTCTCGCGCACCTTCGCCAAACGGGCGCGGAATTCGTCGGGCGAGGTCACGGTGTGCTCAGTGAAGCGCTTAAACGTCGCCGTCCTGAAGAACGCTTCGATCGCCTCACTCGGCTGAAACGCCAGCAGCACCTTGCCGAGCGAGGTCGCGTGCAGCGGAAAGCGCGTGCCGACGCTGGCGCTCAAGCGGATCGGACGCGTTGTCGATACATGCGCGATGTAGAGAATGTCGCTGCCCGACAACACCGCCATTGACGAGGAATCGCCGGTTTCATCGCGCAGATGCTGCAAGGTCGGCAGCGCCACCGTTTCGAGATTCATCGACGACATGTAGGCGGAGCCGAACACCAGCACTTCCGGACGCAGCAGGAAACGGCGGCCGTGCCGGGCGACATAGCCCAGGTGCACCAGCGTATTCAGGCAGCGCCGCGCCACTGCGGGACTTAGATTGGTGGCCGCCGCCACCTCGCTCAGCTGCATCTCCGGATGATCCTGATCAAACGCCCGCAACACCGCCAGGCCGCGTTCGAGCGTTGAGAGGTACTCTGGATCCTTGTCGGGCTTGGGTTGCCGGGTCATGCCGCACCTTAGGGTGGATATCTCACCCTGCTACAGGCGCGCTCAAGCGGCGGCAACGTCTTGCGCCTGAGCCGTCACTCGGCGGCGCTGATCGCCCTGCGGGGGCCGATAATCTCGTCATTGTGCTCGCCCAGCACCGGCGGGGCGGTCACATCGAGCGAACGTTCGCCGTCAAAACTCAGGGGCGACCGAATCGTGCGGAAACGCCCCATGGTCGGATGCCGTGTTTCGACGTCCAGATTGAGGTGCGTAGCTTGGGCGCTGTCGAGAACTTCGGGCGGCGTGTGCAGCGGCGCATGCGGCACTTCGAGCCGCGCAAGATGCTCGCACCAATCGGCGCGCGTGCGACGCTTGAAAATTGGCGCCAAACGCTCGCGGATGGTTTCATAGTTCTCGATGCGCGGAATGCGGCCAGCGCACTCCGGCCATTGCAGCATTTCCGGCAGCCCCACCGCCTCGGCCAAATTCTCCCAGAATTTTGGCGGCGACGACATGTGCAACGCCAACCACGAGCCGTCGGCGCATTCGAACACATAAGATTGCGAGACGTGCGGCCTGCTGAACGGCCCCATCACTTCGTCGGCGGAGAGATAGTGCGTGAAATCATCGAGGTTGAAATGGCACATGGCCTCGAACATCGACGTTTCCACGAGCCGACCGCGCCCCGTCGTGTTGCGCTCGTGAAGCGCGGCCAAGACCCCGAGCGCACCGTAAAAGCCAGTCACCGCGTCGCCAATCGCGGGCCCGACCACGCGCGGATGCTTCGGATTGATCAACAGACGCAAAAAGCCGCTCGCCGCCTGCGCGACGGTGTCGAATGCGGGACGGTCCGCGTCAGGACCGTCAGGTCCGAAGCCTGAGATCGAGCAATAGATCAGCGCAGGGTTGAGCGCTTGCAGGCGCTTGTGGCCAACCGAAAGCCGCTCAGCAACGCCAGGACGAAAATTCTGGATGAACACGTCGGCGCGCGTCACCAACTCGTCGAAAGCCGCGAGGTCGGCGGCGATCTTGGTGTTCAGCGTCACCGAGCGCTTGTTGCGATTGTAGGTCTGAAAGTGCGGGCTATAGAGGCCGCCCTTGAAGGCGCGAAACGGGTCGCCGGTTTCCGGCTGCTCGATCTTGATGACGTCCGCGCCCAGATCGGCCAACAGCATCCCCACGGCCGGCCCGGTAATGAAGGCCCCCATGTCGAGAACTGTTACGCCTTTAAGCACTTTGGCCATTCGATCCGCTCCGCGCCCGGCCTTCGGCCCGACGCCCACTTTGCGTTGTCTTGACAAGGCTATAGAAAATTCGAATAACGAACACAACTTCGAAGTTCGAAGAAATGAGCTGGTTGGCTGCTATTGCAGGCCCTGACGGCGGCCTCATTGAGCCCCAGCTCTCGCCTGATACCAGGCACGAAACGCCCCTTGAGGGGCGCTCGTTAGCCCTCAGCACGAAGAGCAGCTCAGCATGCGTATTGGCAAGCAGGACAAACCGTTCAGCGCGATCTCGACCTCGGACGCCTCTCGGATCGTCGTGCGCGGCCGCGATCTCTGCGACGATCTCATCGGCAAGACCGACTTCACTTCCTATTTCTGGTTTCTGGTGACTGGTCAGGCGCCGACCAAGGAACAGAAGTTCTTCGCCGACGCCGTGCTTGTCGCCATCGCTGAGCACGGCCTGGTGCCGAGCGTCATCGCCACGCGCATGCACTACGCCGCCGCGCCAGAGGCGTTTCACGGCGCCGTCGCCGCTGGACTGCTCGGCTGCGGATCGGTTGTGCTCGGCAGCGCCGAACGCTGCGGCCAATTTCTCGCGGAATGTCTAGCCGTGGCTGAGCGGGACAGCGTTTCGTTGCGCGACGCGGCACTCAAAGGCGTCACGCAATTGCGCGCCGAAAAGGCGGCGATACCTGGCCTCGGCCATCCCCAACACAGCGAGGGCGATCCGCGCGCCAATCTACTGTTGCAGCTGGCGAGCGAACACAATGTCGTCGGGCGCCACATCGAGATGCTCTATGCGGTGCGCGACGTGCTGCCCGAGGCGCTCGGGCGATCTCTGCCGATCAATGTCAACGGCGCCATCCCCGCTGTCATGCTCGACGTCGGCTTCCCGCTCGCTGCGCTAAAGGGCATTTCATTGCTCGCGCGCACGGCGGGATTGATCGCGCATCTGCAGGAAGAGACGGAGCGTCCAATCGGCTTCATCCTGTCTGGCAAGGCCGCCGAAGCCATTGCCTATGACGGGCCGGAACCAAAGGACTGAGGGGTCGCAGATGAATCTCTCAAGACGCATGATCGCCGCTGGCGCTGTCGGCGTCGTCGCCTTGACCGCGTGCGCGCCGGCTACGCAAGCTCCAATTGCGGCCCCTGCTCTAACACGCGAAGCGCTTTCCGCATGGCTTGATCGCTACGGCGCTGCATGGACAGCGCGCGATGCTGCTAGCGCAGGCGCGCTGTTCAGCGAGGACGCCACCTATCACGAAATGCCCTTCGACGCGCCATTCGAAGGTCGCGCGGCGATAGAGGCCTATTGGACGCGCGTGACGGCGCCGCAAACGGAGATCGAGTTCACTTACGAGGTCGTCGCGACTGACGGCGACACGGGCGTGGCGCATTGGCGTGCGGCGTTCAACGCCGGCGGCGCGCCGATCGAGCTGGACGGCGTGTTTGTGCTGACGTTCGCCGAGGATTTCGCGACGGTGCGAACCTTGCGCGAATGGTGGCACGTAAGAGCGCCGGCTTAACGCGATCAAGCGCCCGCGTGGCATCCGAACGACGCAGCGCGCGAGTTCTACGCGCCGCGAAATTCCGGCGGGCGTCTTTCCCCAAAGGCAGCGATGCCTCTCGGCAGTCAGCGGTCTCGAACGCCGCCACCTGGTGCGCGGCCTCGCTCTCAAGCTGATCCGCGAACGTGTTTGAAGGGGTGTCAGCCACGAGCGCCTTAATCCGACCATAAGCCAATGTCGGGCCGTTCGCGAGTGTCGTCGCCATGGCGCGCGCCGCGCTGAGCAACTCTGCGTCGTCGAATTCACGCAGGCGCCGAACGCCGGGCATTTTACCGCGCTGGAACGACCCGACATGCTCGCGTCCGCCGCTTGATCTACCGGGAGCCCTATGAAAATCGGAACCATTGGGGCGGGCAACATCGGCGCAACGCCCGCCCGGAGGTTCCGCGCCGCACGAGACACGAAATCCTACTCGCAATTTCCCACGGTCGAGACAACATCAACGCCCTTGCCAAGGATATCAGCGTCCTTGCGGAACAGGAGGGCGACCAACGGCCGCCCTCCTCACCCACAACCAGCATCAGACTCGGATGGAGCCGAGACGCAGGGAGTTCGCAATCACTGAAACCGACGACAGCGCCATGGCCGCTGCCGCGATCATTGGCGACAGGAGATCGCCGGTGAATGGATAGAGCACGCCCGCCGCGATCGGCACGCCGGCGGCGTTGTAGGCAAACGCGAAGAAAAGGTTCTGGCGAATGTTTCGCATCGTAGCGTGTGAAATCGCTCGCGCCTTAAGAATGCCCGTCAGATCGCCGCGAAGCAAAGTCACGCCAGCGCTTTCGATGGCGACATCCGTGCCCGAGCCCATGGCGACACCGACGTCGGCCGCAGCGAGCGCCGGCGCATCGTTGACGCCGTCACCGGCCATTGCAACGACCCGGCCTTCGCGTTTCAGCTGTGTGACGATGCGCGATTTGTTTTCAGGGAGGACTTCGGCTTCTACAGCATCGATGCCGAGCTTCTTCGCCACCGCTTCCGCCGTGGTGCGGTTGTCGCCCGTGAGCATAACCAGTCGCATGCCCTGGGCGCGAAGATCCGCCAACGCCTGCGGTGTCGAAGCCTTGATTGGATCGGCAATGCCGATGACGCCTGCGGCGGCGTTGTTGACGCTGACGTAGATGGCGGTGGCGCCGTCGCGCCGCATCCACTCAGCCTTGGCTTGCAGAGCGGCGGTGTCGCTGTTGAGTTCGATCATGTAGCGCTCGGCGCCGAGTGCGATCTCTTTGCCATCGACGACGCCGATCACGCCTTTACCCGTG
The DNA here is from genome assembly GCA_050186805.1 of Hyphomonadaceae bacterium. Classification (GTDB taxonomy): domain Bacteria; phylum Pseudomonadota; class Alphaproteobacteria; order Caulobacterales; family Aquidulcibacteraceae; genus Vitreimonas. The sequence goes on from JBFWYC010000017.1 coordinate 32,137, forward strand.
GGAGAGTCAAAGTCCGACGCATTGGCGAGCGCGATGCCGCGTTCGCGTGCGGCTTCCACGATCGCGAGCGCCAGCGGATGCTCGCTTTGGTTCTCAAGGCTCGCCGCCAAGCGCAGGAGTTCGGTTTCATCGATGCCGTCTGCTGTCTCGATGGCAATTACGGCGGGTTTGCCTTCCGTGAGCGTGCCGGTCTTGTCGAGGACCAGCGTGTCCACCTTCTCAAACCGCTCTAGAGCCTCTGCGTTCTTGATCAGCACGCCCGCACGCGCACCGCGCCCGACGCCAGCCATGATCGACATCGGCGTCGCCAAACCCAGGGCGCACGGACAGGCGATGATCAGCACGGAAACCGCGGCGATGATGCCATAGGACAATGCCGGCGATGGGCCGAACGCCCACCAAGCCAATAGAGCCAGCACGGCGACGACAATGACCGCCGGCACGAACCATCCCGACACTTTGTCCGCTAGGCGCTGAATGGGCGCCCGCGAGCGCTGGGCATCGGCCACCATTTGCACAATGCGCGACAGCATGGTGTCGCGTCCGACGCGTTCGGCTTCGATGACAAGCGCACCGGTCTGATTGAGCGTGCCGCCGATGACGCGCTCGCCGGACTGACGCGTTACCGGCATAGATTCGCCGGTGACCATGCTCTCGTCGACGGTAGAGCGGCCATCGGCGACGATGGCGTCAACCGGGATCTTCTCGCCTGGACGCACCCGCAGGCGATCGCCAACCACAATCTCTTCAATGGGAATTTCTTGCTCGACATCGCCGCGGATGCGGCGCGCGGTTTTGGGCGCAAGGTCCAGCAGCGCGCGAATGGCGCCGCCGGTACGCTCGCGCGCCTGCAATTCCAGCACCTGCCCCAACAGCACCAGCACGGTGATGACGGCTGCGGCCTCGAAGTAGACCGCGACCAGACCGTGGTGATCACGAAACGCAGGCGGAAACGCGCTCGGCACAAAGAGCGCGACGATGCTGTAGGTCCAGGCGACACCAGTCCCCAACGCAATCAGCGTGAACATGTTGAGGTTGCGCGTCTTCAAAGACTGATAGCCGCGATCGAAGAACGGAAAGCCAGCCCAGAGCACCACGGGCGTCGCCAACACGAACTGGATCCAAGGATTCCACGTGGGCGGCACGACCTGATCGACGCCAAAGAAGTGGCGCCCCATCTCCAGCACCAACACTGGCAGCGTCAACGCCACGCCGACCCAGAAGCGCCGCGTCATGTCCACCAGTTCGGGATTGGGGGCCGCATCCGCGCTCGGCATCGTCGGTTCAAGCGCCATGCCGCAGATCGGGCACGAGCCAGGACCGTCGCGGACGATCTCGGGATGCATCGGGCACGTCCACTTCGAACCCGGCGGTACGGTTGCACGATCGATGGCGGGAGCGCCGTGCGAAGCGTGATCGTGCGCGTGGCAGGAGGCCCCGTCATCATCCTTGGGAACAGCACAGCAAGAATGCTGCTCCTTCACGGCGGCGTATTTCGTTGGATTGGCGGCGAACTTTGCCTTGCAGCTTGCGCTACAGAACAGAACGTCCTTGCCATCGTGCTCCAAGCGATGCGGTGAGTCCGCCTTCACTGTCATGCCGCAGACGGGATCGCGCTCTTCGGCTGCCGCGTTGGGCGCGACGTGATGGTGGTTATGATCGTGGCCTGTCATGGTCATTACGCGAGACTTAAATCCCCGCGTCCCTGGTTTCACTTGAACTCAAGCCTGCACCTTCCCACAATGGGAGGGTCAACAGAGAAAAACGCGAGCCATATCAACGTGAACATCAGCGCAGCTGCCGAACGTTCCGGCGTGTCGGCCAAAATGATCAGGTATTATGAGAGCATTGGCCTCATCCGCACCGCGGGACGGCGGGACAACAATTATCGCGACTACGGCGACGCCGAGGTGGCGATGCTGCAGTTCGTGCGGCGCACGCGCGACCTTGGCTTCTCGCTCGAAGAAGTCAGCGCGCTGTTGACGCTCTGGCAGGATCGCAAACGCTCCTCGCGCGAGGTGCGGAAACTTGCGGCCCAACATCTCGCCGACCTCGAGACCAAGATGGCGGAAATGCGCGCCGTGTCGCGCACCTTGAAGCGGCTCGTCGACACCTGTCATGGCGATGACAGACCCGATTGCCCCATTCTCGACGATCTCGCGACATCATCCGCGCGCGCCAAGAGCACGAAGCGCAAGACGCAATAATCAATGCGCTGCATGCGCACCGTGGTCGCTGCGCTGCGCCGCGAACCAGGCATGGATCGCATGGATCACTGCCTGATCGGTTGCTCGATACGTGATGGCGCCGCCTTGAGGCCGCTCAGAATAGGAAATCTCAATCTCGGCAGACCGCATCACATCGAGGCCCGGCATATTCTGGCCATGGATATGCTCCGGGCTCGCAAATTCGCCGTGCGCGAACCGAGCGGCTTCCGCACTGAGATGAGCCCGTATCAGCGCAATCTGCGTAGTATCGCCGTCGTCAGAGACGACAACCTGCTCCCCGCCCCACGCCTGGTCAGAGAAGATGTGCGTCGTGCGCTCAAGGTCAAACGGCATGACCTCAGCGCCGGCCGCTGCCACCGCTTGGAGCCGTTCGGTTGTGGGCGCCGCCCCGCCATCTGTCGCCACCTCGCTCGCACAGGCGCTCGCGAACACTCCAAGTATCGAGGTCGCCAAGAAAGGCGCGAGTTTCGCCATGATGCTATCCCTCTGCTTTGCTCTAACCAGGGATACGCAAGTCCGGTCACATTCCCTCCGGCGAGGGATCGCGCCTCGGCCTGCGTAAGAAGAACTGAGTGCGGAGGCAGACGATGTCAGGGTGTAAATTGGATCGGCTCTTGGAGGCGTGGGCTGCGCGGCCCCAGGATCGGCCGCTTGACCAGCTCGAACCGTCGGCGTGGGCGCGCATTGCGAGCCTCGCTCGTCCCAAAAGCACCGGCGCCCTTGGCATGCGTGCGGCGTTCGCGGCGATGATGCTGGCGATTGGCATTGCCGCGGGCGGCGCGGCAAGCGCCTCCGCCTCACATGATCTCTCGCCCTTCTCGATGCGCCCAGCGTACGCCCCCTCGACGCTGCTGGAGGGCGCCCGGTGAAAATCTCTTGGCCGGGTCTGCTCATCACGGCGATCGTGGCGCTGGCGGCAGGGTTCGCGGGCGTTTGGCTCGGCATGCGCGCGTTTCACCATCCGGGACCGCCAGGCTTTCACGAGATGGTCCACGAGGAGCTCAACCTCTCCGCCGATCAGGAGAACCGGATCGAAGCGCTTGAGGCAGAATTCGCCACCCGCCGCCGTGCGCTTGAACTGGAAATGCAGGCAGCAAACGTCGATCTCGCCGCCGCCATTCGCGAGGAGCATGGCTATGGTCCACGAGTGACCGCCGCAATTGAACGCTGCCACGACGCCATGGGCCAGTTGCAAGCGCAAACGATCCGCCACGTGTTCGCCATGCGCGAAGTGCTCAATGCCGAACAGCAGGCGACCTTCGACGCGACGGTCGTCGCAGCCCTCACCGCCGCGCATCCATGACGGCCGGCGGGCCGGATGACGACGCCGGCTTGGTCGCGCGCGCGCTTGCAGGCGAAGAGCGCGCGTTCACCGCCCTTATGCGCGCGCACAAGGACCGCCTCTATCGCTTCATCCGCGCCTATGTGCGCGACGCCGATGAGGCGTTTGACCTCATCCAAGAAACGTTTGTCGCCGCCTGGCTTGCGTTGGAGCGCTATGATCCCAAGCGTCCGATGGACGTTTGGCTCCGGCGCATAGCGCTCAACAAATGCCGCGACTGGACACGGCGGCGCGCCGTGCGAAGCTTCTTCTTCGGCGCGCGATCGCTTGAGGGCAATCCAGTTGACATTGCCGCTCATCTAACAGGTAATGATGGTGAAGAAGCTAAGTTCGCGGCGCTTGAAGGCGCGATCGCCACACTACCTACCGCGCTCAAAGAGGCGCTCCTTCTGACCGCACTCGATGGGCGGTCGCACAAGGAGGCGGCTGTGATTCTAGGCGTAACCGCCAAAGCGATTGAGCTGCGCGTTTACCGCGCTCGCACGCAACTCGCCCAGGTGCTGGGAACCGCACTCAGCGATGCTGAGGGATAAGCCTTCGCGGCGCGTATTCAGTCTTGAGCGCCAAATCCCCTGATTACGGCCGCCACTTTGGGCAGTTGACCTTACCATGATGGGAAGGTGCAGGCTCAACGCAATGGGAAGCGCTGGAGAGCGCCTTGAAGCTGGATCGACGGACACTGCTGAAGATCGCGGGCGGCGCGGGACTTGGGTTGTTGCCCTCGCTGCTGCCCGCGTGGGCGCAGACGGGCTCACCGGGACTTGCCCCCACACTGCCTACCTTGTCTGGACCAGACATCGCGCTCAACGTCGGCCATTCGCCGTTCAGCGTCGGTGGACGCACCGGTCATGCTGTCACCATCAATGGCGTGCTGCCGGCGCCGCTGTTGCGGCTGCGCGAAGGACAGAACGTTCGCCTCTCCGTCACCAACACCCTCGACGAAGACACGTCGATTCATTGGCATGGCATTTTGTTGCCGTTTCAGATGGACGGCGTGCCGGGCATCAGTTTTCCCGGCATTCGTCCGCGCGAAACTTTCGTCTACGAGTTTCCAGTCCGGCAGGCCGGCACGTTTTGGTATCACAGCCATTCGGGCTTGCAGGAAGCGATGGGCCATTACGGCCCGCTGATCATCGATCCAGCGAACGCCGATCCCGTGGCCTACGACCGCGAGCACGTGCTCGTGCTTTCCGACTGGAGCTTCCTGCATCCGCACGAAATTCTGCGGCGTCTCAAAGTCAGCCCCGGCTATTTCAATCGTGAGCGCACCACCGTCGCCGGGCTTCTCTCCGGCGAAGACCGCATGAGCGCCTCGGAGCGGCGCATGTGGGCGGCAATGCGCATGGACCCCCGCGACATTCTGGACGTCAGCGGTTCGACTTACACCTATCTCATCAATGGCCATGGACCTGACGAGAACTGGACGGGTCTCTTCCGTCCGGGGGAGCGCGTGCGGCTTCGCATCATCAACGCGTCGGCAATGTCGATCTTCAACGTGCGCATTCCCGGTCTGCCGATGACGATTGTGCAGGCCGATGGCGAGCACGTTCGTCCCGTCGAAGTCGACGAGTTCCAAATCTCCATCGCCGAAACCTACGACGTCATCGTCGAACCCCACGAAGGCCGCGCCTACACGATCGTCTCGGAAGCCATGGACCGCTCCGGTATGGGCCGCGCCACGCTCGCGCCGCGCTTGGGCATGAGTGCGGACGTTCCCCCGCTCCGCGAAGTCCCGAACCTCACCATGCGCGACATGGGTATGGACATGGGCGGCATGAATCACGGCGCCATGGCGGGCATGGATCATGGTTCGATGAACATGCGTGATCCAGCAAACGCCCCGGATACGATGGATGTCGGTGTCGGCGTCCAATCGATCTCTCCGATGCCGGAGAACCGGCTCGCCGAGCGCCCGACCGGACTGGAAAACGTCACTCACCGCGTGCTCGTCTACACCGATCTTGTAGCGCTCACGCCCAATCGCGACAGGCGCGAACCTTCACGCACTTTGCAAATTCATCTCACCGGCAACATGGAACGCTTCATGTGGGGCTTCGATGGGCGCCGCTTCAGCGAACTGGTCGAGCCCATCCGATTTGCACGTGACGAACGTGTGCGGGTAACGCTGGTGAATGACACGATGATGTCGCACCCCATTCATTTGCACGGCCATTTCTTCGAACTCGTGAACGGTCACCCCGGAAGTCAGCCGCTGAAGCACACGGTGAACGTGGCCCCCGGCGGCCGTGTCTCATTCGATCTCACCGCCGACAATCCCGGCGACTGGGCGTTTCACTGCCACATGCTGATGCACATGCACGCAGGCATGTTCAACGTGGTCACAGTGCGCCCGCTCGATGAGGCGGCGTCATGAGGATTTTCGCTCTCGCACTCGCCCCCGTGCTGATGACGATCTCGCCCGCGATGGCGCAGGATCATTCGTCCCATCAGCAACAACCTCCCCCTGCCCAGACAACGCCCGCGCCTGCGCCCGCGCCTGCGCCCGATCCGCACGCCGGACACGACATGAGCGTCATGCCCGAAGCGGCGCCCGATCCACACGCGGGTCACGACATGGGGACGATGGAAGATGTGGCGCCGCCCTCAGCGGACGCCGTTCCCGCCCATGCTGCGGATCTTTATTTCGATCCCGCATTGATGGCGCGATCGCGCGAACAGCTGGGTGTCGAGAACGGCGAAGTCATCACGCATGCCGTCATCTTCGATCGGCTTGAAGCCAGCTTTGACGATGACCACGAAGCTTACGCCTGGGACGCGCAGGGCTGGTACGGAGGCGACATCCATCGCTTCTGGTGGAAGTCCGAAGGCGAAGGCGCATTCGACGAAGACCTCGAACACGCCGAACTGCAACTCCTCTACGGCCGGGCGATCACCCCCTATTTCGACGTACAGGCCGGCGTGCGGCAAACCTATCGCCGCGAGGGCGATCGCACCGATCTCGTCTTGGGCGTCCAAGGTCTCGCGCCCTATTGGTTCGAAGTCGATGGCGCCTTGTTTCTGTCGCAGGAAGGCGAACTCACGGCACGAGCCGAAGCAGAATACGACCTTCGCCTCACTCAGCGTTTGATCCTTCAGCCCCGCGCCGAAGTTTCACTCTCGGCGGAAGATATTCCCGAATTCAACATTGGCGCGGGCGTCTCGAACTTCGAAGCGGGCATTAGGCTTCGCTACGAAATAGATCGCCGGTTCGCGCCCTATGTCGGCGTCGAGTGGACCGGCGGCGTTGGCGAAACACGCGACCTCATGAAAGCGGCCGGCGACGATCCAGATGCCACGCAGCTTCTGGTTGGCGTCCGCGCCTGGTTTTGAACTAACACGAAATGGAGAATCCAATGCGTAACATCCTCCTCGCACTCGCGGTCAGTGTGGCCGCACTTACACCCGCCTCGCTCGCGCTCGCGCAATCGCACGACCACGGCGGACACAGCACGGCGTCCGAAGTGCAGACGACGCCCGCGGACGGCGCGATGGGCGGTGCGCCCGAAGCCTTCACGGCGACGTTCCCGCACGCCATGCGTCTGACCAACCTCGTCATCACCGCGCAAGGTGGCGATCCACTCGCTGTCAGCGTTCCCAACGCGGCCGCTTCAACGACGGTTGCCGTGCCGCTCCCGCGTCTTGCCGCCGGCAATTACACGATCGCGTGGACCGCAAGCGGCGCCGACAATCACACCATGACCGGCCGCGTCCGCTACATGGTCCACTAACAACATTCCGGAGCTTTCCAGATGAAGCGCCTGATCCTTGCGATCGCGATAGCGTCGATGTCTCTCACCGTTGCGCCAGCTTTCGCGCACACAAGTGTTCGCGAGACGAGCATCGTTGAGAACGCCTCGTTGGCCACGTCGCCGCAAAATTTCACGGTTTCGTTCTCCAGTCCGACCGCTCTCGCCAACGTCACCCTCACCGACGCGTCCGGCCAGCTTGTCGCCCTCGACTACACGCCATCCCACACGATGGCGACGTCGTTCACGATCCCGCTGCCGCGGCTCGCGCCCGGCGCCTATACGCTCGCCTGGCGCACAATGGCGCATGATGGGCACGCGATGCCCGGCGCGATCCACTTCACGATCACCGGCTGATGGAGGCCGATCCGCTCGCGCCATGGATGCTTGCGGTCAAGCTTGGGCTTTACGCTTCGGCCTTGCTTGCCGCCGGTCTCGTTTTGCAGGCAAGCCTTGGCATTGTTGAGCGCGAAGGCCGCGCGCGTGTGCTGCGCTCAGCGGCGCTGCTGTCGTGGGTCGCGCTCATCTTCGCCGGACTCCGCCTTGCGATCACCAGCATGCAACTCGGCGGTTCGATCGAAAGCATCTATGACGCAGACACATTGGCATGGACTTGGCCGGCGCTGGCGCCGAGCACGACAGCAATCGTCGCCGGCGTTGTCGGGCTGAACGCCGCTTGGTTGTCGCGCGCGGTTTTGCCAGCGGCGCCGGCGGCAGTTGCGATCGCGGCAAGCTTTGCGCTGACGGGACACAGCCAAGCCTTGGAGACACCAGGACTCGCTCCTTGGGGCGTTGGCGCGCACGTGCTCATCGCCGCGTTCTGGTTTGCCGCACCTATTACACTTTGGCCCGGGCCGGCGCTTTCCGATGACGCGCTGACGCGACGCGCCGAAAGGTTCACGCAATACGCTTTGTTTGCGATCCCTATCCTCTTCGCGCTCGGGCTTTGGCTAGCCTGGCTTCTGGCTGGCGGCGTCGATGCGCTTTTGACCCGCCTCTACGGCCAGCTTCTCTTGGCGAAACTCACCGCCGCAACCGCGGTTTTGGCGCTGGGCGCTTACAACAAACAAGTCGTCACAAGAAAACTGCGCGAGATGCCCGACGTCGGTCGGCGCGCGCTCGCGGTGACGCTCACGCTAGACGGCCTGCTGTTCGCTGCCGCGCTCGTGCTCGTCGGTGTCGCGACAACACTGACCGGACCGCCAACAAACTAAGCATCACTCGGGGTAGATTTCATGCAACTCGCACGGCTCGCATCGTTCGTCCACAAATGGCTGGCGCTGCTCATCGGCATACAGATCGTGTTCTGGGTGGTCAGCGGGCTCTTCTTCACGCTCTTTCCCATCGAGCAGATCCGCAGCGAGCACCTCATCCGCCCAACTGCAGCCGCGAGAGCGCTCGATCCCGCGTCGCTCTCCCACCTGGCGCACCTTCAGGATGGGAGAGGCCGCGCCCCAATCAAGATCACCATCGAGCAACGCGCGAGCGGCGCCGTAGCTATCGCCGAGTTTGCCGATGGGCCCCCCATTCTCTTCGACGCGGCAAGCGGCCTGCAACTCTCGCCGCTCGATCGCGAGGCAGCGATCCGCATCGCCCGCGCCCATGTCACACTCACGAGCGAGCCGGTCAGCGCCGATTTGGTGGAGAGCAAGAGCGCTGAATATCGCGGGGCCCTGCCGGCATGGCGTGTTCAGTTCGCCGACGGGGGCCTCAGCGTCTACGTGGCTGCCAATACAGGCGCCGTCACAGCGCGTCGTTCCGATCTTTGGCGACTTTACGATACGCTTTGGGCGCTGCACATCATGGATTGGCAGAACCACGAGGACTTCAACCACCCTCTTATTGTCATCGTGACCTGGCTAACGCTTCTGTCGGTGATCGCAGGCATCGTGCTCATCCCGTATCGCATTCGCTTTCGCTCACGCCGACGGCCGGGCGTCAGCGAAGGCTAGCGGAGCGTCTGCGCGCGCGCTTTTGCGGACATCCGCGGCTTTTGCGGACATCCGCGGCTTCCATTGTTCACGATGGTGGACATTCGCGACGGTGAGGATTTCGACGTCCCGTTATAAAGGCGCGCGAAAGCCGCCATACCGAGAAGCGCGGCGCTTGTCGCTGCTTGATTCCAAGCGATGAAGAGAGCGAGGCCCGGCATTGGCTCACGCCGCCGGGCGCAGCGCCATCGTCGCTTCAAGATTGGTCGGCGCGCCTCCAACAATCGCCGGATCGAGCGCCAGCGCCGCCGGTCTTGGCGGCTGCGGTTGCTTCCAAATCTCGGTCGGGACCAGATCGGGATAAACCGTCACGACCTGAGCCCCCTCTCCGATCATGCTGACGCGCCTGCCTTCAGCGGGCAGGAAGACGGCATCGCCTCGGTTTAGCGGCTGACCATCGATAGTGACGCCGGGCGTCAGCGCCATCAGCACGTGACAGGTTCCACCGTCGGGCTCGAGAAAACTCAGCTTTGGCAAGGTCCAGAGTTCGACGCTCATGGCCGGGTCACGCAGCCAAGCTGCGCGATGCCGCTTCTCGCTTGCGGCGAGCAGGCGCTGGGCGCGCGCCGCGCTGGGCGTGTTGTTCGGTGTGAAGTTTGCGCACGCTTCCAGTGCTGTTACGCCACCCGGAATGACAAGGCGGGCGCCATCGCCTACGCGAAAGAGATCGCCACGCCGGCACCGGAGATCGCGGGGCGACGCGCTCGTTCGATCGTAGACGTTCACTCTCGCATCGAGCGGCGCCTCAAGAATTCGCCACAGCGCAATCGGACCTTCCGCTAAAATTGGATCGCTTGGGTCAGCGGTGGTGACTAGCCGCAATGTCGGCGGAGCGCGGCCCAAGTCGCCCAACATGGATTGAGGCGTCTCCGCCAAGAGTGCGCCGAATTGTGCGCCATCGGCGGTCGTGTTATGCGCGTGCGCGATCCATATCTCACCGACCGGCGTGGGCGCGTGCGGTGCGCCTTCACACCAGGCATGAACCTTTTTGCGTCCCCAGCGGCGCGGCAACATGCGGGGCTGCAGCCTGATCGGATCAGCTGAAAACGTCATGTCGGTCGAAACGCCGCGAAATGCCCTGAATCATTCCCACTCGATCGTCCCGGGCGGCTTGCTCGTCACGTCGTAGACGACGCGGTTGACGCCGCGCACTTCGTTGATGATGCGGGTGGCGGCACGGCCGAGGAAGTTCATGTCGAAGGGAAAGAAGTCCGCGGTCATGCCGTCGGTGCTGGTGACGGCGCGCAGGGCGCAGACGTGCTCGTAGGTGCGGTGATCGCCCATCACGCCGACGGTCTTGACCGGCAACAGCACGGCGAACGCTTGCCAGATCTGATCGTACAAACCGGCCTTGCGGATTTCGTCGAGATAAATCGCATCGGCCTGACGCAGCGTGTCGAGCTTTTCGCGGGTGATTTCGCCGGGCACGCGGATGGCGAGCCCTGGCCCCGGGAACGGGTGACGGCCGACGAACGTCTCCGGCAGGCCAAGCTCGCGCCCGAGCGCGCGCACTTCGTCCTTGAACAGATCGCGCAGCGGCTCGACCAATTGCATTTTCATGTCCTCGGGCAGGCCGCCGACATTGTGGTGCGATTTGATCGTCACCGACGGCCCGCCGGTCGCCGACACGCTTTCGATCACATCGGGATAGAGCGTCCCCTGCGCCAAGAAGCGCGCGCCGCCCACGGTCGCCGCCTTCGCGTCGAACACGTCGATGAAAAGCTTGCCGATGGTTTTGCGCTTCACTTCCGGATCGGAAACGCCGGCCAGCGCGCCCAAGAAAAGCTCGCTCTCTTCGGCATGGATCAGCGGAATGTTGTAGTGATCGCGGAACAGCGAGACGACCTGCTCGGCCTCGCCCAGGCGCATCAAGCCGTGATCGACGAACACGCAGTGCAATTGATCGCCGATGGCTTCGTGGATCAGCACCGCCGCAACGCTGGAATCGACGCCGCCCGAGAGGCCGCAAATCACTTTGGCGTCGCCCACTTGCGCGCGAATGCGTGCAACCGCTTCAGCCCGAAACGCCTTCATCGTCCAATCGCCTTTCATGCCGGCGATTTTGTGCGTGAAGTTCTTCAAGAGCTTGGCGCCGTCGGGCGTATGCACGACCTCGGGGTGGAACATGGTGGAATAGATGCGCCGCTGCTCGTTCACGGCGATGGCGAACGGCGCGTTCTCGCTGGTGGCCACCACTTCGAAGCCATCCGGCAGGCGCGTCACGCGATCGCCGTGGCTCATCCATACGGGATAGCGCCCGCCGACGCTCCACACGCCGTCAAACAGCGGCGAGTTTTTCTTGATCTCGACATCGGCGCGCCCGAACTCGCGCGCGTGTCCGCCCTCGACGTCGCCGCCCAGCTGCACGGCCATGGTCTGCTGGCCGTAGCAGATGGCCAGGATCGGCACGCCTTGCGTGAACGCCTCTTTCGGCGCGCGCGGGCTCTCGCCTTCCATGACGCTCGCCGGCCCGCCGGAGAAAATGATCGCCTTCGGCGCGAAGGCCTTGAGGAAAGCGCCGTCGACCTTGTTGTATGGGTGGATTTCACAATAGACGCCGTTCTCGCGCACGCGCCGGGCGATCAGCTGTGTGACCTGACTGCCAAAGTCGATGATGAGGACGCGTTCGTGATGGGCGGCGGAAGCGGGCGCTAAAGCGGCGGCTGACTTGTCCATGGCCTGAAATGGAGTGCGTCGCGCGAGGCGTCAATTGGGTGCGCTTGCATAGCTGCATGGCCGCGCCGCAAGTGAACTGCGCCGGCCATTTTTGCGATAAATTCGCAACACCGTTCAAGTTAGCCGGGCACGCGCGCGTTCAATGGCCCTTGTCATGTATCTGCGCGCGTAGAGAAAATGGTCCGCCTTGTCCCCTTGAGCCAAGCCAGTCAGAGCATCAATCAAGCTTTGCGGGGACGCCACCGACTCAAGCTGATCGACTACCGCCTGCTTAAAGTCACGAAGACCCGTCCTTGTCCGTAACGCCGTAAGAATTCGAAACAAATCGTCTGGCTCCATGAGGTTGGTGCGCTGCGAATGTTCCTGGCGAGCACGCTCAAATGCGTTGATCAGACCAACTTCATTGCCATTCGACTCGGCAATTCCAATCGTGAGGTCGATAGCGGTTCCAAGGTGCATACCACGTTGGCTGGCAATTTCTTCGATGAAGGCTCGCGTTGAACCGTCGCCCGACGAGCCATGCAAAGTCCGCAGTTGGTCCTCGTTGTAGCGACGAAAATCGATCACATCCGCCTGACGCAGGCGCGCCAAATCAAAGTTTTCCGCATCTTGCGCGGCGCGCATTGCGCGCAGGAACTCTCGACGCTCGAGGAAAGGATCTAGTCTATCGATGTGTCCCGCGTCGTAGAGCTGCTTCTGGTGGCGGTTTCTGGTCAAAACACTGAACGCCTGCAGCAAGGCAGCGATCAAGACAAGATCGACCATAACGCGCGCAAGAAAAACAGCATGTCTCGAAGCCGGCGTATCGATCTTGATCAAGTCATCGCTCATGCTGACGTTGTACACTTCGGCCCAATCGACCATCGGAATCGCCTTGGCCAGCTCGACGCCGAAAAACCCGATCCAGTCTTCGACGGCCACGCGTGAGGGCGCCTGAAAAAGGTGCTCTCCAAATACGCCGCCGTAATTCGCTTGCATCATCGCCATGGGCGCTAGGAAGAACACGAAGGCAAAGCCCAGCAATGCTTCGTCGAGAAAGTCTTCTCTAAAATCTGTCTTATAGGGCGCTGTCGAATTGTACGTGGTTAGCGCGGCGAGCGCGCGGTCGTCCTCAACCCAATTCCAAAGCCGCGACACTGCAATTGCCAGGGTAAACCCAATGAATGCCGGGATGAGGCCAAGGGGCGGTGGCATATACAGACTCATGACACACAGCGCCCCCATAGTGCCAATCAACACAATGTAGCGCATCCTCATGCTGCGATGCCCGGTTCCAACCACCGCGGCCCCAATGCGGACCAAGAACGTGTCGATCCACCCATAGAAGATGGCAAACGGCCGACCAATGGCTGCAAGCACACTTGAAAAGCGACCCACACCACGAACGAAAGCGATATCTGCAAAGGCATCGACGGCAATCACCGCGATGAACAAGCCGATCACCACGAAGCAAAGGCCAAATCCGAACGCACTTTGAATGCTAAAAGACGAGCCATTCCCCGCGAGGTACGCGAGGACTCCAATAGTAAGAACAGCGGTCGTAACCAGCAACGCGCTGAGTGAGGTCGCGTCGTGCTCTTCTCTTAACTGGTTGCTTGGCGCAGCCGGCGCGATGTCCGGGTAGCGCGCGCGTTGCGCAGCCATGAATGTCTGTCGTGCAGCCAACGCTCTTTCAGAACGTCGCTTGGCTTCGAAGCTTGAGAAATCAGCCGCACTCCATATTCGCGGTATGAACGCCACCGCAAAGAAGGCAAAGAAAATTGCCTGAACCTGCAGGTGGTGGTCGGACGAAAACAGATTCCACGCGAGGTAGTGGTTCAGCACCGCAACAGCCGAGAGACAGAACAGCACCAGCAACGTCGCTACTGGAAGTGCGGGGCCTGGTCCCGACGAATAGTTGTCCGAGGCGTCGAGCAGCAAGAGCAGGAGAGGAAGCAGCAACAGTGAGGCTGCCGCCATCAGCCACAACCAATCACCAGCGTTCCGAAAAATAAGCTCTCGCTCAAAATGCCAATAAAGCAACGCCCCGAGAACCGTGAGGTCGATGACAATCCAAACCCAAAACAAACCAACCCTGGAGGTTAGCCAGCGAAACACGCCGGCAATGGCCCGCGAAAAACGTCCCTCATTTGCAACCAGCATGCATCCCCCCGGACGCCCTACGGGGCGACACTATAGGTTGCATGATCGAAATGAAAATACCGCCCGTTCAACTCAAGCGGTAGAAATCCGCCCCAACCTACCCAACGCCCGCAGCGGCGCGCCCCAGGCGCCGGCGACGAGCGCGGCGAGCACGGCGGGCGCGGGCCAGAGGCGCGAGAGCGGCGACATGATCCAGTCGCGCGCCCATGCGATCGCGGCGCTGTCGGACTGGTAGGCGGGCGTGAACAGAAACGACGCGGCCTGGTAGAGGCGGATATGCCAGAGGCGCAGGCGCGCATATTCGCCGAGCGCGGTGGCGAGATCGCTCTGCGCATCAAGCGCATGCGCCAGCGCAAACGCGTCGAGCAGCGCCATGTTGGCGCCCTGCCCGAGCTGCGGGCTGGTGCAATGCCAGCTATCGCCCACATGCACGACATCGCGCGACACCGGGTCGGCCAGCGTGCGGTGCGCATAGGCGGCGAAGACGAGATCGTCGTGACGCGCGATCTGATCGAGCAGCGGTGCGGTCTGCGGCCAGAGCGTGCGCACGTCGACTTTCCAATCGTCGAGATCGCGTGCGCGCCAGGCGGCGCGATCCTGGTGGCGCAAGCTCCAGAAAAACGCGGCCTGATGTTGCGCGCTTCCGGGCATACGCCCGATCGGCAGCACGCCCACCATTTTGCGCGCGCGTTCGTAGCGCTGTTCGAGCGCGTTAGGATCGAAGCCGTCCGCCCAATCGAGGCTCGCCCAAAGCGCGCCGAACGGCAGATTTTGCGATGGCGGGCGCGAGAGCGGAGAGCGCATGCCGAGTGCGTCGATAACCAGATCGAAGCGCGCGCTTTCGGCGCCATCGCTGAAGTGCAAGCGCCCGGCGTGCGCCGAGACAATGTCGCGTCCGGCTTCGATCTCCGCGCCGGCTGCACGCGCGGCGTCATAAAGCACTTGGAACAGCGCGCCGCGATGCACGGCGACGCCGTGCGGCGCTGTGCGTCCCAAGGCGTCATAGCGAACGTCGAGCACGACATGGCGCCCGCTTTTGCCGAACAGCCGCGTGATCGGCGCGCCGAGTTCGCGGATACGCGGCCCGACGCCCAGCGCATCCAGAACATGGAGGCCGACCGGCTGCAGAATAAGCCCCGAGCCGAGCGGGCGCGGCGTCTCAAGCTTGTCGAACACCACCACGCGCGCGCCGCGCTGGCGCAGCAGCTTCGCGCAGGCAAGCCCGGCGACGCCGCATCCGGCAATGGCGATATCGAGCGGCTTCATCGTGGTTATCAGAAATTAGCAACACAGATGAACGAAACACTAACTGCGACGTCGCATGATGCGTGTATGGCCGCGTTGTCAGGCATCGAACCGGTCTCCGCATCGCCCCGTGCGGAGACGCGCGAACAGAAAGGAGGCGCCGCGGCCACCGATTTTGGCGCGGCGGTGACGCACCGGGATTTGGTGCGCGAGAAATTGCGCGTCGATCCCACCGCCGTCGCCGACAAAACCCGCGCCGCCAAAGCTTCGCGCCCGTCGCCGCGCGACGAGCGCCTGGCGGCGGAGGAGCAAGCGTATTTCGATAGTTTGATCGACCAGAAAGGCCGCACGCTCGACATCAAAGTCTAGCGGAGGCGCAGCGCGGCAACGAAAAACCCGTCGCAGCCAGTGAGGCGCGGCGTGAATTGCAGCGCCTCGCCGCGTTTGACGTGCGGCGAATCCGTGCTCAACGCCACCGGCTCGAAATCGGGATAGGCGGCGCGGAATTCAGCGACCTGATCTTCGTTTTCCTCCGGCAACACCGAACACGTCACGTACATGAGCCGTCCGCCCGGCTTGACCAGCGGCGCCGCCAGCGCCAACGCCTGCTTCTGCTCCTCAAGCCGCTTGGCCAGCGCGTTGGGCCGCAGCCGCCACTTGGAGTCCGGGCTGCGTCGCCAGGTGCCCGAACCGGTGCACGGCGCATCGACGAACACCATGTCCATGCGCGCGCGCAAATCCGCGAGCGCATCTTTCGTCCGCATCGGCGCGCGAATTTGGGCGTTGCGCACGCCGGCGCGATCGAGCCGCTCTTTCACCGGCGCGAGCCGGCGGCCATCGACATCGTGCGCGAATATCTGGCCTTTGTTTTCCATCATGGCGGCGAGCGCCAAAGTCTTGCCGCCGCCGCCGGCGCACACATCGGCAACCTGCATGCCGGGCGCCGCATCCGAGAGCAGCGCAGCAAGCTGACTGCCCTCGTCCTGCACTTCGAACCAGCCTTTGACGAAGCTCTGTTCGCTCGCCCACGGAAACGTGCGCCCCTGCTTCCACGGAATGCGCACGCCGTTCGGCGCGTATGGCGTGGCTGGCGGCGGCTCAGTGAGTTTCGGGCTCTCGCCGAGCGCCGCGGTGAGTTTCTCGCGCGTGGTTTTCAGCGCATTGGCGCGCAGATCGAGCGGCGCCGGCGCCGCAAGCGCCGCACCTTCGGCGGCGCGATCTTCCGCGAAGGCGCGCGCGAGACTGGCGTCGAGCCATTCGGGATAGTCGCCTGCGATGTGGAGCGGCGCGCCGTCCAAGCTTGCGCCGGCGAGCGCTGTGCGTTCGGCCTCGGTTGGCGGCGCTGGGGCGTGGGGATCGTTCTCGAGGCTCTGTGCGATCGCTTCCGCGCTCCAGCCGAAACCCCAGCGCAAGGCGCCCCACACCCAGGCGCGCGACGTATCCTCGCCCATGCGCCAGGCGCTCGATTGCTTCCACCTCAGCGCGCCGAACACCAAGTCGCCGATCTCGGCGCGGTCCTTCGAGCCGGCGAAGCGATGCGCGAGCATCCAGGCCTTCACGGCATCGGCCGCGGGTTGGCGCTGGCTTTCGAGCGATGTCAGAATTTCGATGGCGGCCTGCTGCCGCGCGCCGGGACGCATGGGTGGAACCCCACAAAACGAGGCGATCAGCCTCCGATGGATTGTCCGAATACGAGCAGATTGCCGTCCGGCGCAAGCACGCACAACTCACGCTGACGGTAGGGCTTGTCCGCCGGCCCGTGCACGTCGGCCGCTGGCATCGTATCGAGCACGGGCTTCAACTCCCGACAAAGCGCCTCGATATCCTCGACGTCGATATAGTAGCTGAAGCGGCGATTGCCTGGCGGGGCGCCGTCTTTGCCACGGTTCTGCAGCAGCCGCACGCCGGCGGACTCGCGCTGCACGTAGGCGTAGTCCTCGAACCTGAAATAGGTTGTGAAACCCAGGCGTTCAAAGAATTGCACCGCGGCGTCGATGTCAGGCACATGCATGAAGGGCGTGATGCGGATGAACTTGCCCTTCTCCATGGGGCTCAGCTCCCGAGCGGATAGTTCGGCGCTTCACGCGTGATCGACACGTCGTGGACGTGGCTCTCACGCAAGCCGGCGGAGGTGATTTTCACGAACCGCGCCTTCTCACGCATCTCTTTCAAGTTCGCCGCGCCGACATACCCCATAGAAGCGCGCAAACCGCCGATCAGCTGATGCAGAATGTTGGCCACCGGGCCTTTGAACGGCACGCGCCCTTCGATGCCTTCCGGCACCAGCTTCATCTGGTCGGTGACTTCCTTCTGGAAGTAGCGGTCGGCCGATCCGCGCGCCATTGCGCCGAGCGAGCCCATGCCGCGATAGCTCTTGTAGGAGCGGCCCTGATAGAGATGCACCTCGCCCGGCGCTTCCTCCGAACCGGCGAGCAGCGAGCCAATCATCGCCACTTCCGCGCCGCCAGCGAGCGCCTTGGCGAGATCGCCGGAGAACTTGATGCCGCCGTCCGCGATCACCGGCACATCGGCCTTTCGCGCGGCGCCCGCGGCGTCCATGACCGCGGTCAGCTGCGGCACGCCAACGCCGGCGACGATGCGCGTGGTGCAGATCGAGCCAGGCCCAATGCCCACCTTGATCGCATCGGCGCCGGCATCGATCAGCGCTTTGGCGCCATCGGCCGTCGCCACATTGCCGGCGACGATCTGCGTCTTGTTCGACGCGCGCTTGATGCGGTCGACCGCTTCGAGCACCGATTTGGAATGACCGTGGGCGGTGTCGATCACCACCACATCGGCGCCCGCCTCGATCAGCGCGAGTGAGCGCTCGTAGCCGGCGTCGCCAATGGTGGAGGCCGCGCCCACGCGCAAACGCCCCTGCTCGTCCTTGGCGCGATTGGGAAACGCTTGCGCCTTTTCAAAATCCTTCACTGTGACGAGGCCCGCCACACGCCCGCCGTCATCCACCACGATCACGCGCTCGATGCGATGCTTGTGCAGGAGGCGCTTAGCGTCGTCAGGGTTCACGCCTTCGCGCACGGTGACGAGATCGTCTTTCGTCATCAGATCGGCGACGCGCTCGTGCATTTCGGCGAAGCGCATGTCGCGATTGGTGAGGATGCCGATCAGCTTGCGCGTCTCGCGATCGACCACCGGGAAGCCGGAAATCTTGCGCGCTTCCTTGATCAGCACGATTTCGCCGACGGTCATGTCCGGGTGGATGGTGATGGGATCGATCACCATGCCGCTCTCGAACTTCTTCACCATCTTCACCTGATCGGCCTGCTCGTCGGGCGTCATGTTGCGGTGAATGACGCCGAGGCCGCCCGCCTGCGCCATGGCGATAGCGAGCCGCGCCTCGGTGACGGTGTCCATGGCGGCGGAAATGAGCGGGATGTTGAGGCTGATGGCGCGTGTCAGACGCGTGACGGTCGAGACATCGGCGGGCAGCACTTCGGACGCGCCCGGTTCGAGGAGCACGTCGTCAAAGGTCAAAGCTTCACGGATTTCCATGGACGGCTGGTAGAGATTCTCGGCGGGGTTGGCAAGCCGGCTACGCGGGCTAAGTGTGCTGCATGACAGATATCCGCCTCGAAACAGTCCCCCCGCAATTGATCGCCGCGGTCAGATCGCGCGTCGAAATCAAGGACATCATGCACGCCTGGGAGCCGGCGCTGCTGCAGGTGAAAACTTTTCTGGCGGGACGCCCCGACCTCGGCGGCGACAAAGGTCGGCAGGTGTTTCTGTACCATCACCCGACGCATCGCGACCAAGCGATGGAGATCGATTTCGGCATCGAGGTGACGGCCGCATTCGAAAATCAGGGCGCCGTGCTCTGCGCTTCGACACCGGCCGGACGTGTGGCGACGGCGGAGCATGTGGGACCGCTGACGACGTTGCCGCTGACGCACCGGGGCATCCACGAATGGTGCGCCGCCAACGGCCATGGCATCGGCGGCTTCTCGTGGGAGACTTATGAATGGGGCAACGGCGCCGATCCGCTGCGCACGATCGTGCGCTACGCGCTGCGTTAGGGTTCCAGGCGCACGCGCCTGTTGCGGCAGGAACCGCACAGCGATATATTCAAATTGAATATAGCGGAGTTGAGAATGGCGACCACCTCGCTCAGCCTTGGCGCGCATTGGGAAAAATTTGTGAAGCGCGAGGTCGCGAGCGGCCGCTACGCATCCGCCAGCGAAGTCATTCGCGCAGCGCTGCGCGAGCTTGAAGATCGCGGCAAGCGCCTGGATGTGCTGCGCGCACATCTGGACGAAGGCGCCAAGCAGGCGCGGCAAGGCGAGTTCGTGGAATTTAGCGTCGCCGACACCGTCGCGAGAGCGAAGAAGCGCGCCCGGAAGTGAGCCGCTATCGCGTCACGGCCCGCGCTCTTCGCGACCTTGATGTCATCGCCGACTACACGCTGGCCAACTGGGGCGAACGCCAAACCGAGAAGTATCTCGCAGAGTTGGCGCAGCGCTTCCTTTGGCTTGCTCACAATCCGGCCGGCGGACGTGCGCGCGACGAAGTTGCGCCCCGCTACCGGAGTTATCCGCACGGCGCGCACGTCATTTTCTACGTGATCAACGGTGATGAGATCGCCATCATTGGCGTGCCGCACGCGGCAATGGACATCGAATCCTATTTCTTGAAGCCGTGAGCACCAGCGAGCTTCACGCCTTCTTCCCCGTGGCCACCACGTAGACCTCGGCGCTTTCCGCGCGGCTGGCGGGCGGCTTTGCGTGGCTGACTTTGGCGAAGTTTTGCTTCAGGCGCATCAGCAGGGCGCTGTCGAGCCCGCCTTGAAAGGCCTTGGTCACGAACGCGCCGCCTGGCGCCAGATGCGCAATGGCGAACTCCGCGGCGGCTTCAGCGAGTGCGCCAGTGCGGATTTGATCGGTCTTGGTGTGGCCAGTGGTGTTAGCGGCCATGTCGGAGAGAACCAGATCGGGCGCCCCGCCCAAGGCGGCGATCAACACGCCCGGCGTTTCGTCGGCGAGGATGTCCATCTGAAAAAATTGCGCGCCCGGCATCGGATCGACCGGCAGCAGATCCACGCCCACGACTTTGCAGCCGCGCGCCACGGCGACCTGCGCCCACCCGCCTGGCGCCGCGCCCAGATCGATCACGCGCAGACCGCGCTTGAGGACGTGAAATTTTTCGTCGAGCTCAAGCAGCTTGTAGGCGGCGCGGGCGCGATAGCCTTCCGCCCGCGCGCGCGCGACGTAAGGATCGTTCAACTGACGCTCGATCCATTTCTTCGAGCTTTCGTCGAGCTTCTTGTTTTTCACCCGCGTGGTCAGCTGACGTTCGCCGGCGCCGGCTTTGGCTTTGCCGGTCCAGCGGCGCTTCGGCGGTTCGTCGGCGCCGCTCATTGTGCGAACCCGTGCTCCGCCATCAGGCGCATCAGCACGCCTTCGCGCAGCCCGCGGTCCGCGACACGGATGCGCGGCGCGGGCCATACGCGCAGCACCGCATCGAGAATGGCGCCGCCCATGACGACGAGGTCGGCGCGGTCCTTGCCAATGCACGCATTGGCGGCGCGTTCATCGCGCGTCTGCGCCAGCAACTTGCGGATCACCGCGCGGCAATCGCTGACGTCGAACCACATGCCGTCCACGCGAGCGCGGTTGTACCGCGGCAAATCAAGATAGACGCCGGCGAGACTGGTCACAGTGCCGGACGTGCCGATGATGTGGCCGCGCCCCTGCGCAAACAGCTCGCGCAAATGCTGCGCCTGCCCCACTTGCGCGATCTGCTCCGCCAGCCGCGTCACCAGCGCTTCGTACCAAGCCACGTTCGCGCCCTCTGGTTCGGCGTCCTCCTCCGCCAGCGTCACCACGCCCAGCGGCGAGGTGCCCCACGACAAGATCGGCGGCTGCAAGCCGCCATCGAGCACAGCCGACGGCGACACCCACGACATTTCCGTCGAACCGCCGCCGATATCGACAATCATCGCATACTCGGCTTGGCGCTCCAGCAGACTGGCGCAGCCAAGTACGGAGAGCACGGCTTCCTGTTCGGCGCTGATGGTTTCAAACTTGAGGCCGAGATCCTTCTCGACGCGGTTCAAGAACACTTGCCCGTTCGCCGCCGCGCGGCACGCTTGCGTGGCCACACATCCGATGGCGACAGGCGCACGCGCTTCGATGCGCTGCGCGCACGCCGCCAGCGCCTGATAGGCGCGCGCCATCGCGGCTTCGCTCAAGCGCCCGGTGTGGGCCAAACCTTCGCCGAGACGCACAATGCGCGAGAAGCCATCGACGACGCGCAAGCCGCCATCGCCCGTCGGCGCCGCCATCAGCAGGCGGCAATTGTTGGTGCCGAGGTCGAGCGCCGCAAACAACGGCGCTCGCGACCGCGAGCCGGGGCGCGCGTCGCCTCGCGACGCCTGCGCCCGCCCATCTCTGCCCATGACTAACCAATCCAGCGGACGAATCGCCTCGCCCGCGCATGTTTCCGTTTCAGCCAAGATGGTAGCCCAATCTGGGCGCCGGGACAGTCGGTTTCGCCGCTTTTCAGCCCTGATCGCAGCTCGGCGCGCCTTCTACGACACAGCTAACGGCTATTCGCGGCACACAAATTCGTGTCCCGGGCTCCAATCCTTGTGGCGCGCGTTCCCCGTACATACCTTACCAACTGCGAGAGATTGGGAGGTCGTAGAAGGAGTGAATGGAGGAGAACATGCGTGAAGCGAAATTCTCCATCGGTCAGGTGGTCAAGCACAAGCTGTTCCCGTTCCGGGGCGTTGTGTTCGACGTCGATCCTGAATTCTCCAACACCGAGGAATGGCTGACGGCCATCCCCGAGCCGATCCGGCCGCGCCGCGATCAGCCGTTCTACCACCTCTTCGCTGAGAATTCAGACAGCCACTACGTCGCCTACGTGTCCGAGCAGAACCTGATGGTGGACGAGACCGGCGAACCGGTCGAGCACCCGCAAATCGAGCTGCTGTTCGATGAGACGGACGAAGGCGGCTACAAACTGCGCCCGGAGAGCTTGAACTAGGCTCAACGACAGATGCGAAAAAGATCGGCGGTCGCGCGGAGTGGCCGCCGATTTTTATGTGCGCTGAAACGGATAGAAATCGCCGCCGAGTGGGAGAATGCGCGTGAGTTCATCGAGCGCGGTTTGCGTCTCTCCCACCAGCGCAGGATCGCCGAGCTCGCCCGGCGCCAGTTCTTCGCGATAGTGCTTGCGCACCCATGCTTCCAGTCGCTCGGCAAGCGCGTCGTCCAGGAAGAACCCTTGCGCGGCGGCGGCGCGCTCTGCCGGCGTCATCACGATGCGCAAGCGCAAACAGGCCGGGCCACCGCCATTGCGCATGCTCTCGCGCACCTCGACGTACTCGACCGCGCCGATGGCCGCGTTTGGCGAAGCGATCATCTCGCGCACGAAGTCCGCCGCTCTGTTGTTTTCGCGCACCTCGCTTGGCGCAATCAGCGTGAGCGACGCGGCGCCCGGCAGGCGCACGAGCTGCGAGTTGAACAGATAGGACGATACCGCATCCTCCAGGCCCACGCGCGCACGCGGCGTTTCGACGAACACCGGCGCGAACCCTTGCGCCTTGGCGCGCACCTCAGCGTAGAGCGCCGCTTTGTCCGCGAACGCGTCCTCGTGATGAAACAAAACATGTTCGTGCACCACGGCGACGACATCGTTGTGGAACGCGCCGGCGTCGATCGCGCCCGCCGCCTGCTTCGCGAACACGGTGCACGCGGGATCGAGCACGTGGCGGCGCGCGACGGCGCGGCAAGCTTCAAGCGTCTGACGCGCCGGAAAACCCGTGCGCGGCGCCCCCGCTTCGCGGCCATAGACGAAAATCTCAACACCCGGCGCACCGACGCTGGCCGTCATGCGCATGTGGTTGGCCGCGCCTTCGTCCGAGAGCGCGTCATGCGGCGGCAACGCCGCGTGCACAGCGAAGCGCGACTCATCCGGCATCAAGCGGCGCAAGGTGCGTTCGGTTTGATCTGCCTCGAGGATGCGGTGAAGCATGGTCTGCAGATTGGCGACGGTGGCGTGCAGCTTGCCATCGGTGCAATCGGCGCTGGGCGAAATGGTGGCGGCGTTGGCGGCCCACATTGCGGATGCAGCGAGCGCGGCGCGGGCGATGGTGGGTTCGCTCTTCCAGGCGGCTTCCCACACCGCGCCATCGCTGCCGCTAAAGCCCAAGGAGCGCAGCCAGGCGATGTTGGGCCGCTCATGCGGCGGCAGCACGCCTTGCGCGAGCCCCAAAGCGCGCAAGCGGCGCATCTTGGCGATGCCCTGCAGCGCCGCGTCGCGCGGGCGCGCCACTGTGTTGGCGTTGCGCGCGCTGGCGAGATTGCCTTCGGAGAGGCCGGCATAATTGTGCGTCGGCCCGACGAGGCCGTCGAAATTGATCTCTTCGGCGCCGGCCGTCACGCCGGCAGCCCCGGCGCAGGAATTGACGCGGCTTTTTCGGAAAGCTGCGTGGCCACCGGATAAGCCACGTAGTCGGCCGCGTAATAGGCGCTCGGGCGCAGCGAACCGGAAAGGCCCGGGCCGCCGAACGGCATCGCGCCCGACGCGCCTGTCGTGGGCCGATTCCAATTGAGGATGCCGGCGCGCATTTCGTTCTTCACCCGCGCCCAGAGCGCAGGATCGTCGCTAATCAGGCCGCCGGCCAAACCGAAGCGCGTGGTGTTGGCGACGTCGAGCGCGTGATCGAAGTCGGTCACGCGATAGACCTGCAGCACTGGGCCAAACAATTCCTCATCCGGCGGCGACAAGCCCGTCACATCGACGATGCCAGGATAAGCGAGCGCGCCCTCGCGCTTCACCGCCACGATCGATTTGCCGCCCATGGCGATGAGCCCCTGCTCGAACTTCACCGCGCGTTCGGCCGCGACCGCGTTGACGAGCGGCCCCATGAACGGCTCAGGCGTTTGGTTGGCGAAGCCGGCGCTGATTTTCGGCGTCAGCGCCGCCAGGGCCGCGATAATGTCGTCGCCCGCTTTGCCTTCCGGCACGATCAAGCGGCGCGCGCACGAGCAGCGCTGGCCGCTGGTGGCGAAGGCCGAATGCACGATCAGATTGGCGGCCGCTTGCGCATCGACGGGCGGCCACGCGATCAGCGGATTGTTGCCGCCAAGTTCCAGCGCCAACAGCACGTCGGGATGACCGGCGAACTTCTTGTGAATGATGGCGCCAGTATGCGCGGAGCCGGTGAACAGCACGCCATTGAGGCCGTGCGAGTCGAGCACGGCCGCGCCCGTCTCGCGCCCGCCTTGCAACAGATTGAGCACGCCTGCGGGCAATCCCGCCTCGTCCCAGGCTTCGATCATCAGCGCGCCGACGGCGGGCGTGAATTCGCTGGGCTTGAACAAGAGGCAATTGCCCGCAAGCAGCGCCGGAACAATGTGGCCGTTCGGCAAGTGACCCGGGAAATTGAACGGCCCGAACACCGCCAGCACGCCGTGCGCGCGATGCGACAACGTCATGGCGCCGAACGCGGCTTGCTCTTCGCGGAAGCCGGCGCGCTCGGCCTGGGCGCGGATCGAAATCTCGATCTTGCCGATCATGGCTTGGACTTCGCCTTTGGCGTCCCACAGCGCCTTGCCCATTTCGCGACTGATGGTGCGCGCGATCTCCTCGCCGCGCTTTTCGATCGCCTTGCCGAACGCGCGCACGATGGCGACACGCTCTTCCGGGCTACGGCGCGACCAAGCGGGGAAAGCCAGCCGCGCAGCCGCCATCGCTTCGGCGACGTCGTCTTCATTTGCAGCGCGCCCCTGCCAGACTTTGTCGCCGGAGGCGGGATCGTGCGAGGTGAAAGCGTCGCCGCCGCCTTCGCGCCATTGGCCGTCGATGTAGAGTTCAGTGCGCATTGTCCACCCACACCAGAGCTTCCGCGCCCGCTTCCATGTTCAGCGCCGCGAGCGCTTCGCGCGTCACGCCGGCCACCCCATTGGCCACCGCTGCGCGCGCAGGCACGCAGCGGAATTCTCCGAGCTTCGGCGTGGCGATCAAGGCGCGCGCGCCGTGAGCCGCATCGGCCACCACTTCAAGGCGCAGGCGACGGGCTTCGCGCAAGGTGCGGATATGGTCGCGCTGCGCGCTCATCAGCGGCCCGCCATCGAAAATATCGACGACATTGGCGAACGAGAAACCTTCCCACTCCAGCAGGCGGCGAGCGCCTTCGCCGTCTTTGTGGCACTGGCCCAGCACGTCGCGCGCCGATTGCGGCAAGAGATCGACATAGATCGGATGCTGCGGCGTGAGGTCGAGGATGAATTGGTTGTCCGTGGTTGCGCTGAGTTTGTCGGCTTCCGTGAAGTCCATGCGGAAGAAATGACGCCCGACCGCCTCCCAGAATGGCGACGTGCCGTCCGGCAGCACCACGCCGCGCAGCTCCGAGACAACGCGCTCGCGGAAACGCTGTGGCGCCGTCGCCATCAGCATATAGCGGCACTGCGCCAAGGCGCGGCCGATGCCGCCGGCGCGATGCTCCGGCCGGACGAATAGAGAGCCGACTTCCGAACAACCGGTGAAATCGTTCACGCCGATCAGCACGCGCATATCGAAGCGGCGGTTGACCACCGCCGAGGACTGTGCCTCGGTGATGACGCGGAAATTGAAGAAGGGCGGCGTCTCGCCGATGGTCGCCTTCACGCCGCAACAGCCGGCGAGTTCACCAGTTGCGATGTGCTCAAGCGCGATGAAATAGCGCTCGGCGCCGGCGTCTGAGGCGGACGAGCCGAAGCTCGCGCGCGAGAGTTCGAGCTTCTCGCCCATCGCCTTGTCGTCGAGCATGAGGCTGGTGAAGCCGGCGCCGGCGATCTCGCGCAATTGTTTGAAGCCTTCGATATCTTGAGGCCCCGCGGCGCGCAGAACATAAGCCGGCGCGCTCACTTGCCGAGGCTCCGCACGTCGAACACGCCGCGCTCAACGCCGGCCAATAGCAGCAAAGAGAGCTTTGCGCGCTCTGCGAAGCTCGGGATCAGCACAAATTCCTGATCGCTGTGCAGGCCGCCGCCGCACGGCCCAAGAGTGTCGATGTTCGGACAGCCAGCGGCCGCCAGATTGTTGCCTTCGCACACGCCGCCTGAAGCCTGGAATTTGAGATCCAGCCCGATCGCTGCGCCAGCGGCCCGCGTCCAGCTCACCATGGTGCGCTGCTGATCGGTGAGCGGTTTCGGCGGCCGTGTGAAGCCGCCGTGCAGATGCGCGCTCACGCCTTCGCGCTCAACGCCGGCGATGCGGCCGACTTCCGCTTCCGCCCAGGCCGCGCTTTCAGCATCCGGCACGCGCACATTGAAGCGCAGCACCGCGCGTTCCGGCACGACGTTGACGGCGCTGCCGCCGTCGATGGCGCCGACATTGAAGGTGACGCCCTCGCGCTTGCCGTTCAGCCCATTGAGCGCGAGCGCTGCCTCGGCCGCGGCAAGGACCGCGCTGCGTCCGTCGCTGAAGGCGCGGCCGACATGGGCGGCGCGGCCCTTGAAAGCGAGGCTGTAATTGGCGGAGCCCTTGCGCACGTCGACAAGCGCGCCATCGGCAAGCGCAGGCTCATAAGTGAGCCCCAAATGCGCACGCCGGCCGAGCTCGGCCAGAAGCGGCGCGCTGGCGAGCGAGCCCACCTCTTCGTCGGGGCTCATCAGAACTTCGTAGCCGACGCGCTTAGGCCCCGGCAGCGCTTCGTACGCCTGCAACGCCGCCAGCATCAGCGAGAGCCCGCCCTTCATGTCGGCGACGCCTGGACCATGCATCACATCGCCCTCGCGCCATGGCGCTTGGAACGGATGGGCCGCTGGAAACACCGTGTCGTAGTGGCCAGTCAGCGCGATCTGCACGTTGGCTTCGGGGCGAACGCGGATGCGGATCGAGGCGCCGTGCTCGATGTCCATGACCTCGCCTTCGGGCTTCACCCGCTGCGAGGGTTGTAAAGCCACCGCCTCGACGTGGCCGGGCAACACGGCGAAGGCATCCATCAGCGGCGCGCGCATGCGCTCCAGGCCGGCGCGCTCGTGGGAGCCGGAGTTGATCGCGGACCAGACCTCGGTGCGGTCGGCCATGGCCGCGCCCTCGACGTCCAGGCGCTCCAGCAATGGCTCTATATCGGCGCCCCATGCGGTGCGCGCCGATGCGGCAAGTGTCGCTGCAGACATGGGCGCCGGACTACCAGAGGGGCGCCGTCAGCGCCAGCCGGCACACGCAAAACGGGCCCGGCTTTCGCCGGGCCCGCTCGCATTTCCGTTGGTCGGACCGACTAGCGGAAGCTGATCGTCACCGCCGTACGGCGGTTCAGAGGCTCACGCACGCCGTCGCGCGTCGCGCGGGCGAGTTCGGTTTCACCACGCGCTTGCGAGGTGATCGAGCCGGCGGCGATGCCACGCGCCACGAGGGCGTCGCGGACGACCGAAGCGCGGCGCTCCGACAGACCTTGGTTGTACGCGGTCGAACCCGACGTGTCGGTGTGGCCGACGACGACAACGCCCGAAACGTTGCACTGACGTGCGCGGTTGACGGCGGCGTCGATGGTTTCGAGCGCGGCTTGGTTGAGGTTCGAGCGATCCCACTCGAAGTACACGACGAATTCCGACGTCGGGCACGCAGCCACGACTGGCGGCGGCGGCGGCGGCGGCGGCGCTTGCACGACCGGCGGCGGCGGCGGCAGCGGAGCGGCCGGCGCGGCGAACTGGTAGCGCAGACCAACCGTCAGAGCTTCGTGGCGGAGGTCATAATCATCAGCCGGCGTGATGCCGGTTTGCATTTCGGCGTCAGCGGCCGAGAAATAACGATAGCCGACGTCAACATCGAGCTGCTCGGTGACCGAGATCGCGGCGCCGATCATGGCTTGATAGGCGAGTACGGTGTCTTCGTCATCGAACTGGCCGAAGGCGCCAGCGGCGTTCGCATTCAGGCGAGCCGCACCCGCGCCGATGCCGATATAGGGCTCAACGCTGCCGCCACGGTTGAAGTCGTAGAACAGGTTCGCCATCGCCGACCAAGCGTGGACGTCGCCATCGACGATCGTCGGGGCGTTGTCTTGCAGCTGGTTGTAGCGGTGAGCGAGTTCGCCTTCGAGGCGGAAGCCGTTGCTGAACGCGTAGCCGAGACCGACGTGCTGCGTCCAATCATGGTCGAGCGCGTTCGACTCCGGGAAAACGTCGGCGTCAGCGTCGCCGTCCCAAGACCAACCCACGTCAGCGCGGCCGTACCAGCCTTCAGTCGCATTCGCTGCGCCAGCAGCACTTGCCATCAGAGCCGCGAGCGCCACGGTTTTGGTGATGCGCGATTTCATATTCACCCCTCTCAAAGTGATTCCCCTGCGTCCAGTATCACAAACGCAAGCCCTTCGCGCCTAATGCGCTCACGGCCGTCGCCTTAAACCCCGGGCGTGTGTTGATATCCCCAGCGCCCGTTACTGAACGATTACGTCCAGCAGGGGTTCCCTGCTTCGTCCGTTCAATTTTGAGTTTTGGCGTATGCCGAACGCCATGTCTATGCGGACGTTGCCGCAAGGCGTCATTTTCCTGAGAAGCGTTGCCTTTTTCCCAGTGTGCCGCATGAGTTTTGCGCAACAATGCATCACTTTAAGCGAATCGTAACGCTTTCAAAACTCGAAAAAGAGAAGGGCCGCGCCCCCTCCCGGCGCGGCCCTTGCCCCCTCATCGCCCCCTTTGGCGCATCCTCTAGGGCAGATGCCCGAGGACGTCCCCCGCCGAAACAATGGTGGCGACATTGACGCCAAAGGCAGCCGCTACGCCAAGCACGTTCGGCGCCTTTTCTCCGCATTTCCAAAGGAATGTTGCCTGCGCGTCACACGACCGTGATCGGAACCGGCGCCTGCGCTTCGGGTTGGCTCCATGCCCCCCTTCACGGAGTAGCCGAAGATGCAGAACAATCCCCGAGACCCCTACGAGCCGCCGCCGATGCACCATGACCGCAGCGGCGCGCTTGTACGCGGCGGCATTCTTGCCGTCCTCCTCGCAGGCGCGGCCTGGGGCTACATGTCATTCGTCAACACCAGCGAACAAAGCGCCGGTCTCGTCCCGCCGCCGGCGGAAGAAACACAGGATTTCGCTGAGTCGGGCTACCAGGTGGCTCCGGAAACGCCGGCGCCGGCGACCGAGACGACTGCACCAGCGCCGACGCCCGCCCCGGTCGCGCCACGCCGGAGCGCGCCAGCAGCGCCGCCGGCCGAGAACGTGCCGCCGCCCAGCACGTCGATCGAGCCGACGAGCCCGGCGCCCTTACCGCCCATTGAGGTCCCGCCAGCCGACTAAACACAGCGCCGCCATCACTGGCGGCGCTTTCGTTAGGCGCGTGGTGAGCCCGGCGGGATTTTTGGGCGGTCCGCGCCTTGGTGGTCGCCGGCCCATGTGTACGCGACCACCGATAGGATCGAGCACCGGCGCCGAGCGCAGAATTCACCACCGCAACTACGCCCCCTATAGACGCCGTCGCCATTAGCGCGCGCGCCACTGTCCATGACCTCGGCCGATGACTGCCCTCACGGTCCGAGGATGAAGTCGCTTATGGTCACCGCGTTGCCGGCGTCGCCGGTGACGCCTTCGAGCAGGATGGTGTCGGTTCCGTCGATGGTGACGAGGGTGTCGGCGCCGAGGTCGGTGATGGTGACGCGGGCGGAGAAATTGCCGGCATTGATGCCGAGGGCGGCGACATTGAGCGTGTCTTGGCCGCCTGCGCCATCGGCGTCGAAAATCGGTGATCACATCGGCGCCGAAGCCGGCGTAGAGCACGAACTGATCGCGCCCTGCGCCGCCGATGAGCTCGTCATCGCCCAAGCCGCCGGTGATGATGTCGCCGCCATCGCCGCCGTCGATCACTAGGCGGTTCAAGTGGTGCTGCTCCACCGACTGGCGATCGCGGCGGGGACAAAGAAGAGGCGCGCCACGAGCACTTCACTTCAAGCGGTTACTCGAATATAGCGCACCGCAATTCAGTGGCTTGTTGGCAGCGCCCCAGCGCCATCGTCAGGCGAGCAATCGAGGGAAAGCACGACGCCGCCGCGCTTCCGGCCTGCGTCCACAAAACGATGGGCGTCGACGATATCCTTAAGGCTGTACATGCGGTCAATCACCGGTCTGATCTGTCCATCTTCGATCAGCCGCTTGATCAGAAAGAGGTCTTCTTTGGAATCGCCGCCGGAAAAACCGACAATGACACGCCTGCCGGGACGCACCGACGTCCACAGCGCCTGCACAAGTTGCATCAGCGTCTGCACCAAAAAAACGTGTCGTCCTCGCGCCGCGAGCACCCGCTTGCTCTTCGAAAATGAAGTGCCGCCGACGGTGTCGAGGATCGCATCGTAGACATCTGGACCTTGGGTGAAATCGGTCTTGGAATAGTCGATCACCCGATCGGCGCCGAGCGAGGCGACAAGATCGATGTTAGCCGTGCTGCATACACCCGTGACGTGAGCGCCGAAGTGCTTGGCAAGCTGAACCGCAAACACACCTACGGCGCCGCTCGCTCCGTGTATCAGTATCCTCTGCCCAGGCTTGATCTGGACAAAGTCTCGCAAAAAATCCAATGCCGACAGCGCCCCAAACGGCGTCACTGCCGCCTCTTCGAAACTCAACCCATCGGGCTTGGCGGCGATCGCGCTCGACGCTCGCACAGCGACAAACTCGGCATTGGCGCCGCCAATCTTCATACCGAAGACGGCTTCCCCGATACGAAAGCCCGTTGCGCTTTGGCCAACCGCTTCGACGCTTCCAGCGAATTCCATGCCTGTTATGGGATTCCTTGGACGCAGCACGCCAAACAACAACCGCATCGGCAACCAGAAAATGCCGGCCCCGCTGAACGCACGCATCCGCACATCACCAGACGTCACGCTGCTCGACCGGACGCGCACAAGCACTTCGTCAGCACGGATCGTGGGGGGCGTCACGTCTTCGAGCTTCAAAACGTCCGGTGGACCGTAGCGGCGGCAAGTAACGGCGAGCATGGGGTATCCTTCAATTCTTTCAGCCTGAATAGTTCAGGCTCCGGACGAAGAAGGACACGACCTCCGCATTGAAGGTGCGATGAAATGCTGCTCGGTCGAAGTCCGCCGTGTCGGCACATACCATGGGCGGCATAAGCACTCGTGTGACGCCGCAGGGCGCGAGGAACGAGGCGTGGCCGGCGCCCTCGACAACGTGGACGCTGGGATGTGAGGGCAACAACCGTGCAATAGCGATGGCGTTCGTTGCCGGCGGCGTGTTGCTGTCGGTCACGCCAACCCAGATATCGACCGGGATCGTCACGTTTTGGAGGCTGTCCGGACTGAATGCCATGCCAAAGCCCGGGGCGGCTAAAAGGACAGTTTTGATGCGGCTGTCATGCGCGCTTGCAAGCGGGTTGTTGAGCACCGTGCCAGGCGACAGCAACTGGCAGACCAATTCAGGACGCGACTCGCAAGCTTCCGCGACACGTCCGAAATCCGGTGCGGCGCCGACGTTTACTAGAGCCGTCGTGGCGCCCGCCGAGAAACCAAACAATCCGATGCGGTCTGCGTCGATTGAAGCACGCTGGCTCCAAGCCTCTAGCATGTAATCGGTAACGCGTACCACCTCGTGCGCTCGACCACTGATCCAACCGGCCTGGCCGACAGACGACTGATCGCGATAGTTGTCGCCGTTGTGGACGATCGCCGCGACGATGAACCCCCGTTCGGCCAAAGCAACAGCGGTATCAAGATGGCTTGTCGGCGAACCTGCGGTTCCGTGCGAGATCAAGATCAGCGGATGAAGGCCAGCGGTGACGGGCGCCTCTCTGGCGAGGAAGGCAGGCGTGGCGCCCAACCAGGTCAGCTTCGCCTCGCCCTCAGCGGGATAGTAGACGACC
The DNA here is from genome assembly GCA_050186805.1 of Hyphomonadaceae bacterium. Classification (GTDB taxonomy): domain Bacteria; phylum Pseudomonadota; class Alphaproteobacteria; order Caulobacterales; family Aquidulcibacteraceae; genus Vitreimonas. Next base: position 64,328 of record JBFWYC010000017.1, read on the forward strand.
GTTGTGATAGGCTGATTTCGATCGTCGCCCGCGCTGACCACCTGCACGCCAATGGTGCGCGCCGGTCGGATAGCGCTTTGCACTAGGACGACGGCAAATCCGATAGCCGCGACGGCAATCAGACCAGCCAGCCACATCAAAGACTTCACAACGAATTTCATCGGGAATTTCTCCTTGGTCCGTCAGTTGCGCCATTGTTCTGGCGAGCGGGCGACATCGATGAGGTCGGCGAGATCGTCGGGGATTGGCATCGTTTTGAACGCGCTCACACGTGCCCCGCCGGTGTTTCCTTGAGGGACGAGGCCGATCCATGTCTTGGTCGCCGCGCCGATCAATCGGGTGACCTGACCCATAATTTCGCGGCTGTTGTGATGGCGTAACCCCCACGCAAGCATTCGCAGATGCACGCGAACATGTTGCACCGTCGAATTTTGCCCAAGAACATGAGCGCGTTCCAAGTGGCGAAATGCGCCTCTCGCGTCGCCAGCCCGCTCTGCGGCTTGAGCGGCGTTGAGTTCGATTTCGACGTAGGCGCGGATGCGGTTACCAAAGGTCAGGCGATTGCGCTCGTCCACACGCCTCGAGGCAAGCCGCCACGCGAGGTAGAACCCAGCGAAAGCGTCAATGCTCGCACAGAACATGGGCCACCAAGTTGGCGTGCCCGGGTTCGTCACGACATGGCCATGAACCAGATCGAAGCCGGCGTGGCCTAACAGTGCCGCCGCAACAATCCAAAGACTGGTCCTGAATGCAATCACTGCTAGGCACGCAAACACGATCGCGATGGCAAATTCAGTGTTGAGCGCGCGTCCGTCGCCGCCGACGACGGCAAACAGCACATAGTAAGAGGCGATCACGATCATCATGACCGGATAGAAGGCGCGGTCTCGCTCAAATCCGGCAATCGTCCCGAGCCCGCAAGCCGCGAGTCCGAGGGCCAATCCGACTAGGTATTCCATGATCACTCTCTTGAATTTGCGAGGCGCGACAATCGCCCCGAGCCTTCCGTGGAAAGGCCCGGGGCTATCGTTTACGGCGCGCAGATGCAGTCTGATGCGCACGAGCCGCTCTCACAGCGGCAAGCGTCGCCGCACTGGCAATTGGGGCCGCAGGCGCAGTCATCGGCGGTCGGCGCTTTTTGCAGTTGTTCAGGGGCATCACTCATCTGTGTCTCCGTGGGCTAGGCGTTGATTGGCGTCCGTGAGGACACCCGCTTCCTATCGCTCGGGACGTCGCGGCGCTTGAACGAAACGGCTACAACATTTCGAGTGCGGTCGCCGGCAAGCCGAACATGCGCTTGAACGTGCGGCTCAGGTGGACGGAATCGGCAAACCCCGCTTCTTGCGCCGCGTCGGTCAGGGTGCTGCCGGCAATGTGCGCATCGACGGCGCGAACCAAACGCTGCCACAGCACATAGGTGCGAAACGGCAGACCGGTTTCCTCCACAAAGAGGTGGCTTGCCCGGCTTGAGGAAAGACCCACCTCTCGCGCGGCCTCTTCAATACCCAGGGTTCGATCGAGATTCTCGCTCGCCCATTTGATGATGAGGCGGACGCGCCGATCGGGCTCGATCACACGTGCATGGCCAGCGATGCGGTCGATGATCCTCGTTCCTGCGTCGCGAAGCGCGCCAATCGGATCGCTCGGATGTTGGAAAGCCTCAAGAATGAGCCGCGGCGCGTCCTGCGCCTGTGCAGCCGTCATCGTCGCCGCCGGTTGGCCTTGCAGCAATTGCTCGAGCGTGCGCCCGGCACGGCTTTCGGGCTCAATAAACAGATGCGAAACCAAGCCACGCGCTTCAAAGGCATGGAGAGTATCGGGCGCCACGATGGCGAACGGGCCCGACACAATTCCGCGCTCAACGTGGAAGCTGAGGTTGCCGCCCAACGAAAATGTGAGTTGGAACGCGTGGTGAGCGTGCGTTTCTGTGCGGCTTGGCCCGTCGGCCGCGCCGGGTACGTCGAACACCCAAAGGCTACCGCCCTCCCAAAAAACGATGCGACCCGAGGCGAGCGTGTTCATGGCGGCATCATAGAACAATCCGCCGCGCGTTGAAGCTTAAGCCCGCTGCCGCCACACACAAAAATAGCCGTTTCATTCAAGCCGAGCACCCCGCGCACGGCTTAAGAGGAGGCTCGGCACAAATGATCCGCGAGCCTCCGATGAAGCCCCACCACACTCCCGCCCACCACGCCTCAACCGCGCGCCGGTCGGCCCAGGCACTGGTTCTGTCGGCAGCGGTCCTGCTCGGCGTGACGTCGTGCGCCACCGCGCCACGTAATGTGCGCTTCGCCGAGGCGGACGGACATCGCGTCGCCTATCGCGTGCTGGGCGCGGGCCAGCCCACAATCGTGATGATCGCTGGCCTGGGCGATGGCATGGCCACCTTTGAGCATGTCGCGTCCGAACTCGCGACGACGACAACAGTGATCATCTATGATCGCGCCGGTTACGGGGCGAGCGACGATGTCTTGGGTGTCAGAGACGCAGAAGCCGCCGAGCGCGAGCTGTCCGCGCTCTTAGAGCATTCTGGCGTCGACGGCCCTTATGTATTGGCGGGCCACTCGCTGGGCGGGCTTTATGCAGAGTACTTCGCGGCCCGGCATCCGGGCCAAGTCGCAGGCCTAGTCCTTGAAGAGTCCCGGCCCGCAGATTTCACACGCCGCTGCGAAACTGCCGGCATCGCATCGTGCGCTTTGCCGGCATCAATGGCCTGGACCCTGCCCCTTGGCGGTCGCGCCGAACTGGCGGCGCTGCCGGAAACAGCCGCCGAGGTCGAGCGTGTTCAAGGGCGGCACAGCACGCCTACGCTTGTTCTGTCTCGATCAACATCCGCACACCCAAGCGCTTTTGATGCTTTGTGGTCGGCGGCTCAACGCGATCTCGCCACGCGCTATCCCGGCTCACGTCAACGCGTCGCAAGCGGCAGCGGACATTACATCCACCTCGATCAACCCGCATGGTTTGTGGAGGCCGTACGTAGCTTCGTCGGCGATGGCCTCGCTCCCAGGAGCTAGGCGGTCTTTCTTCCAGGCCGAGGCAAACGCCACACGATCGCGATCAGCGCCACCACGCTGACAAATCCGGGCGCGCTCGCTTCGAGCCCAAACTCACCACCGGTTAGCCACGAGGACGCATGCTGGGTTGTCGCCACAAGCAATCCGGGCGCATCGCCCCCACTCACGCCAAAGCCCAGCAACGGTCCTTGCACCGCGTTGGCTGCGAAGTGAATCCCGATCGGAAGCGCCAAGCTTCCCGTTCGCAAAAACGCGAGTCCAAAAAGCAGCGACGCGAAGAAGATATTCGCGCCCGCGAGAAAGCCATGATCGCCAAGCGTTCCGAGGGCGTCTGCGTGCGTAAGCGTGAAAAGAGCGGCCATGGCGAGTTGCGCCGGCCAGGCGCCTAGGCCAGCGACCAAGCGTTGAAACATGAACCCTCTAAACAGCAATTCTTCAGCCGCAGCAGCCGTCAACAGGAGCGCGAGCGTTGCTGGAAGCACCGCCCATGCATCGGGATTGACCTGCCAGCTGACCGCTCCAATCAGGAGCAGGAATGCAGCCGGAACGATCATGAGCAAGGCGCCCAACACCAAGCCGAAGGACAATTCGCGGAGCCAACGAAAGTCGAGCGCACCAAGAAGCTCGGCAACCGAGGCACGCCGCATGGCTTGGCAAAGAAGCGAAGCAACCAGGATTATGCCCAGCTGCTGGTAAAGCGGCACGCGCCCATCACCGCGGTCAGCCAGAACTATCAGCGGTAATAGCAGCGCGGTCAGCATCGCCAAGAAGATGGCGATCCACCATCCGTTGCGGAGCCGGTTGGCCGAGTTCAGGAAAATCGTTTGCGGCATGGTCGCCATTCAACAGACGCTTTGCCTGCTCCGGTCAATCGCGCGCCACGCAACATCACGCTGCGCCAAACGCCAGCTGTGTGAGGCCCGCGGCAGTGTTCAATCCGGCGTACACACCGCGCGCATGCACGCTCTCAGCCAGCGATGGACCGGGTCGGCGTCAAGCCTGGGGTGCCAGACCATTGAGACGGCGAAGCTTGTGGCGCGAACTGGCAGCGGGAAGGTGTACATGCCCTCCCGGAGCGCCGCTGTGTGCAAATCAGGCACCGTCGCTATGAAAGGTGTGCGACGCGCGAGCGCAAGGGCCGTCGCAAAACCGCCGACAGCGCTGCCTACTTGCCGGGCCAGACTCTTCGGGAGGAAGGCTCGTTCAACAGCATCTTCATCAAGGCCCGTTCGCGAGACAATCACATGACGAGCTTCCACATAGTGCTCCACCGTGATCTTCTTGCGGGCCAATGGATGAGATGCGCCAATGGCGCCGACAAGGCGATCTCTGAACAAAACTTGCGTCCTCAGCTCAGGCCCCATCGACGGCTCGATCACGGCGGTCTCAAGGTCGATGCGTCCCTCACGCATTGGCGCACTTGTTTTATCGGGTTTCTGGAGAAAATTCAGCCTGACGCTTGGCGCCTCAGCGCTCACCCGCGCCAGCAATTGTGGCCCGAAATTCTCGACGAAGCCGTCGCTGGTGCGCAGCGTGAAAGTCCGAACCACCGCCGAGAGGTCCAACATCTCCGCCGGCCGCAACACCGCTTGTCCTTCTTGAACGATCGGCCCAACGCGCTCGCGAAGTTCGAGGGCTCGCGGCGTTGGCACAAGACCTCGCCCGGCCCGCACCAAAAGCGGATCGCCGGTCACCTCGCGCAAGCGCGCGAGCGTCCGGCTCATCGCCGACGAACTAAGCCCCAGCCGGTCAGCTGCGCCGACGACGCTGCCCTCGGCCAAGAGCACGTCCAGCGCGACGAGAAGATTGAGGTCGGGCGCCAACATGCTCCTCCCGTAGCATGACATGGCGTCAGACGCACGGATAACTTGCAAAGCATGCGCGTTCCGCCACGCCTCACCGAGATGTAGGTCTCTCTCACACTGTGGGAGAAACACATGTCAAAGGACACGCTCGACGAAGCGATGGCAGGCATCAGCAGCATCTGGGGACCCGTCACGACTGAACTGGTCGAGGCAACCAGACGCCATGTTGAGGCGCTTGCAAAAGCATCCGCGGACGAACCTTGGCTGGCTGAGCTCCTGCGCGACCAACCCGCGAGTCGAGAACTCTATCGTGATCCCAAGCACGGTTTCGTCCTTCTGGCGCACGTCGAGAAGCCGGGCCTCTACCGCCCGCCGCACGATCACGGTCGCGCATGGGTGATCTACGCGGTGCAGCAGGGCGAGAGCGAGATGGGCGCATACGCGCCGGTCAGCGCGGACGCGGGCAAGGCGAGGTTGGTCAGGCGCAGCACAACGCTTGTGAGGCCAGGTCAAGCCCAGGTTTATCTCCCAGGCGACATCCACGACACCTTGTGCGTGTCCGGTCCGGCCCTGCTGTTTCGCTTCACCGAGCGCGACTTGAAGCGTGAAGACACTGTCGAACACAAGATCACAAGATATGTCCAGCGCGGCGGGTTTTGGAGCGCGCCGTAACAACAATGGACACTCTCGGGACGCAGGCGCCGCACTTGTCACAACGCATAGCCATCGTTGCGGTGCTTGCCGCAATGGCGATGGCGGTTCTCGATGCAGCGATCGCCAATATCGCACTCCCAACAATCAGCCGTTCTCTAGGTGTGTCACCAGCGGCCGCGGTGAACGTCATCACAGCCTATCAACTTGGTTTGGTGATGATGCTCCTACCCGCATCCACCTTGGGCGAGAGCTTTGGCTACCGGCGCGTCTTCACCGCCGGTGGGGGGCTCTTCACAGCGGCATCCCTTCTGTGCGCCCTATCGCCATCGCTTGAGTGGTTAGTGGCGGCGCGTTTTCTGCAAGGAATAGGCGGCGCCGGCATTATGGCGTTGGGGGTCGCGCTGCTTCGCGCGGTCGTTCGAGTGGACCAATTTGGCGCCGCGATTGGTTGGAATGCGGTTGTGGTGGCGCTTTCGACCGCTGCTGGTCCGACCATTGGGGCGACTATTCTCTCGTTTGCGCCCTGGCCGTGGCTGTTCGCTTTCAACCTGCCAATTGGCGCTTTGGTGCTGTTCGCCGCCCAGGCTCTTCCAGAAACGACCGCATCCAGGCGCTCCATCGATCCCATCAGCGGGGCGCTGAACGCCATTGTGTTTATGTGCCTTGTTATCGGCGCTCAGGCCCTGCCTTCACAGGCGCCGGCTGGCGGCGCCCTATTGGCGATCGCCCTCGTTTGCGCATTGACTCTCATTCGTCGCGAGAGTGGTCGCGAGACGCCATTGGTCCCGCTGGACCTTCTGCGGACTCGTGCGTTTCGCATATCGGTCGCCGCTTCGATTCTCTGCTTCACCGGGCAAACAGCCGCTCTGATCGCGCTGACCTTCGAGCTGCAGAGCAATACCGGCCTGTCACCCATCATGACCGGCGTCTATTTGCTGTCATGGCCGCTTGCGATCGCTGCGTCGGGACCGATAGCCGGACAGCTTGCAAAGCCCGCCGCAACGGCTTGGCTTTGCCTCGCGGGCGGAATGATGATGGCCGTGGGTCTTGCCACCGCGGCGCTTTCGTCCCCACAGGCTGCGCCACTCCAGTTCGTGCTTTGCATGGCGTTGTGCGGCGCGGGCTTCGCCTTGTTCAACGTTCCAAACAACCGCAGCATGTTTCTGTCGGCGCCTGCCGAACGCAGCGGCGCTGCGGGCGGTCTGCAAAGCGCCGCACGCCTGACCGGACAAATCTTTGGCGCGGTGACCATGAGCTTGATGTTTCGCTGGGCGCCACTCGACGATGCACCCGTCGTCGGCTTGACGCTCGGCGCGGCGCTAACGCTAGCCGCAGGCGCTGTCAGCCTCCTTCATCTTCGCCGGGCTTAGGCCTTGCCTCACTGATGCGCGCGGACCACGCCCCACCCATAGATAGGATCATGACCCGGAGCGCCGCGATCGACGGCCGCATTGCGGACGGCATCGATGGCCAGCGACGCCGCCTCAGGTGATGGCGCTGGCAGGCGTTCGGCTATCCGCACCGCCACAATCGGCGCGGCGAATGAGGTGCCGGACACTGTCAACGTGCTGTCGCCCAGTTGAACAGGCACGCCAACGCCGAATGCGGCGAAGTCTACGTACTCGCCACGATTGGCGCGCAGATAAGGCCGCTCGCTGCCGTCGACCGCCGTAACCGCTACAACGCCGTCATAGGCAGCCGGAAATGCCGGATCGGCAAGCGGACCGCCATTGCCGGCTGCGGCCACTATGACGAAGCCCTCGCGCGCCGCATCGGCGATCATTCGTCGAAGGATCTCGTTCGAGGGCCCTTCTATGCTGATATTGATCACCGGCACACGCGCGTCGATCATCCATTGCAAGGCGCCTGCTATTGCGCTCGCACTCGCCACCGGGTCGCCACGCGATGTGCCTCCGAACACATCGGCCACTCGCATGCGCACGCGCTGGTCCGCGAGGATGGCCGCCACCGACGTGCCGTGCTCGCGGACGGAGTAGCCGCCTTGCCCGAACGCGCGTGTAGCGACGACGCCTTCATTGGTCAGGGTCGCATCGACGCCTGTGTCGATCACGCCAATCACGATATTACGCGGCGGTTCTCGCGATGAAAGTGCTGTGGATGCGTTTCTGGGGCGCCCGGCTTGGGTTGAGCGATAAGCCGTGTTCGGCGTGACGATTGAATCGGGGATCAGCGCTTGAAGGCTGGCAACAGCGACAGCGGTTTCCAGATGATCTGGAGCGAACAAGCGCGCGAGACGGCGATCATCGCCGCCCAATGTGTCATCGGAAATGAGTCGATAACCTTCGCGCTGGGCCGCCGACACGTCTTCTGCCGAACCGGCGAGCAGGACCTCTCGAGCTAGATATTCTTGCCCGTGCTCATCGCTCTCGATTTCGATCGGCCCCGAGCGATGACGCTCCACGATGTCGGCGTCATCGTCCCCGCCGCCGGAGCCGCTTGAGCCGGAGCCACCGCCGTTCGCATCGCCGCCGCCGTGACTGGAGTTTTCACCCTCGGACTCGTCGTCGCCACCATGACCACTGCCGGATAGATTCTCGTCAGAGTCGTCGTCGGATTGCTCGTCGAAGTCATCACTGCCGCCGTCGTCTTCTTCAACCTCATCCGGCTCGGCGTCGGGCGCGCCATCTTCGATATCGCCAGCTTCCTCCACCTCAGCTTGGTCGACATCTGGTGCATCGACCGCGTCTGGCTCTTCAACGTCGGGAATGTCTGGCTCGTCAACGGAATCGGGTGCGTCGAGCGCTTCATCGGGAAGATCCGGCGGATCAATCTCGTCAGGCGCCTCGAGGTCTGGCGCATCCGGCTCATCGATATCGGCCGGGCCGAAATCGTCTTCACCACCACCGCCTGGGACGGCCAACGCACGGCCAGGCACATTGGCCACGAGCGCCGCCGCGCCGATCGCCAATGCCACCCAAAGCGCTCTCACGTGATCTCTCCTGGGGAACAGCATAGCAAAATCCAGAGGCTGCGGGAATAATTGCTCAGCGTCGGGGTATTACGTGGGCTTTATGTCGCCAGACGAGCGCAGATTTCGCGAGAACCTCGTTGCACTCTTGCCGAGGTTGCGTCGCTTCGCCCTCGCCCTCACCGGCTCGGGGGACGCGAGCGATGATCTGTTGCAAGCGACGGCGGAAAAAGCGGTGCGAAGCGTGAAGGCCTATGATCGAACCCGTCCGCTCGACAACTGGGTCTTCAAGATCATGCAGAATGAGTGGCTGGACATGCGGAAGAGCGACGCTAGGCGGCGATATGTGCCTCTGGATGACTCCACTAGCCCGTTTGGCGAAATGCTGCCGGAGATCGAAGCTCGCGATACGCTTAGACGCATGGCCCAAGCCTTCGCGGCGCTTCCGGAGGATCAACGCTCCGTACTCACTTTGGTCGTGCTTGAGGGCTTTTCTTACAAGGACGCCGCCGAAACGCTGGGCGTTCCCATTGGCACAATCATGAGCCGGCTCGCACGGGCTCGCGCTGCGATAACAGCCGGCTTTCGTACTGAAATTCCGCCTACAGAAGTTCGAGGCTCTCGCGATGAATGATGAAAACCTTAGCGCCTTCCTCGATCGAGAGCTGAGCGAAGAGCGCCGCGCTGAGGCGGCGCGCGGGATGGCAGATAATCCAGGCGCGGCGGCGCGCATGTTTATTTTTCGGCGTGGCGACGAGACACTTCGCCAGGCGATTTCATTGCCCAATTCACCCAACGATCACGCCGTCGCGCAACGCATTCTGAATGCGCCGCCGGTTCTCAAGTCCTACCCCCAATGGGCGCGTCCCGTCGCGGCGATGGCCGCGGCATGCGTGCTTGGCTTGCTGGTGGGACGGGAGACCACATCGCCTCTTTCGTTTCCGCGCATGGCGTCGCAAGTCCAAGGTGCGCTTGATCGGCTACAAGCCGGGGAAACCGAGCAAACCGGCGTCGGAACGGTTACGGTTGCAATGACCGTACGGCAGGCGGACGGGCGTCTGTGCCGGCAATTCCGCGCCCAGTCCGGTCAAACGACCAGCGAAGCCGTCGCCTGCCGCAACGGTGGCGCCTGGACCATTGTGGCCATTGCAAACGCGGCCGATGAGGCACGCGCGTTTCACACAGCAGGTGCGGCGAACTCCGCCCTGTCCGTCGTTTTGAACGCGCTCGGAGACGCGGCCTTAGTCGAGGAAAGCGAAGAACGGCGCCTGATTTCGGGTGGTTGGAGCGAAGCTGTCGAAACTCAGCAGGATGGATCATTGCCTCCGGAATAAAAACGCGGCGCCGAGGTATTTCCCCCGAACAATGGCGATCACGCCAACCCGGGGAAGAAGTCATGAAGCTCAGCAAATATAACGTCCTCGCCGTTCTAGCCCATGTGATCGGGTTGACGGCGGCCGGGGGCGCACTTTCGCTGTCGTTTGCCGATGTCGCCAACGCCCAAACCCAAACCCAAACCCAAACGCAGGCGAGAGGCGGCGCCGACGATGCGGCCGACCACGACGCGACTGACGACCGAGGTCGCGGCGGCGACGACGCGACTGACGATGATAGCAATCAGGGCGGGCCTGGCGCGGACGATCCGCCGGACCATGACGCCGACGATGATCATGGGGGGCACGGCGCCGACGACGGCCCGGACGATGACGAAGACATTGGCGGTGGTGTCGACGATGACACCGACAACGAAGACATTGGCGGCGGCGTCGATGATGACACCGACAACGAAGACATCGGCGGTGGCGTCGACGATGACACCGACAACGAAGACATCGGCGGCGGCGTCGATGATGACACCGACAACGAAGACATCGGCGGTGGCGTCGATGATGACACCGACATGGAGGATGACCATGGCGGTCATGGCGATGACGATTTGCCGGACACGGATGACGATCACGGCGGCAATGGCGACGACGATCTGCCTGATATGGATGACGATCACGGCGGTCATGGCGACGACGATCTGCCGGACATGGATGACGATCATGGCGGCGACGATGACGACCATGGTGGCCATGGCTGATCGACCACTAAAGCCAGTGTGAACTTGGGCCCGGAGGCAAATGTCTCCGGGCCTGTATTGCTGCGGGGGAATTGCATGCGGTTTCGGGAAAGAATGATGATCGCCTCGCTCGCGCTTGCGGCGACGGTGGGGAGTGCGAATGCGGAGACGACTTGGAGCGTCGCTTCCGGCGTTGACTACTCAAGCGGCGACTATGGCGGCGCCACCGACACGGAGGTTTTGTCAGTACCTCTGACTTTCCGCGCACGTCATGACGATTGGACCTTCCGGGCCTCGACATCCTATTTGGAGATCACCGGTCCAGCCGATGTCGCGGACATCGCCGACGGCGGAGGCGCAACCGGCGTCACATCGAGGACCGGCACGGAGCGAGGCCTTGGCGACACCAACCTTGCCGTCAGCCGGACCTTCCGTGAACTCGGCGGCACGGACTTCTATTTCGAAACGACCGCGCGCGTGCGTCTCCCTACCGGCGATGACGACAAGGGCTTGGGCGTAGGCGTCACCGACTATGGTTTGTCCGGAGAAGTTGGCCTCAATCAACGCGGCGGCGGCGCCTCGCTTGAACTAACACGCCGCTTCTTGGGAGATCGAACCGGTGTGGATCGTCAGGACGGATGGCAGATCAGTGCAGCCACTTGGTTGCGGGCCGCTGAAAATACGACCATCGGCGCGTTCGGCTCTTGGCGCGAAGCATCCATCGAGGGCAATGATGATCCAGCTCAGCTTGGCGCCTACATCTCTCAACGCGTGAGCCCCAATGTGCGCTTGGCCTTCAACGCCGCAGCCGGCCTTTCCGATGCGAGCGCCGACTACATGACCGGCATTCGCCTCACCTGGCGCCCCTCCTCCGACGATTGACGCCCTCAACATATGCCCGAGCCAGTCAAGGCGCACGCTTCGCGGCAGTTGCAGACGCGCGGCAGCACCAGCTACAATCGTTACCCAAAAACCTTCGCCGCCGCAGCAGAACTGACCAAGCGAGCATGCGGCAACGGTGCGCGCGTGTTATCGTTCGGCTGCTCCATCGGTGAAGAATGCGTGGCGCTCGCCGAATTACACTTCACCAACGCGAACGATCGCATCTTCGGTGTTGATGTCGATGCACGCGCCATTGACCAGGCGCGCGCATCACGCGCCCACGACAGGGTCACCTACTTTGCATCTGGCGACAGCGGTTTGGATGTCGCGGGACCGTTTGACGCCATATTCGCCATGTCGGTTCTTTGCGTCTGGCCCGAGACACGCGACCTCGCGGACATCTCCAGCATCTTTCCCTACGAACGGTTCCTGGCGACCTGCCACGAACTCGACCTGCGCTTAAAGATCGGCGGACTTCTGGTCATCCATAACGCCAACTACCGCTTCCTTCAAACCCCGCTCAAGCGTCGCTACGAAGCCGTAAGCATGCCGCATCGCGAAACAATCCTGGTCCACCAGTTCCACCGCCAAGGTCACAAGCTCGCCAAGCGCAGCAATCAACGCGTATTCCGGAAGCTTCAGCAGGCTGCCTCTAGCTAAAACCCAAGATGCCTGCGGCCAAACGCGCCGCAGGCAGCCTGCAAGAAGAAGTCATACAAGACTAGAAAAGCTAGTGAGAGTCCGTGGCCGCACCAACGCATAGAACACGGGACATGGCTCGCGTTTAGATCAGCTTTTGCGTCTGCATTTGCGAAGCAATGCCGGAAGCGATTGGACGCGCGACGCGCCATCGATTTGCCCGCTTTGTCGCTCAGCGGTCAATGAGAGGCGCGGCCATGATCAAAACGCTTTCACGCCGAACGATTCTGCTCGCGGCAGCGGCCGCCGCGAGCCCGGTTGCGGCGGCCGCTCAGGACCCAGGATCAGACCTGCATTTCCTTGTCATTGGTGATTGGGGCGATCCCAACGCGCGCGTGCAACGCTCTGTGGCGGCGGCGATGGGGCGCGTCGCAGCCGACATGGAAAGCGACTTCGTCGTTTCCACGGGCGACAATTTCTACCGGCAAGGCGTCCGATCGACGGAAGATCCGCAATGGCGCGAATCCTTCGAAGACATCTATGCGGCGCCATCGCTGCAAATCCCCTGGTATGTGGTTCTTGGCAATCACGATTACGAAGGATCGCCCGCCGCCGAAGTGGATTATACGCGCACCAGCACACGATGGCGGATGCCATCGCGCTACTGGCGTCAGGACATGACGACGTCAGATGGGACCGCAGCGGCTTTCTTTTTTATCGATACGACCCCCATCGTTCGTCTGGTGGGCTTGCGCGACGCCATCCCACAAGCCGGTTTTGGCGCGCGCGATCAGGTCATCTGGCTCGAACGGGAACTGGCTGCGTGCACGGCGCCATGGAAATTTGTGGTTGGGCATCACCCGATCTTTTCGAGCGGCGCCCATGGCCCGTCGGAAGGCGTCGCCGCGCACGTCCGTCCTCTCCTAGAGCGCTATGGCGTGCAGGCCTACTTTAACGGGCACGATCACGACCTCGAACACCTGAATGCGAGCGGCGTTGACTATGTCTGCTCCGGATCAGGCTCTGAGGTGCGGAGCGTTCACCGCGTGGCGGAGTCGCGTTTCGTCGCCGCCGCGCCAGGATTCGTCGCTTGCACTTTGCGGCGCGATGCTCTCGATATCGCGTTCATCGACGACAACGATGATCGCCTATACGAGACGACGATCGTTCGTCGCGCCTAGCGCGATAGGCGCAGGCCGCGACGTTCCATGCTTTCGAGATTGCTCACGATCTTGCGCAAGCGCGCGATCTCTCGCTCAAGCCGATCGATATAAATGATCTGGTCAGGCGTCAGGCCGCCATACTCCGCCCGCCAGCGCAGAAAAGTGCGCGTGCTGACGCCGAGTGTGGCGGCTATCGTATCAACGGTCGCCCCTTGCGCTTGCAGGCTCACCGCGTAGCGAAGCGCCTCCGTGATATCGCGCAGCGAGTGCCGCACCCATTGCCGTCGCCGCGTTTCGATTACATCCAGCGCCATTGCCCGCCCTCTTGAGACGAGCCTATTTTACGCAGGCGACATTGCGCGGCGCTGACCGGCAAATGACCTTGCTGTTATGACGCGAGCGCTTCTGCGAATCAGAAGCGGCATGGGGCGGAGGGTGCGTCAGCGCCAAAGAGACGCTGACGCTTAGCCGTTTGTCACGGACCGCCGAGGATGAAATCCGCTTGCGTGATCACGTTGGCGCCGTTGCCGTTCACGCCGAGCAACAAGATCGTGTCGACGCCGTCGATCGTAACCAAAGTATTGGCCCCGAGATCCACAATGCTGACATGCGCCGCAAAGTTGGTGGCGGTGATGCCGAGGGCGGAGACATCCAGGAAGTCCTGGGTGCCGGCCGGGTTGGCGTCGAAGTCGGTGATGGTGTCGTTGCCGAAGCCAACGCCGAGCACGAAGGTGTCGCTGCCGCCGCCGCCGGTCATGATGTCGTCGCCGAGACCGCCGATCAGCGTGTCGTTGGCGCCGCCTGCGTTCAGCGTGTCGTTGCCGGCCATGCCGTTCAACACGTCCGAACCCATGTTGCCGATCAGGATGTTGGCGCCGGCATCGCCGATCAGGGTGTCGTCGCCCTGGTCGCCGGTGACGTTTTCGACACCCGCCAGCACGCTCGGGCCGGTTGCAACACCGGTCGTCAGGTTGACGCTGATGTTGGCTGTTGTCGCGTACCGGAGCGTATCGACGCCACTCGCCAGGTCGATGACGAAGTTTTCGACGCCCGTCACCGTGCTGCCGCCCACTTCCGTGAACGTCGTGCCGTTGAAGCGCACGAGCAGCGAGCCGCTACCGCTGGTGCCGA
>JBFWYC010000018.1:0-76175 GCA_050186805.1 Hyphomonadaceae bacterium
CGTGACTTCTGTTCAAGTACTTCGGCTTCATTGAATTCTACGCCGTTCTTGTGGCGGTACGCCGCGCTTTGCGGCGCTTTTGGCATCAGTTGCGCATTCTACTGTCTGTTTCGCCGGTGCCGCTGACGGCGACAGCCTCGGGCAGGCACGTGTTGCAAGCCAGCACGTATTCGAAGGCTGTTCTTAGGGCTGTCGCGGGCCAGTTTTCCGCTGAGCACGACGACGTAGATTATTTCCCATCATTCGAGATCATCACTAATCCAGCGGCGAAGTCTGCCTTTTACGCCGGAAACCTACGCAATGTGGAAGAGGCCGGGGTGGAAAGCGTCATGCGCGTGTTCTTTACATCTCATGGCGCCGTCGCCGAGAATTCCCCGCCCAGCACTGCTCCCGCGGCTTGGGCGGCTGTGCCCTCCGAGGAAGATGACGCGGTCTGTGAGGAGGCTCTGCTGGACGCCTTCGCCAGGGGCCGCCCATGAAGGTCTGCATGATCGGCAACTCACATCTTATTGCGATCAAGGAGGGGATTGAGGAGGACAATTGCTTTGGCGCCGATGGCCCGATCTACGTGTTCGCGCCCGGAAGTGAATTGACCTTCAATATTGCCGATTCTCATCTGACCCCGACCGCGCCGCGCGCGCGCATAATGTTGGCGGATGGCAGGTCGGCATCGAGCGTCGATCTGTCTCTCTTCGACGCATTCATCGTGATCAACAGTGGAATGTCTGCGGTTCAAGCGCTTCGCGTGCATAGCGTTTTGCGCTCGTTTCGCCGCATGACTCACGGCACGAGGCTGGTTTCAGGGGCGGTTCTAACGGCTTCGCTATGCGGTCTCTTGCTCGAGTCCAAGGCGTGCGAAATCGCACGCCAAATTCGAGCCGCGGTTGCTGCTCCTATTTATCTCGTCTCGCTGCCAATGCCGCCCAACAAGGTAACCACGCTAAGACTGGAAACCACCTCTCAAAAGCGTGTCTTCGATAACTGGAAGGGCATGTTCGAAGAGGAGCTTGGGCTTGAACTCTATCAGCGCTATGTCGCCGCAGCACACTTGGCGGCCGCCGAGGTAGGCGCGATTTTTGTCGAGCAGCCTCGCGAAACAAGGGGGCCGCTCTTTACGTTGGACCAGTATCAAGCCAAGCATAAAGCGCAGTTCGAACAGCGCGGCGGGGAAGCCAAGGCCGAGGACCTGTCTCACATGAACAGCGCGTACGGGCGGCTGGTCGCCCGAGACATCCACCGGGCCCACTACTCAGGCGCCAAGGAGGAGGCCGTGTCGACATAGCTGGAAATCAGAGTGATTTCCGGCTAGAGGCGCGTCGGGGCATTTTCGGCCCCACTTGGAGTTAAGGGGACATGAACCGAACGGAAACGCGACGCGTGGCGGTCGTCACCGGCGTGACCGGCCAAGACGGCGCTTATCTCGCCGAGCTTTTGCTTGAGAAGGGCTATGAGGTTCACGGCGTGAAGCGTCGCTCGTCGAGCTTCAACACGCCACGTATCGACGAACTGATCTACGATCATGAAAGCAAGGACGCGCCGTTCTTTCTGCACTACGGCGACCTGACCGACGCGACGAGCCTCATCCGCCTGATCCAGTCCACCAAGCCAACCGAGATTTACAATCTCGGCGCCCAGAGCCACGTGAAGGTCAGCTTCGAGACGCCGGAATACACGGCGAACGCCGATGCCATCGGAGCGCTGCGTTTGCTGGAAGCCATCCGGATTCTCGGCATGGAGAATTCGGTCCGCTACTATCAGGCGTCGACCTCTGAGCTCTATGGCTCGTCGCCGCCGCCACAGAGCGAAGATACGCCGTTCCATCCGCGTAGCCCGTATGCGGCGGCCAAGCTCTATGCCTACTGGATCACGGTCAATTACCGCCAAGCTTACGGCATCCACGCCAGCAACGGCATTCTGTTCAATCATGAGAGCCCGTTGCGTGGCGAAACCTTCGTCACCCGCAAGATCACCCGCGCTGTCGCTGCAATCTCGCGCGGTCGCCAGGAGGAGCTCGTTCTGGGCAATCTCGATGCGCAGCGCGATTGGGGCCACGCACGCGATTTCGTGCGCGGCATGTGGCTGATGATGCAGCAGGACGAGCCGGATGATTACGTCCTGGCCACCGAGCAGATGCAGACGGTGCGCAGCTTCGTCGATCTCGCCTTCAAGGAAGTCGGGACGACGATCGAGTGGCGTGGTTCGGGTCTTCAGGAAGTCGGCATCGACGCCAAGAGCGGCGCGACGCGGGTGCGCGTGCATCCGCGGTATTTTCGCCCAACCGAGGTCGATGCGCTGCAAGGGAATGCTCAGAAGGCGCGCAAGAAGCTTGGCTGGAAGCCGGAAATCTCGCTGCAGCAACTCTGTCATGAGATGGTGCAGGCCGATATCGCGTTGCTTGAGCGCGGCTATTCTGTGGCTGGACCCCGCGGAGTCGCTGAGCGCATTGCAGAGCTGCAGGAGTAGGCTGTTATGCACGCCGATCGAGAGTCTCAGGTCTCCTATCCGCCGCGGCGGTTACACCTCGGGTGCGGGACAAAGCACATTGAGGGCATGTATCACATCGACGCTTTGAGCTTTCCCCACATTGATCGGGTCGGGCCAGTCGATGATCTGAGCTTCCTGAGCGACGGAAGCGTGGAATTTATCTACGCATGCCACGTCTTAGAGCATTTCGGCCGACACGAGTTTCAGCGTGTTTTGAACGAGTGGTCGCGAGTGTTGGCGCCAGGGGGTGTTCTTCGCCTCGCTGTGCCAGACTTCGAGATGTGTGCCAAACTGTATGCGGAAGGCCGCCTCGCCGGCGGCATCAGCGATGTCATCGGTCTCATCGTCGGTGGTCAAAAGGACCCGTATGACTTTCACAAGATAATCTTTGATCGACCGTCATTGACGCAGGCTCTTCTCCGCGCTGGCTTTCAAAGCGTTCGCGAGTGGAATTGGCGGGAAACCGATCACTCGGACATGGACGACTATAGTCAAGCGTACTTGCCGCACATGCAGCAGGCGACGGGAGATTTGGTCAGTCTCAACCTAGAGGGCGTGAAATAAGGGCATCAATGGTGGCTTCGAAAGTTTACGACCTGAGAGGGAAGCGAATTTGGCTCGCGGGACATCGCGGCATGGTGGGCTCTGCAATCGAGCGGCGTCTCCTCCATCGCGGGGATGTAGAGCTGTTGACCGCTGACCGCCAGCGCGTCGATTTGCTGAATCAAGCTGCCGTGGGCGGTTGGCTGCGTGAGATGAAGCCGGATGCCATTATTGTTGCCGCTGCAAAAGTGGGCGGCATTCTTGCGAATGACAGTCAGCCCGCTGACTTCTTGTACGAAAATTTGGTGATCGCTTCCAACATTATCGGCGCGGCGCACGCGGAAGATGTCGATCGCCTCTTGTTTCTAGGTTCGTCATGCATCTATCCAAAGCTGGCGAGCCAGCCGCTGAGTGAAGATGCGCTACTGACCGGCCCGCTTGAGCCGACAAACGAATGGTACGCGATCGCAAAGATCGCGGGAATCAAGCTGTGCGACTCCTATCGAAAGCAATACCGCAGATCCTACATTTCTGCGATGCCCACGAACCTTTACGGCCAGAACGACAATTTCGATTTGCGCTCTAGTCATGTGCTGCCTGCGCTCATGCGAAGGATACACGATGCGAAGGTGCAATCACGACCCTCGGTGGAAATATGGGGTACTGGCGCGCCATTGCGTGAGTTTATGCATGTCGATGATCTTGGCGATGCGTGTGTCTTCTTGATGGAACACTACGACGAGGCAGGGCCTATCAACGCTGGCTCGGGTGACGAGATTTCAATTCGCGGGTTGGCGGAACTGATAGCCCAGGTGGTGGGCTACAAAGGAAACTTCTCTTTTGATCCAACTAAGCCTGATGGGACGCCCCGCAAGGTAATGGACTCGTCCAGACTGCGGGCGATGGGCTGGGAACGTCGGATAGAGCTGGAGGTCGGCATTCGTAGCACGTACCACTGGTACCTGGAGAATGCTGGCCGATTGCGCGGTGCTGCATAGCAGCGTTGCAGCGCACGAAGCGCGTGTCCGACGTCGATCTCGCCCGCATAATTTCCAAGCTTCTTGTACTGCTCCGTCCGCGGACCGCGAGTTCCCTCACGCCGGGCCATCGATCAAACTTGGCCGTTCGTCGCAGCGATGGTAGCGAAGCCCTGCGCCGGGCCTAACCCTGAGGCAAGGCAAAGCGAGGGGATGGCGATGATGCGCGCGCTATGGGCGGCTGCGGCCGCGTTGGTTTTGGCGTCGTGCGCGACAGGCGACGGCGCGCAGCCTCAAATCCAGACGGCGCCCGCGTCGGTCGATGAGCTCCTCGCTGGCGTCGATGTGCCGTATGAGAGCTTCACGCTCGGCAACGGCCTTACCGTGCTCGTGCACGAGGACCGCAAGGCGCCGATCGTGGCGATCGCGGCCTGGTACAATGTCGGTTCGAAGGACGAGCCACAGGGACAAACCGGCTTCGCGCATCTGTTCGAACACATCATGCTGTTCAACGGCACCGAGCACATTCCGAACCTAATCGAGCCGCTGCGCGAAATGGGCGCCACCAATTGGAACGGCACGACCTGGTTCGATCGCACCAACTATTTCCAGACAGTGCCGACGCCGGCGCTGGAGCGTGGGCTCTATATCGAGAGCGAACGCATGGGCTATCTGCTCGGCGCGCTCACCCAGGAGCGCCTCGATGCGCAGCGCGGCGTGGTGCAGAATGAAAAACGGCAGGGCGACAACCAGCCGTACGGGCTCGTCTTCTATCGCGTGCTGGAGGTGCTCTTCCCTGAAGGGCACCCGTATCGCCACTCCACCATCGGCTCGATGGCCGATCTCGATGGCGCCTCGCTCGAACAAGTGCGGCAATGGTTCCTCGACAATTACGGCCCGAACAACGCCGTGCTTGTGCTTGCCGGCGACATCAACGCCGCCGAGGCGCGCCCGCTGGTCGAGCGCTATTTCGGCCAGATCGCGCAAGGGCCGGACAACATCCCCGCCGCCGCCGACGTCCCAACGCTCGCCGCGCCAGTGTCGGAGACAATGCAGGATCGCGTCTCAAACACGCGGCTCTATCGCGTCTGGGCCGTGCCAGGGCTGACGCACGAAGATCAAGTTGAGCTGAATGTCGCGGCGCAAGTTTTGGGCGGTCTCGCCAGTTCGCGGCTGGATCGCGAATTGGTGCAGAACGACCAAACCGCGGTGGCGGTGACGGGCAGCCTGCTGCCATTCCAGCGCATCGGTATGTTCTTCGTGACCGTGGACGTGCAGCCTGGTCAGGACGCCGCCGCTGTCTCCACGCGCTTGGATGGCATCATTGCCGATCTCATCGCCAACGGCCCGACGGAGGACGAAATCCAGCGCGTCGCCACCGGGCAGGTGGCGCAGAGCATCTTCTCCATCGAGCAGGTGGGCGGCTTCAATGGCAAGACGGTGGCGCTCGCCAACAGCGCCGTGCTTGCCGAAGATCCCGATTTCTACATGGCGAATTTGCGCGCTTACGGCGATGTGACGCCGGCGGCGGTGCGCGAAGCGCTGGGGCGCTGGCTTACGCGTCCAGCCTATTCGTTGCGCGTCGATCCCGGCGTGCGGCCCGCTTACGAAGAGGCGAGCGCGACGTCGCGTCCGCCCGCCGATCCGACGCCGCCAACAGCGCGCGAGCGCGATCCAATGCCGCCAGTCGGCACCATAGCAGACCTTGATTTTCCTGACGTGCAGCGCGCGTCGCTCTCCAACGGCATCGAGATCGTCTACGCCCAGCGCACCGCGATTCCGGCGACATTCGTGGCGTTCGATTTCGACGCGGGCGTCACGGCAGATGCGCAAGGCGCGTTTGGCGCGCAGCGGCTCATGCTTTCGGCCATGACCGCCGGCGCCGACGGGCTCGATGCGATGCAGATCGCCGAGCAGGAAGAGCGGCTGGGCGCAGCCATCACGGCCGCGGGCACGCTTGATCGCTCGTCGGTCACGCTCACGGCGCTATCGGCCAATCTGCCTCTGTCACTCGACCTGTTCGCCGACATCGTGCGGCGGCCCGACTTCGCCGCCGATGAAGTAGAGCGTCTGCGCAATCAGCAGCTCGCCGCCATAGCCGCGGAGGCGACGCAGCCCAACGGCCTGGCGCAGCGTGCCTTTCCCGCGCTGGTGTTTGGCGCCGAGCATCCATACGGGCGTCCGGCATCCGGGCTGGGCAGCGTCGACTCCGTGACGCCGCTCGACCGCGACGCCCTGATGGCTTTCCATCAGACTTGGATCAGGCCCGAGACGCTGCGCGTGTTCGTGGTCTCTGATCGGCCGCTTGCGGAAATTCGCAGCTTGCTCGAAGCGCGCTTTGGCGACTGGCAGGGCGGTGCGACGCCGGCCGGGCGCAAGGACTTCACGGTGGCGATCCCGGCGCCGCGCTCGCGCATTGTCATCGTCGATCGGCCGCAATCGCCGCAATCGGTGATTTATGCGGGCGCCGTGCTGCCGATCACCGGCAGCGATGATGTGCTGACGCTCAACGCCGCCAACGAAGTGCTTGGCAACAATTTCCTGTCGCGCATCAATACGGAAATCCGCGAGCGGCGCGGGTGGTCGTACGGGCTGAACGGCATCGTCTCGCTTCGCGAGCATCAGTCGCCCTATATCATCAACGCGCCGGTGCAGGCCGATCGCACGGGCGACTCGATCCGCGTGCTGATCGAGCAGATCAACGCCTTCAACAGCAGCAACGGCGTCACCGAGGCCGAGCACATCCGCACCATCAATGGCAACATCCGGCAGTTGCCGGGTGCCTATGAGACGGCCGCCAGCGTGCTTGGCGCGCTGCGCTCGAACGACCTCTACAACCGCCCCGACACGTATTGGGAAAGCGTCGCGTCGCGGTATCGCGCAATGACGGCGGCGCAAATGGACGCCGAAGCACGCCGTGTCATCGATCCCGCGCGCTTCGTCTGGGTGGTTGTGGGCGACGCTTCGGTGGTGCGCCCGCAACTTGAAAGCCTGGGCTTGCCGATCGAGGTCGTGACGCGCTGATGAACGTGCTAGTCGGTCGCTCCTTGAGGAGAGGACCGATGGGACGTTTGCTCAGCCGCCGCGCCGTGGCGCAAGGCTCAATTGCGGCTCTGGCGGCGTGCGCGTCGCCGGGGGCGGGCGGCGCCGACCTGCTGATCCACGGTGGCCCAATATATACCGGCAATCCCGCGCAACCGCGCGTCGAAGCGGTGCGCGTTCGTGACGGGGTTTTCGTTTTCGCCGGCGCCTTGGCCGATGCGCGCGCCAGCGGCCACGGCGTCCGCGAGATCGATCTGGGTGGTGCGGCCGCGTTCCCAGGCTTCACCGATTCACACGTGCATCTGACTTATGTCGGCATGGCCGCGATGGTGCTCGATCTGGTGGGTGTTGAGTCGATCGCAGCGCTGCAGCGGCGTTTGGCCGACTATGCCCGCGCGCATCCAAGCGGGCCGATCATCGGCCGCGGTTGGATCGAGACGCATTGGCCGGAGCGCCGGTTTCCGACACGAGGCGACCTCGACGGGATCGTCGGCGATCGGCCGGTGTTTCTCGAACGCATCGATGGCCACGCCGCGGTCGTCAATTCAGCGGCGCTGGCGCTGGCGGGCATCGACGCGAGTACGCCCGATCCCGATGGCGGCCGCATCGAGCGTGACGCTTCAGGCGCGGCGACCGGCATGCTGATCGACAACGCCGCTGCGCTGGCCCAGTCGCGCTTCCCTTCGCCGACAGACGCGCAACGCCGCGAGGCCCTGCGTCAGGCCGCGCGCATCTACGCAGCGCGTGGTTGGACGGGCGTGCACAATATGAGCACGTCCGGCGACGAGCACATCGATTTTCTCGACCTCGACGGCGCTGGCGACATGCCGTTGAGCGCAAACCTCTATCTGGCGCCGCCGCAGCGTTATGTGGACGCGGCGCGGACATGGGAGACCATGCGCGCGCGCGGCGCGTTCGAGTCGGCGCGCGTGCGTGTGCGCGGCTACAAGCTTTATATGGACGGCGCGCTCGGTTCGCGTGGTGCAGCTCTGCTCGCGCCCTATAGCGACGCGAGCGGCGACGGCCTGTTGGTGACCCCGCCCGACGAACTGCGCCTCATGCTGTCGCATGCGCGCGAGTATGGGGTGCAGGTCGCCACCCATGCGATCGGCGATCGCGGCAATCGCCTGGTGCTCGACGCTTACCGTGACGCGTTCGCAAACAGTCCCACCGCGCTGCGCGCGGCGCGCTGGCGCATTGAGCACGCGCAGGTGATTGCGCGTGAGGACCTGCCGCGCTTCGCCGAACTGGGCGTCATCGCATCGATGCAACCCTCGCACGCGATCAGCGATCTGCACTTTGCGCCGGCGCGGTTGGGGCCTGACCGCTTGGCCGGCGCCTATGCGTGGCGGTCGTTGCTGGCATCGGGCGCCGTTGTGTGCGCCGGCAGCGATGCGCCGGTCGAAAAGGGCGATCCGCTGATCGAGTTTTACGCGGCGACCTATCGCCATGACCTTAGTGGCTTCGCCGGCCCGGACTGGCGCGGCGAAGAGGCGGTGAGCCGGGCTCAGGCTCTGCACATGCTGACCACCGCGCCGGCCTTCGCGAGCTTCTCCGAGGCTGAGCGTGGAACGATTGAGCCCGGCAAGCGCGCGGACCTGAGCGCGTTCTCCGTCGATCTGATGGAAGCCGCCCCGATGGACATCCCGACCGCGCGGGCAGTGCTCACGGTTTCTGGCGGCCGGATCACACACCAGGCGCTTTGAGCCGGGCTGCGGCTGTGGCGCTACACTCCCAAGGGCCTAACCAAAAGGGCTCAATACCCCCTTGCCAAGCTGCGACCTCTTGTCTATCCGTGAAATAGACACCGGTAGCAATTAGACAGATAACGGTGTCATAGGGAAGAAATGCGGCCTGGAGGAGCGGCGGAAGCGCGCCTATCCGCCTGGGTCAGCCGGGGAGGGACGCGACTATGGCGGATTATTCGACGAAGACACGGTGGGGCTGGACCTCGGCCTCGCTGACGGCGCTGGCCATGGCCATCGGCCTGGGCGGCGGCGCGGCGTACGCGCAGGACGTCGCCGAGGAAGAGGAAATCGTCATCACCGGTTTCCGCGGCAGTTTGGCCGCGGCCATCGACATCAAGCGCGACGAGGTCGCCGCCGTCGATGCGATCGTCGCTGAAGACATCGCCGACATGCCTGACGCCAACCTGTCGGAATCGATCCAGCGCATCCCGGGCGTCGCCATCACGCGCGCCAACGGCGAAGGCCGCCAGATCACGGTGCGGGGACTCGGCCCCCAATTCACCCGCGTTCGGCTGAACGGCATGGAGGCCATGTCGGCCACCGGTTCGACCGACGCCGAAGGCGGCACCAATCGCGGCCGCAACTTCGACTTCAACGTCTTCGCTTCCGAGCTCTTCAACAACATCACTGTCCGCAAGACCGCTTCGGCGGAGATTGAAGAGGGTTCGCTTGGCGCCACCGTCGACCTGCGCACCGCGCGGCCGTTCGACTATGACGGCTTCACGCTCGCCGCCTCCGGACAGGTTGGCTACAACGACCTCAGCGAATCCTACGATCCACGCTTCGCTTTCCTGATCAGCAATACGTGGGGCAATGACAGCTTCGGCGCCCTGTTCTCGTTCGCGTTTGCGGATCGGGAATCGTTGGAAGAGGGCGCCAGCACGGTGCGCTGGCAGAATGGCGGCAACGCCGCCGCCTGCGTCACCGGCGCGGGCCCGAACTTCGGCCTGGGCGCCTCGTGCTTCGGCAATGTGCTCGGCCAGACCGAAGATACCCCGGCCGCCGGCCGCGGCGACTTCGACGCCGTCAACAGCGCCTTCCACCCGCGTATCCCGCGCTATGACATCTACGAACACACGCAGGATCGCCTCGGCGCGACGCTGACGCTGCAATATCGCCCGACCAACAGCACCGACATCACATTGGATGTCCTTTACGCCGATCACGACGTCACGCGCTCGGAGAGCTTCCTCGAAGCGCCGGTGTTCTCCACCAATGGCGCCAGCGCCATCAACGCGGTGGACGTGCTTGACTACGAAATTCAGGGCGGGACGCTTGTCTATGGCGTGTTCGACGACGTCGATATCCGCTCCGAGTATCGCTTCGACGAAGCAAGTTCTCAGCTGCGCCAGGTTTCGCTGACTTTGGAGCATGAGTTCAGCGAGGATTTCCGCGCCAGCGCCTTCATCGGCCGCTCCGACGCTGAACACGACAACCCAACTCAGACGACCATCTTGTGGGATCGCACCGACGTCGATGGTTATTCCTACGATTATCGTGGCAACAACCGCTTGCCGGTGTTCACCTATGGCGGGCTGAACGTCGCCGATCCGTCGATCTGGACTCTGACTCAGATCCGCCTGCGGCCGCAATTCGTCGATAATACCTACGAGACCGCCTATGGCGACCTCGAGTTCGACTTGAACGAAACGTTCACGCTGCGCGGCGGCCTGAATTGGAAAACATTTGAGTTCACGTCAGTGGAATTGCGCCGCTCCAACGGCACCACGGCGAACCTCGAAAGCGTCATCCCGGGCTTCGCCGCCGCAACGCCGACGTCATCCTATTCGCAAATCGTGACGCTCAACGGCTCTGGCTTGGACATCCCGGCAGGCCTCGTCGGCACCTACGCCGCGCCCAACATCAACCTCGCGGCAAGCCTCTGGGATCTCTACAATCGCAGCGTCTTCCCAATGGGTATCGAGCCGGCGCTGGGCAACAATTATAGCGTCGAGGAAGAAGACTTCGGCGGCTACGTGCAGCTCGAATGGGATGCCGAGATCGCCGGCATGCCGTTCCGCGGCAATATCGGCGTGCGCCAAGTGACCACCGATCAAACCGCGACAGGTTACACGTTCGCATCCGGCGCGCCGCTGCTGCAGACCACCAATCGTTCGTACGACGACACATTGCCGTCGCTGAACATGGTGTTGGAGCCGATGGATGACGTATTGCTGCGCTTCGGCGCTGCCGACGTGATGACGCGGCCGGGCCTGGGTCAGCTCAATCCGGGCGCCACGGTCAGCGTCTCTGGCTCGAACAAGACGGTGACCGCGGGCAATCCGGAACTGGATCCGTTCCGCGCGCGCGCCTACGACATCGCGGTCGAGTGGTATTTCCACGACGAAGCGCTGCTGTCGTTCGCGTACTTCTACAAGGACATCGACAGCTTCGTGCAAACGGTGCGCGAGACCGGGCCGTTCACGGGCAATTCGCTCGGCCTGCCTGACAGCGTCGCCATCGCTGCGTGCGGTCCGGCGTTCCCGGCGACGTGCGCGCCCTCCGACAACAACTGGCAATTCACGCTGCCGCGCAACACGCCCGGCGGTCCGGTCGAGGGTTTCGAGATCAGCTTGCAGCTGCCGTTCTATTTCTTGGGCGATAGCTGGCTTTCGAACTTCGGCATCGTCGCCAACTACACCCACGTCGAGTCGGAGATCGACTACGTCAACGCGACGGGTGCGGTGGTCGTCACCGATGACCTCACCGGTCTTTCCGGCGAGTCATGGAACACGACGCTGTATTACGAGGGCGAGCGCTTCGCGGCGCGTATTTCGGGCGCCTATCGCAGCGACTATCTGACGACGATTCCGGGCCGCAACGGCAACACATCGGAATCGACGGCTGAGACGTTCAATGTCGACTTCTCAAGCTCGTATCAGTTCAACGACAATCTGACGTTCACCTTCGAAGGCTTGAATTTGACCGACGAAGTCAGCGATCAGTTCCTGTCGCCGGACGATCGGACCTCGTTCTATCACCACTATGGCAGCATCTATTCGGTGGGCTTGCGCTTCACCTACTGAGACTTCTCCCAATGGGCCAACTGAACGGACGCCGGCAAACCGGCGTCCGTTTTCTTATGCGCCAAACTCCACGCGCAGCGCTTGCGCGAGGCCGGGCGGGGAGAGCGGGCCATGACGCAGCACGGCGTCATGAAAGCGCGCCAACGAGAACCCGGGGCGGCGCCAATAGCGATCACGCAAGTCGATCAGGCGCAAAGCCGCCAGGCCTTGCGCGGCTAGCGCGCCCGGTTGGGCGCACATACGCAGCACGTCGTCTTCGATGCTCACAAAGGCGATGCTGTCACCCTGCAATGCGCGGAGTTCTGAAATCGCGCGCTCGCGACTCCAGCGCAGGGCATGAATGCCGGTATCGGCAACGACGCGGCCGAAGCGGAACAGCATCCATTGCAGGTAGCCGATGCGGCTCGCCGGATCTTCGCCGTACATGCCAAGCAGATCGGCGAGGTTTTCCGCGTAGATCGCCCAGCCCTCGCTGTAACCGCCGGCATACCGCACCTGCAGAGCGGGCGGATGCGCTTCGCGTTCGAACGCGGCCTGCGTGATATGGCCCGGAACCAGCTCGTGATAGGCAACGCTCGCGAGCGTCCAGCGTGGCCGCGCACGGCCGAGATCGACGAAATACAGGTTGCCCTCGCGCCTGCCTGCGGCGCCGCCGGCCTCCATGTTCTGCGGCACGGGCCGCACTTCCGCCGCAACATCGCCGCCGGGCAGAACCGCGCTGAGCGGCGACCGCACGCGCGCCAGCGCCGCGTTCATGTCCGCAACCGCCTGCGCCTTGCCTTCAGCATTGTCCGCATAGAGCTGGCGCTCATCCGCCGCGAACGCGCGCAAGCGCTCAGCGACACTGCCGTCGGTGAGGCCCCGCGCACGCAACAGCGTGTCCGCTTCGCTCTGTAGCGCCTGGCAAGCCGCAAGCGCGCGGTGGTGTGCATCACGCGGCGCGACGGCTTCGCCCAGCTGCATGTGCAGCGACATTTCGTAATAGGTCTCGCCGCCCGGCTGCGCCCACAGGCCTGCCTCCGTTGGCGCGCGCGCGCGTAGCGCCGACAAAACTGCGCTCTGGCGACCCATCGCCGCCGCAACATCGCCGCCAAACCGCGCCGCGCGCGCGTCGATCGAGGAAATCGCGGCATCCAGCACAAAATCCGGCGCGATCACGCCGGCGGCGGCGGCCGCCTCGATCGCGGCTGTCTCGCGTTCAATCTCGCGCGCGTCCGGATTAGCGTTCCTGTATGCGCCAGCACGGTGCGTGACGGCATAGGGCGCGCTGCCTTGCGCCCACGGGAAAGCGACGATCAGGCTCTCAGCCAACGCCCCCGGCGCCACCGCTTCAAACAGGATGCGTCCCCCGGGGCTGAGCCGGCGCTCGTCGAACGCAGCGATTGCGACCAAGCGTTCGCGCGGATCAGCTTGCGCGATGCGTTCCAGCAGGGCGCGGAACTCGGCGTCGCCCACTGCGTCCGGTGTTGCGGAGGTCGCGCACGCGGCGAGGCCGCTTGCGCCGGCCATCAGCAGAGTGCGGCGATCGATCATGTGCCGAGCCTAAATGAACAACGGCCCACGCGCATCCGCATGGGCCGTTGCGCAACCGAATTGTGCGCGGACTTTAGGCGGCGGCGACGCCGCTCGTCGGCGTGGCGGTCGCGCCTTGCTCTTGCGGGTCACGCAACACGTAGCCGCGGCCCCAGACCGTTTCGATGTAGTGGTCGCCGCCCGTCGCGGCCGCCAGCTTCTTACGCAGCTTGCAGATGAAGACGTCGATGATCTTGAGCTCCGGCTCGTCCATTCCGCCATAGAGATGATTGAGGAACATCTCTTTGGTTAGCGTCGTGCCCTTGCGCAGCGAGAGCAGCTCCAGCATCTGGTATTCTTTGCCCGTCAGGTGGATGCGCTGACCGTTCGCTTCGGTGGTCTTGGCGTCCAGATTGACGACGATGTCGCCCGTTTTGATGACGGAATGAGCGTGACCCTTGGAACGGCGGACGATCGCATTGATGCGGGCGATCAGCTCGTCCTTGTTGAAGGGCTTGGTCATGTAATCGTCGGCGCCGTAGCCGAGACCGCGAACTTTGGTGTCGATGTCGGCGGTGCCAGAGAGGATCAGGATCGGGGTGTTTACCCGCGCGACGCGCAATTGCTTCAGCACGTCATAGCCGTGCATGTCGGGCAGCGTCAGGTCGAGCACGATGATGTCGTAATCGTAGAGCTTGCCGAGATCGATGCCTTCCTCGCCGAGATCGGTCGAGTAGATATTGAAGCCCTCGGACTTGAGCATCAGCTCGATGCCCTGCGCCGTCGCGCTATCGTCCTCGATCAACAAAACTCGCATTGATTGCTCCCCGAACGGTGCAAGACCTCGGCAACGTTAATCCACAATGATTCGGCCACCTTTCCGGCGGGTTAACGCCAGTAAGAATTATTACCGACCACTCGCACGTTGCTTTGGTGTTGCCGCTCCATCAGCTGCCCTTAACCCCATCTTAGAATCTGATTTGAGTCAGCGTGTCCATCGCTTGTGTGCGTGAAACTGTGCGCCACAAGCGGCAGCGAATGAATCGCTTCGCCAACGAGCCTTGCCGAGATTCAGTTTTCGCTAACCATAACGCGCACAGAAAGTGTGAAGAAACTTGCGGGCGCGATGCCATCAACACTTTCCAGACTTGCCGCGGAGATTGACGCGCTCGATCCGCGCCGCTTCGAAGGCCGCGTGACGGGATTGTCAGGTGCGCTCATTGAAGCGAGCGGTCCGCAGGAGGCGCTCGCGCTCGGCGCCCGCGCCACCATTCACGGAACCACCAACGTCCGCGCCGAGATCGTCGGGTTTCGCGGCGATCGCGCGCTGTTTGCACCCTACGATTCGATCGAAGCGATCCGTCCCGGGGCGCGCGTGACGCTCGACGGCGCGACGCCGTTGGTGCGCCCGTCACAAGCCTGGCTCGGACGTGTCGTCGATTGCTTCGGCCAACCTGTCGATGGCGAAGGACCGTTACCGCAAGGCTTGCAGCCGCAGTTGGTCCGCGCCGCGCCGCCTTCGGCTCACGGTCGTGCGCGCGTGGGGGAGCGTCTCGATGTCGGCGTGCGCGCGCTCAACATGTTCGCCGCGCTGTGCCGAGGCCAGCGCATGGGCGTGTTTGCGGGCTCTGGCGTCGGCAAGTCAGTGCTGATGTCGATGCTCGCGCGCGGCGCCGAGGCCGACGTCATCGTCATCGGCTTGGTCGGCGAGCGCGGCCGCGAGGTGAAGGAGTTCATCGAGGATACGTTGGGCGAAGGGGGCCGCCGGCGTTCAGTGGTGGTGGTCGCGACTTCGGACGAGAGCGCCGCGCGTCGGCGCTTGGCGCCGCACATGGCGTGCGCGGTCGCCGAATACTTCCGCGACCAGGGCCAAAACGTCCTGCTGCTGATCGACAGTGTCACGCGTTTTGCCATGGCGCAGCGTGAGATTGGCTTGAGTGTCGGTGAGCCGCCGACGACGAAGGGTTACACGCCGTCCGTGTTCGCGGAACTGCCGAAGCTGCTTGAGCGGGCCGGGCCGGGCCGAGAAGGCGAGGGCGGGTCGATTACAGCGCTCTTCACTGTGCTGGTCGATGGCGACGACCACAACGAACCCATCGCCGACGCCGTGCGCGGCATTCTCGACGGCCACATCGTGATGGAGCGCGCCATTGCCGAACGCGGGCGCTATCCGGCGATCAACGTGCTCAAATCGATCTCGCGTCTCATGCCGATGTGTCACAGCGATGAAGAGAACGCGCTGGTCCGGCGCGCGCGGGCGAGCCTCAGCCTCTATGAGCAAATGGAAGAGCTGATCCGCATCGGCGCTTATAAAGCGGGCGCTGATCCTGAGGTGGACGAAGCCGTGCGCGTGCGGCCGAAACTGGAAGCGGTGCTTACCCAGCAGCGCGATGAACAGACGCACGTAGATGAAGGGTTCGCGATGCTGGCTGAGGCGTTGTCATGAAGGCCTTCCGCACCCTGCTGAAGATCGCCGAACGCGATTTGGAGACCCTGCGCCGCGCGCTGGCGCACGAAGTTCAGCGCCTAGGCCTGATCGAGGAGCGCATTCTCGGTCACGAGCAGACGCTGCGCGCCGAGCAACAGATCGCGCTCAAAGACTATGAAGGCACACGAGCTTTTGCTGGCTTTGCAGTGTTGGCCGCCCAGCAACGGCGCGGGCTGGAGAGCGAGCGCGAAGTCGTCAATCAGGACATCGAACGTCTGCGAACGCTGATCGCCGAAGCGCACGTCGAGGTGCGTAAGTTCGAACGTCTGATCGAGTTGGAAGAGAAACGCCAGCGCGCCGCGACCGAGAAGCGCGAAAACGACGAATTGGACGAGCAGGCGACGCTGCGTCATGCGCGGCGCGACTAGCCGAAGCCACCCATTTGGTGGCTCACAAACATCCCGACCGCAAAACCTCCTAGCAACACGATCATTGCCCAGTGCACGCCGATACTGGTCGGAATGTGGAGACCGCCACTGCGGGTAACGGATCGGAAGCCCCGCCGCAGAGTGTTCAATCGTCGGCGCGATCCCGGGCGGTTGAGGTCATGGTCGTCGGACATTTGATGGCCTACCGCTGACGCATGAACAGGTCAGCCCGCGTTGAGCGCTTCGACGATGCGGATGACGTCTTCGTAGGCCTGACTCTGCGGGTGGCGAACGGGCAGCGGCGTCTGCGCGCGGATCGAGTCCGGCACGCGCGGGTCGCGGCAAACGGCGCCGGCGAAACGCGGCTTGAAGCCAAGATATTCGTTACATGCGAGCGCGAACTGGTCGAACACGCGCCGGCCCTTCATGCGGTTCTCGGCCATGTTGACGATCACCCACGGCACGATCTGCGAACCCTGCAGACGCAACAGCTTCACCATCGCGTAGGCGTCGGTGAGCGCAGTCGGCTCTTCGGTTGTGACCAGGATGAGTTTGTCGGCTGCGCGCGCGAAGCGCAGCACAGTCGGGTCGATGCCGGCGGCGAGGTCCAGCAACACGCGATCATAGTGCGGCGTCAGCTTGTTAAGGCCGGTGCAGATGCGCCCAACTTCTTCGAGTTTGACCGCGCCCAGTGCGCCCGAGCCAGAATGTCCAGCGATCAGGTCGAAGCCGCCATTGCGGCCAGGTCCGCCCATCACCGGCGTGACAGCTGCGTCGAGTTCCAGAAATCCGCGCACGACCGAATGAACGTCCGCCTGCGGGCGCACGCCGAGCTGCACATCGACATTGGCGAGCCCAAGGTCGCAATCCACCAACAGCGAGCGCTGTCCAGCGCGGCCGAAGGCGATCGAAAGCATGGTCGAAAGCCACGTCTTGCCGACGCCGCCCTTGCCGGATGCGACCGCATAGATCGGCGCGGCGCGCGTGCGCGGCAGCGGCGAATGAGAGGGGGCGACGTTCGCGCCTGACATACGCCGATATGACGCGCAAAGCGTTGCCGCACAGTTAGCGCTGGCTGACGATTTGGTTAATCGGGTGCGAATGATGCAGGCATCATCCACCGAAATCGTCGCCGACCTGTCACACTTGGCCCATCGCCTTCAGGCGGACCTTGGCGTGCACTTCCGCTTGGCCAAGCACGGCGGTGCTCGGGCGGAAGCGTTCGATCAGTGAACGCACGAACGGGCGCACGCCGGGGGAGGTGAGCAGCACCGGGGTCTCGCCCATTTGCGCCGCGCGCTCGAACGCGCCGCGCACGTCGGCGACAAAATCGTGCAGCCTCGACGGCGCAAGGGCGAGTTGCCGATGTTGGCCTTCGCCGATAAGCGACTCGTTGAATGCCTGCTCCCATGTGGGCGAAAGCGTGATGATCGGCAGCGCGCCTTCGCCGTTGCGGTGCTGGTAGCAGATTTGCCGCGCCAGCCGCCCGCGCACGTGTTCGGTGATCAGCACAAGATCGTGCATGGCCGGCGCTGCTTCCGCGATTGCCTCGACAATGGCGGTGAGGTCGCGGATCGACACCCGTTCCTTGAGCAGGTTCTGCAGAATACGCTGCACGCCAGACCAAGAAATGTGCGCCGGCGCGACGTCGTCGAGGAGCGTCTGGGTATCTTTCGGCAGATCCTTGATGAGTTTCTTGACCTCGGCGAAGGTCAAGAGCTCGCTCATGTGCTCCTTGATCACTTCGGTGAGGTGCGTCGCCAATACGGTGGCGGGATCGACAATGGTATAGCCGCGGAAACTTGCTTCCTCGCGCGCGCGCTCATCCACCCAGGTGGCGTCGAGGCCAAAGGCCGGCTCTTTCACGTGCTCGCCGGGAAGGGCGACGCCGGCGCCGCTCGGATCCATCGCCAGCAGCGCGCCGATTTTGAGTTTGCCTTCGCCCGCATCCATCTCGCGCACGCGGATCGCATAACGGTCCGGGGCCAGTTGAATGTTGTCGAGAATGCGCACGCTCGGCATCACGAAGCCGTATTCCTGCGCCAGCGTTTTGCGCAGCGCCTTGATCTGATCGGTTAGCCGGCGTCCTTGCACATCGTTGATCAGAGGCAGCAGTGAAAAGCCAAGCTCGATGCGCACGTCGTCCATGGCGAGCGAAGAGGCCGGGGTCTCTTCCACGGGCGCGGCGGGTGCGGCCGCTTCCTCGGCTGCGGCGCTGGCGGCGGCGCGGCTTGCCTGGCGCAAGCGCCACGCCAGGAGGCCGGCGGCAAAGGCAAGGATCAGGAACGGGATCTTCGGCATGCCCGGCAGCAGCGCCACGCCCAGCGCGCACGCCGCGACGACGCCAAGCGCCACCGGATAGGACGCCAATTGTGCGGCCAGCGCTTTGTCGGCGGCGCCGTCGATGCCGGCCTTTGTCACCAACAGGCCCGCCGCGACCGAGATGATCAGCGCCGGGATTTGCGTGACTAGACCATCGCCGACGGTGAGCAGCGTGTAGGCGCGGCCCGCCTCGCTGAAATCCATGCCGTGTGAAACGACGCCGATAATGATGCCGCCGATGATGTTGATGAACACGATCAGCAGGCCGGCGATGGCGTCGCCGCGCACGAACTTGCTGGCGCCGTCCATGGCGCCGAAGAACGCGCTTTCGCCTTCGAGCGCCTTGCGGCGTTCGCGCGCTTGCGCTTCCGTGATCAGCCCGGAGGAGAGATCGGCGTCGATCGCCATCTGTTTGCCGGGCATGGCGTCCAGGGTGAAGCGCGCGGCGACTTCAGCAATACGCGTCGAACCGCGTGTGATGACGACGAAATTCACGATCACCAGGATCGCGAACACGATCACGCCGATAACGAATTCACCACCCATCACGAATTGCGCGAACGCGGCGATCACCTCGCCCGCCGCGTGGTCGCCCGATTGCCCGTTGGATAGGATCAAACGCGTCGAGGCGATGTTGAGCGCCAACCGCAGCAGCGTCGCGAGCAGCAGGACCGATGGGAAGGACGTAAACTCCAGCGGCTTCTTGATCATCAATGCCGTGATGAGCACCAGGATCGAGAACGTGATCGACACCGCCAGCAGCATGTCGAGCAGCACCGGCGGCAGCGGCACCAACATGATCGCCAGGATGCCAAGCACCCCGACAGCGAGGGCGATCTCGCCGCGCATAACGATTTGGCGCAGGTCGCCAAGCGAGAAGCTCTGCCCTTGCGGCTGTGCGGCGTCAGTCATCTAGCTTAGGCCGCCTGGCCGGTCGGCGGGGGCGGAATGCGCACGCCTTCGTCGGAATAAAGCTTGAGCTTGTTACGCAACGTTCGGATCGAGATGCCGAGAATGTGCGCAGCGTGCGTGCGATTGCCGAGGCAATGGGTCAGCGTCTCCAAGATGAGGTCTTGTTCGACTTCGGCCACCGTTCGGCCGACGAGATTGCGCGCTGCGGCTTGCGCCGCTTCGATTGCGTCGCCGGTGGCGTCGCGCTTGCCGACTGGAGCGCCGTCCGGCGCACGGATCGCGTCCTGGCCAACCGTGTCGCTGTTGGTCAGCAGGATGGCGCGGTGCATGGCGTTCTCAAGTTCGCGCACATTGCCCGGCCAGGCGTGCGCCAGCACTTGCGTCAGCCCCTCCGGCGAAAGCTTGCGAGCAGGGCGGCCGTTGGCGCGTGCATATTTCTCGATGAAGAAGCGCGCCAGCGCCGCGAGATCGTCCTTGCGCTCGCGCAGCGGCGGAATACGCAAATTCACGACATTAAGGCGATACAGCAAATCTTCGCGGAATTCCCCGTCGCGCACTTGTGCGGTGAGATCACGGTTGGATGTCGCGAGAATGCGGATGTTGACCGGCACTGGCTTCGAGCCGCCAACGCGATCGATGACGCGCTCCTGCAAGGCTCGCAGCAGCTTCGATTGCAGGCGCATGTCCATTTCGGAAATTTCGTCGAGCAGCAGGGTGCCGCCGTCCGCTTCTTCGAATTTGCCGATGCGGCGCGCGATGGCGCCGGTGAAGGCGCCTTTTTCGTGGCCGAACAACTCGCTCTCGAGCAGATTTTCGGGAATGGCGGCGCAGTTCACCGCGATGAATGGCTTGTCCGCGCGCTTGGAGCGCTTGTGCACGTAGCGTGCAAGCACTTCCTTGCCGACACCGCTTTCGCCCGTGATCATAATCGATGCATCGGAACCGGCGACCTGATCGGCCAGGGTCAACACCTGCTTCATCGCCGCGTCCTCGACGATGAGCGGACGCTCGTCGTCGCAGACAGCTGCCAAAACAGCGGCGATCAATTCCGGATCGGGCGGCAACGAGATGTATTCGCGCGCGCCGGCGCGGATCGCTTTCGCCGCCATCATCGGATCGACGCCGACGCCGGCGGCGACCACCGGCACGACGATGTGCTCGGCTTCGTTCGCTGTGATCAGCGCGCTGATGTCCAAGCGCGCATCGACCATGAGCAGGTCAGCGCCGCGCCCAGCGCGCAACGCCGCCGTGGCTTGCTCGACCGTATCCACATGCGCGACCTTGGCGCCGTGGGTCATCGCGATCTTGGTGGCGGCGGAGATCTGCCCTCCGAGCGGGCCTACGATCAACAGACGCATGCTCAGTCTCCTGCAGCGCGGATCAAGCCGCGTCGCCGTCCTTGATGATTTCGGTCATGGTCACGCCGAGGCGATCGTCGACGACGACGACCTCGCCGCGCGCGACCAGCCGATTGTTCACATAAATGTCGATGGCTTCACCCACCTTGCGGTCGAGCTCCAGCACCGAGCCGCGCGCCAAGCGCAGCAGGGAAGCGACCTCGACATGCGCGCGCCCTAGCACGGCCTGGATGTTGACCGGCACGTCATAGACGGCGGCCAAGTCGGCGGCGCTGCGCTCAACGCCGTCGATAGGGGCGGCGGCCTCAGGCGTGGGGGCGAATTCGTCGAGCTTCAGATCCGACATGGCGTCCTCGTCAACCCGCTGTTGGCGCCGCGAGCGCGGCTTCGATTAAATCGTGAATGCGTTGGGCTGCGTCTTCCGGCTTCATCGAGATCACGCCGTCCGACCAGTCGATGACCACATCGCCCGCGCGCAAAGCGGGATCGATGCGCACAAGCACCGCGCCCGCATACGCGTGCACCGCGCACATTTCTTCGATGCGCGGCTTTAGCGCGTCGGCCTGCGCCTGCGGCAGCCGCACGACCAGGCGAGGCTGGTGACGCAGCGCGTCCATTGCAGCTTCAATCGCGGCGGCAGCGCGCTCGTGTCCGTAGGCGTCAAGTGCTGCGCCAGCGATCTTATGCGCCGCCGCGAACGCGACGCGCGCGGCTTCCTCTCGCATCGCGCGGCTTTCGCCTTCGAGCTTCGAGAGCAGGGCGCTGGCTGCATCCGCGAGCGCCTTCAGCGCGGCGGCGTTGGCTTTCTCGGCCTGCGCGGCCGCGTCTTGCGAACCTTGCTTGTAGGCGGCTTTGCGTTCGACTTCGACTTCATCGGGTCCGAGCTTCTTCGGCGCGCTGCTCAGCACGGCGCCGTCCGGCGCGAATTCGGTCTCGAAGGCGTATTTGCGGATCTGCGTCATCAGTAGATCAGCTCATCTTCCGCCTTGCCGTCGGAGAGCACGATCTCGCCGCGCGCCGACAAGTCCTTGGCGGCGGCGACCATGCGCGCTTGCGCGGCATCGACGTCCTTGAGACGCACCGGCCCCATCGACGCCATGTCCTCCTTGAGCAGCTTGCTGCCGCGCTCGGACATGTTCGAGAAGAACAGCTGACGCAGCGTATCTGACGCGCCCTTGAGCGCCAGCGCGAGATCGCTCTTGTCGACCGCACGCAGCAGCGTCTGCACGCCGCCGGAGTCGAGTTTGCCGAGATCCTCGAACACGAACATCAGCGACCGGATGCGATCGGCGCTGTCGCGGCTCTTGTCTTCGAGCGCGCCGATAAAACGGTTCTCGGTTTGGCGATCGAAATTGTTGAAGATCTCCGCCATCAGCTCGTGGCTATCTCGCTTCGATGTGCGCGCGAGGTTCGACATGAACTCGGTGCGCAGCGTCACCTCGATATTCTCGAGGATGTCACGCTGCACCGGCTCCATGGCCAACATGCGCAGCATGCATTCAGAGGCGAAGTCTTCCGGCAGTTCGGCCAGCACTTTCGCGGCGTGCTCCGGGCGCACTTTCGAAAGAACGACCGCCACAGTTTGCGGATATTCGTTCTTCAAATAGCTCGCCAGCACCGCCTCGTTGACGTTGGCGAGCTTGTCCCAAATGTTGCGCCCGGCCGGTCCGCGAATTTCTTCCATCAGCGCGTCGACCTTCTCCTTCGGCAAGAAGGCCGAAAGCATGCGCTGCGTCTGCTCGTAGGAGCCCATAATGGCGCCGGAGCCCGACATCTTCTGCACGAATTCGATGACCAACGCTTCCACGGTCGCCGCCGGCACCAGCCCGAGCGCCGACATGGCTTGCGAGATTTCCTTGATCTCTTCCTCGTCGAGCATCGTCCAGAGCTTCTTGGCTTCCTCGCCAAGGCACATCAGGATGATGGCCGCCTTCTCCACGCCGCTATAGCGCGAGGTATCGACTTTCGTCGTCTCGGGGAGCCCGTCTTCGGATTTTGCTTTCACCAGAGCGTTCATGGCCGTCACATCGCGTTGTTGAGCCAGCCGCGGATGATCTGAATCGATTCATCCGGATGCTTGTCGACCACTTCGGCCACCTTCTTGACGGAGGAGGCGCGGACGCGGCCTTGAATCTGAGCGATATCGATCACGGCTTCCTCGGGCACGCCTTCGATCTGAGGAAGCGCCACCGCCACGCCGCCCGGGCCCGGAAGGGAAGGCGCGCCGCCGCCGGCCGCGTTCGCCGTCGCGTTGGCCGCGGCGCCGCCACCGCGGATCAAGCCCCCGATCAGCGGCCGCAGCACGAAGAACACGAAGGCGAGCGAAGCGATCAACGCCGCCACGATCTCGATGATGCGCATCAGATCGAGGCTGCCGAGATCGAACATGCCGGGCGCCTGCGCTTCCGTGCCGGCTGGCAGAGCGCGTGAGAACTGCGTGTTGACGACTTCAACGGTGTCACCCCGTTCTTGGTTGAAGCCGACGGCCGAGCGCACCAATTGCGTCAAACGCTGCATGTCTTCTTCGCTGCGCGGAGCGTAGGTCGCCTCGGCGCCGTCCGCGCCGGGGGTGGTGACGCCATCGACGGCAACCGCAACCGAAAGCCGGCGCAGACGACCGCCTTCGCTGATCTCGGTGCGCGTGGTGCGCGAGATTTCGTAGTTGACGGTTTCCTGGCTCGAATTGTTTTCGGTTTGCGGCCCGCTTGAGCTGCTCGTGCCGTTGGCGTCTGGCACATTGGCGCCGGCGGTTGTGCTTTGGCCGCCTTCGGCGTTGCTGGACGTTTCCTCCGACGTCGTCGTCGAGCGCACTACGCGGCCTTCCGGATCGAAGCGCTCGGACGTCTCGCTCACCCGGTTGAAATCCATTTCGGCGGTGACTTGCACGCGTGCATTGCCCTGGCCGACGACGCCTTCGACGATGTCGGTAACGGTGCGGCGGATGCGTTCCTCGGTGGCTGCCTGGCGCGCATCGACGCCTTCGGAATCTGCCGCGCTGCCATCGCCATTGGCGGCGGCGGCGAGAAGGCGGCCGGTCTCGTCCAAAATGGTGACGCGGTTGGAGCTCAAGCCGGGCGTGGCGCTGGCGACAAGGTTGCGGATCGCGCGCACCTGGCCAGGCGTCAACTCATCGCGGCGCAATCCTAGAACAATCGAGGCCGAGGGTTGTTCGGTCTCGCGGGCGAACAGTTGCCGCTCCGGCAGCACCAGATGGACGCGCGCCGATGCGATGCCGTC
The DNA here is from genome assembly GCA_050186805.1 of Hyphomonadaceae bacterium. Lineage (GTDB taxonomy): Bacteria > Pseudomonadota > Alphaproteobacteria > Caulobacterales > Aquidulcibacteraceae > Vitreimonas. Next base: position 24,018 of record JBFWYC010000018.1, read on the forward strand.
AAGCGAGGCGATGGTGCGCGCCAATTCACCCTCAAGCGCGCGCAGCCGGTTGATGTTTTGCTGGAACTGGGTCTGACCCAGCGCGTCGGGCTCGTCGAAGATTTCGTAGCCGATCGAGCCGCGTGAGGGCAGGCCGTCGGCGGAGAGCATCATGCGCGCTTCCAGCACCCGCGAGCGCGCCACGAAGATCGAGCTGCCGTCGCCGCGGAGCTCGAAGGGAATTTCCGCAGCCTCCAGGCGCTGAGTGATCTCGCCGGCCTCGCTCACATCGACGTTGGCGAAGAGCAACGATTTCTCTTCGCCACCCATGCGGAACACGAGTGAGAACAGCAAGGCCGCGACGACCGCAGCGATTCCCAGCGCCGCGAAGAGCCGCGTTGGTCCTGCTTTCAACAATTGATCGGTAATGCCGGCCACGCCCACCTCTGCGCACGCACAGCGAGGCGCCCCAAATCAACTGGGCAAATCTCGCCGGTCGGCAGAAATTGCCCATCGGGGCGTGAAGCAATGGTTAAGCATGCGCGCGACGTCTGTGCATGCGGCGGGTGGCAGACGGCAGGCGCGCAAAAGCCCCCGCCGCGAGGCGAGGGCCTTTGGAAATCGCTAGGGATGCGCCCGCCAGCGGGCGAGGCGCGGTTAGATCGCGCCGCGATAGTGCTGGATGCGCGTGGTGCGCAAGCCCGGCAGGCCGTGCTTCTCGATCGACTTACGCCAGCCGTCGAACTCTTCTTCGGAGAGCCCGTAGCGCGCGCACGCGTCTTCGAGTGTGAGCAGGCCGCCGCGCACGGCGGCGACAACTTCTGCCTTGCGCCGGATGACCCAACGCGTCGTGCCCGGAGGCGGCAGATCGTCCAAAGTGAGGGGATTCCCGTCGGGACCCATCACCACCCCATCATAGCGGCGTTGCTTCTGCATAGCGCCTTTCTCCTCGTTCTTACACGCCACCATAACTCGGAGCGCTAAAGAAACGACTAAGACGAGGAGTGAATTTTTAGCAGACGCGTGTCTCGAATTAGAACATGAGTCTCTTACTCATTTCTTACCCGATCGCCGCCTCCGCTTAGCGCTTGATCATCAGCAATTCTTCCAACATTTGGTCAGCCGTCGTGATGATGCGCGACGCCGCGGAGTAGGCGCGCTGAGTGGTGATGAGGCTGGTGAACTCGGTGGCGAGATCGACGTTCGATGCTTCAAGCGCGCCCGAGACGATGCGGCCGGCGCCGCCTGCATTCGAGGCGTTGATATTGTAGAGGCCGGATTCGAGTGTGGTGCGGAAAGCGCCGCCCTGATCTGGCTGTAGGCCGTTGGGGTTGAGAAACGTCGCTAGCGGGATCTGGTAGAGGGCGCGCGCGCGGCCGTTTGAGAATTGCGCCGTCAACATACCGTCGCCTTCCAGCACCAGGCCAACGAGATCGCCGGGCGGCACGCCGTCGGCGGTTACGCTGGTGACCCCGAAGCTATTGGCGAACTGGGTCATACCGGTGCTGAGGTCGACTGAGATCGATTGATCAGCGGCGCCCGTGGCGGTCGCCCAATCGATGGTGAAGGCGTCGTCAATGTCTTGCGCAGTGGATGTCGTCCCATGCCCGGCGACGTTGGCCACTGTGCCGTCGGTGTTGAAGCTGACAATGCCCGCTGCGAGCAGGCCGCCAGTGCCGCCGCCGCCAGTGATGTTGGTGTTGGGGCGCGCATAGGCCTCGACGCGCCAGGTATTCGGGCCGGTCTTCAAGAAGCCGAACGCGATCGTGCGCGGTGCGCCCAAGCTGTCGTAGATTTCGAGCGAGCTTTCGAAGTGCGGCGTGATCGTGCCGGCCGCGATGTCGCCGACGTCGTAGGCGCCCTGCGCGTTGGCGTAGTCGGTTTGGCCCGAGTTCAAATTGGCATTGAGGCCAACATTCGCGGTCGGCTCGGCCAAGCCGCCGACGCCGGAAATGTTGACGGGCTCGATCGCTGAGAGCGAGGTTGGCGAAGACGTGACGCTGCCGTCGCTGCCCACCGGCCAGCCCTGCAAGTACAGACCCTGCGCGTTGACCATGTAGCCGGCCGCATCGATCGTGAACGAGCCTGCACGCGTGAACAGCACGCTGCCGCCATTCGAGAGCTGCTGGCTGTTGGTGGAGACGATGAAAAAACCGTCGCCGGAGATCGCGAGGTCGGTGGAGGAGCGCGATTGCTCAAGCGAGCCTTGTAGAGAAATCTGCTGGCGAGTCAGCGGCAGCACGCCGCCTGCGTTGTAAGTGGTGTTCGAGTTCTGCGCGTTGACGAGCGCGCTGAAATCGACGCCGCCGCGCTTGTAGCCAACGGTGTTCACGTTGGCGATGTTGTCAGAGATGACGGCGAGCGCGCTCGAATTGGCGGTGAGGCCAGAAACGCCCGCGCGCAGGGCGGTATAAATAGACATCGTCCAGCTCCATCTCCGCGTGCGTCCCCCGCCGCGGGTTGAAAGGTCAGCAATGGAGCGCTTCTGCGCGGGCGCGTCGGCATTCGGCCAACGCGTGAGTGTGTTAGCCGCCGAGAACGGAGCGGATGGTATCCAATCCGCGCGTGCCCGATGGCGTGATGACAAGCGGCGTCGATCCCGAGAAATCTACGCCCATGATGGTTTCGCGAACGCGAATAGTCGGCGTGATCGCTTCGCCGGCTGAATCTTTTGCAGAGACGGAAATTGTGTAGACGCCGTCTGGAGCGGTTTCGCCGTCCGTCCGTGTGCCGTCCCAAGTGAAGAGGTGGTCGCCGGCGCCGCGCGGCGCCTCGGTGGTCTGGTAGACGGTGCGCCCGCGCGAGTCCTTCACGGTCACCGTCATCTGCGACGCGCCTTCCGGCAACGAATAGGCCCAATTGGCCGCACCGTTGGCGAGATACGTCTCATCCGCTTCGATGATGGCGTCCTTGCCGAGATAGGAGAGGGCCGCGCCCGCCGATGCTGCCTGATACTGGCCGACGAGACCTTCCAGCTGTTCATTGGTGCGGATTTGCTGCTCGACTTGGCTGAATTGCACCAGCTGTTGCGTGAACTGCGTCGAGTCCATCGGCGCCAGCGGGTCTTGGTTCTGCAGCTGCGCTGTCAGCAGCACGAGAAACGTGTCGTAATTGTCCGACAGGCGCGTGCGGTCGCCTGCGGTCTGTGTGCTTGTCGTGTCGACTGCGCCGATCGCCATCTCTTCGTCCTCAGACCATTATGTCTACGCGTACGCCGCGCCAGCGTTCGTATCCGAGCGGCCGTGCGGCTTGCGCCGGGAGGTCGTCGGTGATGGGCACGGCCGTGGTGGGGCCGCGCGTTCCGCCTTCGCGGGCTTCGGCCATGTCCTCGCGCTGCTGGCGCAGGTCGAAGGACAGGCCGTTGTCAGCCAGTTCGAGCCCCGCTGCTTGCAGGCTTTGCTCGAGGTCGCGCGCGTTGCGCGTCAGTTCAGTGAGCGCCTGTGGGCTATCGGCCGACACGATGGCGGTGACGCGGTTGTCGCGCGTCATCTCGAGCTTGACCTCGACGCGGCCGAGTTCCGGCGGATCGAGGCGAAGTTCGAATTTGGTGTTGCCGCCTTCGAAGCGCCGGACGATCTCGCGCGCGACTTGCGCGGCGGCCGGCGCGGCGCGCGCGACGTTGGCGTCGAGCCCGCTGTGTTGGGTCGCCTGCGCCGGGGCGGCGGCCGGAGCATGCATCTGCGTCGATGTCGCCGACGCGGCATCGGCTGCCGCGGGAAGTGCGGCGATGGATGCATCCTTGGCCGCGCCCTGTATTGCGTTGCTCGTCGCACGCTGCGGCGCCTGCGCTTCGGTCGCGGCCGCCTTTACGTTCGCGGCTGCTTCGTCCTTCGCTTCGCCGCGCACCGCCTTGGCGAACGCGCGCGCGCTGTGCGCGTCAGCCGCTGCGGACTTTTGCGTGGTTTGCTTTGTATCAGTGACGATTGTTGCGATCGGCGCCGTTGCTGCCGCTGTCGCCTGTTGCGGCGGCGCCTGCTGTTGCGTTGGACTTGCTTGCGGAACAGTGGCTGGCGGGCTTGCCGGCGCACTGGTTCCCGCCGGCGTCGTCGCCGGTGGCGGAGCGGCTTTAGCTTGCACGCCCGCGTCTTCGCGCTTGGACGACTGCTCTTTTGGATGTTGTGACGGCGCCGCCTCCTGCGGTTCGCTGTCCGCTGCGGGGGCGTCGGTTGCAGGCGCCTCGCCTTCGCTCGAAGACGTCCGCGCAGCAGGCTTCGCCTCCGGCGCCGCCTTTAGTGGCGCGCTGGGTGGAGGGGCTTCTGGTGCGACGGATGTCGGTGCATCCGGCTCAGCCGGCGCTTCATCCGCTTCCGGCGTGCTGGCGATGATCTGAACCACGATCGGTGAGGGCGGCGGCGTGTTCGTCGCAACTGCTATGGTCGGCGGCGTGTTTTCCTGAGCGTCGTTGCTCTTGGGCGCGTCTTCGCCGCCGTTTTGCTCCGGGGCCTGCTCCCCGTCAGGTGTCGCGGCCTCAAGGTGTTCGTCGAAGCTTGGGGTGTCCGGATCGGGCGCGCCGACCGGCGCCGCCCGGGGCGGCGGCGGTGCAATCTCGAAAACGGCGTCGGCCGCGAAATCCATACGTCCCCCAAGCCGCAAACCCGCATGGCGCGGTGCAGCCGGACAGCCTCAGCAAACGGCGGGCCAACGCGGTAACCAAGAAAAATACAATAAAAACAACGATGAATGGCGGGAGCGTTGTCGCCCGGCAGCCCGGTTTAGGCAAATTGCGCCGAGCCGCCCGGCAGCTTCTGCCCACGCATTTACCATGGCCCCAAGTTTGCGAGGTCTCTGCGCGCCAGGTCTGCCGGGGGCGCTCCCTCCGGTTGCGATGAGCGGAGAAAAGCGTGCTTTATCAAGCTGCTATACTGAGCGATGGCGCTCCTCACGCGTACGCGCGCGCCCGGCAAATTCGGCCGGGCGCCCGGCGCATTCTGCCGAGCGCGCGCGCATGACGATTTCGACCATCCTGCTTACTGGCCTTTCGGCCATGCGCGCCACGCAGCAAGGCCTGGGTGTCGTTTCCAACAACATCGCCAACGCCAACACAGCCGGCTACGTCCGCGCCGAAGTTTCCCTGGCGCCGCGCTCTGAACTCGGCGCCGGCGCCGGCGTCAGCGTCTCGTCGATCCAGCGCGCCGCCGATCGCTTTCTCGCCACTGCGAGCTACATCACCGAAGCCGCGCGCGGCGCCGCCTCCGTGCGCGCAGACATCTTGGCGCGCGCGCAGGCGAATTTTGGCGATCCGGCCAGCGACACCTCGATGTTCGCGGCGCTCGACGATTTCTGGTCGGCGCTGACGGAGATCGGCGTCGATCCATCCTCGGCGCTGCGGCGAGGCGACGCCGTGACGGCGCTGGAGTCGATGTACTCGGAGGTGCATCGCATCGGCGAGTCGCTGCAGGATTTGATTTCCGAGGCTGATCAGCGCATCGCGGACTCGGTTGAGGAAGCGCAAAGCCTGATCGATCGGATCGCGGCGCTCAACGACGAAATCCGCCTCAACAAGCGCACAGCCGCCGATGCGACGGCGGCTGAGAATACGCAGTCCGCGCTGATCGATCAGCTCGCAGCGTTGCTAGACGTCCGCGTGTCGCCAGCGCAAGAAGGCGGCGTGCAAGTGCGCACGAGCGGCGGGGCTCTGTTGGTCGGCCTGCAGGCCGCGCGCCTGAGTTACACGCCAAACTCGTCGCCCTACACGACGCACGGCGTCATTAGCCTCAATGCCGATTTCGGCGCGCAGACCAACCTTGAGCCGATGTTGCTGGGTGGCGAGATCCATGGGCTCTTGCAGCTTCGCGACGTGGAAATGCCGGCGCTGGCGGAAGGTCTCGCAGGTTTTGCAGCAGCGTTGGGCGACGCGCTGAATGCAGTCCACAACGAGAACGCCTCGGCGCCCGCCATTGCAAACATGACCGGGCGCCAAACTGGATTGCTGGGCGGCGACGCCATCGGCTTCAGCGGCGACGCGACTATCGGCATCGTCAGCGCTAGCGGCGTTCTGAGCCAGCGGCTCAGCATCGACTTTGACGCAATGACCATCACCGGCGAGGCGCCGGCAGCGACCTATAGCTTCGCGGGCGGCACCATCGACGCTTTCACCACCGCGCTCAACAACGCGCTAGCCGCGGCGAGCCCGCCCGGGACCGCGACCTTCGACGAGGGCGTGCTCTCGCTCAATGTCGGCAATGGCGGCGGCATCGTCATCCAGCAAAGCACGACCGATCCGGCCGAACGCGCAGGGCGCGGCTTTTCGCATTTCTTTGGTCTGAACGACCTGGTGTCTCGCCCGACGCCGATGTTCTTCGAAAGCGGCGTGCAGGGTAGCGACGCACACGGCATCGCCAGTGGCGAAATCACCTATCTCATTCGCGACAGCGCCGGCCGCTTCATCGCGCAACGCACGTTGAATGTCAGCGGCGCGCTGGCGGCGCCGGGCGCGGACTGGGACGATCTGCTCACCGCGCTCAACGCCACCAATGGCACAGGGTTCGGCGAGTACGGGACGTTCGCGCTCGATGCGAACACCGGCAAGATTTCGTTCGCAGCCAATCCGCAGTTTCAGGTTTCGCTCATCGGCGACACGACGCAGCGCGGCGACACCGGCGTGTCGTTCTCGGCGATGCACGGCCTCTCGACCTCGGCGACCTCGGGGCGCGCCATCGAGGTCAACGTCAACAGCGCCATTTCGGCCGATCCCGGCCGATTGGCGGTGGGGCGGCCCGATCTGAGCGCAGATATCGGCGATCGGGTCATCGAATCTGGTGACAATCGCGGCGCGGCGGCGCTGGTTGCTGCGCGCGACGCCACGCGCGCTTTTCCGGCTGCGGGCGTGCTGACGGCGCAATCGACATCGTTGGCGATTTACTCCGCGCGCCTCGGCGGCGAGGCCGGGCGCATGGCCAACGACGCGCTGCGCCAGTTTGAAGGCGCGCAAGCAGTTTCGACCGCCGCCCTCGATCGCCGCGCGCAGATCGAGGGTGTTAGTCTCGACGACGAATTGATAAAGATGACGACGTACCAAAACGCCTATGCGGCGGCGGCCCGCGTCATCCAGGCAGCCACCGAAATGCTCGATGTGCTGCTCACCATCGGCTATCGCTAGGAGTAGACTATGAGCGGCGCGCTTACGCTTCGCTTCACAACGCAGGCGCAGATCGACATCCGCCGGATGACCAACGAGCTGTCGGACTTGCAGCGGCAGGTCGCCTCCGGCGCGGTCGCCAATGATTTGCGTGGCTTCGGCGGTGCGGCGAGCCGCATGCTCAACGCCTCGACGCTCAAGGCCTCCGCCGACGCGCGCGGCTCGGTGATCAACCAATTGCAGGCGCGCTTCGGCGTGCAGGGCGCAGCCCTCGGCCAAGTTGCAAGCGCAACTTCGCTGCTGAGCCAATCGATCCGCGAAGCGATCAGCGCCAATGATGGCCGCGGCATCGCCACCGAACTCGATCTCTCATTTTCGAGCATTATCTCGGCGCTGAACGAGACCTGGAACGGTCAGCCAATGTTCGCGGGCGAACGGCAGGGGCAAGGGCCGATCCGGATCAATTCGCTCGACCAGCTGCAAGCCGCCACAGGCCCGGACGCGATCTTCGACGAAGCGTCCCGCCATCAAACCGTCGATTTCGGCTCCGGCGCGCCGGTGGTGCTGGCGGCGAAGGCCTCGGAATTGTCGCAAGGCGTGTTCGACACGCTGCGCCTGCTCGCGGATTTTCTGGATTCGCACGGCGGCACGATCGGCCAGCCGATCAGCGCCGCGCAGCAAACACAATTGCAGCAAGTCGCCGATGCGCTCGACGTTGAGGCGGCCAAATTCACCAATGAAGAGGGCCGGGCCGGCCAGCTGCAATCACGCTTCGAGGCCGAACGCGCGCGCCTGCAGCAGCGGTCAAATCTGCTGCTCCAGGAGATTGGCGATCAGGCTGACGCCGACATCGCCACGGTCTCCGTGAAGCTGAGTTCGCTGCTGGCGCAGTACCAGGCCGCGGCGAAGACATTCGCCGAGCTTTCGGGTCTGAGCCTTTTGGACTATCTATAGCGCCATCAGCCATTTCGTTCCGGACCTTGACTCCGGAAGGGGATCGACCAGATGACGCTCACCCACACAGCCGACTGGCCGGCGGCCGGCCTCGCGCCGCAGGCAAAGAACTCCCTCGGTTTCGCCAAAGCGCCGCGCGACACGCGCGTGGTCGCGGCCATGTCCGGAGGCGTGGATTCCTCCGTCGTCGCCGCCATGCTGAAGCGCGAGGACTACGAGGTCATCGGCGTCACGCTCCAACTTTATGATCATGGCGCCGCCGTTAATAAGCCCGGCGCCTGCTGCGCTGGGCAGGACATCCACGACGCGCGTCGCGTCGCCGACGCCTGCGGCTTTCCCCATTACGTGCTCGACTATGAAAGCCGCTTCCGCCACGCGGTGATGGAAGATTTCGCCGACACTTATCTTGCCGGCGCGACGCCCATCCCCTGCGTACGCTGCAATCAAACGGTCAAGTTCAAGGATCTGAAGCGCGTGGCGGAAGACCTCGGCGCCGATTGTCTGGTCACCGGTCACTACGTGCAGCGTGTCGACGGCGCGCACGGGCCGGAACTGCATCGCGCCGCCGACGCCAGCCGCGATCAAAGCTATTTCCTGTTCGCGACAACGCGCGATCAGCTGACTTACGTGCGCTTTCCCCTCGGCGGCATGCCGAAGAGTGATGTGCGTGCGCTTGCCGATGAATTGGATTTGCGCGTTGCGGCAAAGCCGGACAGCCAAGACATCTGCTTCGTTCCGAACGGCAAGTATCAAGACGTGGTGGAGAAGTTGCGCCCTGGCTCGATCGAGCCAGGTCAGATCGTGCACGTGGATGGCCGCGTCATGGGCGAGCACAGCGGTGTGATCAATTTCACCGTTGGTCAGCGTCGCGGCCTCGGCGTCGCCACTGGCGAACCGTTGTTCGTCATCAAACTCGATGCGGCCAACAAGCGTGTCATCGTCGGCCCGCGGGAAGCGCTGGGCGTGACGCGCATCGTGTTGAAGGAAGTGAACTGGATCGGCGAGCCCGTGGCTTCAGAGGATGAACTCGACGGACGCGAGATTCTGGTGCGCGTGCGCTCGACACGCCCTCCGGCGCCCGCGACGCTTCGCACCGGCGCCGGCTGGAGCGTCTTGCTTGACGCGCCGGAAGAGGGTGTAGCTCCGGGCCAAGCTGCAGTGCTCTACGATCCGCACTCCACGCGAGTGCTCGGCGGCGGCTGGATTATGGCGACGGGGGCGGCGTGAGTCTGGACGAACAAGCGCGGGCGCTGCTGACCGAAGTGATGACGCCGCGGCGGCGCGCAAGGCCGCGCTTGGCGGAGCCATTGCGCAACGCCCAGCACGCGGAAATCGCGACGCCCGATGGCTCGATCGCCGCATGGCGTTTGGGCGAAGGACCTGCCGTGCTGTTCGTGCACGGTTGGCAGGACGACAATTCACTTTGGAGTCCGTTGATCCAATCGCTGGCGGAAATCGGGATCGCGAGCGTCGCGCTCGACTTGCCCGGGCATGGGTTCTCGAAGGGCGAGATGTGTTCGCCGATTGGCGCATCCGCAGCGATCCGGGCGGTTGCCGCGGAGCTTGGGCCGATCGACGCGGTGGTAACGCATTCGTTCGGCGGACCGGCGACGGGGTTCGCTATCCTCGATGGCTTTCGCGCACGCCGTCTGGTGATGATTGCGCCGCCGCGCGGACGCAATCGCCGCTGGATCAACGTCGCGGAAGAAAGCGGCGTCCCCAGCGAAGTTCTCGACCGCGCGCGCGAGCTTTACGCTCAAGATGTCGGGCCGGAGCGCGGTGCGTTCGATCTGGCGGAACTTGCGCCGGACATAGAAACGCTGGTCGTGCACTCGATGGACGACGATGCGGTGGAGTGGGAAAACGGACGCGCCATCGCTGACGCGTGGCCGAATGCGGAACTCGTGCTGTGCGATGGTCTGGGTCACCGCATGGTGGCGCAGGATCGCGGCATCATCGAACGGATCGTGGCTTTCGTCGCTTAAGTAGGGAGCCGCGCGGTCGCGCCGAGCACCTGCTCGACCAATTTGGGCGAAACGATCGCCGTCGCCTCGCTCTGTGCTTTCGCCCACGCCGCGCCGGCGCGCTTCAGCCGCGTACGGCCGTCGCGCGTGAGCCGGACGCGGCGGATGCGGCGGTTGTGCTCATCGGAAAACGTCTCCAGCAGCTTTTCGTCTTCGAGCGGCCGCAAGGTGCGGGTCAATGTAGAAGGCGAGAGTTCGAGCTTCTCCGCCAGCCGCGTCATCGTCATGTCGGCCTCGGCGGCGACCGAAGCCATGATGCCAAACTGCGAAATATTGAGCCCCGTCGCCGCGAGGCGCGCTTCATAAAGTGCGACCAGCCGCCGGGTGGCTAAGCGCATGTTCATGCACAGACATTGCGGCATCGCCGCTGCGGCGAAGGCCTGCAACGGGTCGGGTTCGCGTTTTGCCTTACGCTTCGTCATCTTGACTCAATGCTGCGCCGCATATAATTGCATCTACAATACTTGCATATACAAGAAAGGCAAGCGGATGGACGCGCAGGCGGCAGCCAAGCAACTGGTCGGGTTGAACGGCCTGGATGCGATGCGGGCGTTGATCGCCGGGGAATTCGCCCCGCCCTCGATCGCCACGACGCTGGGCTTTTGGCTCGCCGAGGTCGAGGATGGCCGGGCGGTGTTCCTGGGCGAACCGTCCGACCGCATCATGAACCCGCTTGGCATAGTTCATGGCGGCTGGGCGCTGACGCTGATCGACAGCTGCACCGGATGCGCCGCACACACCACCTTGTCGGCGGGCGTCGGCTACACGACGGTGGAGACGAAAGTGAATTTCGTGCGCGCGATTACGCCGGCTACAGGCCAGGTTCGCGCCGAAGGCCGCGTGGTCGCGCGCGGGCGCACGATCATTACAGCCGAGGGAACGCTCACCGATTCCAAAGGCAAGCTGTTGGCGCACGGCACATCGACGCTTATGGTGCTGCGTCCAGAAGGGAAGTCGTCGCAATGAGCCAACAAGATATTGTCATCGTCGGCATGGCCCGCACGCCAATGGGCGGTTTGCTGGGCGAACTCACCGGTTTGAGCGCGCCAGAGCTCGGCGCCATCGCCGTGAAAGCGGCGGCGAAGGAAGCCGGCGTCACCAGCGCCGATCAGATCATCATGGGCAACGTGCTCTCCGCGGGGCTTGGCCAGGCGCCGGCGCGCCAGGCGGCGTTGAAGGCCGGCCTGCCGAAGTCGACCGAAGCGGTGACGCTCAACAAGATGTGCGGCTCAGGCCTGCAAGCAGTGGCGATGGCGCGACAGGCCTTACTGGCGGGCGAGGCCGATGTCGTCGTCGCCGGCGGTATGGAAAGCATGACGCAAGCGCCGTTCCTGATGGCGAAGCATCGCAGCGGTCAGAAGTATGGCCACGACAAGGTGTTCGATCACATGGCGCTCGATGGGCTTGAAGACGCCTACGAAGGCAAGGCGATGGGCGTCTACGCCGATCAGACCGCCAAGGAATACCAGTTCACCCGCGAACAGCAGGACGCCTACGCGCTCGAAACGCTGCGCCGCGCGCAAGCCGCGTCGAGCGAGGGCCGCTTCAAGCGCGAGATTGCAGCAGTCGAAACCAAAGCCGGCGTGATCGATACTGACGAGCTGCCGCGCAAGGCCAAGCCGGACAAAATTCCCTCGCTCAAGCCGGCGTTCACGCCGGATGGCACCGTCACAGCCGCGAACGCCTCGGCGATCAGCGATGGCGCGGCGGCGCTGGTGTTGATGCGCAAGGCCGACGCGGAGAAGCAAGGCAAGAAAATTCTTGGCCGCATCGTTGCACAGGCCGCTTTCGCGCACGAGCCCGCCAAGTTCACCACCGCGCCGGTGCCCGCCATCCAGAAAGCGCTTGACCGCGCCGGCTGGAAAGCGAGCGACGTCGATCTGTGGGAGATCAACGAAGCTTTCGCCATCGTGCCGATGATCGCGATGAAAGAACTCGGCATCAGTCATGATAAGATCAACGTCAACGGCGGCGCCTGCGCGCTGGGCCATCCAATCGGCGCATCCGGAGCGCGCGTGCTGGTGACGCTGCTGGCGGCGATGGAAGCGCGCAACGCCAAGCGCGGCGTTGCTTCGCTCTGCATCGGTGGTGGCGAAGGCATCGCGCTCGCGGTTGAGCGGGCGTGAACGAGAAGGTCTCTGCGCATTTCGCCGAGCAGGCGATGTATTGCGAGATGTTCGGCTCGCCGTTCACGGCGCAACTGATCGCGTGCATGAACGAAGACTTGGCGGCTGGCGGGCCGGTGGCGGATCTGGTCGGCGCCTGGCCCACCAATCCGCGCGCTGACGCACTGGCGTTGCGCTTGACAGGCGCGTTGCATGCGGCGGCGCTGACCAAGCGTGACCCCGCGCTCGCCGCGCTTTATCCGGCGCAGAACCCCAGCTGGCGCATGGACGACGTGTGGCCGGCCGCGCGCGCGTTTTTGGAACGCGAGCGGACCTGGGTGAGCGGATTCATTCGCTCCGCCCCGCAAACCAACGAAACGCGTCGCTCAATCACGCTGTTGGCCGGATTTCTCACGTTCGCGCAGACATGGAGCGGGCCGATCGATACGTTGGAGATCGGCGCCAGCGCCGGCCTCAATCTCAATTGGGATCGCTTCGCGTATCGCACCTCCTCTTGGTCATGGGGTGAAGCGAGCCCCGTTGTGATCGACACCGATTGGAATGGAAATCCGCCGCCGATCGGGCCGCTCACGGTGCGCAATCGCGCCGCCTGCGATCTCAATCCGCTCGATGTGCGTGATGACGCACAGCGTTTGCAGCTGAAATCCTACATTTGGGCTGATCAACCGGACCGGTTGGCGCGCTTCGATGGCGCCGTCGCGTTGGCGCTGCGCTCGGACGTGCGTGTCGAGCGCGCGGATGCGGCTGAGTGGTTGGCGCACAAGCTCGCGGCGCGCGCCCAAGACGCGGCGACGATCGTGTACCATTCGGTGTTTCTCCAATACCCCCCGCGCGAAGCGCGTTCAGCGATCATCGCCGCGATTGAGTCGACCGGGGCGAAGGCGACCGAAAGCGCGCCGCTGGCGTGGGTGCGTCTCGAACCAGAGGCGCTGCTTGATGGCGTGCAAGACAGTCCACGCATGGTCGCAGACCTTGTCACGTGGCCGGGCGGTCATCGCCGCGTTATCGCCTACACCGATGGCCACGTCCGCGCCGTGTACGCGGGCGCGCAGACCTAGCGCCGGGCCGAGAAGTTGAACAAGCCGTCCCACGCGGCATCGAGCAGGGCGAGCGCCGCTGCCGGCGCCAGCGCGGCGTAAGCTTCGCCTTCGCGCGTCACCAAGCCAAAGCGCTCCAGCTTCGCCAGCGCGTCATTGATCTCGAAGTCGACGTCGAGGCCTAGCTTCTCGCGCAGGAACGCTTCGGCGGCGGCATCGATCTCCGCCTTGGTCAAGGCCTTGTCGTGGCGGCGCAGGGTCCAATAGGCGAGGAAGGCTTCCTTGGTTTCCTGCTCGCCGCCCGCGCCGATCAGCAAATCGAGCACGCCGGCATTGTTGGCGAGATTGCGGAAGTACACTGTGTCGGCCAAGCGCTTCTGGTAGCGCAGCGTCGTTGCTTCATACTTGAGGCGCTGGCGCATGACGAACGCCACCACCGCGACCAGACCCGATATGGCGGCGACCGCGCGCTTGAGCTCGTTCTCCTCGATCACGCCCTGCGCGCCGAAATAGGCGGCGATCACCGCAAACAGCACGGTCAGAGCCGGCCACAGATTGAGCAGCACTGGCACGCCCGTCGCCACCGCTGGCGCGGCCAGCACAACCTGATCCGTGCGCCGCATGCTCGGCCGCGCGCCGGGATGCAGTGTCACCAATTCCGGCGTCGCGACATTGCGGAAGTGCTTTACCAAAGCCGCGCCGGGCCTGACGCCGCGCCGCATCTGACGGAACGCCGCTTCGTCCGCGCGCTCGATCTCGGCGTCGGCCTTGAAGCCGACGAGCACGACAACGTCGTTCATCATCTCGGCATTGACCGTTTGCTTACGCAGACCGAACAGCGTCTTGATTTCGAGGTTGAGCGGGCGCACGCCGCGCGCAAAAAATCGGATGCGGCGGATGCCGGCGCGCGACGGCTTGATGGCGAGCCCTGTCATTAATTTGGTGGCGGCGCGCGTCTGCACGGTATCGGGATCGATTTCGACGAAATTGGCGCGCGTGAGAGCCTCAGCCAGCGCGCTCTCGAATGCGGCGAAGGCTTGCGGCGACACATCGCGCCGCGCTGCTGGCGCATCCGGATCGAGCGGATCATAGAGCGCCTTCAGCTGCTCCAGCCGCGCGTGCGCTTCCTGCTGCATCAGCGCGCCCAGCAGGCGCAGCACATCGCCCAGGGCTTGGCTCTCCGCGGGCAGGCCGCTCTCCGCAGAAATCGCGGCGGCGAGCTCTGAGGTGCGTGCGGCGATGAAGCCATCGCGGCGAGGGTGGTCGGCGGTCATGGGCGGGCAGTGCTAGCCCAGCTCAGGGCCTTGCCGCAACGACCGCCATCGACGCCAACGCCACCGCGCAGAGCTTGGGTTGGCCGTCTTGGACGGCGAAGCACCTGGCCTCGACCACGCTCAAAGCGGCGCCCGCCTTCAGCACTTCGGCGCGGCAGACGAGCTTTTCGCCCACCGCCGGCGCAAGGAAGCTGATCTTGTATTCTGCTGTCAGCAGCGATTGGCCCTCGCGCAGCTTCGTGCCAGCTGCTGCGGCGGTGGCGTTATCGACCAGAAAGCCGATCGCGCCGCCGTGGAAATAGCCGTTCTGCTGCGCGACTTCCTGGCGGTAAGGCAGTTCCAACGAGACGCCGCCGAACGCCACCTCCGCGATGACGCAGCCCATGTGGTGAAAAAGGCCCTGGCGACCCAGTTCCCGCTCTATAATCGCGCGCACCGGCGCGATGTCGTCCGCCATGGCGGCCTCCTTGCCACGCCAACGCGCCACAGGCGCCGCTCGGTCAGTCAAGCGCTTGCGGTCCATCAGTCGTTTGGCGATGCTGAGCGGACTCAAGGCTGGAGAGCGGTATGAAGCGAGCGTGGGCGGCGGTCTTGGCGCTGCTTTTGGCGGCGGCGCCGGCGACGGCGCAGCAGCCGCAGGGGCAACGCGATCCGTTCAACGGCCGCTTTGGCGTTATGGATATTGCGCCCACGCCCACCGAGGCGGCGCAGCATGCGCAACTTATGGGTGATGCGCTCGAAGCGCTGCAGCCGCAGCGGCCTGGGCAGTTGGATGTCTATCTGATCACCGCGGCGCTTTACGGCGATCCCGTGTTCGAACGCGAGGCGACGCAAGCGGAAGCGATCATGCGCCCGCATTTCGGCGCCGAGGGCCGCTCGATCATCCTCGCGGCCGGGGGACCTGGTCCGCGCACCTATCCGCCGGCGACCGCCAACAACATTGCCGCGGCGATAGGGCGCGTGGGGTCGCTGATCGATCCGAACGAGGATCTGGTCGTTGTTTTTCTCACCTCGCATGGCGCGCCCGACGGCACCGCCGCGCTGCGCGAGCACAACCGCATGTTCGGCGGCTTGCGTCCGGCGCATCTCAGCCAGATGCTGGCGCAGGCCAGCATTCGCAGCCGCGTGGTGATCGTGTCGGCATGTTTCTCAGGCCAATTCATTGGTCCGTTGGCGAACGACGATACGATCGTGCTGACCGCCGCCGCGCCCGATCGCTCGTCGTTCGGCTGCCAGCCGGAAAACGAGTGGACGTTCTTCGGCGACGCGCTGTTCAACAACGCGCTGCGTAACGGCGCGCCTCTAATTGAAGGCTTTGACCAGGCCAAGGTGTTGATCGAACGCTGGGAGCGCGAGCGCAACATGTCGCCACCGTCGAACCCGCAGCGTTTTGTCGGCGCCCGCGCCGAGCAATTGCTGCGCCGCGCCGAGCGCAACGCGCACTAGGCGGCGTTTGCGCCGCGCGCGAGCCGCCGCGTCAGGTTCACGCGCCAGCTGCCGGCGTTCTGCGCCTCGAACGCCGTTGCGAGCCGTTCCACGATCTCCGCGACGGGTGCGACGTCCTCGATCAAACCGACGCTATGACCGGCGCTCCAAATGTCACGCCAGGGGCGCGCGCCGTTCGGCATTTCCGCGCCGCGCTTGGGACCGCGCTTCGGCGGCATATGCTCGGGATCGAGCCCAACCTGCACCAGTGACGGCCGCATCCAGTTTGCGACGACGCCGTTCATGGCGTCGGAGATGACGATCTCCTCCATGCCTGTCGCTGCGATCATCTGCTTGTGGCCATCGACGGCGCCCGCTTCCGGCGTCGCGATGAAACGCGTGCCCATGCACGCGATGTCGGCCCCCAATGCCAGCGCGCCGTTGATTCCAGCCACATCGGCGATTCCGCCGGCGGCGATGATGAGTCCATCGAACATCGCGCGCACTTTCGGGACGAAAGCAAACGGCGTCAGCGCGCCCGTGTGTCCGCCAGCCCCGGCGCAGGTGAGCATCAAACCATCCACGCCGGCTTCCAGCGCTTTTTCGGCATGGCGCACAGTGGTGATGTCGTGAATGACGTAGGCGCCCCAATCGTGCGCGCGCTTTGCGATTTCCGTTGGGTCGCCGATGCTGCTCAGCACCAGGGGAGGGCGCCATCTTTCACAAAGCTTGAGCTTTGGTGCGCCAATCTCGGCGTCGTTGACGATGCCTGCTGGGAAGTTGACCAGAGGCGGGCCGTAATGGGCGGCGTCCATATGCGCTGCGCGGACCTCGTCCAAGGCGATGAGATAGCGCTCGAAATCTTCGAGCGGCGTGAGCGTTCCGCCCTGCCAACCGGCGACGATGCCGGCGCGGCTGCAGGCGACGGCCAGGTCCACGCTCGACGCAAATGACATCGGCGCGCACGCCAGGGGCAGCCGCAAGCGATCAAAGAGGCCCGTGCTCACGCGCTGCCCCCTCAAAGGCTGAACGAAAAGCCGCCATTGACCGCAAAGGTTTGGCCAGTGATCCAGCCGCTGGCGTCGCTTGCGAGGAAGAGCGCCATGCCGGCGATGTCAGACGGCTCGCCAAGCCGGCGCACGACGTATTTGCTCAGCACCGACTTCGCCAGCGCTTCGTCCTCCTCCATGCGTCGCCCCACGCCCGAGGCGCGCATCGCGGCGATGGCGATGTTGTTGGCGAGAATATTGTGCCGCCCCAATGCCCGCGCCAGCGCGCGTGTGAGGCCTGCGGCGCCGGCCTTGGCGGCCGAGTAGACTTCGAGACCAACCTCACCCACGCGCGCCGCCTCGGAGATGATGGTGATGATGCGGCCGCCGCCATTCTCGATCATCAGCGGAATCACGGCCGAGGTGCAGTTCAAGGGGCCGTAGAGGTTGACGCCAAGGACTTCGTTCCACACCGCCGGTGTTGTCTGCCAATAGGGCTTCATGACGTCAGACGACGGCGATGGGCCGCCATTGCCGGCATTGTTGATGAGAATGTCGATGTGGCCGAATTGCTCCACCGCTTGCTGCGCCATCGCTTGCACGCTGGCTAGATCGCCGACGTCGGCCTGTAGCGCAATCGCGCGCCCGCCCGCCTCGATAATCTCGGACGCGACCGCTTCTGCACGATCGAGATAGAAGTCGTTGACGACGACACGCGCGCCGTGTGCGGCGAAGGTGAGTGCGATGCCGCGCCCGACATTTTGACCCGCCCCGGTGATCAGCGCGACGCGGCCAGCGAGATCTAGAAGCTCAGACATTAGAGGCGCTCGATGATGGTGGCGTTGGCCATGCCGGCGGCCTCGCACATGGTTTGCAGGCCGTAGCGACCGCCGCTGCGCTCGAGCGCGTTGAGCATGGTCGCCATCAGCCGTCCCCCAGTGGCGCCCAAGGGGTGGCCGAGCGAAATCGCGCCGCCGCATGGGTTGGTCTTCTCTGGATCGGCGCCGGTTTCCTTGAGCCACGCTAACGGCACCGAGGCGAAAGCTTCGTTGACTTCGAAATGGTCGATATCGCCGATGCTGAGCCCGGCGCGCTTAAGCGCGAGCCGTGTTGCTGGAATGGGCGCGGTTAGCATCAGCAACGGATCGTCGCCACGCACGGCGAAAGAAACGAAGCGGGCGCGTGGTTTCAAGTTGAGCTCGCGGGCGCGCTCCTCGCTCATGATCAGCATCGCCGAGGCGCCATCCGTGATCTGAGAAGAATTGCCTGCCGTGACGCTCCAAGCAATTTCCGGAAACCGCTCGCTCATTTCAGGCGATGCAAAGGACGGCGCCAGGGCGCCAAGCCCCTCGATTGTGGTGGATGGGCGGATCGTCTCGTCTTCGCAGACGACGGCGGTCTCCGTGCGGACAGTGGCGATTTCGTGCTCGAACCAGCCTTCGGCCTGCGCCTGGGCGGCGCGGTGGTGGGAGCGCGCCGCGTAGGCGTCGAGATCGGCGCGTGAAAAGCCCCAACGCTGCGCGATCAGCTCGGCCGAAACACCTTGATGCACCAGGCCGGGCTTGTAGCGCTCGGCCACGCCTTGGCCGAAAGGATCTTTGCCGGCGCGATTGCTGCCCGCTTGGACACGGCTCATCGATTCCACGCCGCCCGCGATGACGATGTCGTTGGCGCCGGCCATGATGCTCTGGGCGGCAAAATCGGCGGCCTGCTGCGCCGATCCACAGCGGCGGTCGAGCGTGATCGCCGGCACATAGTCCGGGTAGCCGGCCGCGAGCCACGCCATGCGTCCAGGCACGCCCGACTGCTCGCCAATCTGGGTGACGCACCCAACCATGACGTCATCGACCGACCCTGGGTCGAGATCGGTACGTTTCACTAGCGTTTTGAACGTCTGCGCCAACAGGTCAGCGGGGTGGACCCCGGAGAGCGCCCCTCCGGCCTTGCCGCGGCCCATCGGCGTCCGTACCGCGTCAATGATTACCGCCTGCCGCATGCCGACCATCTCCCAATGGGCATACAATGAGCACCATAAGCTTGCTGGTCAAGCAACAAATATGTTGTATGCTGACGGCGGGAGGCGACGGCCCATGGCGCGATTGGACGGCAAAGTGATTTTGGTGACGGGCGCAGGCAGCGGCATCGGCCGTGCCGACGTCCTTCAACTCGTCGCCGACGGCGCCAACATCGTCGCGGCGGAGATCAATGAAGACGCTGGCCGCGCCGTCGCGCAGGACAGCGGGGCCATGTTCGTGCGGCTCGATGTGCGAGACGAGGGCGCATGGCGTGACACAATTGGCGCGACGATCGCAGCATTCGGGAAGCTCGACGCTGTGGTCAACAATGCCGGCATAACCATGATCACCGACATCGAGACGACGTCGATCGAGGATTTTCGCGCCGTCAACGCCGTCAATGTCGAAGGCACATTTCTCGGCTGCAAGCACGCCATTGCGGCTATGCGCGAACGCGGTGGCGCCATCGTCAACATGTCGTCGATCGCCGCTTTGCGCGCCTATCCGACGACACCCGCCTACACCGCGTCGAAGGGCGCGGTGCAGGCGCTGACCAAAGCGGTCGCCGGTCACTGCTTGATGAAGGGCTATGCCATCCGTTGCAATTCCGTCCATCCCGGCGGCATCTTGACGCCCATGGTCGAGGCCGCCCTAGAGCGCATGGATCCCGGCGATCGCGTCCACGCCGTAAAGCTCGGCCGTCCCGAGGATGTCGCCAAAGTGGTGAGCTTCCTGGTCTCGGACGACGGCGCGCATCTGAACGGCGCAGAGATCGTGGTCGATGGCGGCCACATCATTCTTCCACACTGAAGGAGCTTCGGGATGCCGGACACAGTGAGTCTTCCGGGTGCTGAAGAGGCATTCGCGCGTGCGCGCGCCACCACGTGGCGCATGCTGATCGGCGGCGAATGGGTTGACGCTCGATCGGGCGAGACCTTCGAAGTGCGCGATCCCTCGAACGGCCGCGTCATCGCCGTCGCCCCGTCAGGAGCCGCCGCCGACATTGATGCTGCGGTCGCAGCGGCGCGAGATGCGTTCACGGATCAAAGATGGTTGCGTCTTGGCGGCGTTGAACGCGGCAAGCGTCTCATGCGTTTGGCCGAACTGATCGAAGCCAATGCCGCTGAACTGCAAGCGCTTGAGACGCTCAACAATGGCGTGCCGTCGAATATCGCGCAGTATTTCACGTTCTTCGCCGCCGATGCGTTTCGCTACTACGCCGGCTGGTGTTCGAAAATCTACGGCTCAACTTCCGACATCTCGACGCCGGAGGCACAGTTCCACGCCTACACCCACAAAGAGCCGGTCGGCGTGGCTGGCCTCATCGTTCCTTGGAACGGCCCGCTCGCGTCCGCATCGATGAAGCTGGCGACGGCGTTGGCCGCAGGCTGCACCTGTGTTCTCAAGCCGGCGGAGGAGACGCCGCTGAGCGCGCTGTGGCTGGGCGAGCTTGTGCTCGAAGCTGGTATTCCCGCCGGCGTCGTCAATATAGTCACCGGCTTTGGCCACACCGCGGGCGCCGCGCTCGCTGCGCATCCGGATGTGGACAAAGTGTCGTTCACCGGCTCGACCGAAGTGGGCAAGAAAATCGTCCAGGCGGCGGCGGGAAATCTGAAGAAGGTTTCGCTGGAACTCGGCGGCAAGTCGCCTGTCGTGATCCTTGATGACGCCAATCTCGACAAAGCCATTCCGGGCGCGGCCCTTGGCACGTTCTTCAATACCGGCCAAGTCTGTGTGGCCGGTTCGCGCGTGTTCGTGCAGCGAAACATCTACGACCGCGTCGTCGATGGCATGGCGTCGGTTGGCGCCAGTTTGCGTATCGGACCGGGTTTTGACCCGTCGGCGCAGATCGGGCCGCTGATCTCACACAAGCAACTCGACCGTGTCGTGTCGCTTGTCGATGGCGCGCGCGGCGAGGGCGCCGAGGTGATCGGCGGCGGCCGTCACGGCGATGACGGTTACTTCTACAAGCCAGCGGTCGTCACCCATTGCGCGTCCGATGCAACAATTTTGCGAGAAGAGGTCTTTGGCCCTGTGCTGACGGCTTTGCCGTTCGATGATTTCGATGAAGCGGTGAAACTTGCCAACGACACCAGCTACGGCTTGGCTGCGGCGGTTTGGAGCGAGAGCCTGAACAAAGCCCATCGCTTCGCCAAGGCCGTGCAAGCGGGCACGGTGTGGATCAATTGCCAGCTGGTTCTGAATTCCGGTCTGCCGTTCGGCGGCTACAAGCAGAGCGGCTGGGGGCGCGAGAACGGCGTCGAGGGGCTTGAGAGCTTCATGCAAAGCAAAACCGTCATGGCAATGCTCGACGCATAGGGGGCGCGCGTGGATTTTCAGTTCTGCAAGGTCGAGCGCGCGGGTCGCTTGACCGTCGTCACCATCAATCGTCCAGAAGTGATGAATGCGCTGCATGGACCGGCGCATTTCGAACTGGCTCAGGCAATCGACGCTTTCGCCGCCGACGAGCGCCAATCCGTGCTCATTCTGACGGGCGCGGGCGAACGCGCCTTCTGCGCCGGCAACGATCTCAAGTACCAAGCCGCGACTGGCGATATGAAGCGGCCGCCGTCTGGCTTCGCGGGCCTCGCGCTGCGCTTCGATCTAACCAAGCCCGTGATTGCGGCGGTGAACGGCTTGGCGCTTGGCGGTGGTTTCGAAGCCGTGCTTGCGTGTGACATCGTGGTTGCCTCGCACACGTCGCGCTTCGGCTTACCGGAGCCGCGCGTTGGCATGGCGGCGTTTGCGGGCGGTTTGCATCGCCTGCCGCGTCAGATTGGATATCGCGCGGCCATGGGCATGATCCTGACCGGACGTCAGGTCGCCGCGGACGAAGCGCTGCAGCTCGGGCTCGTCAACGAACTGGCGGCGCCAACAGAGGTGATGTCGCGCGCGCGCGCGTGGGCCGCGCAGATCATGGAATGCAGCCCGGTGGCCGTGCGCGCTTCGAAGGATGCTGTTGTCCGTAGCCTCGCCTTTGCGTCGGAGAGCGAAGCGATCTCGGCGCAGTGGAGCTTTCAGGGGCTTCAAGAGCTGATGACGAGCGATGACATAAAAGAGGGCCCCCGCGCCTTCGCCGAGAAGCGCAAGCCGCGTTGGGCCGAGCCTGACGACAACACCGTCGAACCCGCGCGTTCGAGCGCGGGATGAATTTTGATCTCTCCGAAGACGCAAAGCAGCTGGCGGGCGAGGCGCGACGATTCCTATCCGAACGTGCGCCGCTCTCGCGCGTCCGTCAGAGTATCGAGACGCCGGGGTTTGATGAAGCGCTTTGGCGCGAGCTTGTGGCGCTTGGCTGGCTCGGCGCCGGCGCTGCGGAGCACCTAGGCGGCGCTGGCCTCAACCATGAGTGCGTCTGCGCCCTCATCGAAGAACTGGGCGCGGCGCTAACGCCAACGCCCGCGATCGCAGCTTTTTCCGCGCTCGAGGCGCTCGCATTGGCGAGCGACACGGACGATCAAGAAAACTGGAGTTCGCGCATTGTGAATGGCGACGCCATTGTTGCGCTGGCGATTGGGGACGGCGCGACAGCGGAACTTCGCAACGGCCGCGTCTACGGCGTGCAGCGATTGGTCGCTTACGGGAGCGCCGCAGGCGCCTACATCGTCGCTGCGAACGAAGCGGGCGATCGGGTGCTATGTGTCGTCGAAGCGGATGCCGCCAATGTGAAGGCCACGCCAGTCACGACTTTGGATCTGCTCAGGCCGTTCGCCGATGTGCGCTTTGAGGGCGCGCGGGCGACATCGCTAGCGCGCGGCGCGGACGTCCTGCGTCGTGTGTTGGATCGGCTCGCAATCCTGAAGGCGTTCGAGCAATTGGGCGGCGCGCGAGCGTGTCTCGATATGGCGGTGGCGCATGTCAAGGAGAGGCGCGCGTTCGGCAAACCTATCGGCGCCTTTCAAGCGCTTAAGCACAAACTGGCGCGCGTTTTCATTGAGGTCGAATTGGCGCGGTCGAACGCCTATTTCGGAGCTTGGGCGCTTTGTGCTGGGCAGGACGAAGCGAAGGCGGCGGCCATTGCGCGCATCTCGGCGAGCGCAGCGTTCGCACTCGCCTCGCGCGAAACGATTCAGGTGCTCGGCGCCCTCGGTTTCACCTGGGAAGCGGACGCGCACCTCTATTATCGGCGCGCTCAAATGCTGGCGGGTGAGTGCGGCGCGGCATCGCATTGGAAGCAGCGTCTGCTGCAGCGCACCGGCGAGGCGGAACATGGACTTCGATGATCGCCCGGAAGAGGCGGCGTACCGGGCCGAGGTGCGTGCATTCCTGCAAGCGCACGCGGCGCCGCGCGAAGACACGCCACTGGCGTTCGCCAGCCGCTACAATGTCGACGAAAGCACGTTGGCGCGCGCGAAGCTGTGGCAGCGCTGCCGCTTCGATCATGGTTTCGCCGGCATAACTTGGCCGCGCGACTGGGGGGGACAAGAGCGCGATCCGATCTGCCAGATCATCTTCGCGGAGGAAGAGGCGCGCTTCGCCACACCGCAGGGGGTTTATGAAATCGGGTTGGCCATGTGCGTGCCGACCATGATGCGATTCGGGCGCATGGGAGGCAAAGCCGATCTCGCAACGCGTGCGCTTCGCGGCGACGACATTTGGTGCCAGCTTTTCTCTGAGCCCGGCGCCGGCTCAGACGTTGCTGCTCTCACCCTCCGCGCTGACCGCGACGGTGAGGAGTGGGTGCTGAACGGACAGAAAACTTGGATCTCGGTCGCCAAGCATGCGCACTATGGCTTGTTGCTCGCGCGCTCAGACAGGAGCGCGCAAAAGCATGCGGGTTTGACCGCGTTCATGATCGATCTGCGCACGCCAGGAATCGACGTGCGGCCCATTCGACAGATCACGGGCTATAGCCACTTCAATGAAGTCTTCTTTGCGGATGCGCGTGTGCCGGATCTCTGGCGCCTCGGCGATATCGGCGCTGGATGGAAAGTGGCGTTGTCGACGCTTGCGAACGAGCGCTACGCGACAGGAGAAGCGCCGGGGCCGCACGTTGGCGATCTTATCGCCTTGGCGACTAAATATCCGGACGAAGCGCCCGCGATACAGAGCGAGAGCGTGCGCGAACGTCTTGCCGATCTCTACACGCGCGCCGAAGGGCTTAGGTTCGCGCGCCTGCGCATGATCACCGCAATCGCGCGTGGCGAGGCGCCGGGACCCGAAGCGTCGATCGGTAAGCTGGTCAGTTCAGCGTTGCTGCAGGATATCGTCGCGACCGGCCTCGACATTCTCGGCGGCGCCGACAAGGCGGCGTCGCCCATGCATGCCTGGTTTCAGGATGCCTATCTCTATGCGCCCGCGACGCGCATAGCGGGCGGGACGGACGAAATCCTCCTCAACATCATAGCTGAGCGCGTGCTCGGCTTGCCGACTGATCGCTAAGCGAGCGGCAGCGTACAAAAAGAAAGCGGCCCCCGTTAGGGAGCCGCTTCCAGTTGGGAGTCACCTGCTTCAGAAGTCGAGGCTGAGGGTCACGCCGTACGTTGCGGGCATCGCCGGATAACGCACGACGACGTCGTTCAAGCGCACCGTGTTCACCCAATAGTATTCGTCGGTGACGTTTCGGCCCCAGAAGGTGAGGCGCCAGTTTTCTTCCTCGGCGCCGATGCCGGCGCGCAGATCGAGCGTTGTGTATTCCGGGATCGCGAGATCAAGACTTGAGCCCGTACCGCCCGGGATTGAGTCAGTGCCGACGGCGGCATATGTCGAGCTGTGATAGGTGACGTTGCCGCCGACGAAGGCGCGCAGATTGCCGGTTACTGGCCACTCATAGTCGACATTGGCGACCGCTTGCCATTCCGGCGTGTACGGCATCGGCGAGCCGGCGAAATCGGCGATGATGCCGGCCGCGTTCACGCCGGTGAACTCGGTGATCTCGGCGTCGAGATAGGTCGCCGAAAGACCAAGCGTCAGGCCGTCGATCGGTTCGGCCGCCAGCGCGAACTCAACGCCGAGGACCTCCGACTGAGGAATATTCTGCAACGCCTCAAGCGGCCCGAAGATCGGGTCGAGCACTTTCGCGCGCAACTGCTTGTCGGTGTAATCGTAGAAGAACGCCGCCGCGTCGAACGTCACGCGGCCGTTCCAGAGCACCGACTTCAAGCCCACTTCGTAGTCCAGCACCGATTCCTGCACCACAGGCACGTATTGACTGGTGAAGGAAGCTTGCACCGTCGGGAAGCCGCCGGCTTTGTAGCCTTGGGCGATGTTGAAATAGAGAAGCGTGTTGTCGGTGAGCTCGTAGTCGAGGCCCAGGCGCCAAGACACGTTGTCCTCATTGAGCTCATCAGTGAAGAGACCGGCGCGGAAGGTTCCCGGGGTCAAGGTGAAGCATTCGCCAGGGGCGATCGCCGGCGCCGTCGGATCGAAGATGCGTGCGATGAACGTGAACGCGCCAGCCGCACCGCCGTCGCCGACGTCGTAGCTGCACATGCCGAGCAGTTCGCGTTCGGCGCGGGTGAAGCGCGCACCGACTTTGACCGTCAAATCATCGGTGAGATCATGCTCGACGTTGCCGAAGGCGGCGTAGTTCACCATTTCCTGGTCGGAAAAGAAGCCGGCAAAGCCGAAGCCGAAGCGCCGGCCGCCGCTGGCGTCGACGAACCCGAACAGATCGTTGTCGAAAACGTGGTCGCTGCCGTAGTTCACGCCGACGATCCAGCGTGTGCGCTCCGTGCCGGAATTGCTCAGCCGCAATTCCTGAAAGAAGCTCTCGATTTCACCCTCGACCGTGGACTCAGTGATGCTGAGCTGGGTGCCGTCGAGATCGGCGCGCTGGTCGCGTTGGTATTCGGCGTAGGACGTGATCGAGGTGAAGCGCACGCCGGACGTGAAATCGTAATCGGCGCGAACGGAAGCCTGCCAGAAGCTGTCGTCGGCGCTGTTGTTCCAAGCTTCGCTCCAATCGGCGATGCCGCCATCGCCGCGCGGCAATAAGGGATAGGCGAGCAGATCCGGGTCGACCGTCGCCGGCGTTCCAGGGGTGATGCCAACGAGCTGCGCGGCGACCGGCTCCGAGCGATCGACCCAACCGTTCAGGTTGAAGGAGAATTGCAGCCGATCCGACGCATCCCAATGCACCAGAAGCCGTGCGGCGTCGCGTTCACGTTCACCGTTTTCGCCGCCATGCACATAGCTTTCTTGCCATGGTCCGCCACGCAGGGAATCCACCGAGAGGCGCGCCCGAACGCTGTCGCTCAGCGGGCCGGAAATGTAACCGTCGGCCTCGAACGTGTCGTAGCTGGAGGCCGAGACGCGCACGCCAGACGCAAATGCACGCGTGGGCGCGGCGGTAACGTAGTTGATGGCGCCCGCCGTCGAATTCTGGCCAAACAGCGTGCCTTGCGGGCCGCGTAGGATTTCCACGCGCTGGGGATCCAAGCCTGCCTGCGCCGCCATTGCAGGGAAGGGCAGCGGCACTTCGTCTTGATAGATGCTGATCGCTGGATAGGCGGCGAGCGAGGATTCGTTGAAGCCAACGCCGCGCAGCGAATAGACGGGTGTCGCCGTCGTCGTGGTGAAATAGCTAAGCCCCGGCACGATGCGCACGAGTTGGGTGACGTCATCGACGCCGAGGTTTTCCAGGCTTTCCGCGTTGAAAGCGGTGATCGTCATGCCGACATCGCTCAGCGCCTGTTCGCGCTTTTGCGCCGTGACGATGATTTCGTCGGACTCGCTTTCCGCAGTCTGAGCGAAAGCCGGCGAAAGGCTCAACGCTGCGAAGAATAAGGCGCCCACGGAGGCCGTGCGGCGTAGCGCCTGTGCTGACATCTTTATCCTCCCCCGGCGCCGCTTCCGGGCGCTCGTTCTATCAGCAGCCTAGGTCAGAGCCGCAAATCGCGCAAGATACTAGTTGAATGACAAGCAACAAAAGTGCAAAGTCGTGCTAGGCGGCACTGCGCGCGCCGGAGCTAAATACTTGTTTCGGGACAAGCAAATCAGGTACGGAGCGGTGAAAGACCGAACGCGTGCGGGGCGGGGCCAGGCGCAAAAAGCCGGCGTCGCCGCTCACGCGGAAGCCGGAGACCGCCGCAAAATGACCGCCGCGCCGCGCCGTACTCAATTGCAACGCCGCATCGATGCAGAGACCAAGCTTCTCGATGCCAGCCTCACGCTTCTGGTGGAGCGCGGCTACGACCGCTTCGCTTTATCGGAAGTTGGCGAGCTCGCCGGTTACAGCCGCGGGCTGGCGGCTCACCACTTCGTCAACAAGGAAGGCCTGCTTGAAGCGTTGACGCAATACATCGTCGGCGGCTTTGCCAAAGGCATCAAGCGTCAGCCCGCGGTCGCGCCCGGTTGGGACACGATCGTTCGCAACATCCGCTATTACACCTCCTCGCCGACCCGCAATCCGCG
This sequence comes from Hyphomonadaceae bacterium, assembly GCA_050186805.1. GTDB lineage: Bacteria > Pseudomonadota > Alphaproteobacteria > Caulobacterales > Aquidulcibacteraceae > Vitreimonas. The sequence continues at coordinate 51,274 of JBFWYC010000018.1, forward strand.
CTTGTTCCGCGCGTACATGATCATTCTCGCGGAAGCGGCGCTGCGCCCGCGGCTGGGCGCCTTGGCGGAGCAAACGCACCAGCGCGCCGTGCAGTCGCTGATGGAGGACGTCGAAGCCGGCAAAGCCGCTGGCAACATCTTGCCGGAGATTGATGCGAAGCGCAGCGCTGAGACAATCTATGCGTTTCAGCGCGGTCTGCATTCGCTCGCCATGCTGGACAAGGACCTCGACACCGGCGCGATCGCAGAAACCTTTATCAGCGCGATGCAGCTGCAGATGTGCCCGCCCGGGCAGAAGCGGAAAGGCCGCAGTGACTGAGCATGAGCGCCTTCGAGACCATCCTGTACGAGGAAGACGAAGGCGTTGGCACAATTACGCTGAACCGGCCGGGCAAGCTGAATGCCTGGACGCCCGCAATGGAGCGCGAAGTCAAAGCCGCTGTCATGAGCGCCGGCGCGGATTCCGCGGTTCGCGCCATCGTGATCACCGGCGCAGGTAAAGCGTTCTGCGCGGGCGCCGATGTTAGCAATCTTGAGGCCGTGCTCGCGGGCGACGAGTCACTTCTGCCTGAGCGTGTGACCAGCACAGACCCCTTCGACCAGCGCTACACCTATTTGCTCGCGACGCCGAAGCCTGTCATTGCGGCCGTGAATGGCACGGCGGCGGGCGTCGGCTTGGCGCTGACCTTGTTCTGCGACCTTCGGTTTGTGAGCGCGCGCGGCTCGTTTGCGCCCGTGTTCGCGCGGCGAGGCTTGATTGCCGAGCATGGTGTTGCCTGGATGCTGCCGCGCCTTATCGGCCCTATGGCGGCGATGACGGCGCTGATGAGCGGGCGCACAATCGGCGCCGAAGAGTCGGTTTCGCTTGGCTTGGCGCAACAGCTTCCTTACGAAGACTTTGTGGCGTGTGCGCGGGCGGCGGCGCGCGATCTCGTTGCGGCTTCCTCGCCGCGTTCGATCGCGGTGATCAAACGCCAAGTTTATCGCGGCCTCATGCAGGATCTGGGTGCGGCCGTTGCGGAAGCAACCGACGAACAAATTCTGTGCTTGCGTTCCGCCGATTTTGCCGAAGGCGTCGCGCATTTCCGCGAGCGGCGTGCGCCGCGCTTCACCGGCGGCTGAGAGGGCGCGATGTTTGACAAGCAGCTTTTGGCTGGCAAGCGCGTGCTGATCACTGGCGGCGGCACAGGTTTGGGGAAGAGCATCGGGGCGCGCTACGTCGAACTCGGCGCCGACCTCTACATTTGCGGGCGCAGACAAGCTGTGCTGGACGCGGCGGCGCGTGACTTGGCGGCGTCGCGCGACGGCGCGAAGGTGCGAGGCCTGGTTTGTGACGTGCGCGACAGCGGCGCCGTCGCCGCCATGATGGACGCGATTTGGGCCGACGGCCCGCTCGATATTCTGATCAACAACGCCGCCGGCAATTTCGTAGCGCAGACGCATCGGCTTTCGCCGCGCGCGATTGACGCTGTCCTCAATGTGGTGCTGCACGGCGCCGCCTATTGCACGGTCGAGGCTGGCCGGCGTTGGATCGATGCAGGCCGCGGCGGCGTCGTGCTTTCAGTGCTGACTGTGTCCTCGCTGATGGGCTCGGCCTTCACGACCCCGTCGGCGATGGCGAAAGCGGGCGTGCTCTCGATGACGCGATCGCTTGCGGTTGAATGGGGCCGCAAAGGCATTCGGCTCGTGGCCGTCGCGCCTGGCCCGTTTCCAACGGAAGGCGCGTGGAAGCAGCTGTTTCCGGACGAAGACAGCGTCGATCCGATCGAGACCTCGGTGCCGCTCGCGCGCACTGGCACACACGACGAACTCGCCAATCTTTGCGCCTTCCTGGCATCGGACGGCGCGGCATTCATCACCGGCGAATGCGTTGTGATCGACGGCGGCAAGCAATGGCTCGGCGGCGGCACGCCCGCCAAGGCGATGCTCGATTGGAGCGATGAGCAGTGGGAGCGCCTGCGGCGCGCGCGCGCCAAGGATGCGTGAGCTTCTGCTGTCTTCGGCGCACAAATTGGTGGAGCGGCATACCCGAAGCGCCGGCGTTGTCGACAACGATGCGCTTTGGGACGACCTCGTCGAAGCTGGCTTTGCACGCGCGCAGATTGATGACGAGCCCGTCGCGCTCGCCGATGCAATGGCGCTTGTCGCTGTGCTTGCACAGCACGGCGCGCGAACGCCGCTCGGAGACGTTTGGTTGGCCGATTGGCTGCTCTCGCGCCACGGCGAAGAGCGCCAGATGTGCGTGCTTGCTGGTGATAGCGATGTTTCGCTTGGTGGCGCCGCGCCGGCGTGGCGCCTTAGCGGCGACGTCTGGGGCGTCGCCCTTGCGCCAAGCGTCGCGCACGTACTTTTGGCGAGGACGCTGCCTGATGGCCGGGCCGGTTTGGTCGTAGTGGATGCCAAAGTCGGCCGCCGTGTTGAGCGCTTCAACATAGCCGGTGAGGTGCGTGTCGATGTTCGCTTCGACGACGCGCCCGCGCAGGTTTTGCCGACGCGTATCGAGGGCCATGACATTCGCGCCATGGCGAGCCTGGTGCGGGTCGCGCAGATGCTTGGCGCCATGACACGTGCGTTGGACTTGGCGCTCGAGCATGCCGCGACGCGGGTTCAATTCGGAAAGCCGCTGGCGAAGCTGCAAGCCGTGCAACAAATGCAAGCGCTCATGGCGGGTCAGATAGCGCTGACCTCGGCCGCGCTGGACCGTGCGACAGCCGACGAGGCGGACGACGGGAGCAACGCGGGCATGGCGAAAGTCGTCGCCAGCGGCGCAGCCGGGCGCGTTGCCGCTCTGGCCCACCAAATCTTGGGCGCGATGGGCGTGTCGCAGGAGCATGAGTTGCAGCGGCACACGCGCGCGCTGTGGGCGTGGCGCGATGAACTCGGCGCCGAGGATGAATGGGCGCAGCGCATAGGTCGGCGCGTGTTGCAGGCGGGTGGAGGCGAATTGTGGCCGACGCTGGCACCGTGACCGCCGCGCGCTCGCCAGCCGCAGGCGCATTTCGCGCCGAGGTGCGCCGCTTTCTGCAAGAGCGCCGCGCGCATCCGCCAGATCACCCTGACTTGCCATTGGTCAGCGCCAGCTTCTCGCGCGTGCTCGGCGCGCAAGGCTGGATCGGCGTCGACTGGCCCGAGCCTTATGGTCGCGACGTGGGCGCGCCGGCGCGTTACATTCTTCTGGAAGAGACGCTAGCCGCCGGCGCGCCGACAATGGCGCACACGGTGGCCGAGCGACAAACGGCGCCGCTGTTGCTACGCTTCGGAACGGACGAGCAGCGCCGCCGCTTTCTGCCGGCCATCGCGCGTGGCGAGTGCTTTTTCTGCATCGGCATGAGCGAACCCAATGCGGGGTCAGATCTCGCAGCATTGCAAATGCGCGCGACGCCGAAGGATGATGGCTATGTCCTGCGCGGCTCCAAGCTGTGGACGTCGCTGGCGCATGTCTCTCACTACATACTGGTCCTGTGCCGCACCTCGGACGCAGCCGAACGGCACGACGGGCTCAGCCAAATCATTGTCGATCTGCGCGCGCCGGGCGTGACCATTTCGCCGATCCTCAATCTCGCGGGCGAGCACGAGTTCAATCAGGTCTTCTTCGACGATGTCTTCGTCCCCCGCGAAAACCTGGTCGGCGTCGAAGGCGCGGGCTGGCGCCAGGCGATGAGCGAATTGGCGTTCGAACGCGGCGGCCCGGACCGCTTTCTGATGAACGTGGCGCTGTTTGCCAAACTCATCGACGCGCTGGCCGCGTCGCCCAGTGAAATGGCGGCGGCAGAGGTAGGCCGGCTTACCGCGCAACTCGCCGCTCTGCGCCAGCTTGCCTGCGACGTGTTTGAGACGCTGTCGCGGGGCGGGGACGCCGGGCTGTCCGCCGCGCTGGTCAAAGATCTGGGCGCCGCCTTCGAGCAAGACTTGGCGGAATCCATGCGCCGGCTCATTCCGCTGCATCGCAGGCGCCAACTGATCCCCGGCTTGTCCGCGCAACTAGAGGGCCTCATTCTCCGCGCGCCGTCTTTTTCGATCCGAGGCGGCGCCCGCGAGGTGCTGCGCGGCGTCATCGCGAAAGCGCTCGCCGATCGCTGATACGACACTCGACACGGGATATGTTTGGCGATAAAACTTGCTGGACAACAAGCAATAACAACGGAGGATAGCGATGGAAGAAGTCGACATCTCCACTTTTGACCCACGCGATCCACGGATGTCGGTCGATCCCTATCCGGTTTATCGCGCGCTCCGCGAGCGCGCTCCGATGCACTGGGTCGAGGCGACCAAGATGTGGGTGGCGACCTCCTACGCGGACATCGCCGAAATCCTCACCGACGACGAAACCTACAAGCATCGCTACGAGCATCGCGAGATTTCACGCTACGGCGAGGGCGTGCGCGAGCAGCCGTACTTCAACGCCATACGTCGCATGGTTTTCATGATGGATGGCGCCGATCACGCGCGCATCCGCCCGTATTTCGCCAAATGGTTCTTGAGCCCGGTGCGCGCGCGCGCTCTGCAGCCGATTGTTGAGCGGGTGGCGTCATCGCTGATGGACGAGCTGCAGGACCGTCCTTCCTTCGATGTCGTGACAGATTACGCCTACCAAATCCCGCTGCGCGTCATCGGCGAGCTATTGACGGTGCCGGACGAAGACCATGCGCGCATCGCCCATTCCGTCGAGGCTATCGTGCCGCTGGCCGAAGGCTCGGTGCCGAAATCCGGCGAGTTCCTGGAGCGTGGCAATGCAGCGCTGACCCTGCTCTATGACTATTTCCGCGATCTCGCTCGCAAGCGCCGAGCCAATCCAGGCGACGATTTGCTCTCGGCCATGATCGCTGCGGCGGACGAAGGCGGCTTCCTCGACGAGGATGAATTCATCGCCAACATCATCCTCGTCTATTTCGCCGGCCATGACACGACGACGGCAAGCACCTCGCTCTCAATCCTCGCCCTGCACCGTCACCCCGATCAGCTCGCAAAATTGAAAGCCGATCCGAGTTTGATCGGAAAGACCGTCGAGGAATTATTTCGCTTCGAGCCCCCAGGTCAGGGTGTCGGCCGCATTCCGGTGCGCGATGTCGTCGTCGGCGGCAAAAAGGTGGAAGAGGGCAGCGTGATCTTGTGCTACCTCGCCGCCGGCAATCGCGATCCTGCCGTGTTCGACGATCCCGATCGCTTGAACATCGAACGCCAGGGCCACAAGATTCTGAGCTTTGCGGCGGGCGTGCATACCTGCCTCGGTAATTTGCTGGCGCGGCAAGAATTGCGCATCGGGCTCGCCACCCTGCTCGCGCGTCGACCGAACCTGCAGCTTGAAACGATTGATCCGCCGCCGTCGGCGTTCAAGCCGTCAGCGGTGAGCCGCGGGCTGCGTACGCTGCGCGCGCACGGTTGATCCATGCCAAGCTTAACACTGGTTGATCGCGACGGCGTGGAGCGACAGCTTGTCTTTCAAGCCGGCGACACGCTGATGGTGACGGCTGTGCGCAACGCCGTTTTGGGCATCGAAGCGCGATGCGGCGGCGCTTGCGCGTGCGGCACATGTGCGGTCGAGCCCGAGCTGGAATGGCGTGCAAAACTAGCTCCGGTGGGTGAGGGCGAGCGAGAAATGCTCGACTGGACTGGTCGTGACGGCGCCAGCGTGCGGCTTTCCTGCCAAATCCAGCTCACGCTTCAGCACGATGGCCTTCGTGCGCGTGTCATCGACAACAATCTGGATTGAGCGGGCCGATGTTCGACCGATCCGCCATCGACAGCATCGCTAGCATCGTGGCCTACCGCGCGCGCGTCAGCGGCGACGCCAAAGCAATTGTGTTCGGCGACCGAACGCTCACCTATGGCGCGCTCGACGAACACGCGGAGAAGGCGGCGGCGGCGTTGCATGCGAGCGGCGTTCGCAAAGGCCAGCGCGTCGCCTATTTTGCGCGCTCGAGCGACGACTACTACAAGGTGCTGTTCGGCGCTGCTAAGCTTGGCGCCGTGTTCACGCCGATCAATTGGCGCCTGAGTGCGGCGGAGGCCGTCGCCATCATCGCGGACAGCGAGGCGCCCATCGTGTTTCTCGGCGCGGAGTACGCAGAATGGCTGCCCGCGCTGCGCGCGGGGTGTCCCAATGCACATGAGATCGTCATGCTTGGCGCGCACTCAGCGACCGCCATCGGGTTCGAAGATTGGCTCGCGCGGGGGCGCGGCTACCCAGCCAATGCGATCGGCGCCGGCGACGACGTATTCCAACTCTACACCAGCGGAACGACGGGCGTGCCGAAGGGCGTGGTCTTAACGAATGCGAACTATGTTGCCGTGCTCAATCAGAGCCGCGAGGCAGGTTGGGCGGACTGGAGCAGCGACGACGTCGTGCTCGTCTGCATGCCGCTGTTTCATGTCGGCGGTCTCAATGTTGGCCTCTTTACGCTCGCGCACGGCGCGTGCGCCGTTGTCTCGCAGCAAGCCGATCTTGCTTCCATCGTGACCAACGTGAAGCAGCATGGCGTCACCATCACCTTCTTGGCGCCGACTTTGATCGGTGACGTGACTGGCAGGGCTGACGTCACCGCCGCTGACGTCGCGAGCATCAAGCGTATTTATTACGGCGCCTCGCCGATCTCGGAGAGTGTGCTGCGTCGTGCGCAGGCCTTGTTCGCGGCCAATTTTGTGCAGCTCTATGGCTTGACCGAAACCAGCGGCAGCGTCGCTTTTCTATCCGCCGCCGTGCATCGCGAGGGTGGGGAGCGTTTGCGCGCTTGCGGTCAGGCCAACCCCGGCGTGACGATCCGCATCCTTCGCGCCGATGGGACGCAAGCGCACGCGGGCGAGCCTGGCGAAATCGTTGTGCAAGGTCCGACCGTCACCAAGGGTTATTGGCGGCGCGGCGCTGACACGGCCGCCGCGATCAAAGAAGGCTGGCTGCACACCGGCGATGTTGGCGTGATGGACGAAGCCGGCTTTGTCTACATTCGCGATCGCATCAAGGACATGATCGTGAGCGGCGCGGAGAACGTCTATCCTGCTGAGGTTGAGAACGTGCTGATGAAGCACCCCGCCATCGCGGAAGCGGCGGTGGTGGGCGTGCCGGATGAACGCTGGGGTGAAGCGGTGAAAGCGGTCGTCGTGTTGCGGCCCCAAGTGCAAGCAGATGCAGCCGACATTATCGCCTTCGTGCGCAACCATATCGCGGCGTACAAGACACCAAAATCGGTGGACTTCGTCGCATCATTGCCGCGCAGCGCGGTTGGAAAAATCCTGCGACGCGAGGTGCGCGCGCCGTTCTGGAAGGATGCCGAGCGCCAAGTGAGTTGAGCGCACGCACGAAAAGGGCGGCGCATCGCTGCGCCGCCCGGTTCGTTTCTCAATGCGTCGCGATTAGTGCGCGGCGGTCGGCGACGGCGCGCGAAGATCGAAGCGGTCGAGCTCCATCACCTTCGCCCAAGCGGCGACGAAATCCTTCACGAACTTCTCCTTCGCATCGTTGGCGCCATAGACTTCCGCCAGCGCACGCAATTGCGAGTGCGAGCCGAAGATGAGATCGGCGCGTGTTCCGGTCCACTTCACCTGACCCGACTTGCGGTCGCGGGCTTCGAACTCCTCTTGGCTGCCGCCAATACCCTTCCACTGCACGCCCATGTCGAGCAGGTTGACGAAGAAGTCGTTGCTCAGCACGCCTGGACGAGCGGTGAGGACGCCCTTCTTGTCGTCGCCGACTTGCAGCACGCGCAGGCCGCCGATCAGCACGGTCAGTTCCGGCGCCGAGAGTTCGAGCAGCTGCGCCCGATCGACCAAGTGATCCTCGATCGGCATGATCGGCTTGCGCACATAGTTACGGAAGCCGTCGGCCTTCGGATTGAGGAATTCGAAGGAATGGACCTCCGTCTCGTCTTGCGTCGCGTCGGCGCGGCCTGGCGTGAAGGGCACTTTCACGGTGACGCCGCCATCCTTTGCCGCCTTTTCGATGGCGGCAGCGCCGCCGAGCACGATCAGGTCGGCAAGCGAAATCTTGCCGCCGGCTTCCTTCTGGATGGCTTCGAGCTTGCCAATCACCTTGGAAAGTTGGGCCGGCTTGTTGACCTCCCAATCCTTCATCGGCGCGAGGCGAATACGCGCGCCATTGGCGCCGCCGCGGCGATCCGAACCGCGATAGGTCGAGGCCGAGGCCCACGCCGTCTCGATGAGTTCGCGCGTCGACAAGCCGGAAGCGAGAATCTTGGCCTTCAGCGCATCCGCATCGGCTGCGCTGATCGTCGATTTCGCGCCCGAGATCGGGTCTTGCCAGATCAGCGTTTCCTTCGGGACATACTTGCCGCGATAGAGAACCTTCGGACCCATGTCGCGGTGCGTGAGCTTGAACCACGCACGCGCAAACGCGTCAGCGAACTCGGCCGGGTTCTTGTGGAAGCGGCGCGCGATCTTTTCGTATTCCGGATCGAAACGCAGCGCCAAGTCAGCCGTGGTCATCATCGGCTGGTGCTTCTTGTTTTTATCGAACGCATCTTCGACTTCGCGGCCAGCATCGCCCTTCGGCTTCCACTGGTGCGCGCCGGCAGGAGACTTGGTCAGCTCCCACTCAAAGCCGAACAGCGTGTCGAGATAACCCATGTCCCACTTGGTCGGGTTCTTTTTCCACGCGCCCTCGATGCCGGAGGTGATGGTGTGGCCAGCCATGCCGCTCTCGAAGCTCGAGATCCAGCCGAGACCTTGCAGCTCCATGTCCGCGGCTTCGGGCTCCTTGCCGACATGACTTTCCGGACCGGCGCCGTGCGCCTTGCCGAAGGTGTGGCCGCCGGCGACGAGCGCGACGGTCTCTTCGTCGTTCATGGCCATGCGCGCAAAGGTTTCGCGAATGTCGCGCGCCGAAGCCACCGGGTCGGGATTGGCGTCGGGCCCTTGCGGGTTGACGTAGATGAGGCCCATCTGCACCGCGCCGAAATCGCCATGCAGTTCGCGATCGCCCGAATAGCGGCTGTTCGCCGCCTTGCTGTCGGCAAGCCAAGCTTCCTCGGCGCCCCAGTTCACGTGGTTTTCCGGCTCCCACACATCGGCGCGACCGCCGCCGAAGCCGAACACCGGGCCGCCCATGGATTCGATGGCGACGTTGCCGGTGAGAATGAGCAGGTCAGCCCACGAGAGTTTCGCGCCGTACTTCTGCTTGATCGGCCAGAGCAGACGACGCGCCTTGTCGAGGTTGCCGTTGTCCGGCCACGAGTTCAGCGGCGCGAAACGCTGCTGACCACGCCCGCCGCCGCCGCGGCCGTCGCCGACGCGGTAGGTGCCGGCGGCGTGCCAGGCCATGCGGATGAAGAACGGGCCATAGTGGCCGTAGTCAGCCGGCCACCACTCCTGGCTGTCGGTCATCAGCGCGCGCAGATCCTTGATCACGGCGTCGAGATCGAGGCTGTCGAATTCCTTTGCATAATCAAACGTCGGACCCATGGGGTCGGACTCGGGTGTGTTCTGATGCAGCACGCTGACGTTGACCTGGTTCGGCCACCAATCGCGATTCAGTCTGCCGCGCGCGTGCGGCACCGGACACTTTGAGTCATTTCCGTCGGCCATAGTGGTCCTCCTTTGGCCCGTCGATAGCGGGTCGGAGTCCATAGGCCAAATCAGTTTTTCTTAAGCCGTCTATAGAGGGAACCTCTAGAACTCTACGATCGCACGCAGCGCTGTTCCACGCCGCACAAGGTCGTAGCCTTCGTTGATCTGTTCCAGCGGCATCCGGTGGCTGATCAGTTCGTCGAGCTTGAGCTTGCCTTCGACGTACCAGTCCACCAGGTCCGGCAATTGCGTGCGGACCTTGATATCGCCGAGCGTCGAGCCGCGAATGGTCTTGCCGGCGATGAGCGCACTTGGCGCTGTGGAAAACGCCTGATCGAGAGGCGGCAGGCCGACCATCGTGCACACGCCCCAGCCTGGGTGGGTGATGGTCAGCGCCAGTTGTTGCAAGGCGATGAGGCCGGCGCACTCGAACACGTGATCGCCGCCACCGCCTGTGAGCTCGATCAGATGCGCGGCCAATTGGTCACCGTCGGCGCCCGCGACGACGAACTCGGTGGCGCCGAACGCACGCGCCGCCGCTTCCTTCTCAGCTTTGATGTCGACGCAAATGATGCGCGCCGCGCCGGCAAGGCGGGCGCCTTGAATGACATTGAGCCCAACGCCGCCGGCGCCGATGACGATCACGGTAGAGCCTTCCGCGATGCGCCCGGTGCGCATGGCCGAGCCCACGCCTGTCGCCACTGCGCATCCCACGACGCACAGCGTCCGCAGATCGGCGTCGGCGCGCACTTTGGCGACGTGGGTTGCGCGCACGACGCAGTACTCGGCAAACGTGCCGAGGCTGGCAAAGCGCGGCAGCGGCGCGCCATCGAGCGAGAACGGCGTCTCGCCCGACATCAACTCAGGATAAAGTTCGGCGCAATAATTGGTGTCCAGGCGACGGCACCCACGGCAATGGCCGCATTCGGGCACGGACGACAACACGACGTGGTCGCCCTTCGCCAAACCCGTCACGTCTGGGCCGCACGACACCACCACGCCTGAGCCTTCGTGACCGAGGATCACCGGGAAGGGTGACGGGTAGCCGCCTTCGAGGATGGAGAGATCGGTGTGGCAAAGCCCGGTGGCCGCCATCTTGACGAGGACTTCGCCATTGCCGGGCGCGCGTAGCTGCACGGTTCGAATTTCAAAGGGTTTGCCAACGCCCGTGGCGACGGCCGCGCGCACATCCATGCTTACCACCAGTTTGATGTGTCGATTTGTACGCCTGCCGCCTTCATGCCCCGGAGATAGACGCCAAGGTCGTAATAGTCTTTCCAGAGGCTGATGCGACCGTCGCGCACGCGCCAGATCGCGTTGCATGGAATGGCGATCTTCACGCCGTTATAGACGAACTCGTCGACGCGCTCATGCATCACGAGATCGCCAGCCTCAAGTGCGTGCAGCGTGACATGGCCGCCGCTCTCGATCGGTCCGGGAAAGCCTCTGTCGCCCGCCATCAGCTTCGCGAGCGCCGCGCGATCGACAAGGCTCTTCGGCATTGGCACGTTGAGCCATTGAAAGTCGTCAGACGCGAGCGAAAGCGCCCCGTCTGCGTCGCCGGACCAGTACGCGCGCAGAAACGCTTCGACGGTTTCGACGGGCGTCATGCGCGTGCGAACCGGATGTTAAGCCGCGATAGTCCGCGTGCGATGAAGTGAGGACGCCACACAGCCGCGCCATCGCCGTCCGCCAGCGCGATCGATGTCGATTGGCGCAGTAGCGCTTCGAACCCACGTCGGAGTTCGAGCCGCGCCAGCTGGTTGCCGATGCAATAGTGCACGCCAAAGCCGAACGTCAGGTGTTGCGTGAGGTTCGGACGCTCAAGATCGATGGCGTCGGGATTGGGATATTCCGAGGGATCGCGATTGGCTGCGGCCCAGCGCACATTGAGAATGGCGCCTTCGGGCAAATCAACTCCGCCCATCGTCGTCGGCTTCGTCACCCGCCGGAACAGCCCCTGCAGCGGCGTGCCGAGGCGCAGCACCTCCTCCACGAACGCCGGAATGCGCACGGGCGAGGCGCGCAAAGCGTCTTGTAAGTCCGTGCGTTCACACAAGGTGTGGACGCCCATCGCCAGCGCGTTCGTGGTGGTCTCGTTGCCGGCCACCAGGATTTGCAGGAGAAGACTGGTAAGCTCCTGATGGGTAAGCAGGCGGTCATCGATTTTCGCGTTGGAAAGGTCGCTGATCAGCGTGTCGTTGGGAGCTTGCCGCAATTCCTGCGCGCGCGCCCAGAAGAACTGGAACATTTCAAGCTGCAGCTTCACGCATTCGATTTGACGTTGCGGCGTGATGTTGAAATCGGCTTGTTCGAGCGTGGCGTCGGACCACACTTTGAACGTGTCGCCCATCTCGGGCGGCACGCCCATCTGTTCGGCGATCACTTGCATCGGTAATTTGATCGCGAACGCCGGCACGAAATCGAACGCGCCGTCGGGAAAGCGGGCGATCAGCTCGTCGCAAATGTCCGCGACACGCGCATCGACGGCCTGAACGCGCTTCAGATTGAACGCTTTGTCCACCAACGAACGAAAGCGGCGGTGATCCGGCGGGTCGTTGGTCACCAGCGTGTTGACCGGCAGAAAATCGGCCTCCGTCAGCAGCCGCATGATTTCGCCGCGCGCCGGCGTGTCGCGGTTCTGCAGTTGCCGCGTATCGTTGGAGAACGTCGCGTGATCGGCAGCGATCTTGCGCGCCAGCTCGAAGCTGGTGACCACATACATCTTAGTCACAGGATCGAGATAGATCGGCGACGCCTCGCGCATGCGCGCATAGGTCGAGAACGGACAAGCCTGGATCGAGGGATCGGCGAGTGTGAGTTGATCGGCCATGCTCATACGCCCAAAAGCCGCGGCCGTTGCGGCGTGTAGACCACTTTTGTCTCAAGATACTCTTCCAGCCCCTCCACGCCGCCCTGGCGGCCGACGCCGGATTGCTTGAAGCCGCCGAACGGAAAGTCGCTGTCATTGATCCAGCCGTTTTGGGTCACGTTGCCGGCGCGAATACGGCGCGCAATGGCGTAGGCGCGATCGCTGTCGTTTGTGTAGACCGCCGCGTTCAGGCCGTAGGTCGTGTCATTGGCGATGCGCAGGGCGTCCGCTTCGTCATCATAGGGGATGAACGTGGTGACAGGACCGAAAATTTCCTCGCGCGCGATGCGTGCGTCGTTGCTGGCGATAAACACGGTCGGCTCGACGAAATAGCCCCGCTCCAAATTCGCCGGCGTGCGACCGCCTGCGATCAGTTTGGCGCCTTGCGCCTTACCGCTTTCAATATAGTCGAGCACGCGCGCGTGCTGACGCTTCATCGCGAGAGGGCCGAGCGTCGTGGTCGGCGCAAGCGGGTCGCCGATGGAGAAATGCGTGTATGCCGCCGCCGCGGCCTCAGCGAACTGATCGATGCGTGAGCGATGCACAAGAATGCGCGTCAGCGCTGCGCACATCTGGCCTGACAAGCCGCATGCGGCGAAGCCCAAGGTCGGCAAGACGAGGTCCGGCGTCGCATCGTCCAGCACAATAGCGGGCGACTTGCCGCCAAGCTCCAAAGTAAAGCGCGCCACCCGCGCGCCGCAGACTTCAGCGATGTGTTTGCCCACGGCGGTCGAGCCGGTGAAGCTCACTTTGTCGATTTCGGGATGCTGGATGAGCGCTTCGCCGATCTCGCGCCCGCCAATCACCACGTTCAGTACGCCCGGCGGCAGGCCCGCCGCTTCGCACGCCTCTGCAATCACCAACGCGTCGAGCGGTGTTTCCGGGGCGGGCTTGTAAACCACGGTGCAACCGGCAGCGAGGGCGGCGGCGATCTTGATGCAGGCCAGACCGAACGGCGCGTTCCAGGGCAGAATGGCGGCGACAACGCCAACCGGTTCGCGCGCCACGACGCCCACGCCGTCGGCCCGCGGGCGAATTGTTTCGAACGAGAACGCCTCTGCGATGCCGGCATATTTGGCGAAGAGCTGCGCGGCGCTTCCCGACGCCATGCGCGAGAACATGATCGGCGCGCCCATTTGCAGCGTCCACATGTCGGCAAGCGCATCGGTGCGTGCGACGAGGTAGTCCGAGATGCGTCGCAGGACGGCGCCGCGTTCGCTGGGCGCCATATTTGGCCATGGTCCCGCATCGAACGCCGCCCGCGCGGCGCGCACGGCGAGATCGACGTCGGCTTCATTGGCTTCGGGTATGCGCGCGACGACACGTTCGTCGGCCGGATGCACCACCTCGATGGTCGAGCGCGGCTGTGGCGTCGGGCGCCAAACGCCGGCGATGAACGCAGCTTCGGGATGCGCGACCTTGAGGCGGTCGTCGAGAATGTAGGTCACGAAAGCGCCTCCGCTTCAGGCTTGCGCGGCTTCGGGTTCGCCGATGTGCAGTGTGTAGGCCTCGCCGACCTGGCCCATCACATCGCGCAGGGAGACGACGCCTTCGCCACGGCTCGGTGCGATGCCGCCGCGCGGCAAATAATCGAGGCTGACGTGTTTGGCCTCGGCGCGCAGCGCGCCGACCGTGCATTTCTCGCGCGGACGAATCCTGAACGGATCGAACTGGTAGGCGCGCATCGCATTGAGATGCGTGATCTTGTTCATGTCCTCATCGGAAATGTCCGGATCGAACGTTTCCATGATGTTTTCCGGCGAGTGCGGCCACGTCGCTTCGGCGTGCGGATAGTCGCCTTCCCACATCATGATATCGATGCCGATCTGATCGCGCAGCTTCACGCCGACAGGGTCTTCGACGACGCAGACGTAGAAGTGCTCGCGGAAGACCTCGCTCGGCAAGCGCCCGCCGAAATCCTGTTTGGTCCAGGAATGGTGGCGCTTGTAGATGAAATCCATGCGTTCCATGCAGTTCGGCACCCAGCCGGCGCCGCCTTCGGAAAGCGCCATCTTCAGTTTCGGATGCTTCTTGAACACCGGTGAAAACACCAGATCGACCGCCGTCGAGAACAGCGACACGCCCATCATGGCGATAAACGCGTCGACCGCGCTGTCAGGCGATGGCACGGCTTTAGTCGCGTCCGAGATGTGCAGATTGATCACCACTTCGTTGTCTTCGCAGGCGGCGAGGATCGGATCCCAATAGGGCTGGTGCCAACTCGGCAAGCCGTCCGGGATCGGATTGGGCAGCATGGTCACGGAGTTCGCGCCCTTCGCCTTGATGCGTTTGATCTCCTTCGCCGCGGCGTCCGGATCCCAGAACGGGATGAGGCAGCAGGGGATGAAGCGTTCCTTCGCGGCGCCGCACCACTCATCGATGTTCCAGTCATTGTGCGCGCGGACCACTTCGGCGGCGAGCGCCTTGTCCTTTGCGGCAAGCAGTGTTTGTCCGGCGACGCCTGGCCAGGATGGAAAATTCACCGACGCCAGAATGCCGTCGGCGCTCATGTCATCGACGCGTGCTTTCGGATCATAGGTGCCGCGGCGGATATGATCGTAGGAGGTTGGCTCGAACCCGTACTCTTCCGGCCGCTTACCGGCGACCGCATTCAGCGCGAGATTCGGGATCACGCGATCCTCGAACACCCATGCCTCGAACCCGTTCTTCTTGGTGACATAGGGCATGCGGTCTTTGAAGGCGGCGCTAGCGTGGCGCTCGAACATATTGGCCGGCTCGATGATGTGATCATCGACGCTGATGATGATGAGGTCGTCCTTGCGCACGCCGGGCCTCCCTGGGCGATCTTTTTGTTGCTCTGGGTAGTAGTATGATTAGAGGCGCGTTGTAAAGCGCCAACGGGCATAAGCACGGGCGATCCGCGCAAGTGGTATAATGATTTGACGCGGCCCGCTTTCCTGCCGTAAGTAGACGAAAACGCCGCCAAGGGAGCCCGCCGCCATGAAAATGGAGGACATGATCCTCGTCAGCGTCGATGATCACATCATCGAGCCGCCTGATCTTTTCGCCAAACATATCAGTCCCAAGTTCAAGGACGCGGCGCCGAAAGTGGTCACGCTGCCCAACGGGCAGGAGCGCTGGTCGGTCGAAGGCAAGCTCTTGGCGACGGTCGGCTCGTCCGCGGTCGCGGGGCGCTCGCGCGAGGAGCGGCATCTGGAGCCGGCGAACTACGCGCACATGCGCAAGGGCTGTTACGACGTCGATGCGCGGGTTGAAGATCAAAACGCCAATGGCGTGCTGGCCTCGGCAAATTTTGCAACGCTTCCAGGTTTTGCCGGCGAGATGTTCCTCAAAGGGAACGACAAGGACCTGATGCTCGCATGCGTCAGAGCCTATAATGACTGGCACCTCGAAGATTGGGCCGGCAAGCACCCGGCGCACTTCATCCCGATCGTGTTCAGCCCGCTTTGGGACGTGGAGAAGGCGGTCGAGGAAATCAATCGCGCCGCCAAGAAGGGCGCGAAGGCGTTTTGCTTCCCGGAGAACTCAACGGCTTTCGGCCTCGAGAGCGTGCATAGCGATTATTGGGACCCCGTGTTCAAAGCGTGCGTCGATAACGACCTCGTCGTGTGCATTCACATCGGCACGGGCGGCGGTTTCCGCTTTCCGTCGCTCGATAGCCCTGCGGCGGTCGCCATCACGACCATGAACATCACGCTCGCGGACGTGACCGCCGATCTGCTCTATTCGCCGATCTTCAAGAAATTTCCTGACATCAAGTTCGCGCTCTCGGAAGGCTATATGGGCTGGATGCCGTTCTTCAAGGAACGCGCCGATTTCGTGCAGGAATTCCATGGCTATTGGACCGGCGTTGATTTCGGCGGCCAGAAGCCGAGCGACGTCATCCGCAAGCACTTCTTGCTCTGCTTCACCGAAGATCCGATCGGCATCAAGAACCGCCACGAAATCGGGCTCGAGATGATCACCTGGGAATGCGACTACCCGCACGCGGATTCGACGTGGCCGCATTCGCCCGAGCGGCTGTGGAAGCTTCTGGAAAAGCTCCCGGAGAACGAGATCAACATGATCACGCATGAAAACGCCATGCGCTATTTCAACTTCGATCCGTTCAAGCATATCGCCCGCAAGGACGCGACGGTCGGCGCCTTGCGCGCCAAGGCGGCGCACATTGACGTGACGCCGAAGGCGGACATGGGCGGGTTCAAGCCGAGCCGCGACTTCAAGGGCGTCGTCACCTTCCGCGACCTTGCCAAGCTCGCCAAGGACATGGATTTGGGCCTGCTGGAGAACAAGCCGGCGACCGAGAAGGAGAACGCCTGAGCTAAATGGCGCGCGTCGGGTCGCGCAGGGCTTCGCGTAACCGCGCGGCCGCGCGGCGTGCGCCAGGTGCGTCGCGTGCAGAGATGGCGTCGGCGAATTCTTGCTGCAGCGCGCCGATGTGAGCGCGCACGCGGCGGCCGGGCTCGCCTTTGGGCAGAGGCGCGATCGGCGCCATGTCAGCGAGTATTTGCAGCATCAGGCGCAGCACCACGTTCGGGCACGCCGCGATCGCGTCCTTGTAGAAGCCGGTGACCTCGCCGTCCCAGTCCGTCGGCGTCCCGCTTCGGTCGATACGCGCTGACAGTGAAGCGCCGACGGCGTCGGCGTCGCTCCGTTCTGCAATAAGCGCGCTCGCGGTGCGGTCCAACGCGGCTTGCACGCTGGCGATGTCGTCGGGGCGGGCTTTGGCGAAATGCAGATAAGATTGCGCGCGCGCGACGACGAGATCGGAGCGCGGGGCGCTCACCTTCAGCCCGCTATGGCGCCCGCGGCGCATTTCGACGGCGCCGTTTTGCTCCAGAATGCGCACCGCCTCGCGAAACACCGAGCGGCTCACCTTGTAGCGCTCCAGCAGCTCGGCTTCCGAGCCCAAATGGTGGCCCAACGGCCAAGCGTTTGATGCAATTTCCAGCTCAATTTGCTGGGCCAGCGCATCGGCGCGCTTGCCGCGCGCAATCGCCGGCGCCACCGCCAGCGCGCGTTGGCGCGCATGCGCGAGCGACTTGCCGCTCGCCGGGCGTTGCAGCGCCTCCAGCATCTTGGCTGTGCTCTGCAAATGCTGCTTCAAACTGGCTTGGATGGCCGCCGCGTCGCCGGCCAGGATAGCCTTCACCTGCGCACTGCGTGCGCGCAGCAGGCCGTGCAGGGCGTTAAAATACTCAGCATCCGTCATGTTGGAGCGCAAACCGGCGCCGATGGTGAATTGCGCAAGCGAATCCAGAAAAATCTTGAGCACCGGATTGTAGGTGGCGCGGTAGACCGCACTGAGCATTTTGAAACCGAGACTGGTTGCGTCGGCGTCTTCGGCGTCTTTAATGTCTTTGAGCAGTTGGCGCAGCACGGCTGCGTCTTCTGCGCTCATCCGCGCGGCCGCCGTGGTCATGGCCAATTCTTCGAGCGCGGCGCGCGTGGCAATGATGTCGGCCACGCTGACGCGGGCGAATTCGAGATAGTTGCGGATCAGTGCGCTGACGACGGTTGGCGCCGGCTCGGCGACGTAAACACCCCCGGCGCGACCGCGGCGGATTTCGATCAGGCCGTCACGCTCCAGCAATGACAGCGCCTCGCGCACGGCCCAGCGGCTGGCGCCGTGTTTCTCGACCAGATCGGCTTCGTTGCCGAGCGGCGCGCCGACGCGCCAGCCCTTGCGCACGATTTCGCGGCTGATGTCGTGCGCCAGCGTCTGCGCCAGCTTGGCGTTGGCGTGAGCGCCTGTCGGCGGGGCGCGGCGGGAGGCGGGTGGGCGGGCCATCTGGAGCGCGCGAAGGTAAGTGCTTCGGCGATCTTTGAGAACCGGCTTCGCTCTGTCGATGCACGCTTGCTGGCGTGCCGCACCTCGTATAAATAGTATAATATTAAACGAGAAGCCCAAGGCGAGGAAACCTATGTCCAAGAATGAGCCCGTCGACGCCGCGCTCACCCAACGCAAGCGGGATGCCTATAAAATAGGGCTTTGCATGGAGTTCGCGGGCGGCACCAAGCTCATTCAGGATTTCTACGACGCCATCCGCCTGGTGTGTGAGGAGTATCATAATAGCGGCGAGCTGGATCGCCCGGTCGATCTGGTGATCCGCGAAGTCATGGGCCCGATGCGGGGGACAAATCCTGTCGTCATCGATGCCTGGCGCGAGCTTGCCTTCAAGGAAGAGTGTTTGGCCATCCTCGGTCCGGAGGTGACGGAAGCGAACCTGGCGCTGCTCGATCTCGTCAACCAGTCCGGCGTGCCGACGATTTCGTTTTGCGCGACGATGGAGTGGGCGGGGCCTTACGCCTTCGCGCTGCAGAATGGGTGCTTCCCCGACGAAGCCAACCTGCTCGCCGCTTACATGGCCAATCGTGAGCTGAAGCGCGTCGCCGTTTTTCACGAGGAAGGCATTATCGGCGACGAGTATCTCGCCGCCTTCAAAACCGCCGCGCGTCGCTATGGCGTGAAGATCGTGAGCGATCACGAGGTTGGCCTGTTCAACACGCAGGCGCCGGTCGGGCCGCAGCTTGAAGCGGCTCTAAACGCCGATCCCGATTGCGTGTTGGCGCTCACTGCTTATGGCGCGCTGCCTGCGCTGCATGCGGCGATGAAGGCCTCGCCTGAGTTCAAGAAACGGTCGCTGACGTGTTTCCAGAACACTACCTGGGTCGGCATCACGGCGTTCGGCGGCGCTGGCGACTTCGATCAAGCCGCGATGCTCAAGGATTTCGAAGGTTGGATCGGCGTCGATCAAATCGACGAGCGCAATCAGACCTTCAACGCGCTGCTCGACAAGTTCGAAAAGCGTTTTGGCCGCCGGCCCTTCCATGCCTACGCAGCGCTCGGTTTCGACCACGGCACGGTCGTCGCCGATACGCTCGCGCGCATGAAGCCGCAATCGCCGGAAGGCTTCCGCAACGCGTTGCAGCGCCTACGCATGCGGCCCGCCTGCATTGGCGCGCCAGGTACGATGATCAGTTTTGGCCCGCACGACAATCGCGGCTACAAGGGCGAGTACATCGTGCTGCGTACGATCAAAGGCGGCAAGGAACAGCGCGTCGACGTTTCGCTGGGCGATCTGTTGCAGACTGAGCCGTTGCGGATCGGCGCCGAGAGCGACAGCGTCGCCAGCTCATCCATCGCCGGCAAGGGCTCGAAATACGAGCTGACGGGCGCGCGCACGCCTCATCGCATCGGGTTGTTGCAGGATTGGGCGCTGTGGGCGCCGGTCAAGGATTGGTATCGCGGCCTTGAACTCGCGTTCGCCGAAGCGTTCGAGGGCGGCCTGGTCGATCGTCCGATCGAGATCGTCGTGCGCGAAGTGGAGGGGCCGCCCGATCGCAGCGCGGCGCCCGTCGTCGCGGCCTGGAAAGAGTTGGTGGAGAAGGAGAACGTGCTCGCCGTGGTCGGCCCGCACATCACCGACATGGCGCAGATCATCCGCCCGGTCGCGGAAGCCTACAAAGTGCCGACGCTCTCTTATTGCGCGACCATGGCGTATCAAAGCGAGTATTGCTTCGCCATCCCGAACGGCACCTTCGCCGACGAAACCTTCGTCATGGCCCGCCATTTGGTGGAGGATCGCGGCGTCCGGTCCGTCGGCATCATCCGCGAGGACAACCATATCGGCGACGAGTATTTCGATTGGTTCCGACAGCATGCGCGGCGCATGGGCCTCGACATCGCCGCCGATCAGATCATCTCGCCGCGCGCGGAGGTCGAAGACGCCGAGCGCGCGCTCGCGCTGATCAAAGCCGCCGGCGCGGAATCGATCATGTATATCGGCTACGGCATCGCCTGCTTCCGCGTGTTCGCCGCCGCGCGGCGCATGGCCAAAGCCGGCTGGGACGTGCCACGTGCAACGATCACGACTTGGGTTCTGTTGAGCGGCCTGGACAAGCCGAACGGCAGCCCGGTGCAAATGGGTTTGCCGGCGCCGACCGAGGACGCAGAAGGTTGGGCCGGCATCGATTTGATCGACGAGGCCAACCCCGTTCTGCAAGCCTTCTTGCGCCGCTACGTCGCGCGCTTCGGCGGCGAACCGCCGATCAATTGCTACCCCATGCACATGTACGATATCGGCCGCTTGCTGGCCGAAGGCATCGCGCGCGCGCGCCCGGTGACGCCGCAAGGCGTGAAGCGCGGGCTTGAGCAGGTGCGCATGCTGCCGGCCGCTGCCGGCGCGCCCGGCAACGTCATCAGCCTCGGCCCCTACGACCACCGCGCCTATAAAGGCACAGGCTATCTCGTCGTCCGCACCGTGCAGAACGGCCGCGAAGGCACGTGGTCCGAACTCGGGACGAAGACAAAAAAGGCGCGTTGATCACAGCGTTCGCGCGATCAGCAGTTTCATGATCTCGCTTGTGCCGCCGTAAATGCGATTGACGCGTGCGTCTTTGTAGGCCTGCGCGATCGGGTATTCGTTCATGTAGCCGAAGCCGCCGTGCAATTGCAGGCAGGCATCGACGACCTTGCAGTGCAGCTCCGAAACCCAAAGCTTGGCCATCGAAGCGGTGGCGCTGTCGAGCTGCCCCTTGAGCAAGAGATCGGTGCAGTGATTGACGAACACCTGTGCGATGGTCGCCTCGGTCTTTAGATCGGCGAGCGTGAACTGAGTGTTCTGAAACTCGAGGATCGGCTTGCCGAAGGCTTTGCGCTGCTTGACGTAGTCCAGCGTCACGGCCAGCGCGAACTCGATTGCGGCGATGCATTGTACGGCGATGATCAACCGCTCCTGCGGCAGCTTTTCCATCAACTGGAAGAAGCCGCGCCCCTCGGCGGCGCCGAGCAGGTTGGCGTCGGGAACATAAACATCGTTGAAAAAGAGCTCGGATGTATCGGAGAGATCGCGGCCGATCTTGTCTAGGTTGCGTCCGCGCTCGAATCCTTGCGCTTGCGCCGCTTCCACCGCGAGCAGCGAAATGCCCTTGGCCCCGAGAGTGGGATCGGTCTTGCAGACGACAAAGATGAGATCGGCGTTCTGACCATTGGTGATGAACGTCTTGGCGCCGTTGATCAGATAGCCGCCGTCACGCTTGCGCGCCGTCGTGCGCACACCCTGTAGGTCGGAGCCGACGCCTGGCTCGGTCATGGCGATGGCGGTGATGAACTCGCCGCTGGCCATCTTTGGCAGCCAGCGTTGCTTCTGTTCGTCCGTGCCGAACGTCTCGATGTATGGCGCCACGATGCCGTTATGGAGTGCGATGTCCCAGCCTTCGATGCCGCGCCGGCCGAGCGCGCGCATCAGCACAACCTCGTGCCGGAAGTCGCCGCCGACGCCGCCGTTCTCGGTGGAGGTCGACAGGCAGAGCAGGCCGGCGTCAGCCGCTTTCCTCCAGGCAGAACGCGGGACGATGCCCTCGGCGCGCCATGCGGCGACGGCCTCCGGCTTGGCTGCGTCGTCAAGAAAACGCTCAGCGCTGTCCGCGAAGAGCTGCAGCTCCTCGTCGGCCATGAAGGCGGGAGTGGGCACGTTCAGAACATTCATCTTGGCCTCTTTCGAAGCGAGTCATAAGGCCGCTGGCCGGCTGGGGCCAGTGGTTGCGCGCCCCAATGAGGTATGCCACCTAGTTATACAAGAGGCGCCGGTGCGCCGCGGGCGAGGATTGGCGATGGCCGACAAGGTGCTTGAAAGCGACGAGTGGAAGAAAGCCGTCGACTACCAGATCAAGGACGAAGACATCGAACGGCAGCGCAAGCTGCTCGGCTTTGAAGAAGCAGCCCGGACGCGCGAATACATTCAAACCGCGACCGTCGATAATATTCGCAACTTCGCGCATGGCTGCGGCAACGATCATCCGCTCCATTGCGATCCAGACTATGCGCGCGGCACGCGCTGGGGCGGCGTCGTCGCGCCGGCAATGATGGCGGGCGTGATCAACGCGCCGATGAAGGGCGATCCGGTTCCCGATGAAATCAAGCAGCTGCGCAAATCGCTATTCAAAGGCATCCACGTGTTTGTGTCGGGATCGACCTGGGACTGGTACCGTCCAATACGGCCAGGCGACACGCTCTATAGCTTTAGCGGCGAGGAAACCTGCGAAGTGAAGGAGTCGGAGTTCGCCGGCCGCTCGGTCATCTTGGTGCGCCGCGACGTGAAGGTGAACCAGAATGCCGAAGTGGTGGCGGTCTATCGCATCCTGCGTGTGCTGACAGAGCGAAAATCAGCGGCGAAGAAGGGCAAGTACGCCGCCATCCAGCCGCAAACGTATAGCGACGAGGACATCGCGGCGATCGATGCGATTTACGAGAACGAGCAAGTGCGCGGCGCCGAGACGCGCTATTTCGAAGACGTCGAAGTCGGCGACAGCCTGGGCAAGATGGCCAAAGGTCCGCTTACTGTCACCGATGTCGTCTGCTTCCACGCCGCCGGCTATGGCTTCGTGCCGTACGCGCCGTCCGTGGGGCGGCTTGCCTACAAAAATCGCAAGCGTATCCCGGCTTTCTACATCAAGAACGAATATGGCGTGCCCGACGTCGCCCAGCGCCTGCATTGGGACCCGCTGTGGGCGCAGGCCATCGGCAATCCGATGGCCTATGATTACGGCGTCATGCGCGAGAACTATCTCTATCACTATCTCACCGATTGGGCCGGCGACGACGCGCTTGTGGTGCGCATCCACGACGAGATCCGCAAGTTCAACTACATGGGCGATACGCAAATCATTACCGGCGAGGTGGTGGGTAAGCGCGAAGAGAATGGCCAGCACCTCGTCGATGTCATGGTGCAGTTCACAAATCAGCGCGATGAAGCCACGGTGAAGGCCTCGGCCACCATCGCTCTGCCGAAAAAGGGCGGTGTCGCGCTCTATCCAGAGGTCCCGCGGGAGCTGTCGGAAAAGGCCGCGCAGATGATGGCGCGCCACTGGGCGCTTTCGAAGAAGTAGCCGCCATGGATTTGAGTTACGGACACGAAGCGGAGGCCTTTCGCGCCGAGGTGCGCGCATTCCTGAAGCAGAACTGGCGCCCAGGTGAACTCAAGGGCGGCGAGCTCAAGACCTTTATTGCCGCGTTTCGCCTGGCGGCGACCGAGGCGGGCTATCTCTATCGCGGCGTGCCGCGCCGTTTCGGAGGCGCCGAGCAAGCGCCGGACGTCGTTCGCGCCCAAGTGATCCGTGAAGAGTTTGCGCGCGCCCGCGCGCCGATGGAGGTGGCCGGCAACGGCGTCAACATGCTGGTTCCCACCTTGCTCGACCGTGGCACGGAAGAGCAATGTGCACTGTTCGTGCGTCCTACCATCGAAGGCCGTTACATCTGGGGCCAGGGTTATTCCGAGCCAAACTCGGGCTCCGACCTTGCCTCGGTGCGCACGCGCGGGGTGCTCGACGGCGACGCTTGGATCATCAACGGCCAGAAAATCTGGACCACCGATGGCGCCAAGGCGACGCACATGTTCGCCCTGGTGCGGACTGAGCAGGATGCACCCAAGCATGCCGGCATCACCTATCTGCTCATCGATCTCGATCAACCCGGCGTCACCCGCCGGCCGATCCGGCAGATGACCGGCGAGGCCGGCTTCTACGAAATATTCTTCGACGACGTGCGCACGCCGGTCGCTTGGCAGGTGGGCGAGCGCGGGCAGGGCTGGCAAGTGTCGCGCACGACGCTGAAGCACGAGCGCGCCAGCATCGGCTCGTCCGACCGATTGGTGGGGCAGTTCGAAAAGCTCGTGGAATTGGCGCGGCAGGTTTCGCGCAATGGCCGGCCCGCGATCGCGGACGCCGAGGTGCAGCAGATGTTGGCGCGCATCGAAGGCTGGGTGATGGCGCACAAATATTCCGGCTATCGCATTTTCTCCAACGCCGCCGCGGGAGAGGACGCTGGCCCGATCGCGCTGATGATGAAGCTGCTCACCACCGAGATCGGTCACGACATGGCGCTGGCCGCGCAGGAGATCATCGGCGACGACGCGCTGCTTGAGCCGCCGCCGGCTGGCGCGCGCGGACGCGGCCCGGAAAAATGGCTCGACCAAATCATGGGCTCGCTCGGCAATTCCATCGCCGGCGGCACGACCAATATTCAGCGCAACATCATTGCTGAGCGCGGCCTCGGCCTGCCGCGTGATCTGGCGATGGAGCGCGACCAGTGAGGTTTCATCTCTCCGAGGAGCAGCGCGCCATTCAGGAGGCGCTGCACGGGGCGCTCACGGCGGCGCTGCCGCGCGAAAGGCTGCAAGCATTCGTCGATGGAAACATCGACTTCGAACCGGAAAGCTGGCGCGCGATCATGGCGCTGGGCTTCGGCGGGTTGATTCTATCTGAAGAAGTGGGCGGCAGCGGCCTGGAGTTGCTTGATGCCGCGTTGGCGGTGGAGGCGTTGGCGAAAGGCGCCGCCCCAGGTCCGTTGATCGGCCAACTCGTCGCTGGCATCGCCATTGCGGCTAGCGACAATGCCGAAGCCAAGGCGCGCTGGCTAGCCGCGCTTGCGAGTGGTGAGGCGGTGGCGACGCTGGCGTTCGGCGGCGCGTGGGCGCCCGAAACCTGGGATGTCGAGTTCGCTGAGGGGCGCGCTACGGGCGAAGTGCGATTT
>JBFWYC010000019.1:0-74231 GCA_050186805.1 Hyphomonadaceae bacterium
TCGGCACCAGCGGTAGCGGCTCGCTGCTCGTGCGCTTCAACGGCACGACGTTCACGGAAGTGGGCGGCAGCACGGTGACGGGCGTCGAAAACTTCGTCATCGACCTGGCGAGTGGCGTCGATACGCTTCGGTACGCGACAACAGCCAACATCAGCGTCAACCTGACGACCGGTGTTGCAACCGGCCCGAGCGTGCTGGCGGGTGTCGAAAACGTCACCGGCGACCAGGGCGACGACACCCTGACCGGCGATGGCGGCGCCAACATCCTGATCGGCAACATGGGTTCGGACGTGTTGAACGGCATGGCCGGCAACGACACGCTGAACGCTGGCGGCGCCAACGATACGCTGATCGGCGGTCTCGGCGACGACACCATGACCGGCGGCGGCGGCAGCGACACCTTCGTGCTCGGTGTCGGCTTCGGCGATGACACCATCACCGACTTCGACGCCAACCCGGCCGGCACCCAGGACTTCCTGGATGTCTCCGCCCTCGGCATCACCGCCGCCAACTTCGCGGCGCGTGTGTCGATCGTCGATCTCGGGGCCAGCACGCTGATCACCATCGATGGAACCGACACGATCACGCTCACCGGCGTGAACGGCAACGGCAACAACGTGATCACGCAAGCCGACTTCATCCTGGGCGGCCCGTAAAACGGGCCCGCTTCAGGGCGGCTTAACAAGAGAGCCGGCGTCCCAGTTGCGGGGGACGCCGGCTCTTTCTTTTGTGCGTTAGCGCCAGAGCGCCGGCAGCGTGAGCGACAGTTCGGGAATGAAAGTCACCAGCAGCAGCACCAGAACGGCCGCCACGTAGAACGGCCAGATCGAGCGTACAGCTTCAGCGATCGGTATGCGGCCGATGGCCGATCCGACAAACAACACCGATCCAACCGGCGGCGTGATCAAGCCGATGCCGGCTGCGAGCACGAGAATGACGCCGAAGTGCAAGGGGGCGACCTCATAAGCGCGCGCAACAGGCAGGAATATCGGCGTGCAGATGATGATCATCGGCGCCAGATCCATGAACGTGCCGAGGATCAGCAGGATCGCCAGCATCATCAGCAAGACGAGGTGCTTCTCCTGTGTGATCGATTGCAGCGCCTCCACCGCCATGGTGGGAATTTCCAGATAGGCCATCAGCCAACCGAAGGCGCCCGCCGCACCGATGACGAACAACACCGCGCCGGATGCACGCGCAGCATGCGCGACGGCGGCGAAAAATGCCGACCACCCCATGCCGCGATAAACCAGCATGGTCACCAGCAGTGCATAAAGAACCGCGACGGCGGCGCTTTCCACGGCGGTGAAGATGCCGGCGCGGATGCCCCCGAAGATCACAAAGATCAGCAGCAAGCCTGGAATAGCTGCGATCAAGCGCGTGAGGATTGCGCTTGGTCCTGGAAAGGCTTCGGTCGGGTAGTTGCGTACGCGCGCCATTGCGTAGGCCGCGCCCATCACGCCCAGCGCCAGAAGCAAAGCCGGGACAATGCCGGCGGCGAACAGATCCGCGATCGACACGCCGCCGCCGGCAATCGCGGAAAACAGAATGAGATTGTGCGACGGCGGCAGCAGCAGCGCCACCAACGCCGCAGAAACGGTGACATTGACGGCGTAGTCCTTGCCGAACCCGCGCTTTTCCATTTGCGGGATCATCGTCGACCCGATCGCCGATACATCGGCCAGCGCTGAGCCGGAAACGCCGCCGAACAGTGTCGACGCAACGACGCTGACCTGGCCCAAGCCGCCGCGGATATGGCCAACCAGCGAGGACGCCAAAGCGATCAGGCGCTCGGAAATACCGCCGCGCAACATCAGCTCGCCAGCGAAAATGAAGAGCGGAATGGCGAGCAGCGACACCTTGCCGAAGCCGGACGCAATTTGCTGCGCCACCACGATGGCCGGCAGATCGAGATAAAGGATCGTCAGCAATGTCGCGCTGGCGATTGCAAACGCCACCGGCACCCCGATGATCAGCAGAACGGCGAAGACGCCGAAGAGGATTGCGATCTCCATGTCAGGAATTCCCTTCCTGATGATCGCCAGCAACCAGACGCTCCAGCGCGAACAGCGCAATCAAGGCGCCGCCGAGAGCGAGCCCCACATAGGACACGCCTTCCGGCATGGGCGCGCCGGCCATCGGCACGCTCCACGAATCGAGCATGAGAAAGCCGCCATAGAAGGCGAGGGCGGCGCCGAAACCGAGAGAGATAAGCCGCGACACCGCCTTGAGCGCGCTGCGCGCGGGCGGCGGCAGCGACTCGATGAAGGTGGGGAAATTGAAATGGCTTTCACGCCGCACCGCGATCGCCGCGCCAAACAGCGCCGCCACGCTCATCAAGGTCAGTGCCGCCGGTTCGGTCCAGCTCGGCGACGCGTTGAGCACATAGCGGCCGAACACTTGCCAGGCCAAGATCAGCACCAACGCGCACAAGGACGCGCCAGCGACGATCATCGCGCCGCGCGCGATGGTGGAAAAGAATGTCGTCACGTTTTCCTCTCGCGCGGCCTTTGGGTTCGACCTCTCGGTCCGCGCGTCCTCCCTGCTGCGGTCTTAGGTGTGCGCTTCGATGCGCTGGATCATGCGTGCGGCGCCGGTGTCTGAAGCGTAGCGGCGCTTGACCGGCTCGGCCGCACGGCGAAAGGCATCGATGTCGGCTACGTTGTAATGCACGCCCGCGTCGAGCACGATCTGGCGCGCTGTAGCCTGCTTCTCATCCCAGAGCGCGCGCATGATGCGCACGGACTCCTGCGCCTTGGCGCGCAACAGATCGCGATCGCCCGGCGCCAGCGCATCGAATGTCGCCTTCGACATCAGCAGCGCCTCGGGCGCCGCGCAATGATCGGTTTGCGACCAGTAGCGCGCGACTTCGTATTGGCGTGTTGACTGAAACGTCGCCCAATTGTTTTCAGCGCCGTCGAGCAGGTGCGTCTGCAGGCCGGTGAACACTTCACCGAACGGGATCGGCGTCGGGTTGGCGCCCAGTGCTTCCAGCGTTTGGATGAAAATGTCGGCGCGCGGCACGCGCACTTTCAGGCCGTGCATGTCGGCCGGCGTGTGGATCGGATGGCGCGCATTGTACATCGAGCGGAAGCCGGAATCGTAGAAGGCCAGTCCGATCAAGCCGCGCTGTTCGAACGAGGCCAGAATCTCGCGACCGATCTCGCCGTCGCACACCGCGCGCATGTGCGCGTCGTCGCGAAAGATGTAGGGCAGGGCGAGCGGCTGCGTGGCCGGGAACATGTTGTTCACGGCGCCCAAATAAACCCGCGCGATGTCGATGACATGGAAGCGCGCGAGATTGACGGTGTCGGTCTCCGTCCCGAGCTGGCCGGATGGGTACTGCCGGAAGCGAATGCGCCCGCCGGTTTCGCGCTCGATCTCTTCGCCCATCCAGCGCACCGCTTCGACGGTTGGATAGTCGCGCGGGTGCACATCGACAGCTGTGATGAGCTGGCCGCTACCCGTCGCCGCCAGCGCGACGCCGCCGCCAGCGGCAAGCGCGCCGCTTGAGCCGAGCACGGCGCGGCGTGAGATCATGCCGCGCTCCGGCTGTTCGGCGCGGCTTTCACCGCCGAACACAAAATATCGCCGGAGCCGTTGAAACTGACGCGTGAGCGCTGGCCGATGGTGATGTCATGCACGCCAGTGACGGCGCCCGTGGAGACAAGCTGGCCGGCCTTCAACGGCTTGCCGCGCTCGGCCAGGTGGCCAAGCAGGAACACCAGCGCATCGAGCGGCCCGTCAGGCGCCGCGCTTGCGCCGCCGGAGCCAACGAGTTCGCCTTCGATATAGGTTTCGCAGGTCAGCCCTTTTTCCAGCGTATCCCGCCAGTTCGCCACTTCAGGCCCGAGGATGAGGCCGTGATTGTTGCCGAAGTCGGAGACGACCACGGTGGCGCCGAGGTCATTGATGGTCGCCAGCGGACTGCCCGCAAGCTCGACGCCGACATGCATGGCGCCGATCAGCGCGATGGCTTCGTCCCGCGTCCAACTGGTCTTGTCGGCAGGCGCGTCGGCGCCGATGCGAAACACGTACTCGGCCTCGACCGCGGCGAAGCCGTTTTCATAGACCGGAAAGTCGACGCCCTTGCCGTTGGCGGCCTTCCAGACCAGCGCCTTGAAAATCGGGCCGGCCAAGCGGTCTGCGCCGAGAGCGCGGGCTTGCTGCGGCGGCACGCGGCCGATTTTCCAACCTGCGACTTCGTCCGGCCAGAGCGCGATAGCGGCGTCCTGCACCCGATAGCTGGTCGAGAGGTCGGCGGGCGGCGCGCCGGGGAAGCCGGCGAGCGCTTTGGCGTCGCGGCGGGCGGCCACGAAGGCGCCGGCAATGTCGCGTTCCGACGGGGTGGTCACGCAGTCGTCCTCCCAGCGCCGGCTTGGGCGGCCGGACTTGCCAATTGCATATACGACACCGGTGTCAATGGCAATGCGGCAGTGCCGAAACGTCGGGCTACGCCGCCCAGAGCACTTGCAGCGACCGGACCGGGCGGTGGAACAGGAGGCCGGCCGGGGCGAGGCTCGTGCTCATATGGGCGCCGCCGATCAGGCGGTACTTTTCCTCGCCGGTGATCAGCAGCTCCACGCGTGCGGCGCGCCCGAGCGCGGCGCGCGTCAGCGTCAGCCGCTCAGGCGCGCCGGCGGCGTCTGGCGCGCGGACGGCGACCACGGTCCGCGGCGTGTCCGCGCTCGTCGCTTCGTCCCAGCCCTGCGAACCTTTGAACCACGACGCCGTGTGTCCGTCGGTTCCCATGCCCATCAACGCGATGTCGAACACCAAGTGTGCGTAGCGCGCATTGGCGACATCGGCGGCTTCATGGAGCGATAGATCCGGCGTGAACATCGGCGCAATCTCGGCGCCGTTCGCGAGTGCAGGCGCGAGCGCGCGGCGCAACAGGCCTTCATTGGACGCAGCATGATCAGGCGGTACGAAACGCTCGTCGACCAGCGCGAAGCTGATGCGCGGCCAATCCAAATCGTAGCGCGCGAGGCGCTCATAGGCGGGCGCCGGGGTGCGGCCGCCCGACAGCGCTGCGCACGCGATTCCCCGCGTTTTTAGGGCATTTTCGAGCGATTCCGCGATCCGCTCTGCGGCGGCGTCCATCAGCGCGTCGCGCGTTTCGAAGCAGAGCGGGTTCGACATCAACGCGGCTTGGCGAGGGCTTCGCGCAGCGTCTCCGCGGCCTTGGCGCCGTACTCTTCATTGGCCAGGGCAAAGGCCGCGTTGGCGCGCAGATAGCCGATCTTGTCGCCGCAATCATAGGAGCGGCCATCGTATTCGAGCGCGTGAAACGTCTGCGTCGCCATCAGGCGCGCCATGGCGTCGGTGAGCTGAATTTCGTTGCCGGCGCCGGGGCCTTGGCTGGCGAGCAGGTCGAAGATTTCCGGCTGCAGGATGTAGCGGCCGCTGATGAACAGGTTCGAAGGCGCAAGTTCGCGCTTCGGTTTCTCGACCATGCCCTTCATCTTGATCAGCCGCCCCTCGCGGCTCTCGGGATCGATGACGCCATAGCCCGAAGGATCCTCGCAGGGCTCGACGGCGATGATGTTGCCGCCGACCTTGGCGTATTGATCGACCATCTGGGCCAGGCACGACGGCTTCGCCATCATCAGCATGTCCGGCAGCATCACCGCGAACGGCTCGTCGCCGACGATGTCGCGTGCGCACCATACGGCGTGGCCGAGGCCCTGAGCCGATTGCTGGCGCACGAAGCTCATCGAACCGGGGGGCCGAATACCCGCTTCCAGCTCAGTGACGAGGGCGGTTTTGCCCTTCTCGCGCAAGGTTACTTCGAGTTCATACGCGCGGTCGAAATAATCCTCGATCGCGCCCTTGTTGCGCCCAGTTACGAAGACGATGTGTTCGATACCAGCCGCCAGTGCTTCGTCGACGACGTACTGGATGGCGGGCCGGTCGAACACGGGGAGCATCTCTTTCGGGATCGCCTTGGTCGCCGGCAGGACGCGGGTGCCAAATCCGGCAACGGGCAGAACCGCTTTACGTAGCGGTCTGGGGCTTGAAGAAACGCTAGCCATTGGGGCTCCGAGTTCGGCGGTGCAGCAAAACGCTTTGCGCCGTGGGTTAAACGTTAACCATGTTCAAGTCGCAACACCGTCTAAACGCGATATTCGGCTTGAATTCAGGTTTTTGCGTTACGATCCACTAAAGCCACGAAAGATGGTGACAGTGGGGTGTCGAGGTTAGTGACGGTCGTCACGGACGAATTCTCTTCGGCGCCGCAAAGTTGCAATTGCCATCACGGCAACCTTTTGTTAACTGACCTATCGGTCCGGGAGTTCTCCACAATGTCGTCGCGCTCGTCCGCCAAGTCCATCACGCGCATGGTCGTCGCCAGCTTTGCTGCGGGCGCGGGCGCTATGGCGCTGGTTGGCCTTGTAGCGCCCGTCGCCATGAAGGGCGGCCTCAGCATGCGCGACGCCGCCGCGACCCCGGTTGAGCGCCGTGAGCAGCTGATCGAGCCGCTCGACGTCAAAGCCATCGAAGCGCAATTGGCTGCAGCCGACCGCGCGATGGAAACCATGCGCGCGCGCACCGCCGACGAAATGGCGCAGCTCGAGCGCCTGTCGCACTAACGCTTCGCGGGCCGGAAACGGCCCGCTTTTGCCTACAACCTGCCTACAAAATCGACTGTCCGGTCGCGGCCCAATCCTTGAGGAAGGCGGCGAGCCCGCTATCGGTCAGGTTGTGCTTGTAGAGGC
This sequence comes from Hyphomonadaceae bacterium, assembly GCA_050186805.1. Taxonomy (GTDB): domain Bacteria; phylum Pseudomonadota; class Alphaproteobacteria; order Caulobacterales; family Aquidulcibacteraceae; genus Vitreimonas. The sequence goes on from JBFWYC010000019.1 coordinate 6,720, forward strand.
TTTTGAACACGGCCGGCGGGATGGTTGCGCAATCGGCGCCGGCGATAGCCGCGTCGCGCACGTGGGCAGCGGTGCGGATCGAAGCCGCCAGGATCTGGGTCTGGAAATCGTAGTTGTCGTAGATGGCGCGGATTTCGCGGATCAGCTGCATGCCGTCCTGGCCGCCATCGTCGAGCCGGCCGAGGAAGGGCGAGATGAAGGTCGCGCCCGCCTTCGCCGCAAGCAGCGCCTGCACGGCTGAGAAGCACAGCGTCACATTGCAGGGATGGCCTTCGTCCTCAAGCGTCTTGCACGCGCGCAGCCCCTCCGGCGTCAGCGGCACCTTCACCACGATATTCTGCGCCAAACCACGCAGTTTGCGGCCTTCGGCCAGCATCGTCTCATAATCTTGCGCCACCACTTCAGCGCTCACCGGGCCCGACACGGCGGCGCAGATGTCCTTCAGCGTCTCGAAGAAATTGCCGCCGGCTTTGGCGACCAGCGACGGATTGGTGGTCACGCCATCGACAAGCCCTGACAGGGCTAGGGTTTTCAGTTCCTTGGCGTCGGCGCTGTCGATGAAAATCTGCATGTCGTGCTCCGCGCCGCATTCCCGCGGCGGCTCCCCGCTGATACCGGACTGCGAACGCCCGGCAAAGCGCGCGAATCGGCGCTAAACAGCCTGAGCGAAGGAATGAGCATGAGCAAAAGCGATCTGATCGAAGGCGTGCCGGCGAAAGAACTCGCCAACGCCATCCGTGCGCTGGCGATGGACGCGGTGGAGCAGGCCAAGTCCGGCCACCCGGGCATGCCTATGGGCATGGCCGACGCAGCGACGGTGCTGTTCGCGCGTTTCCTCAAGTTCGACGCCGCCGATCCGCGCTGGCCCGATCGCGATCGCTTCGTGCTGTCGGCGGGTCACGGCTCGATGCTGCTCTATGCGCTGCTGCACCTGACCGGCAACGCCGACATGACGCTCGATCAGATCAAGCGCTTCCGCCAACTCGGGTCGCGCACCGCGGGCCACCCGGAAAACTTTCTCACCTCCGGCATCGAGACCACGACCGGTCCGCTCGGGCAGGGGCTCGCCAACGCGGTCGGCATGGCGATGGCGGAAGCGCATCTCAACGCGCGCTTCGGCGATGAACTCGTCGATCACCGCACCTGGGTGATCGCCGGCGACGGCTGCTTGATGGAAGGCATCAGTCAGGAGGCGATTGCGCTCGCTGGGCGCCAGAAGCTCAACAAGCTGATCGTAATCTGGGACGACAATTCGATCTCGATCGATGGCGCCGTGTCGCTGTCTGACGCCACCGACCAGAAAGCCCGCTTCGCCGCGAGCGGCTGGGACGTGTTGTCGTGCGACGGCCACGACTATGCCGACATCGAACGCGCCTTCGAGGCCGCGACGAAGTCGAAAGACAAGCCGGTGCTGATCGCGTGCAAGACGACGATCGGTTACGGTGCGCCCAAGCGCGCGGGCACGGCGAAGGCGCACGGCGAACCGCTGGGCGCCGAAGAACTCGCCGCGGCCAAGGCGGCGCTCGGCTGGACGCACGGCCCGTTCGAGGTGCCCGAGAACATTCGCGCCGCATGGCGCAAAGTGGGCGCGCGCGGTGCGGCCGCGCACGAGCAATGGTCAGGCCGGCTCAAGCGCGCCGAGAAAGCCGACGCCTTCGCCGCTGCGATGAGCGGCGCCAACCTCGACGCCGCCATCGGTTCGCTTGGCGCGCATGCGGTGAAGATGGCGGCGGAAAAGCCGGCTTTGGCCACGCGCGCCTCGTCGGGCGCGGCGATCGACTCGATGTTTGCGGCCTGTCCCGAATTGCTCGGCGGTTCGGCCGATCTCACCGGCTCCAACAACACGCTGGCGAAAGGCTCGACCGACTACACGCCGGAAAACCGCGCTGGCCGCTATGTGCGCTATGGCATTCGCGAGCACGGCATGGCGGCGGCGATGAATGGCATGGCGTTGCACGGCGGCGTCATTCCCTATGGCGGCACGTTTCTCACCTTCGCGGACTATTCGCGCCCCGCAATCCGGCTCGCCGCGCTGATGGGCGTGCGCGTCATTCATGTGATGACGCACGACTCGATCGGCCTCGGCGAAGACGGGCCGACGCACCAGCCGGTCGAGCATCTCGCGGCGCTGCGCGCGATCCCGAACCTGTTTGTGTTCCGGCCCGCCGACGCGGTGGAGGCGGCCGAATGCTGGCAAGCGGCGTTGCTGCAGGAAGACAGCCCCAGCGTGCTGGCGCTGTCGCGGCAAGCGACGCCGACGCTGCGCGCCGATGCGAGCGAAAATCTAAGCGTCCGCGGCGCCTACGAATTGCTGCCGGCCGAAGGCGGCGTCTCCAAGGTGGCGATTTTCGCCACCGGCACGGAAGTGGCGCTGGCGGTGAAGGCGCGCGAATTGCTGCAAGCGCAGGGCGTGCCGGCGCGCGTTGTGTCGGCGCCGTGCTTCGAACTGTTCGATCTGCAGGACGAAGCCTATCAGGACGCTGTCTGCGGCGACGACGAGGAACTGAAGATCGGCGTCGAAGCGGCGATCGGGCAGGGCTGGTTCGAGGCCTTCGGGCTCGATGCGTTCGTGGGGATGTCGACGTTCGGCACATCGGCGCCGGCGAAGGATGCTTACGCCCATTTCGGCATCACCGCCGAAGCCATCGCCGAAGCGGCCAACGCGCTGCTCTAAGGCAGCTTCACGCCGAGTTCGCGCAGTTTCTTGACGTCCTGCGCGCGGTCGCGCGGCAGGATGATCACCGCCTCGGGCGTGGCGACCACGACAAGGTCGTGCACGCCGGCGACGCAAATCTTCACGCCGTCCGCGCGCAAGAGATTGTTCGATGCGTCGACGGCGACGGCCGAACCCTGCACCACGTTGCCGGCGCCGTCCTGTGGCGACAGCCGCCAGATCTCGTCCCACGACCCGACATCGGCCCAGCTCATCTCGCACGGCGCCACCGCGCCTTGCTTGGTTTCCTGCATGACCGCGATGTCGAGCGGCTCGGCGCGCACCTGCGCGAAGAGGGCGGGTTCGAGCGCGATGCGCGCGCCGCTCCGTTTGGCGTTGACGAGGCTCGCCAGCGCGTCGTCGCGAATGTCGGTGTTGGCGGCGAACTCCGTCAGCATGACGGCCGGGTGAAACAGGAACATGCCCGCGTTCCAGGAATAGCCGCCTTCGCTGAGATAGCTTTGGGCTTTCTCCAGTTCTGGCTTTTCCTTGAAGTGGCCGATTGTGAAGACGCCCGGGGCGAGCTCTTCGCCTTGCTTGATGTAGCCATACCCGGTCGCTGGCCGGTCGGCGGCGATGCCGAACGTGACGATGCGTTCGCGCGCGAACGGCGCGGCGCGCGCTATGGCGGCGTGGAAGGCGGCGACATCGCCGACAAGGTGGTCAGCCGGCAGCAGCATGACCAGCGCGTCGGGATCGATCTCGGCGGCCACGGCCGCGGCGATCGCGCCAACCGCCGCGGTGTTGCGCGGTTCAGGCTCGAGCACGATGGCGGAGGCGGCGACGCCCATCGCGGCGAGTTGGGCTTCTACCAGATCGGCATGCGCGACGTTGCACAGGATCGTCGGCGGCGCGAACGAGAGGCCGGCGACATTGCCGCTCACCCGCCGCACGGTTTCGATGAACATCGAGTCCGCGCCGCCGAGCGCGTGGAACTGTTTTGGCTTTGCCTCGGTCGAAACCGGCCACAGGCGCGTGCCAGCGCCGCCGGACATGATGGCGGGAATGATGCGAATGCTCATGGCCGCTTGCTTGCGTCGCCAAAGCGAAACGTGCAAGAGGGCGGCACTGGTGGGAAGGCGCTACAGCCATGGCCGAGACGCCGTTCGACGAGGTGCGCGCCTGGATTTCGGCCGCGCTGCCGTTTTGGGCCGAGCACGGTGTCGATCGCGAGCACGGCGGCTTTTTGGAAGAAGTCGGTTTCGATGGCGCGCCAACGGCATGCGCGTTCAAGCGCGTGCGCGTCATCTGCCGGCAGACCTACGTATTCGCGCACGCGGCCGAGCAGGGCTGGGCGCCGGGCGCTGAGCTGTCGCGGTTCGGGAGCGACTATCTGATCGCCAAGGCCAAGCTGGAGCACGGCTGGGCGCGCGCGCTTTCGCGCGAAGGCGCCGTGATCGATGCGACCAACGATCTCTACGACATCGCTTTCGTCCTGTTCGCACTCGCCTGGCGCTATCGCGTCTCGCGCGATCCGGAAGTGCTGCGCCATCTGCATGCGACGTTGGATTTCGTGCAAACGCACATGCGTGGGCCGGTGGCGGGCTTTTGGCCCGAACTGCCGGCGCGCGGCGAGCGGCGGCAGAACCCGCACATGCACTTGACCGAAGCGAGCCTCGCAGCCTTCGAGGCGACGCAGGATCAGCGCTTTCTCGACCAGGCCGACGAACTCGTGGCGCTGTTCCGCGCGCATGTGTTCGACGGCGTCACGCTGGGCGAACATTTCGACGCCGACTGGCGGCGCACCGGCGGCGAGAATGGCCGCACGCTCGAACCCGGCCATCATTTCGAGTGGGCGTGGATTTTGGCGCAGCACCAGCGTTTGGCCGGCGGCGATGTGAGCGGCGAGGCGCGGGCGTTGGTCGCCTTCGCGGAGCGCACGGGCGTCGACGCATCATCGCATGCGGTTTATGACGCCGTGCGCGACGACGGCGCGCCGCTGCGCAAAAGCTCGCGCGCATGGACCAACACCGAGCGCATCAAGGGCTGGCTGGCGTTGTCTGAATTGACCGGCGAAGACGCGCGTGCGCCGGTCACGCAATCGCTGCGGCTTCTGTTCGATCGCTACTGCGCCGGGCAGACGCCGGGACTGTGGGTAGATCAATTCGACGGTGAGGGCAGGCCGCTATCGAGCGCTGTGCCGGCGTCGATTGTCTATCATTTGCTGCTGGCGTTTTACGAAACGCTGCGGCTTGAGCCGCGGCTAAAAGCTCAGGCCCCGTGATAGGCGCGATACCAGTCCACGAAACGCTGCACGCCGTCTTCGATTGTCGTGCTCGGCGCAAAGCCGACAGCGTGCGCTAGATCATCCACATCGGCGTAGGTCGCCGGCACGTCGCCGGGCTGCATCGGCAGGAAGCGCTTCACCGCCGTTTTGCCCGTCGCGGCTTCGATCAGGGCGATCAGGTCCATGAGCTTCACCGGCGCGTGGTTGCCGATATTGTAGAGCCGGTAGGGCGCGCTTGATGTCGCCGGATCGGGCGCTTCGCCGCGCCAGTTCGGATCGGCTGTTGCGGGCTGATCGCCAACCCGCACCAGGCCTTCCACGATATCGTCGACATAGGTGAAGTCGCGCTCCATCTCGCCGTTGTTGAACACCTCGATCGGCTCGCCGTTGAGGATGGCGCGGGTGAACAGATACATCGCCATGTCGGGCCGGCCCCACGGGCCATAGACGGTGAAGAAGCGCAGGCCGGTCGTCGGCATGCGGAAAAGATGGGCGTAGGAATGCGCCAGCAATTCGTTGGATTTCTTGGTCGCCGCATAAATGCTGAGCGGGTGATCGACGTTCTGATGCACCGAGAACGGCATCTGCGTCACCGCCCCGTACACCGAGCTTGAAGAGGCGAACACCAAGTGCTCGACGCCGCCATGACGGCAGCATTCGAGCAAATTGACGAAGCCATCGAGGTTCGAGCGCACGTAAGCGTGCGGGTTTTGCAGCGAGTAGCGCACGCCGGCTTGCGCCGCGAGATTGAACACCAAGGTGAAGCGATGCTGCTTGAACAGCGCTTCGAGCCCCGCCTGCTCCGCCAGGTCCTGATGCGTAAATGTGAAGTGCTTGTGCTCAGCCAGACGCGCGAGCCGGGCGCGTTTGAGGTCGACGCTGTAATAGTCGCTGAGGTTGTCGAGCCCCACCACCGCGCGTCCGTCGCGCAACAAGCGCTCGGCGAGATGATAGCCGATGAAGCCGGCGGCGCCGGTCACGAGAACGGGGGTCATGTCGCGGTCATTCTCGCGCCCTTGGCGCGCATGGGTGTTGGGATTTCGATAGGTCGCGGCATCGGCAAAAGCAACTGAGCAGCGCTCGTCCGGTTAGTGGCGTTCGCGCGGAACGACGATCGCGCCAATCAAGCCGGCGGCCAGCAGCATGGCGACGGTCCACCACTCCTGCCAAACGCCGTAGCTCACATTGGCGATGAAGCCGAGCGAAGCGATCGCCCCGCACGCCGCGGCAGCTGCGATGCGATGCTCGGCGAACGCGCGTGCAAGCCAGCGCGCGCCCGCGATCAATGTTGCACTCGCGAGCGCCGCGCCGACGAGCCCGGTCTCGAACCAGATATGCAGGCTGGCGCTGTGAGGATGGAGAAGGACGGCCGGCATGGCGTCGCCGCGAACGACCATGGTGTCGGTGACGGCGCGTGAGGCGTCGAGCCCGTGGCCGAACAGCGGCGCTTCCGCGATGCGTGCGCAAACATAATCCCACATGCTGACGCGCACCGCCCATCCATAGGGGGCGTTCTCCACCAGAGCCGGGTCGGCGGTCAGCATCGGCGTGAGCAAGGGGGCGGCCAGCATCCAGAAGGCCCAACCGCCACACACCAGCCAGGGCGCAATCCGCGGCGCCGCCAGGGCAAGCACAAACGCGCCCAGCCCCAGCCCATAGGCGACCACATTGGCCGACTGATGGAATTGCAGCGAAAAGACTGCCCCTAGGGCAAGCACGCCAGCGCCCAGCGCGAATCGCCATCGCCCGGCGCTGGTGAGCGCGATTCCGGCGACGCCCCAGCTCATGGCGATGAAGACCACCGCCGCCCGGGCCAGATTCTGCTCGATCTTCCAGTCCGGGTCGCCGGCCTGGCTCGAGCGGTTGAGCGGCATATTGCCCGCCGCCTCGATGGTGAGCAGCGCCGCCAGCACGACGAATGCCGCCAAAGCGGCTGGACGCGTCAGATTTGTGTCGGCGCTGGCGGCCGCCGCGAAGGCGAGGCCGAGCGGCAAGAGGAAGAAGAGCTTGGCGGCCTGTTGCGGGTCGGGATAGGGCGACCACAGAGCCGTTAGCATCGCCCAGGTCCCAAAGCCGAGCAGAAGCAGGAGCGGAAGCGGTCTATTTTCAATAAGTTGCCGAAGCATCGCGCGGCGCGCGCCGAGCGCGCCCACCAAGCTCAGCAGCACCGGCATCCCCATCGCGCCGGCCGTCGCCAGCGCCGGCGTGAGCGCAAAAAATGTTGCGCGCGCGAAGCCAGCGACAGTCGGACGGGCCAAGTTCAACTCCCAGCAGGCGGCGGCGCCTTTGTAGGCAGCGGTCGCGGCTTCGGACTAATGCTTATGCAACCTTTCAGCATCGTCACCGCCGTCCGTGCCTTTGTGCTTGGCGCCGCGGCGAATTTAAGGTTTCTTACGCCTCGGAAGCGTAGCTTTGGGCCGCGCCTCACTTGGCGCGCGCGTGGGAGCGTTACGATGACGGAACGGGAAAATTTCGAACGCGAAGTTCGGGACACCGTTATCAAGTCGGGCCTCACCGGCGTTGGCGCCGCGGTTCTCGTTGCAGCTGTGTGTTCGCCTGCGGGCCTTGGCGGCTTGGTCGGCACCTCGCTCGCGTCGGGCTTTGGCGTCGATCCGAACGCCGCGCCGGCTGACGATGTGTACGCAAATCTGCCGGCTTATCCCGCGCCGCTGAGCCAACAAGAACTCACCGAAATTCGCGGTGTGATCGCGAGCACGACGGCCTCGCTCGAAATCACGCGCGCCGCCACGCAAGAGCGCATCGAGCATGTGCGCGCATTGGCGATGAGCGATGGCGTCGGCTTCGAGCCGGTTCGTCACGTCAGCAACGCCGACGGCCTGCGCGACACAACGGCGCCGACGCAGATCGCATCGACGGGCAGCTACGGCGCGCCCGCAGTGGCGTACAACGATCGCCACAACGAGCTCGCGCAGCTCCTGCTCGCACACGAGCAATTCTAATCACCTGACACGTGTACGTGCGTACTAAACGTATGCGCATTACAGCGCGTGCTGGGTGACACGCGCGCGCGCGTTGGTTAAGAGCAGCGCAGGGACATTCTAGGGCGGAGGCTCTTCATGCTGCGCATACTTTCCGTGCTTGCGTTCGCTGTCTGCTTTTTCGCAGCGCCGGCGCGGGCGGAAACCTACCGGCTGAATTACGAAGCAGCTGTTCTCGGCGTCGTCGTGCTTGGCACGGCGAGCTATGAGATCACTGCAACGCCATCGCGCTACGCGGTTCGCGCAAATCTGCGCACCTCCGGTCTCGCGCGTTTGTTCGATCAAACCGAAATTTCGGCGACATCGACGGGCTCTGTGTCCGGCGGCGCCATCACCTGGTCGCAGTACGACATCTCACATTCGTACTCGAGCAAGTTCCGCCGCATTCAGATGACGCGCGGCTCGAACGGCGTGAACGCCGAGATCAATCCGAGCTACGGCAATATGGGCTCGCCGGCTGCGAGCACGGCGCAGCAGCGCGGCTCTTACGATCCGCTGACGGCGCTGTTCGCGCTAGGCCGCCAGATCGGCGTGTCGCGCTCGTGCCAAGGCTCAGTGCTCGTGTTCGATGGTCGCCAGCACTATCGCCTGGCGGTGTCGGCGCGTTCGCAAGGCACGTTCAATGGCGGCGGCTACAATGGCCCCGCGCTCAGCTGCAACTTCCGTTACGAGCCGATCGCCGGCTTCAGCGACAGCTTCGACCGCTCGAACATTCCGACCGCGGAAGCATGGTTTGCGTTGCCGGAGCAGCCGGGCTTCGCTGCGCCGCTGCGTTTCACTGTGCCGACCCCGCTCGGCCAGGCGCAACTCGATCTGAGCAGCTACCAGCAGAACTAAAGGCCGTGCCAGGAAGCGCGCCGTGCGCGACAAGGGCGTATGACGCGAATCCTGGTGACCGGCGCTTCGGGTTTCATCGGCGCGGCGCTCGTTCGGGCGCTGGCCGATGACGGCCGGCAGGTGCGCGCGGCCTATCGCGCGCAACACGCTGGCGATCATGGCGTAGCGGTCGGCGATCTGGGCGCCGGCGCGGATTGGTCCGCGGCGCTCGATGGGATGGATGCCGTCGTGCATCTGGCCAGCCCTGCGCACGCCAAGCATCCGGACGCCTATCTGCGCGCCGCCATCGTCGATGCAACAGCGGCGCTGTGTAAGCAGGCCGAAACCGCTGGCGTGCGACGCTTCATCTATATGAGTTCGATCAAAGCCGCCGTCGCGCGCACACACAGTGCGCCCGCACGCGAAAGCGAGGCGCCCGCGCCGGAGGATGCCTACGGCCGCGCCAAGCTCGAAGCGGAAGCGATCGTGCTCGCGCACGGCGCTTTGCGTCCGGTGGTGCTGCGTCCGCCCTTGGTGCATGCGCCCGACGCGAAAGCCAATTTCGGCGCGCTGCTACGTTTGGCGGCGTCGCCCTTGCCGCTGCCGCTCGATGGCCTGCGCAATCGCCGCAGCCTGATTTCGCGCGACAGCCTCATCGGCGCCATTCGCGCCGTGTTGGCGAAAGGGGATGCGCCCGCCGGCGTCTTCCATGTGGCCGACGCACCCAGCCTTTCAACCGGCGATATCGTCGCTGCGCTGCGTCGCGGCTTTGGCCGCGCGCCCAACTTAATGCCGGCGCCGTTTGCAACGCTGCTGCCGCGGCAGTTGACCGAAAGCCTGGAGGTCGATGCGGCGAATTTTAGCGCGGCCTACGTCTGGGTGGGCGCCGATACGCGCGCAGCGCTTGCCGCCACCGCCGCCGCGTTCAAGGCGGCGGCATGAGCAAGATCCTCTTCCTCATCACCGAAGACTGGTTCTTTCGCTCGCACTTCATGCCGCTGGCGTCGCGCGCGCGTGCGGATGGGCACGACGTCGTCATCGCGGCGCGCTTGTCCGGCGCGCTCAAGGACGAGCCCGGCTTGCGCGTGATCGACACGCCCTTCGCGCGCGGATCGCTGGCGCCGTGGCGGGTCGGCCGGCAGGTGAGCGCGTTGCGCGAGCTGCTTGCGCGCGAGCAGCCCGACATCGTTCACGCCATTGCGCTGAGGCCGATCGCGCTGCTGCTGATGTGCGGGGCGGCGCGATTTGGCCGCGTGTTGGCGGTGACGGGGCGGGGCTATCTCTCCGTCGCGCGCGCGCCGTGGACGCGCGCCGTCGATTGGTGGCTGCGCCAGATGATCCGCCGTGCGCTGGGCGCGCCGCGTACGGTGCTGGCGGTCGAAAACAGCGCCGATGCGCGCTGGGTGGAGGGCGCAGCACCCATCGCTGGCGCGCGCGTCGTGACCATGCCAGGCGCGGGCGTCGATATCGTACGCTTTGCCGCCGCGCCCGAGGCGCCCACGCCGCCGGTCGTTGTCGGCATCGTTACTCGGCTGATCTGGTCAAAAGGCGTCGATCTCGCAGTGGAGGCGGTGCGGCGGCTCCGCGCCGACGGGCTCGACATTACGCTGCGCATCGCTGGCGCCGCCGACCCGGAAAATCCAGAACATGTGAGTGATGCGGAGATCGCCCGCTGGCGCGCCATGCCTGGCGTCGAGGTGATCGGAAAGGTCACGGACGTCGCCGCGTTCTGGGCGGGCGCGCACATTGCGTGCCTGCCGTCGCGCGGCGGCGAAGGTTTGCCGCGCTCGCTGCTGGAAGCCGCCGCTTGCGGGCGCCCGATCGTCGCCAGCGACGTGCCCGGTTGCGCCGACCTCGTGACGCCCGATACCGGGCTCGTCGTCGCGCGTGAAGACATCGACGCGCTGGCGGCGGCGCTGCGTACGCTGGCGGCGGATGCGAGCTTGCGCGCGCGGCTGGGGGTGAACGCGCGCGCGCGCGTCGCGAACGGTTACACCGAAGTACATGCCGGTGAGCGCGCCGCAGAGGCGTGGCGTTTGGCAGGCGCGCTATGATGGCGGACGTCGCCGCCGGCATCGTGGCCTTCCGGCCCGATCCAACGCTCCTGCTGCCGCTGGTGCGCGCGCTGATGGCCGAGGTTTCGCCGGCTATTGTGTTTGTGAACGGTGCGCTGGACGCCGCGATCGAGAACGATCTGCGCGAGGCGGGCGCCGACCTCATCCGCGCGCCGTATAATCTCGGCGTCGCGGAAGGATTCAACGTCTGCGCACTCGCGGCGATCCTCGCCGGCAAGCGGCGCGTGCTGCTGCTGGATCAGGATTCGCAAATTCCCGAGGGGCTGGCTGCGCGTTTGAGCGGCGCGATGGACGCGCTTGCCGCGCAAGGGCGCGCGCCTGCCGTCATCGGGCCGTCCATCGTGTCGCCGCGCGACGACGCCGCCAACTTCAAGCCGCCGCGTTACTTCCCCCGCGCGAGCGCAGCGCAGGTCGGCGATTGCCAAGCGGTGCAGTACGTCATCTCATCCGGTTCGCTTATCGACCTTGACGCCTTCCGCCGCGTCGGGCGCTTTCGCAGCGACTTCTTCATCGATGCCATCGACACCGAATGGTGTTTTCGCGCCTGGTCAAAAGGCGCTTCGTGTTGGGTCGATCGCGGCGTGGAGATGGAGCATCGCATCGGCCGCGGCATCGTCAAGAAGCGCGGTTTCGGCCCGGCTATTCCGCGTCAAGCGGAGTTCAGACTTTACGCTTATGTGCGCAACCAGGCGCACAGCCTCACGCTTTCGCACGTGCCGGCGCTCTGGAAAGCGCGCATCGGCGCCCACATCGCGCGCGCGGTGCTTGTGTACTGGATAGAGCATCGCTTCTCGCTGCGGTTTCTCGCGGCGATGGGGCAGGCGTGGTCGCGCGGACGGCGCGGCCAACTCGGGCCGCCGCCTGGGGCGGAGGAAACCGCCGTGCTTTAGCTCTCGTTGGCGACGCGGATCAGGTACTTGCCGTAATCGCTTTTGCCGAGCTTGCCGCCGAGCGCACGCAGATCGTCGGCGCCGATGAAGCCCATGCGGTAGGCGATTTCTTCCGGGCAACCGATGCGCAGACCCTGGCGGTTTTCCAGCGTGCGCACGAACTCCGCCGCTTCGACCAGCGAATCCGGCGTGCCCATGTCGAGCCAGGCAAAGCCGCGGCTCAGCCGCTCGACGCGCAAATCGCCCCGTTCGAGATAGGCGCGATTGAGATCGGTGATTTCCAGTTCGCCGCGTTTGGACGGCTTCAGTTGCGAAGCAAACTCCACCACGCGCGAGTCGTAAAAGTAGAGCCCCGTGACCGCCCAGTTCGAGCGCGGCGCCTCGGGCTTCTCTTCAACCGAGATCACACGCTCGCCGTCGAACTCGACGATGCCGTAGCGCGACGGATCGCGCACGTGCACGGCAAACACCGTGGCGCCGGTCTTCGCCGCCGCCGCTGCGTCCTGCACCAAGCGGCTGAGGCCTTGGCCGTAGAAAATGTTGTCGCCGAGGATGAGCGCCGCCGGCCCGCCCGCGAGGAAATCGCGGCCGATCAGAAACGCTTCCGCCAGTCCGTTCGGCGCCGGCTGTTCGGCATAGGAAAAGCGCAGGCCAAGCTGCGAGCCGTCGCCCAGCAGTTTGCGGAAGTTCGGCAGATCATCCGGCGTCGAGATGATCAGAATATCGCGCACGCGCGCCAGCATCAGCGTCGACAGCGGATAGTAAATCATCGGCTTGTCGTAGACGGGTATGAGTTGCTTCGACGCGATCAGCGTCATCGGGTGCAGCCGTGTGCCTGCGCCGCCGGCGAGGATGATGCCCTTCATGCCTGACCCGTCTCCCGCGTTCGCCGTTGCAACTTGCCTGCCGTGACGGCGAGAACAAGGCGAGACGTCTAGAAGTACGTCCACACGCGCACAACACCGCTTCCGCCGGCCCCGCCTGCGCCGCCATTGCCGCCGACGGCGGAACCGCCGCCGCCGCCGCCGCCGCCATAGCCGCCAGACCCGCCCGCGCCGCCGATGCCGCTTGGGTTGGACGCCCCGCCCGCGCCGCCCGGGGCGCCCCCGCGTGGGTTCGCCGCTGAGCTGGCGCCCGCCGCGCCGGCGCCAGACCCGCCGGTGGGCGCGGTGTAAGCGCCGCGCACCACGCCGCCGGCGCCGCCATCCGTGGCCGCTGGTGAGGCGGCGATGCCGCCGCCTGCGCCACCGCCGCCGCCGCCGGTTTCTGGCCCATGTGCGCCAGCCCCAGCCGGTCCGGCTGCGCCATTGGCGCCGCCGGCGCCGCCTGCGCCACCCATAGTGGCCGCGGTCGGTGTAACGCCAGAGCCGCCCCCCGTTCGGCCGGTGCCTGTATTGGCAGCGCCGGCTGTTGCGCCCGAACCTGGGAGGCCGCCGCCCAAGCCGCCGCCACCGCCGCCGCCGCCGGACACGCCAGCGACTTGTCCACCTGCGCCGGCGCCGCCGCGATAGCCGATGAGGTGGGCGCCGAAGCTGGTGCTAAGACCGCCCAAGCCGCCATCACTGCCGGCGACGCCATCGCTTGTCGCGCCCGCGCCGCCTGCGCCTCCCGCGCCGATCGTCACCGTCTCGGTCGCGCCCAGCGCTGCAGCGTTGAACCATCCTGAGACATGCGCGCCGCCGCCGCCGCCCGCGCCGCCGGAGCTCGCAACGCCCGACGCCGTGCGCGCGCCGCCGCCACCGCCGCCGCCTGCGCCAACGCATTCGACATGCACCGCGACCGCGCCGGCAAGCTTCGTCCACGTGCCGGAGCTGGTGAATTCTTCGAACACGCACGCGGGCGCAACCCGCCGCCAGGCTGCGCCGGTGTAGACGAAGAACACGTCGCTATCGCGCACGTAAGCGAGCCAGCCTTCGCGCGGCGTGATCTCTTCCCACGCGCCGTCCCGATAATAGGCAAGGGCGCCGTTCGCCATCGCGCCCCAAGCACTGCCGCTCTTGCCGGATGGAAGGATGTAGATGTCGCCGTCGCTGGGCGAACCAGGCTGCGCCGATGTGGTGGCTGAGACGGCGCTGAGCTGAACGATCGCGTCGAGACGCAGGAGGCTTTCATTGACATAGACATGCTTCTGCGCTTGCCCCGCCGCGAGGTAGGGCAAGTTCAGGTTCGTACTGACGGACAAGGTGAGTCTGCTCCTTCGATTGGAGCACAGTTTCAGGCGCGCCCGTCACGGTCGGATAGAACGGCGCGTATCCCAGCGCTGAACGCTTTCGTTTCAAGCGTTTGAGGGGCGCCTGTCCTCGGGATTGGCGCGCCTCTATCCGCGCAAAATCGTGTCGAGCACGCGATCGAGCGAGGTCCGCCAATGCGGCAGCCGCACGCCGTGCGCGGCTTCCAGCTTGGCGCCGTCGAGACGCGAATTGGGCGGGCGCGGCGCCGGCGCGCCGAACTCAGCCGTGGTGATGCGCTCGACGCGCGCGCTAGGCCCGCCGCGCGCCGCCGAGCCCGCGAAAGTCGCCTCCGCGAAGTCAGCCCAGGTCGTGTCGCCTTCGCCGCCCAAGTGGAAAAGGCCGTGAAGGTTGCCGCGCTCGGGCGCATCCACGAGATTGCGTGCGACGCGCGCGAGCGCCTCCGCAATATCGGGCGCGGCCATCGGCATGCCACGCTGATCGGCGACGACCCGAACCGCATCGCGCTCGCCGGCCAGGCGCAGCATGGTGCGCACGAAATTGTTTCCATGCGGCGCATAAACCCACGACGCGCGCACGATCACGGCGCGCGCATGCGCCTGCATCACGGCGCGTTCGCCGGCGTACTTGCTGGCGCCGTAAACGCTCTGCGGGTTAGGCGCGTCGGTTTCGACGTAAGGCGCAGGCTTGGCGCCATCGAACACATAGTCGGTCGACAAATGGATCAGCGGCACGCCCAAGCCTGCGGCTGCTTCCGCGACGGCGCGGGCGCCGGCTTCGTTGATCGCGAACGCCTCGGACGCTTCTTGCTCGGCGCGGTCGACGGCGGTGTAAGCGGCCGCATTCACGATCACGTCGGGCGAGCCCGCACGCAGAATCGGCGCAACCGTGCTGGGGATCGCGAGATCGAGGTCGGGGCGTGCGTAGGCGACAACGTCAATGCCCTTGAGACTCTGCAGCGCCGTCGCGACCTGGCCGCGCGCGCCGGTCACGGCGATGCGCATGGCCTAACCTCCGCCCAGCCGGTGGCCGTCATACGCGCGCTCGCGCAGCGGCTTCCACCACCATTCGTTGTCGAGATACCAGCGCACGGTTTTTTCCAGGCCGGTGTCGAAGCTTTCCTGCGCACGCCAGCCCAGTTCGCTTTCGATCTTGCTGCAATCGATGGCGTAGCGCCGGTCATGGCCGGGGCGGTCTTTCACGAACGCGATGTGGCGCGCGTGCGGGGCGCCGGATGGACGCAGTCCGTCGAGCAGCGCGCATATTTTTTGCACCACGTCGATGTTCTTGCGCTCGCTGCGGCCACCGACATTGTACGTCTGGCCAACACCGCCGCGTGTCAGAATCGTGCGCAGCGCGCGCGCGTGGTCGTCAACATAGAGCCAGTCGCGCACATTGGCCCCGTCGCCATAAACATTGACCGGCTTGCCTTCGAGCGCGTTCAGAATGGCGAGCGGGATCAGCTTCTCGGGAAAATGAAACGGCCCGTAATTGTTGGAGCAATTGCTGATCAGCACCGGCATGGCGTGGGTATGGCCCCAAGCGCTGACGAGGTGATCCGAGGCGGCTTTGCTGGCGGAGTAGGGCGAACGCGGGTCGTATGGCGTCGCTTCCGAGAACGCGCCCTCATCGCCGAGCGAGCCGTACACTTCATCCGTCGAGACATGCAAAAACCGAAACGCCGCATTGGGCCGCGCGTGCAAGTATCTTCGCGCCGCTTCCAGCAGCGTGAACGTGCCGACGATATTGGTCGTGATGAATGCGCCAGCGGCGTCGATTGAGCGATCGACATGGCTCTCAGCCGCCAGATGCATCACCGCGTCCGGCATGAACGACGCGAACGCCTCGTCCATCGCTGCACGATCGCAAATGTCGGCCTGCAAAAAGCGATAGTTCGCCGCTGTCTCGACTTCGCGCAGTGAGTTCAGATTGCCGGCATAGGTGAGTTTGTCGACGTTCAGCACCTCGTCGCCCTGGGCGCAGAGATGGCGCACGACCGCAGAGCCGATAAAGCCCGCGCCGCCGGTGATCAGAATTTTCATTGCGCCGCCTTGTAGGCGAACGGCGAAGCGATGTCCGCAAAGCGCGGCGCGGCGGCGTCCTTTGGCGACAAGATGCCGGCGGAGGGCTCTATGGGCCAGTCGATGCCAAGCGCGGGATCGGCCCAGTGAATGGCGCGGTCATGCTCAGGGCTGTAGAGAGCGTCGACCTTGTAGAACACCTCGGTGTCGTCCTCCAATGTGCAGAAGCCGTGCGCAAAGCCGTGCGGCACGAAAATTTGCGCCCCGCTTGCCGCCGTCAGCGTCAGCGCAACGTGGCGCCCGTAAGTCGGTGAACCGCGGCGAATGTCGACCGCCACGTCGAAGATCGAGCCGCGCAGGACGCGCACCAGCTTGGCCTGCGCGAACGGCGGATCCTGATAGTGCAGCCCGCGCACGGCGCCGCGTTTGACCGAGCGCGAGACGTTGTCCTGCACGAACACCATGTCGCCGATCGCATCGCGGAGCGAACGTTGCGAATACGTCTCGCTGAAACTGCCGCGCGCGTCTTCGAACACGCGCGGGGTGATCCGCAGCACGCCGTCGAGGCCCAGATGTTCCACCTTCACGCCGCCGCTCATCGCGTTCTCTCCGGCAGCGACTCTATCAAATCAGCCCACGCCTTGGCGACCGCTTCGGGCGAGCAGAACGCAGCAATAACCGCCTTGCCCCGGGCAATATCGTGTTGGCGCCGCTCTTCGTCGTCGAGATAGAGTTGCAAGCCGCCCGCCCAATCCTCCAGCACAACGGAACCGTGAAACGGTGCGAGCGCGGGAAAGTCATTGGCGATGACGGCGCAATTGCGCGACAATGCGAGCGCGATGCGGTTGGCGGATTTGCCGAGCGCGAAGCGTTCGCGCGGCATCGGAATTAGGCAGATGTCGGCCTCGTCGAGATCGGCGAAGATGCGCGGCGCCGACCACTCGCGATACTCGCTTCGAAAATCGGCGCCCGCCGTGATGTGATTGAACTTGTCGCGCGAGTTGCTGACCACCAGCAGCTTGATGTTATGCGTCTTCGCGACCGCCGAAAGATGCGGCAGAACCTCCGTCAAGCCGCCCATGCCGAACGCGCTGTGCTCGGCGCCGTGATTGCCGAACCAGATGATGGTGCGGGGCTTCGGTGCGGCCGCAGCCGGAGGCGGCGGCGAGGGCGGCGGTGCGGATTTCGCCGTCGGCGGCGGCGCCAAGCCGAGGCGCGTTTGCACGCGCTTTAGTGCGGCGCCCGGATTGTTGAGCGCGTAAGCGGCGCGATCGCGCCAGGTCACATCCTTCTTCTTGGCGTCCGGCCGCTTGATCACGCGCGCCAGTAAGTCCGGCGTTTCCAGCTGATCTGGAATGACGACGATCGGCGTGTTCGGCGCCAGCGCGGCGAGCGTGTCGCGCATGGCGGGGCCGGTGGTGACGATTGTGTGCGCGATCTCGGCCATGGCTTTGAAGGTTGCGCGGTAGAGCGCGCCTTTGCCGCCGCCATAGTCCGGGATGAACATGTCGTCGCAGAGATCGATAATGATCGGTGCGCCCAGCCGGTGCGCCTCGAACGCGATCGCCATGTCGCTTGGCCGGATTGCTTTGGCGAAAATGATGCAGCGACAAGCGCGCAGCATGGTTTCGTCAATCGCGCTATCGGTGACGATCGTGCGCAAACCTAGCGCGTCCAGCCCAAGCGCCGGCATCAAAGCGCGATAGCGCGTGCTTGCCAGATTGGGTGAGGCGCTGTGCACGCGAAAGATCACCGCGCCATCGGCGCTTATCTGTGCGGGCTTTTCCGCGACTTCGCCAGCGCGCGCGGATTGTGGCTTGGGCGCGGCGCGCGGGGCATGGCTGAACGGCGCCTGCGGATGGTCGCGGTTATATTCCACGTGCCGGATGAAGCGGAATTCCTCCGGCGAAACTTGCTCAACCCGCTTGCCGAGCGCCTCAACCTTGCGGCTGACAGCGATCTCAGCGCCGATGCATTCGCCATAATTGGCCCCGATCGGAAAGCCGTCGATCGCCTGCAATGTCGGTCGCGTCGCGAACCACACGAGTGAGCGCAAATGCCGGCCGCTCGCGCCCGGTTCGACACCGGCGCGGCGCATGAAATCCAGATACACATCGACACGATCGGCCGGCCGTCCGTCGATCGTGTGATCGGGCATGCGCGCGCCGGCATAATGCTGGCGCAAGGCCGGCCACGGCTTGTCCCATGCCGGATTGATCGACTCGCCGATGAGGCCGACGCCGCCGTCGCGCGCGCCATCGAGGAACGCAGTTAACCAGTTCTCGCGCACGACATAGCATTCGTCCTGTAAGAACAGGTACGCGTCATAACCCGGCTTGCTGCGCCAGCCGTGATCCCAGGCGCCGATATTCATGCCCAGGTTTTCGCGCTCAAGCACTTCAACACTGGCCGGCATGGCGAGTGGCGCGTCGCTGGTTCTGTTGACGACGACGACGACATCGAACGCAGCGCCGGCGGCGTGCGTCTGCATCGATGCGAGAAGACGCTCGAGGTTGCCGGTAGGGCGGCGATCGTAGAAGGAGATCACGACCAGAGTCGTCGCCGCCGACATTGAAGCTCCAGGTTCCGAATGTCTCCTGCTAACACCAGCGCCGCCGCATCGCCAGCCGCCGCAGGCGCGGCGGGTCGCGCCGATGCGCACACACGTGTATGTGGGGAGAATGGCTGACGCTTCGCTCGATCCTGCGCTGCTCGGCGTGTGGCGGCTTTCCAAGCGCGCGCCAGCGCCGCCAGCGCCCCCGCCCGCAGCGCCTGCGCCCAAAAGCCTCGCGCAGCGCATCCGCGACGCGGTTGATCCTGAGCCGCCGCACATGCGGGTCCTGTCGATCGTTCATGCCGGCGGCGGCGGCACCATCTTAACCAATGAAGACCTGATGCGGGCGCTGACGCCTGCCTGCACCTGCTTCATCCTTGCGTGTGGCCCCGATAAATGGGTGTTCTCCGATGTCGCCGACACGATCGAGCGGCTGGAAGAGATCAAGTTCGCCGAAACCTGGAAGGGCGGGGCGCCGCTGGCGGACGACCGCGTCGCGGCCAGCGCCGATCTGCTCGCCCGTCACAAATTCGACGTCGTGCATGTGCGCAGCCTGCTGGGCAGCGGCCCCGAACTGCTTACCGCGCTGAAGGCCGCCGGCGTTCCAGTCGTGCTGTCGTTTCACGACTTCACCGCCATCTGCCCGACCATCAATTTGCTCGACGCCGATCTCACCTTTTGTGGGGGTGTCTGCACCGCGGGCGAGGCTGACTGCGCCGCGCCGCAGAAATGGTTTTCGGACATCGCCCGCCTGAAAGGCGCCTACGTGCACACTTGGCGCGCGCGCATGGCGGCCGGCTTCGAGGCGGTGGATGCCTTCGTCACCACCTCCGCCAGCGCCGCCGGGCTGCTGACCCGCCATTTCCCGCGCCTCAGCGGCCGCATAGAGATCATCGAGCACGGGCGCGACGTCGAGCCGGTTGAGGCCGCGGCGCCTCCGCCTGAAGAGGGGCCGATGCGGGTGGTGGTGCTTGGCGTCATTGGCGCAGCGAAGGGGCGGGCGCTGGTGGAACACCTTGTCCGGCGCAACGCCGCCGAAGGCGCGCCGCTTGAGTTCCATCTGCTCGGTGGCCTGACGCCGCCGCTCGCGGAGCTTCCGGGGGTCATCGCGCATGGCCCCTATGCGCGCGAGGATCTGCCGGTGCGCTTGGAGGACATCGCGCCATCAGTCTCGCTCATTCCCTCGATCTGGCCGGAGACCTACAGCCACACGCTCACGGAATCCTGGGCCGCCGGCATCCCGGTCCTGGCTGGCGATATGGGGGCGCTGGCCGAACGCATTCGCCGGCACGGCGGCGGCTGGCTGGCCGACCCACGCGACCACAACCTCTGGTGGTCGCATCTCATCGCTTTGAAGGATGACCCGAGGTCCTGGGCGTGGGGCGCCCGCCAGGTCGCACGCCTACGCGAACACGGCACTGCTCGTATGGCGCGCCGCTACCGTAGGCTTTATGCCACGGCGCAGGCGAAACTGCGCTTAGGGCGCCCCCAGCAAACGATTTAAGTTGCATTAATTTAATCTCGAAAGCGGAATGGGGGCCTCTGTGGCAGGGGGTGCCTCACGCATGACGAGTGCGCCGCACGATATGCGGCCCAGAGCGGGCGCATCCGGTAGCGGGCTGATGCAATGGCTCGGCCGCCCGCCGCGCTTTGGCGTTGTGCACGCCGCACCGATCAAGACCACGAAATCGAAATCGGATTGGTCGAACGAAGCGATCGATCTGCAGCTTAAGCTTAAGGAAAAAGGCAAGCACGCGCCGGCGGGCTTGTTCGCGCGCGCCGCCCGCGCCGCGCGCCAGTCCGGCGATCTCGTCAGCGCGTTGGAGAAGATCGCCGTCGGCCTTGAACGCCATGGCGAACACGCGCCGCTTCTGCGCGAAGCCGGTGAAGTGGCGGTGGCGCAGTCGCGCTGGGACGACGCTGCGGACTTCTGGGGCCGCGCCATCGCCGCCGATGGCGACACTGCCTCGGTAACCCAGTTTATGCGCCTGTCCACGGCGCTGCAGCGGCAAGGCAAACTGGCCGAGGCGCGCGCTGCGGTGCTGCGCGGGCTCGACCTGCATCCCACCGATCACAATTTGCAAAACGAGCTGACCGACGTCGTGTGGTCGCTGCGCTGCGCGACGGCGGTTCGCGCTGGCCGCCCGGCGCCGCGCGAAATCAGCATTGCGCAAGTGTGCGAGGTCTTCTGGGAAATCGAGCAGCGCCTCGATCTGCTCTCGTGGCAAATCGAAGATATCTCGCCATGGCCGCTTCTGCGCATGCCGCTTTATTATGCGGCGACGCAAAAGCTCGGCGTTTACGATCCGCCGCACCCAACACTGAAATCGCGCACGCCCGAGGGCATGGACGCAGCCGCTTTCGAAGCGCAGTGGCGCGCCCAGGAAGCGCATTTCATCAGCTTGCAGGGCCGTCCGAACGTCGCCCGCCGCCAGCGCGACGTCGTCGTCATGGCCAACAAGAAGATCAACGGCAGCGAGCCCTACACCGCCGCTTTGCGCGCCGAGCTGGGCAAGGACGCGCTGCTGCTGGACTTCTCGACCGACGGCGAGACGCTGCCCGGCGCGCACAATTTCCATCGCTACAAGGAATTGTTCCGCACCCTCTACCGGCGCCCGGAATTGGCGCGGCTGCCGAAGGAATCGGTCGAAATCTGCGAGGCCGTGTGGAGCGCCTTGTTCGAGCAACTCGGCGTCGATTGCGGCAACTTGGTGAAGAATTGCCGTCAGCGCGTCATCGATTTTGATGCGGTTTCAAAGGGCTTCGGCATCTTTTTCGCCGTCAATCCGATCGGCACGCTCTATCTCACCAACGCCTACGGCTCCACCAATCGCGCCGTGATCCACGCCGCGCGCGCCAATGGCGCTCGCGTCGTCGAACTGCAGCACGGCTTCATCTCGCCATATCACCTCGGCTACAGCTGGCCCGGCCGTCCTGACGTGCCCTATAGCCCCGATCAGCTTTGGACCTTCGGCAGCTTCTGGCCCGAGACCACCGACCTGCCCAAGACCATGGGCTATCGCGTTATCGGCGCGCCATACGTCCAGTCCCTGGCTGACGCCGCCGGCGCCCCGCGCGACGGCAACCTCGTCGTGTTCACCTCGCAAGGCGTCATCGGGCGCCGGCTGTTCGACCTGGCGCTCGAAACCGCACGCCGGCGGCCCGATCGCCGCATCGTTTTCCGCCTGCACCCGAACGAATCCCTGAAGGACTACGAGGCGCTCTTGCAATCGGCCGGCGACGTGCCGCCGAATTTCGCGCTCTCGCACAAGAACCCGAACATCTTCGCGCTTTTGGCCCAGGCCTCGGTGCAGGTCGGCGCCTTCTCGACCACGCTGTTCGAAGGCATGTCGCTCGGCACCCGCACCGTCGTCGTTGACATGCCGGGCGCCGAGTACATGCGCCCGGTCGTGCAGAAGGGCGACGCCCTTTTCGTGCGCTCGGTCGATGAGCTGGTGGCGAAGCTGGATCAAGCGCCGCTTTGCCCCGATCCTGGCATCTATTATGCTGAGCCCCTGCCGCGCCTGCTCTGAGACCGCGCCGGGATTGTCACCATGAAACCGTTTTCGCTGGCCGCGCGCGCGTACGACTATCTTTCGCCCTACATCATCGCCGAGATCGGCGTTAATCATGAGGGCGACGTCGATCGCGCCAAGCGCATGATCGATGCGGCGGCCAAGGGCGGCGCCCATGCCGCCAAATTTCAAACCTACAAGGCCGACAAGCTGGCCGCGCGCGGCACTAGCCCGGCCTACTGGGATCGGACCAAGGAAGCCGCCGACAGCCAACACACGCTGTTCCAGCGTTGGGATAATTTTGGCGACAACGAGTACAAGGCGCTCGCCGCCCACTGCGCTGACGCCGGCGTCGATTTTCTCTCGACCCCGTTCGATCTCGAAGCCGTTGATTTGCTGGCGCCGCTCATGCCGGCGTTCAAGGTGGCTTCGGCTGACATCACCAACGTGCCGCTGCTGCGCAAGATCGCCGCGATGGGCAAGCCTATCGTCATGTCCACCGGCGCCTCGCGCTTCGATGAGGTGGCGACCGCGCTCGACATACTGGAAGAGGCGGGTGCGGCGGAGGTGACGCTGCTCCACTGCATCCTGAACTATCCGACCGAGCCCAAGAACGCCGAGCTCGCGCAAATAGGCGCGCTGCAACGCGCCTTCGGCGAGCGCTGCGCCATCGGCTATTCCGATCACGTGAAACCGGACGCCGACGGCGCCATGCCGGCGCTGGACATGGCGGTGCTGATGGGCGCGGTGGTGCTGGAGAAGCATTTCACCGACGACAAGGCCGGCGTCGGCAACGATCACTACCATGCCATGGATGGGCGCGATCTCGCCGCCTTCACCGAAAAGCTCGCGCGCCTGCGTGAGCTCCACGGCACGGGCAAGCGCGATCTCTCAGGCCAGTCGCGCGCCATCGAAAACGCCCGCCGCCGCATCGTCGCCGCCCGCGACATTGGCGCGGGCGAGACGTTGCGCGAAGCCGATCTGATCGCCCTGCGCTCGAACACCGGCGTGGAAATCGCCCATTGGGACGGCGTCCTCGGTCGCACCGTGCGGCGCGCCGTCGCGAGCGGCCAGCCGCTCGATTGGGCCGACATCCAATGATCGTCACGATCTGTGGCGCCTACCGAAATGCTGGCGACCATTTGATCGGGGCCAGAGCGCGCGCGCTGCTGCGCGCGCATGTCGACACCGAGGTCGTCACCGTCGACCGCAAAGACATAGGCGACGAGCACTACAAGCTCTTCAATCGCGCGCGCGCTGTCGTGCTCTGCGGCGGGCCGGCCTATCAGCGCGAAATCTTCCCGAAAATCTATCCGCTCGATCTGGCGCGCGTGAAGCCGCCTGTCGTGCCGCTCGGCCTAGGCTGGAAGGCGCCCGCCAACAAAAGCCCGAACACATTTCAGTTCGAGGACGCCGCGCTGCGCTTCATTACCGAGGTGCACGCGCGCATCCCGGTGTCGAGCGTACGCGATCCGCTGACGCTCGAAGTGCTGAACCATGCCGGCGTCAGCAATGTCAGCATGACCGGCTGCCCCGCTTGGTACGATCTCGCGCACCTTGAGCGGCCGTACGTGTTCAAGGAGAAGGTGGAGCGGCTTGTGCTGTCGATGCCGGCGATCATGCAGCCCGGCGTGTTCGAACTCATGCAGTCGCTGACGCTGCGCTTCCCAAACGCGCAGCGCACGGCCGCTTTTCACCATGGCCTCGTGCCAACAAAAACCTCGAAAGGCCGCCAAACCGGCCGGGATTTTCTGGCGTTCGCGCGCCAAGCCAAGGCGCGCGGCTGGAAGATCGTGGGCCTTGCGAGTGACCTGTTTGGCTTCGAGGCGCTTTATGGAGCCGCGGATCTGCACGTCGGCTATCGCGTCCACGCCCACATCTTCAGCCTGTCGCGGCGTATCTCCAGCATCCTGATCAACGAAGACGCGCGCGGGGTTGGTCAGTGCAAGGCGATGGGCGCGCCGAATTTGACCATCGACGGCGCCAATATCGCGCCCATCGAAGACGCCATCGCCCAGCATTTCGAGCGGCGCGGCGAAACCGTTGCGCGCAGCGTCGAAACCATGCGCGCGACGTTTCCGGTAATGCGGGATTTCCTGAGGACGCTCTAAGCCAGGGCCTTGGCCTTGAGCACGTGATTGTCGAGAATGTTGCGCAGCGACAGCGCGCCGAAGGCTGCGTTCATGTGGCCGTGATCGGTCTCGCCATAGGTCGCCGCCGCGCCTTGCCTCAGCTTCGGCGCATCGCGGGCGAAGTCCGGAATGGTGAAGTAGGGCTGGCTGATTGTCTCCGCCGGCTGCTCCACGACCGTGCATGTCCGCCGCAGCTCGGCGAGCGCGCCGCGATAGAAAGCAAAGATGCGCGCGCATGTCGCTTCGCAGCGCCAATAGGCGTAGTCCGGGTGATCGAGCACAGTGCGCGCCGAGTAAGGATTCGGCGTGTAGAAAATCGGCGCCTGCGAGATGGCGCGGACATTGTCGATGTTCTTGGCCGCGCCGCTGCGTTTGAGCGTCTGGCGCATGGTTTCCTCGAACACCGCGTTGGACACCAGCTCATGACCGCCGCCGGCCTGGTAAGCGTCAAACGGGCGATGCGTGCGCAAGATCGCGGCAAGGTGGGGAAAGCTGAAGCTCATGCCGACGAGAATGTAAGCGTCCATATCGCCGGGAATGCGGTCGAGCCCGCCAGAGGTCCAGCTGAACGCCTGCCGGATGTCGTCGCGCTTCGGCACGATGGCGCCGTTCTCGACAGTCATCAGCCGCATCGAACTGGCGGGCGAGGCGAAGAACACCACGTCGAGCCCGGCATAGTCGCCGCCGATCTCATCCCATGCGGCCTTGTAAGCGGCCGCGTGCGAATTGCCGATCAGCGCCACCCGCATGTCAGTCGCTCAGCTTCTTGAACAAGGTAAACGGATAGGGCGGTTTGCGAATGCGCGAACCGTCCGCGCGATACTTGCGCACGAAGCCTGAGCGACCGTTGGGGTTGGCGTGCGCGTTGTAGCGATGCGCCACGCTGCTATCGGTGAAGCGATAGGTCGAGTTGTAGATCACCAGAACGCCGCCCACTTTCAGCTTTCGGTCCAAGCTAGCACAAACCTGCTCGAAATCCGAGAACGGAAAGCTTTGCGCGATGCGGCTTTCATCCTGCGGCTCCGGCCACACGCACAGCACCGACATGGCGAAAATGGCGTCAAAGCGATCGGCCTTCGTGTATGTCACGTCGCCCGAGAGGGCGTAGCTGATGCGTGGGTGCGCATGCACGCGGCGGGCCATGGCGATGGCGTCGGCCTTCACGTCGACGCCCATGATGCGATCGTCGGCGCCGTTGAAATAGAGCTCCGCCAGCGACAGGCACTCAGTCCCGTCCGAACAGCCGAACGACAGCACGCGCAAACCATGGCCGTCATCGGCGACGAGCGCGCGTGCGGCTGCGAAGGTTTGCGGATAGCGGTCGGCTTTGGTGCTATGGCGCAATTGGATCGGCGTCTCGTCGCGTCCGGCGGCGTCCGCCACCTGTTCACCTGCCGGCGAAAGCACGAAAGGCTCAGACGCCGCTGCATCGTCGATGGGCGCGCCGCGCAGCTTGCGGAAGATCGTAAACGGGTAGGGCCGTTGCACCGTCCGTTCGCCGCTGGCCTTGAACAGGCTGACAAAGCCAGCCTGGCCACTGGGATCCTCATACTTGTCGTAGCGATGCGAGAGCGCGGCGTCCGTGAAGCGATAATTCGCGTTCGCGATCACCAGCACGCCGCCAACCACCAGCCGTGCGTCCAGCCGCTCGCACATGTCGGTAAACTTGGTGAACGGAAAGATACTGCCGATATTGCGCACGCCCTGCGTCGCCGGCCAGCGGTTCAGCACTGAAACCGCAAAGATGAGATGGAATTTGCCGGTCGCCGCCGGCGTCGCGCGATCGACTGGCGTTTCGATGAGCTGGTCGTCGGGATGGGTCAGCAGGC
Source organism: Hyphomonadaceae bacterium (assembly GCA_050186805.1). Taxonomy (GTDB): domain Bacteria; phylum Pseudomonadota; class Alphaproteobacteria; order Caulobacterales; family Aquidulcibacteraceae; genus Vitreimonas. The sequence continues at coordinate 32,680 of JBFWYC010000019.1, forward strand.
GATCGCGCAGCTGCGCGCGCTCGTTTGCGTCGCCGGCGCCGACCCAAAGCACGCGCAAGCCGCCGGGCGAGCACTCCCGGGCGAGGCGGACGGAGGTTTCAAGCGTGGGATTCCCGTCGAGAGCAACGACACCCATGGCAGTCCGGCAAATAGTTTGAAGAAGTTACGCGCCGTACATCTCACCAAAACCTTGATGACAGCGAGGCAATACTCCGCGCCCGCTATATGTTTTTGCAGGAACTCCTAGACGTTGCGCCTTATCGCGCCCGTAAGCGGTTAACGTCCGTCAAGACAGCGTAACGGGACGCTACCGAAAGGCCGGCTGCGATTGAATATATCGGTTTCGAAGTAGACGGTTGATCGCGAGAAATGCCAGCCGTAAACCCTTCATATGCAAGCGGTTCTTGATAATGGACCGTCGCTAACCAAACCCCCGGGCCATGCAGTCGCACGAACTGATACCGTTGCTGCCGTTCCTGACGCCGGAAACGGTCGCCCGCGCAGGCGCGCCGGCGCCGGACGAACTCGCCGGCGATGGCCCGCACACGTTCCTGCTGCGCGGCGAAGAATTGCTGACGTTGAAGCAACGCATCGGCGAAGGCGACAAGCTCTTGCTCGACGGCGTCGCGAAGCTGCGCGATTTGGCCGATACGCATCTCGCCGGCCCCGCGCCGTCGGTGACGCACAAGAAGCTCGTGCCTGAAGGCATCACCGCGAACGACTATTACAGCCAAGCGATCTATTTTTGGCCCAACCCGGATACGTCGAACGGGCTGCCTTATGTGCGCCGCGACGGCGACGTGAATCCGGAAGCTCTCGACATCGCCCGCTTCGACGCCAAGCGCCTCGAGCGGTTCGCCAACGCGCTCTTCATGCTGAGCCTCGCGTACTTCTTCACGGAGGAAGAGAAGTACGGCAAGCGCGCAGCGCTGATGCTGCGGACGTGGTTTATCTCGGCGAAGACGCGTCAGACGCCGCACTTCAAATTCGCGCAAGCCGTGCCTGGGCAATCGAGCGGCCGCGCCATCGGCATCATCGAGTCGCGCCGCTACCTCTATGTGCTCGACGCCGAGGCGCTGCTGGAGCGTTGCGAAGCTTGGACCGTGAAGGACCGCACCGCGTTTCGCGCCTGGTTTGCAGAGTTCGACGAGTGGTTGCGCACCAGCGACGCCGGCAAGGAAGTTGCCGGCAAGCCGAACAATCTTGGACTGTGGACAGATGTCCAACTCGCCGTCTATGCGCTGTTCCTCGGCGAAAAGAGGCGCGCCAAGAAGATCGTGCGCGAAAGCGTGGAGCGCCGGCTCGAGGAAATGATCGCGCCCGACGGCTCGCAGCCGCTCGAAATGAAGCGCGCCAACCCGTACGACTACGCCGCCTTCAATGTCCTCGCGATGATGGGCTTGGCGCGCGCCGGGGAGGCGGCCGGCTTCGACGCTTGGTGGACCGAAACCGCGGACGGCCGTTCGTTCGCGCGCGCCATGGACTGGGTGATCGACGTCGCACGCGAAAGCGAGCGCGCCCAGAACCCGCTGGCCGGCGAACTCAAGGAAGCGCTCGACGCGCTCGAAGCCCGCGCCCGCGCCTTGGCGATCGCGCGCGACCGCGCCGAGCAAGCCGAACAATGGGCCGAAAATCTCGCTGCCCGTAACGCCGCCATCGCCGAGCAGCTGGAAGCGGCGACGCGGCAAGTGGATGCGCTAAGCGAAGACAAGCGCGCTGCGCTGCTCAAGCTCGACGCCACCGCGCGCTCGCTCGAGAGCGAGAAGACGCGTTCGCAGGACTTCAAAACTAAGCTGACCACCACGCGCGAGCAGGTGCAGCGGATAACCGACGAATTGGCGCAGGCGCAGGCGCTCCGCCAATCCATCGCCAGCGAACTGGCGCACGCGCAAGCGGGATTGGAGGCGGCGCGCCAACAAGAAGCGGCGAACGCCGAGGCGCTCGCAACTGCACAGGAGAATATTCGCGGCCTCGTCCAGGCCTTGGCGGACGCCAAGGACGAAGCTGCGCGCCAAGCCGCGCAGTCGCAGGCGATCGAATCGGCGCTGCACGACCGCATTCACGAAACGACCTCGCAGTTCGATCAGACCAAGCGCGATCTTGCCGCCGCACGCGAAGACATCGCGCGCCAATCCAGCGAAGCGGCGGCGCTGCTCGATCAAACCAAGCGCGACGTGGCGGAGGCTGAGCGCGCTGCGGCCGCGCGTGAAGCAGCCGCGCGGGAAGAGGTGGCGCGCGCTAAGAGCGAAGCCAAGGCCGAGGCGGAGGCCAGCGCCGCGCGTGAGGCGGACCTGAAAGGCCTGGTCTCCACCCTGCGCGCCGAGCTCAAGACCGCGCTCGATGGCGCAGCGGCGCGTGAGGCCGACGCGCAGGCAAGCATCGCTAAGCTCGATCAGGACTTGGCCGCGGCGCGCGCTGAAGCCGCCACGTTGCGCGCGGCGGGCGTGGAACTGGAGCGCGTGCGAGTTGATTTGCTCAGCGCCCAAGAGACAGCCGCCAAGGGACGCACGCGCGGCGACATGCTGGAGCGCGAACTGCAAGCGACCGCTGAGCGCGAGGCGGCAGCTCTCGCCCGCGTTGCGCAGCTGCGCGGCGAGTTGGCTGCGACGCAAGAAATGCTGGCCACACGCGAAGCGGAAATCCTGGCGAGCAGGGAAGCGCGCGAGTCGTTGGAGCGTGCGCAAGTGCTGCTGGCCGAGCGCGCCGCCGCTGCCGAACGCGCGGCCGCCAAGGGACTCGATGAAGCTGAGCGCGCGGCGCTCGAACTGCGCGTGCAGGACGCCAACAAGAAAGCCGCGCTGGCGGTCGCGCGCGCGAGTGAGGCCGAAGCCAAGTTCGCGACGCTTGAGGCAAGTCTCTCGTCGCAAAGCGAAGCGATGGATGCGCGCGCCAAACGCCTTGCGACGGAAGCCGAAATGGTGCGCCGTGAGGCTGCGCAAAAGCTCACTGAGGCCGAGACCAAGATTTCCCGCCTGGAAAGCGATCTGCGCGATCTGATGGCGTCGAGATCAACGAGCAGCGACGATGCAATCGCCCTGCAGCGCGAGATCGCCAACTTGCGCGCGAACGATCAGAAGCGGGCTGAGGAAGCGGCGCGTCGCGTCGCCGAAGAGCGCAGCCGTTCCATGGCCGAAGTGCGCGCCCGGAAGGATGCCGAAGACGCGGCCGCCGAGCAGCGCGCCAAGATGGGCCGCGAGATCGGCTTGCTGCGTGATCGGCTCGAAAAGGCAAATCGCGTGCTCAACGCCATGCAAGCGAGCACGTCTTGGCGTTTGACGCGGCCGATGCGGGACTTGGTGCGCATGGTGCGCGGCGGCGAGGGGCGTGAGATCCCCGCGATTGCGCCGGCCGCGCCCGCAACGCCCAAGCAACCCGAAGCCAAGGCCGAAACACCGCAGCCGCCAAAAGCGCCGCTGACCAACGGCCACGCCGTGCACGCCCACGACGAGCCGCCGCCACCGCCGGCAGGGACGCCGGTCAAGCGCGCCGCGCCGCCGTCGATGGAGACCTATGTCGCGACGCTCTCGGGCGCGACCGATGCGCTCGAACGCGCGGCGCTGCGCCATCGCTCTATCCCCGCCCGCGATCTGATGGCGCGCATCGCCACCGGCGGCGCGCATGACTTCGATGCGATCGAGGAAGCGCTCGGCGCCGGCGAGGACCTCAGTCAGAAGCTGCGCGACGTCGGCGTCAGCAAACTCAATCCGCGCGCGCTCTACTCGCTCGCCCGCATTATCGGCAATCAGGCGGCGACGCCGGAAGAAGAAGCGCGCTCCGCTGCGATCTATCAGGCCTTTATCGCCTTGTTCGGCAGCGGCAAGCTGCGCCAGCTCGATCATATCCTGATGATCGATCTGCTGACGCGCACCGGGCGCAAGACCGAGGCGATGGCCGCGCTCGACGCGTCACGCCTTGCCGAAAAAGACCCAACCGAGTACGCCTGTCTGCTCGCCAACATCATTCACCCTGGTGAGACGCCGACGGCCGCCGCCGCCGCGCAATGGCTGGACGCCATCAATGGCATGCTGACCCCGCACGGGCTGGAGCCGGTGACGCTGAGTGACGCGCCGGGCCCGCTGATGACGCGGCTCAAGTGCGAAGCCGAGCCGCTGAGCGGCGATCTGCCGTTGATCTCCGTGCTGATGACTTCGTTCAATCCCGACGACACGCTCGACATGGCGATCCGCTCGGTGCTGGATCAAACGTGGCATAACCTCGAACTGATCATCGTCGACGATTGCAGCGCCGACGACATCTATGCGCGCGTGAAAGCCTACGAGCAGGTCGATCGGCGTGTGAAGGTCATGCGGGCGCCGTCGAACCAAGGCACTTATGCTGCGAAGAATCGCGGCCTCGAAATCGCGCGCGGCAAATACGTCACCTGTCACGATTCCGACGACTGGTCGCATCCGCGTAAAATCGAGATTCAGGCGTTGCAGCTTGAGAGCCGCGACACGATGCAGGCGAACCTGACGTCGTGGATCCGCGCGACGCCGGCCATGGAAATGCAGCGCTTCAGCGCCACCGGCAAGATGCTCTATCCGAACACCTCGTCGCTGTTGTTCCGGCGCGAGCCGGTGCTGGCGCAGTGCGGCTTCTACGACAACGTGCGCACTGGCGCGGACTCCGAATTCTTCCGCCGCATCGAACTGGTGTTCAATCAGGACGTCCCGGTGCGCGGCGACCCGCCGCTTTCGTTCGGCCAGGTGCGCGCCGGGGCGCTGACACACCAAAGCCTCGGCAATGGCTGGGAATCGCCCGACCGCAAGAGCTATCGCGCCTCATGGCGGCGCTGGCATGAGCACAAGCGCTCCACCGGCGTGCGTCAGCGCATCGAGCAGACGCAAGCCGAGCGCCGTTTCCACGCGCCCAGTAAGATTCTGCCCGATCTCGACCCGAATACGGGCGCGCGCCAGTTCGACGTGATCATCGCCAGCGATTTCCGCATGTCGGGCGGCAACACGCTCGCTTGCATCGAGGAGATCAAGGCGAACGCACGCGCCGGTCTGAAGACCGGCATCTGTCAGCTCGACTCCTTCCGCCGCTCAGTGATCGGCAAGGACATGATGGATCACCGCGTGCTTGATCTCCTGGACAATGGCAGCGCCGAGCAGGTGCATCTGAGCGACGAAGCCGCCTGCAAGCTGTTGCTCGTGCGCTATCCAGCGTCGATCCAATTCGTTGCCGGCCTGACCAGCGCCATCCAGGCTGAGCACGTGCGCATTGTCGCCAATCAGCCGCCGACCAATTCCGAAGGCGCCGACCGGCGCTACGACGTCGACGCCGTCACCGAAAACGCCACCGAACTTTTCCGCAGGCCGGCGATCTGGGCGCCGACTGGGCCCTCCGAGCGGTATGCAATCATCGGCGGGCTCACCGACGCGCAAATCACGCCGGACGATTGGCACGACATCATCGATATCGACGATTGGATCGTTGAGCGCCTTTCCTTCGTCAGCGATCGGCCAGTGATCGGGCGCGTGTCGCGCGACGACCCTACAAAGTGGCCGGAGACAGCCGAAGCGCTGCGCGCGATTTATCCGACCGACGGCGCGATCCAGGTGCGCATCCTCGGCGGCGCGTCGAGCGCGCTCGATGTGCTGGGCGTCGAGGACATTCCGGGCTGGGAGGTTGAGCAGGGGGCGTCCTCGCCCAGCTTCCTGCGCGGCGTCGACTACTACGTCTATTTCCACCACGGCGACCGCATAGAAGGCGGCGGACGCCACATCATCGAGGCCATGGCGGCTGGCTGCGTGGTGATTTTACCCATTCATTTCCAGCCCTTGTTCAAGGATGGCGCGCTCTATTGCGAGCCTTCCGAAGTGCAGGACCTGATCTGGAGCCTGTACAAGAACCGGGATCGCCACTTCGAGCAATCGCGGCGGGGGCAGGCTTATGTGCGTGATCATTTCGCCTATGCCGGGCACGCCAAACGGATCCGCCAAATTATCGGCTCGGATTGACTGCAGCCGCTAATCGATTAGGCGTTTCCCGTCGATCTGGGCGGGCCGACACCTCATAGTGCATGGACAACGAGCGGAGCGCCCGGTGAGTATCGTTACCACACAGCGAGTGGTTGAAGAGGCCGACGCGATGAACGTTGAGTTCGCGATCCCGATGCACCAGGCATCGAAGCGCAATCCCAACAGCACGCTCTCCCCGCAGGGCCGCGAAGGCGTCGAAATGCTGCTCTGGTCGGCAAGCCATGGCTTTCACCGCGGCGTCTGGGACAATTATCTGAAGGCCTGGCGGGTGATGGCCTATAACGGCCAAGGCGCCTTCGACGAAGACATGGAGCCGATCTACTCTAACGCAGCTTGGTACTTCCCGTTGCGGCGGCTGAAGAAGATCGACGCCAAGCCCAGCGACGAAAGCGTCTAAGCCAAACCCAGCTTCGCCATGATGCGCTGAATCACGGCCGCGTTGCTGCGGTTGGCGGTTTCATGCAGTGCGCGCTCACGCAGCACGCGGCGCAAGTCGGGCGCGTTCACCAGCCGCTGGATGTGGGCCGAGAGCGTGCCCGCCCCGACCAGCGCGCCCAGCCCCAGATTGACCACGCCGTAGCGCGCCGAAGCGTGCGTGTGGGTGAGTTCGCGCTCGTTCTGGCAAAGGCACAGCACCGGTACGCCGAGGCTGATCAATTCGGTGACCGTCCGCCCCGCGCTCGAAATCGCCAAGTCGGCGTTGCGCATGACGCCGGGCATGTATTTCACGTTGCTCAGTAGTTCGCCCTTGAGCCCATGCTTCGCGAGCGAGAGCTTTTGCTTCACGCCAGGCCCGGAGACGACCGTCACCTCGCCTTTGAAGCCGCTCTGCGCCAGCGCCGCCAGCGTCTTTTCGGTCAAGCCCGAAGGATCGGTGCCGCCGAACACGACAAGCACCCGCTGCACGGTTTCGTTGAACGGCGTCGGCTCGGACGCTGTTTCGAAATTGGGCGCCAGGATCGAGTTCTGGATGCCGCTCAGCTGGCGCTCATCCGGCGCCTGCAGATTTTGGTAGAGGTCGGAGACGACGAGGTCGGCTTCCAGCGCGCCGGCGCCCAGATCTTCGAAGGTCACGACGCGGTGTGCCGAACGCTTCAGCGCCCGCACGTAATCCGCGCCGGTGTCGAGCTGATCGAGCAAAACGAGTTCTGGGCGCAGGCGGTCGACCAGGTCGATGAACCCCTGGTCGCCGTTCACTTGCGCCAGCTCGAACGGATAGGATGAGAAGAGCGCAGCACCCAGCGGCTTGGCGGCGTCGGTGGCGATCACGATCTCATGGCGCGCCAGTTCCTGGGCGGCGGCGAGCGCGCGATAGACGTGGCCCATGCCGATCTCTTGGCTGGCGTCGGCGCGGATCACGATTTTGCGCCGCGAGACCAGATATTCCGCCACGGCCCAATCGGCGAAATCGTCGATGTCGAGCGCTTCTTCCTTGGCCACTTCGATCAGCCGGATCGGCGCGACGATGCGCGTGCGCTTGGCTTTGAGGTCGCCCAGCCGGCAGCCGATAATGGCCCCGGTTTCGCGGAAATTCGGCTCTAGCTGCTGGCGGTTGACGCGTGCGGCGTAAGCCGGCGCGGGCGCGCCGTCCGCGCCAAGCCGCCATGCCAAATAGCGATCATCGACCACGGTGATGACCGAGCCCGCGCCGGTCTCAAAGGCCTGCAGCGCTTCCGTGATGCGCGACGCGCGCAGGAACGGGCAGGTGGGTTCGAGCGTCAGAAACACATCGTCGTCGGAGGCGCCGAGGCGTTCGAGATCGGCGACAACCTTCAGCGCCACGTCATCGAGCGTGGCCCGGCCAGTGGTTTCGCCTTCGCGCACGACGTGCACGCCCTCGGCGTGCGCCAGCGCGTCGATTTCGTCATCGTCGGTGATAACCACGATATTGCTGGCGGCGCAGGCTTCCAGCGCCGTGCGCACCACGCGCGCAATCATCGGGACGCCGGCGAGCAGGCGCACGTTCTTACGCGGCACCCCGCGCGAACCCCCGCGCGCCGGAATCATGATCCAAAGCTTACTCACCGCACCCCGTCCAGCCGGCCGTCGCGCCTCAACTTGGCTCAAGTTGCATCAAGTCGCGCAAGGTTCGCGCCGCCGGCGCCCACACGCCTTCCGTCCCAAAAACATGCTTAAGCGTTGTCCGCGCCTCAGCTTCGTTAACCAGCGCCGGCCCGCGGTCGCTCATCACTCGCACGTGCGCCGCTTCGATGCGCGGGCACAGGTCAATGGCGTAGGCGAGCACGGCCGGCGTGGCGACCACCGCGATCTCGGCGCTCACCGCGTCGCCCGGCGTCACGATATGCAAGCGCCCGCGCAGCGCGCGGTCGCGCACCGCGCTGTTCAGCGGCGCATCCACGTCTTCGCCGTAGAGCCGCCATTGCAGCACGCCGACGCGTCGCCCGCGTGCTGCGGCGGCGTCAATCTCACGCAAGGTCGCTGTGATGGCGTCACCGCCGAGATTGAAGTCGCCGATATAGAGCACATCGAACGGCGTAGCTGGCGTGGGCTCAGGCAGAATGGAAGCAGGAACGGGAAACGGCCTAGCTTTGCGCTGCGGCTTCAGGTTGAGCGCGGCTGCCTCGGCGCTCGCGCGCCAATGATTGGCCGCTTCGTGATACTCGCGGCGAACGCCGTAACTGATCGTGCGCCCATGCGTCGCCGAGGTCTTGGTCAGCGAGTCCATGGAATCGAGCGCGAAGGCGAGCGGCGCGACCTCCGGGATGGGACCGATCTCGGCCCCGCTGGCGCGCTTGGCGCGGCGGAAGAATTCCGCGTCCGCCGAAACCCGCACGCGATCCCAACCCCCGGCAAGATCGAGCAACGAGCGCCTAAACATGAACGAGGACGGATTCCAATCGATGATCTTATCCTTGCGCCGGAATTTGCCGACGAAAACGAGATCATCAACGACGCGCGCCCAGTTCGAATGATTGCCGATGAAATTCTCGTTAGCGATCAGGTGACGCGCCTGCCGTTCGATCTTCTGCGGATGCGACCAATCGTTGGCGTCATGCACGGTGATGAACGCACCCTTGGCGGCCGTGAGCCCAAGATTGCGCGCCGCATAGGCGCCCTGGTTTTGGCTCTGCCGCATCGGCCGCACGCGTTTGTCGCGCTGGGCGTACGCTTCCAGGATCGCAAACGTCTCGTCACTGCTGGCGTCATCGACGGCGATGATCTCGATGTTGCGCCAAGTCTGCGCCAACAAGCCGTCCAGCGCGAAGCCGATGGTCGCCGCTGCGTTGAACAGCGGCATGATGATGCTCACCAGCGCCGTCGCGTTCTCAGCCGGCGCCAGCGCATCCGCGATGAGGTTATCGACGGCAAGACGCTTGCCGGCATCGGCCTTACGCACAGGCGCTAGTTCGAAGCGCGCATACACATCGTTGATGAGCGCCAGCCGGGCGGCGTCATCGGGCAGCGCGTTGGCGAGCGCGAGCTTGACATCGAGATTGTCCGGCTGTTCGGCGGCGACCTCTTCGAGCAGCGGCCGCGCCGCGTCGCGTTTGCCCAGCTGGGTCAGGCAGAACGCCTCCAACAGCACGCGCGCCGGCGTCGGCCTCTTGGCGACGCCGCGCATGATCTTCAGATTTTCGTGCGCCCGTTCCAGCGCGCCCTCGGCCGCGTACCAGGAAGCCAGCGTCCAGGCGGCGTCGCCAATCTCGCGCTTGCTGGCATCGGACGAGAGCTTGATCGCTTCCAACTCCGCCAGCGCATGCCGCGAAAAGCCGCCCCACAGGTTCGCTTCGTGCTGTTTGATGGTCGGCCGGGCGGGCTGTGGCGCAGCCGCTGGCGCCGGGCTCGGCGGCGTCTCCACCGGCGCGACAACTGGCGCGGCGGCCGCGACCGGCTCTGGCGCGGGCGCTGGCGTTTCGATTGGCGTCTCGACAACCGGCGCGCTGGGCTTGCCGCTCATCGAGTCCTTCAGCTGCCGCAAAGGCGCGGTCAGCCGCCACGAGGTGCTGGCCTCCATCGCCGCAATGCGCTTGGCGAGCTGATTGCGCTGTTGCGCCACGGTGGCGCCGTAGGATGTGGCGCGACGCAAATCGCCCTGCAGTTGATCGATAGTCTTGAGCGCGGCATCCAGCTGCTGCTGTACCTCGGCGCGATTGTCGTCGGCGCGTCTGCTCGCCGCCTGCGCGACCTCCGCCTGCGCCTTGGCCGAGCTGTGGTTTGCGGCCAGACGGCGGAATGCATCGACGGCGTTCTCAAGCTGGGTTTCGACGGTCTCGGCGCGCGTGCGCAAATAGGTGATGGCGCTGTCGCGCTCAGCCATTTCGCTGCGCACGGTTTTGAGCGTGTCCGAAAGCGCCGCGCGCGCCGTCGCCAGCTCCTGCATGGTCTTCGCCAGATCGCGTTTTGCGCCTGCGTGTGCGCGCTGCTCCAACGCGACCGCAAGCTTAAGCTCACGCGCCGATGTGCGGCTGCGTTCGAGCGCTGCGTTGGCGGCGGCAAGCTTGGCTGCGTCTCGCTGCTGCTGCTTTTGCGTCTCGGCGTCTTGATCAGCCAGCAGGCGCTGCAGACGCTCGATTTCGGCGTGCGCCGCCTTTTCCCGCCGCTGCAGATCGGACGACAGATCGGCCAATGCAGCGTCGCGTTCGTTGAGCGCTTGGCGCGCCTCCAGCGCGGTCGCCGCCATCTCGGCGCGCACCTCTTCGGTGGCGGTGGATGCCCCCAGCAGATCAGCGCGGAGCGCGTCGATGATTTCGCGACACTCGCGCAGGCGGGTTTCAAACTGCGCGGCATCGCTTCTTGCCGCCGCTTGCGACGCTTCGATCTCGGCGGCTTTCGCGGCAAGGGCGCGCTCCAACGCGTCCGCGGCCCTGCGCGCCGCCTCAAGCGCTTCGTCCCGCTCAGCGATGCGCGCCCGCAATTGTGCGATTTCGGCGTCGGCGAGGCTTTCGGCCTCCGCTACGTGGCGCACGTGTTCGGCGCGCTCATGCTCCAGCGCCATCGCCGACGCATGCAGCTGATCGATCAGCAGCGCCGCGGTCGCATCGCGCTCGGCGACGTGAACCGTGCGCCGGCGTTCTTCCTCCTGGATGCGGCCATTGAGATGAGCGGCTTGCTTCTCGTGCTCAGCCTGCGCCGAGGCGAGCGCCGCTTCGGCCGCACGGAGCGCCGCAGCGAGCCCGGCGGCTTCCGCTTCGCGTGCTGCGATCTGATCGGCATGCGTTTGCGCGGCGCGCTCGGCCTGTTCGCGCAGCGCGTTGAGGCGGGCGATGTGCTCGGCATGCGCGCCTTCGAGCGCGCCTTCCGCCGTCTGCAGGCGCGCGGTGAGGCGGCCGTTCAGCGCATCGCGCTCTGCCAGTTCGACTTGATAAAGCTCAGCCTGGTGGCGCAGCGCCTCCGCGTGTTCGTCGCGCAGCGCCGCCAAGCCGGTTTCCAAAGCGGGCACGCGGGCGCGCAAATCCGTAGCCTCGCGCTCCAGCGCTTCGAGCCGCTCGCCGGCCTCGCGCACCTTGGCCTGCGCCTCCGTTTGCGCCAGGGCGATGCGCTCGTCGTAGCGGGCGATGATCGCTTCGCGCTTCTCGATGGCGCCGGCCAGTTTCGCTTCGGCCTTTGCTGCTTGGCTCACCAACGCCTGCGCATGGTGTTCGGACGCCAGCGCCGCGCGTTCCTTGTGCTCGGCGATTTCCTGGCGCAGGTGCGCGATCGTGCTCTCGCGATTCTCGATCTTTTGCGTAAGCGTGGCCGCTTCGGCTTCCACCTGTTCGATGCGCTTGTTCAGGCGGGCGATCGTCTTTTCGAGCTGGGCTGCCTCCTTGGCGATCTGCTCGGCTTTTTCGACGGTTTCTTGAGCCGCTTCGGCGTGTTGCTCCGCCTTTTCAAGCGACCGGCGCAGGCTGGCGCCCTTGGCTTGCTCAGTGATCAGCGCCGCTTTCAGGTCGCGGCTTTCCTCGCGCTGCGCGAACAATTCCTTGATCAGCCGCAACGGCCGGCTTTCGGCGAAGCGTTCGCTGAAATAGGCCATGTTCATGCGCCGCAGCAGGGGCGCGTCTTCCATCCACTCGTGCGTCTGTTCGTATATGCGGAACAGCCGGTAGCGGTGCTGCATCAGCATGTCGTCGATGACACGGTAGTAGCACTGCTGCGTGCTCTCCGGATCGGCCCCCGCCTCGATGTAGAGGACGTCGATCTTCTGTTTCGCCAGCAAGTCCTGCGCCCCGGCCAGAACGTCGGCCTCGTGACCTTCCACGTCGATTTTCAAGAGCGAGACGGCGCCGTTGGTAAACAGCTTCGCCATCTCGTCGAGCGTGGTGGCCGACGCAGTGAACGTGCCCGAGCTGCGCTTGGCGATGGTTGTGGCGCGGGTTTCGGCCTCGATGACCTGGGTCATCGTCTTGGCCTTCTTGAACCGCAGCGTCGCGCTCTTTGAACTCAGCGCCACGTTGTAAAGATTAAGCGAGCGCCGGGAGAAGGCGCGTTCGGCCTCCTTCTTAAGAACCGCGAAGCTGTCGGGATTGGGTTCGACCAGATGCGCTTCGGAAATGGCGATGTTGCTCTTCAGCAGTTTGGCGAACACCGCGCCCTGGAAGGCGCCGACATCGACGTAGGTGACGTTACGCCGATAGAAGAACGGTTCGATGTCGGCGATGAATTGTTCAAGTCCGCCGGGCGCGACACCGCCCTGGGCGAGCACTTGATCGGCGCTCTTAACGGGCGCCGCATCGTCGGTAGAGATCGACGTGTCCACGAATTTCGCGCTGCCTGGCAATTGCAGCGGCGAGACTAGAGCCGCGCAGCGGTACTCGCAACCGCACACGCTATCCAGGCGTCATTGCGTGCCGTTGTGGCGCAGTCTCCCACGCCCATGCATGCGCGATGATCACATCGAGATCGTTAAAGCGCGGCGTCCACCCCAAGATCGACTGCGCCAGACGCGTATCGGCCACAATATAAGCCGCGTCGCCGGCGCGGCGCGGCGCGTGTCGTACAGGAAAATCTATCCCCGTCACACGCTTAACCACGTCAATCGCCTGCAGCACCGAAAACCCTTCGCCGTAGCCGCAATTGAACACGCCGCTCTCGCCGCCGCCGCGCAGGTGCGCAAGCATGCGCAAATGCACGTCGGCCAGATCGGCGACGTGAATGAAATCGCGCACGCCCGAGCCATCGGGCGTGTCGTAATCCGCGCCGAACACCTCAAACGCCGGCAGTTCGCCGCGCGCGGCGCGCAGAGCGTTGCTGACCAAGTGGCGGGAGTGCGGGTTAATCTGTCCGCCGCGGCCTTGCGGATCGGCGCCGGCGACATTGAAGTACCGCAAAATGCCGTAGCGCAGTCCGGAGGCGGGGGCGGCGGCGCGGATGATCTCCTCGGCGAGCCATTTCGAGTGGCCGTAGGGAGAGACCGGCGCGATAGCGGCGCTTTCAGGGGTTTTGCCGGCGGCTGCGCCATAAACGGCGGCGGTCGAGGAAAAGATGAAATTGCGCACTTCGGCCCGTTCGCACGCCTCGATCAGGGTCGCGGTCGCGCCGGTGTTGTTACGGTAGTAGAGCGCGGGGTCGCGCACGGATTCCTCGACCGAAATCGAGCCGGCGAAGTGCATGACGTCGCGCACGCCATGAGCGGCCAGCGCGGCTTGAAGCGCGCGCCCATCGCCCGCATCGGCTTCGATCAGCGGCACGCCGTGCGGCAATTGCCGGCGCGATCCGGTGCTCAGATTGTCGAGCACGACGGGGCGCTCGCCGGCGTCGCACAAGTGGCGCACCACTTGGCTGCCGATATAGCCTGCGCCGCCCGTCACCAGGATGGTCATCGCCGGCGGCTCACTCTGTCGGCTTCTTGTCGACCATATCGCTTTCCTGCAGCACCAGCGGCGGGGCGCGGCGCGCCTCGCGCTTAGCGATCTCGGCTTCGCGCGCCGCGATTTCGATCTCGCGCTGGCGCCGGCTTTCCGCGGCTTCCTGCTTGGCTTTGTGCCGGCGCGCCAGCTCTTCGCGCTGTTCGCGCTCTTCCGGCGTCGGCGGATGCACAGCGTCACGATATTCGGTAAGCACGTCCCAAAGCGGCCCGCGGCTCATGGCTTCGCCGTGGTGCAGCCACAGCGCCCGGTCGCAAAAGCGGCCCATGAGCGAGGCAGAGTGCGACGCAAGCACAAGGATACCCGCGCGGGCGATGAATTGGTCGAGCCGGGCGTTGGCTTTTTCGCGAAAGGCGTCGTCGCCCGCGCCGATGCCTTCGTCGAGCAGCAGGATGTCGGCTTCCACCGCGGTCGTGATGGCAAACGCCAGCCGCACGCGCATGCCGGCCGAATAGGTCCGCACCGGCAGGTAGATGAAGTCTTCCAACTCGGTGAAATCCACGATTTCATCGATCTGGCGCATGATCTGCTTGCGCGAGAGCCCCAGGATCTGGCTGCGCAATACGATATTGTCGTACCCGGGCAGTTCCAGATCCATGCCCAGAGCGCCACCCAGCAACGGCACGATGTTGCCGCGCGATGAGCAGACGCCGCGTGTCGGCTCGTAAATGCCGGCCATGACGCGGAGCAGGGTGGTCTTGCCCGCGCCGTTGCCGCCGATCAGGCCGATTCGGTCGCCTGCCTTGATGCTCAGCGAAACGTTGCGCAGCGCGCTCACCACCTTGCGGTTGCCCGCATCCGTCGCGAGTTTGCCGCCGGTGCCGGCGTTGACCAGGCTGTTCTTGAATGAGCGGCTGGCGCCCGAATAGATCGGGAAGTCCACGCTCACATTGTCGAGCTGAATGTGAACCATGGTCAGAGCCAATACGCCACGCGCTGACGGAAGCGCTGGTAGAACATGATCGTCACGATCCAGCCGAGTACGGTGATCGCGCCCGCGACCTGCCAGTGCAGCGGATCGATGGGCTTGTTGAGCAGCGGCCCCCGGACGATCTCAATATAATGGTAAAGCGGGTTCGCGTTGAGGAACAGAGCCCGATGCGGAACGAGTTCAGCCTGCCAAATCACCGGCGTGACGAAGAACACGACGCGGGTAATGCTCGACAAAATCTGCGGGATGTCGCGGAAACGCGCCGACAGCATGCCGAGCAGGAGCGACACCCAAATGCCGGTCAGCACAATGAGCCCCAGCCCAGGGATCGCCAGTAGCCATTGTTGCGTCGGAAAGATCGAGAAGATGATCGCAATGACCACGAAAATGATGGCATGGTGCGCGAGCGTGATCAGCGTCACCCATGCGAGCCGATAGGCGTGCACCGAAAGCGGCGCAAACATCTGTTTGATGATGCCTTCGGCGTTGATGAATGTACGCGAGCCGTTCTCGATGAAAGTCGAGATGACGTTCCAGATGATGTAGCCCACCGTCAGGTGCGGCATATAGATCGAAAGCTCGCGCCGGAACAGTTCGGCGTAGATCACGCCGAGCATGCCGATAAACAGCCCCAGGCTGAGCGTGATCCAGATCGGCCCCAGCGTGGAGCGCTTGTACTGCAGGCGGATGTCCGACCAGGCGAGCACGCCCCACAGGCGCACCATCAGCAAGCCGTCCCAGATGTCGCTTATAGCCCGCCCCAGGCGCGATCCATCGGTGGTGCGCTCCTTGAGCTTGCGGGCGCGCACGCGGCGGCGCGGCGCGGGTTCGACGGCGTCTGCGGTCATGGCTTGGCCGCCTGTTTGGGCGGCGGCGGCGCCTTCTTCGGATCGCGCCACGCCAGGATCAGGAGTCGCGGGCCGTTGCGTTCGGCGCGATCCTGCAAAATCTGCATGTCGACGAAGCCCGCATCTCTCAGTGCGCGCATCAGGCTGTCGCGCGTCAGCCAGAGCGCTGCATCTTCCGTACCGGCGAACGGGCTCGACCAGCCGCCTTCGTTGCGGCGCACGCCGTCATAGACGTTTTCGCCCACTGCAAACGACATCAGCATGTCGCTGTCGGCGGCGACATGGGTGTCGAGATAGAGATAGTCGCAATGCGCGCCGAGATTGATCAGATGCTCGACCGGGCGGAGCATGTGGTAGAGCACGCCGAAGTGGAAGATCACGTCGTACTTTGGAAAGTCGCCGCCGATCCGATCCGCATCGAACTGGTAAACGTTGGCCGAGAGGCCGTGCCAGCTCAGGCGCGTCAGCGTCTTCACCACATTCTGCGGCCGCACGTCGATGGCGGTGACGCTGTCGGTGAAGTGCTTCAGCCCGATCGTGTGGATGCCCTCGAAGCATCCGATCTCGAGCACGCTCTTGCCCTTCAGCTTGACCGCGCGGTTGAGCCAGCGAATGCGCGGGTCCGGCACGCGCGCCGGCTCATTGCGCTTGCCGGGGTTGCGGTCGAGCCTGCCGAGCAGGCGACCGTCCGGCAATTCCGCCGCCGCGTGCCAATCTAGGATCTTGTTGATCTCGGCGAGATCGCTGTCGCTGGGGCTGGGTAACGGGAAACTCACAGGCGCTGCTGCTCCACTGCGCGCGGCGTTAACCGGACCAGCCGTCCCCGCCCAGGAAATGACACCCGGTTTCTAAACCAGCGGCGCGGGGTCGTGAAGCGCGAAGCCCAGGCAGGCGATCAAGTCGCGCGCCAGGGCGCCTTGACGCGCGGTGGAAACGCCAAGCTCGCATCGATGTCGGCGAGCGATAGGTTTGGGCTGTAAAATGGGTCTTCACGCAGCGCCTGGCCCCAGCGTTCGCGCATTATGGCCTTGTCGCGCTCCAGCCGTGCGCGGCGTTCGCCTGACACATCTTGCCCGCGGGACGCCGATTCATGGTGTTCCAGCCGTGCAAAGGGCGTCCAAACGACGCGGCGCCCGGCCTGCCGCACCCGCAGGCAGTAGTCGATATCGTTGTAGGCGACCGGCAGGTCCTCGTCCAAACCGTGGAGGCTGCGCCACACATCGGCGTGCGTCAGCAGGCAGGCGGCGGTGACGGCTGAGGTCTCGTGCGTCACCCGCAGGCAATCGCCGTGGCCGGGCGTATCGGCGGGCAGATTATTGTAAACGTGCGACGCAACGCCGCCGATGCCGAGCACGCAGCCGGCGTGCTGAATTTTCCCGTTCGGGTAGAGCAGCATGGCGCCGACGGCGCCGATATCGGGGCGCATCGCAAGCGCAGCCATCTCGCTCAGCCAATTTGGCTCGACGACCACGATGTCATTGTTGATCAGGCCGATGATCTCGCCGCGCGCCGCGTGCGCCGCGAGATTGTTGAGGCGCGAGAAGTTGAACGCGCCGGCGTCCGCGATCACCCGCACGCGCGCGTCCTTCGCGATCTCGCCCAAATATGCAAGCGTCTCCGGCTCGACGCTGCCATTGTCGACAATCAGGACTTCGAGGTTCGGATAGTCGGTGCGGTTGAGCAAACCGTCCACGCACGCGCGCAACAGCGAGACGCGGTCACGCGTCGGTACGATGAGCGAGACGAGCGGCGGCGCGGGCAGGGCGGGCTGTGGCGCGCCATCGCCGCCGGCCTCGGCCTCGGCGCGATGGTAGAGCACGAACGGCGCATGCAAGACTGGCCGCGCCGGAGAGGCGTCAGCCATGCGGCGCAACAGCGTGTAGGCATCATCGCCACTATTCGCCAATGCACGCGCGGCGTCGGTATCGAACAGCGCCAACCGGCAGGCATAGTCCTGCGCCGCGAACCGCAGCGGGTCCCAGTTCGGCTTGAAATGCGGCGCCGTGCGCCGTCCCGCGCCATCGCGCACGTCTTCATCACTGTAGGCGAAGAGCGCATCCGGTTGGGCGACTAGCGCGTCGCACAATGTAAACAGCGCATGCTCGGCCAGCGTATCGCCGGCGCCCAGCACCGCGGCGTAGCGGCCCTTGGCGCGCGCGAGCGCCGCGGCAAGCGTCGGCGCATCGGCGCCGATCACAATGGTTTCGCGCCGCGCCATGAGCTGCTGCTTCACCGAAGCGCGCGAGAGTTCGAGCGCGTGCGCCGAGGCGCCGCGCGCATCGATCAGCACGCTAACCAACGTCTCCTGCGGCCAAGCCGCCATGCGCGCCCGCATGGCGTCGCGATCGGCGTCGGTGAGCGTGGCGTACGCATCGAGCCAGCGTTGGTAGGCGTGGCGCGACGTCCCGGCGGTGCGCGCGCTGGGCACAAACCGCGCCAGCGGCGAGGCGCGTATTATTCGCATCGCCTTGGCGCCGGCGCGCGCACCCAATGACAAATTGCGCATGCCCGCGCGCGAGGTGATGCGCGAAGACACGGCGGTGACGACCGCGCCGCCGGCGTCGCCCTCAATCACATGGCGGCGGCGAAACGCGGTCAGCGCGACCTCGCCATGCGGCGCGTCGTTCAAGACATCCAACCAGTCCTGCGCGGTGCTGAGCGTCGGCAGCGGCGCATAGGCCGCGAGATCGAGCCCATAGGCTGCGACTGCAACGGGGCGGTCGTGCTGCGCTGCATCGAGCGCAATCGTGGAGGGCGTGGTGATCACAGCGCGCGCCCGCGCGATCAGATCGACCGCGGACGCCTGCGCCCAATCCGGCGCGGACGCGTCAGCGATGGTCAGATTTTCCGGCGCATCCCGCAGCCGATCGGCGTTTTTGGTGAGAAACCGCCCAGCCGGATGCGGACGCACCACAAAGCACAGATCGGCGCGCGCGCGCGCCGCGGCGAGCAGGTCCGAGACAAAGCTCTGCCGATAGGCTTCGTCATAGCGCGCCCAATGCAGATTCTCGAACACGGCGACAACGCCGCGCGTTTCGCTCTGCAGGGCAGCGATCGGCTTGCTTGCGGCGTGCGCTTCAGCGCGTCCGACGCCGATGCAGCGCGCGCGCGTTGCATCGGATACCCAGTCCGGCAGCGCCGATGGCTTGCCCCAGGTGAAAATCCAGTCCGACGCGAACTCGTAGTCGCCGTCGCCGGCATAGGTGAGGCCGATATTCTCGAGCCCGTGTTGCATGGTGAACGTCGCCAGCCCGGCCGCCTTGGCGCGTTTGACCAGCGCGTGCGCGAAGCGATGCGAGGCCGACGTCGATTCACTTGCTGTGAGCACCGCATCCCATTGCGAAAGATCAGGGGCGAGGCCGGTCAGCAAAGCGTCGCGCGCATGACGGATGGGCGTGAAGCCGGCGGCGGCCACGCGCGGGCCGATTTGCGGCGCCACGCGGTCGAGCCAATCGGTCATCACGATGCGCACTTCGAACGCGCCGCTGGCGCGCGCGGCCTGCGCCACCGGCAGGACCAGCTCTGCGTCCTGCACCAGATCGATGATGCAGATGAGGCCCTTGCGCGCGGGATGGCGGCGCTGGCCCGACGCGGTCAACGCGCCGGCGAGATCGGCGGCCAGCGCGCCAACCCTTTGCAGGCGGCCTGACCAACGCGCCAAATCGAAACCGGCCAAGCCAGAACACCCATCGCTGCGGATGCGGCACTTAGCTTCGGTTGCCTCTCCCGCGCAAGGCATGGCTCAATTGCTGGCGGCTACGGCTTCAGCTACGTTCACGCGCCATGGCAGACAGCGAAACCATCGACGAAGCCCGCGTTTTCGTGGGCTCGGACCGCTCGCAGCTCCTTGCGGTCAAGGTGCTCGACTTCTCGATACGGCGGCGCACCGACATGAAGGTCGCCGTGCGCTCGATGCACGACGTCGAACTGCCCGACCCGAAGGACATTCGCCAAGGCAAACGTACGGGTTTTTCCTTCACCCGCTTTGCCATTCCGCAGCTGTCCGGCTTCACCGGCCGGGCGCTTTATCTCGACGCCGACATGCTGGTGCTGCGCGACCTGCGCGAACTCTACGCCATGCCGTTCAACGGCGCCAAAGTGCATGTCCAGGCGCCGCCGCCGGAAACCGCCGACAAACCAGCCGCGCCGAAGAAGCGGGTGCGCCAATCGTCCGTCATGCTGCTCGACTGCGCCGCGCTGCGCTGGGATCCGCTCGACATCATCGCCGGGCTCGACGGCCGCTACACCTACGAAGAGCTGATGCAGCAGCTGTGCATCCTGGCGCCGGAAGAGATCGGCGAAGGAGTTCCGTTCGAGTGGAACAGCCTGGAGACCTACATTCCCGGACGCACTGGCCTCATCCACTATACCGACATGCCGACCCAGCCGTGGGTCCATGTCGCCAACCGCAATGGCTGGCTCTGGATCAACGAGGTGCGCGACATGATCGATGCCGGCGTTCTCACGCGTGACGAGATCGCCGAAGAGGTGCGCCTTGGCTATTTCCGCCCCTCGCTGCTGGAGGAACTGGCGCTGCCGCGCATGCAGGCCGCGCCTGAGGGCGATGTGCTCACGCGCTTGCGCGCCATCGACGCCGACGCCGGCTATGTGCAGCATGCGGAGGTGCACGCCCAGAACCGCCGCCGCGCCGAGGCCGTTGCGCAGTACAAGGCCGCGCAGTCCGTTCCTGCCGCCGCGAACGGGCTTGCCGATCTTGGTAAACGCGCGCTCGCAGCGCTCGGCCGGCGTTTGCGTCCGCAATAACCCGCCGCCGGATTTGGTGTAATCGTAACCGCCGCGACGCGCAGGGAGCGGAGCCTCTTGCCCAACACGCCTGCACGCGCCCATACCTTCATTTCAATTCGCCGCGTTCAGCGGCTCCAAGTGTAGATTTTCGCCTAAGTCGAGGACGCTCATGCAAAAGCTTCGTTTGGCCGCCGCCTGTCTGGGTTTGTTGACGATCGCGGCCTGTTCGCCCGCCACCGAAGCGCCGGACACCCAGGTCACCGGCATCGCCACGGAATCGCTGCGCGGCGCGACACTGCAAAGCGCGGACGGCGAAATTCGCGTCACCCGCGTCGGCGACGCCGGCAATCAGGGCGTGATGATCACGCAAGCGCCGGTCGCAGTGACGTTCACCGTGGAAGGCGAGGGCGCCCGCATCCGCGTTCGTCAGGAAGGCCAATGGTTCGACGTGCCGGCCGAAGGCACGAACACGATCATGCTCGGCCGCGGCGGCGCTGGCCAAATCCGCGTGTTCTCGCGCGATACGCCGGAAGTCGTGGTCCGTGTCACCAACGTCGCCGATTGCTCGACCACGACGTGCACGCCGGTGCCGGTGCCGCCGGCTGAGACCGAACAGACCGAGGAAGACGCGCAGCCGTAGAAGCGTCAGCGGCGATATTCGCCGACGCCTTCGCCAAGGAAGGCGTTATTCTGTTCGCGGATGGCGGCGGCCGCATCGTCATAGAGAAACGGCAGAAACGCGAAGCGCTCGCCGCGCGTGACCTTCGAAACCGCGTGCAGCAGCGAGCACGAAAACACCACTGCGCATCCGGGCGCCGGCTTGTAGGTGCGCGGGCCGTACTCGGGAAATGAAAGCTCGCCGCCGTCGAAATCGGAGTTGAGATTGACAGTCACCGCGAAACGGCGGTGCGCGGTGCCTTTGGTGGTGTTGTCGCGGTGGGCGCGAAAATGGCCGCCATCATCGGCGCGGTAGCAGCCCACAAGGTAGCGCTCCATGCGCGTTACCTTGAACTGATGCACCTTGGCGATTTCAGGCGCGATGCGCCGCGTGACGCGGTTCTGGATGACGCCGATCAGCGTCCGGTCTTCGACCAGAAAGTCGCGCCGGCGCTTATGCTTGTCGTCGAATTGCATGATGGTTCGGCCGTCTTCGTCGCGCATGAAGCCGGATTCGGCGCCGCCATTGGCCTGGTAGAGGTCGATCAGCGCGCGGCAGAGTTCGGGCTCGAACACGTTCGGCAACACCAGCACTGGCGCGCTCAGATCCATGCCGGTGAACCGCGGCGGCGGCGGCAGGGCCCGCACGAACGCGATCACCTCAGCCGAACTGGTTGGCGAAAACAGCGTCGCCTTCATGATCCGCAGCGTCGGGTCGAGCACCACCCAGAGCCGGCGCCGCTGCACCGGTTCGTCTTCGCTCAACGCTCCGTAAAGCCGGGAAATGAGGCCGTTGCTGTCCCAGAAGTAACGATAGCCTGGATAGCGCTCGCGCAGAATTTTCTCGTCTTCCGGATCGGTGGTGACGCCGAAAAAGCAGGCGTGCTCATCGTCGAAAATGTCGGTGGCCGTCATCGCCGCAGCGACGGCCTCCTGGCTCGCCTTCGGTTGGCTCGAGCCAAAGAAGCAGAGCACCACATACCGGCCGCCCACCGTGTCGAAGGCGAAGTCGGGATTTGAGCCCGAACGCTGCCGAAACCACGGCGCCGGATCGCCCGCGCCGAGCACCCGGAAGGGGGATTTCTTAGTCATTGCAGCACCCCATACCGCACGTTCCTGGCGCGACCCATTCCCCTCGCGCGCGAACTGAAATTCGCCTCGTCCACACTGTCTGCCTCAAATCGGCAAGAAGTGTGGCGTTCATTACGCATCTTGCTTAGAAGGCTCATTATTCTGTTTAATTTCAATAATATGACAAGGGGCGACTGAGCCCCGCTGCAGCAACTCCCAGTGGCAATACGACAGTCTGTTGATGATTAAAGCGTCAACGGCGCCACACCTCTGACCCAAAGTGAACACTGCATCTGGCCCCCCTTGTGGCGCGCTGCTACGAAGGCGCCAAGACTAGACCAAAAGGCCTAGCGAGCGTGGGGACCGGTGGGATGCTTCGATACGCGCTGACGCGGCCGGAAGTGGCGTTCAACGTCGAAGCTATTGCGTCCTTCTTCTCCGGAAAGCGTGTTCTGATTACCGGCGCGGCCGGCAGCATTGGCTCCGCGCTCGCCGTGCGCCTGGCCCAGATTGGCTGCGCCCATCTCACGCTGCTCGACCAGTTCGATCACGGCCTCATCGATGCGATCGACGCGGTGCGCCGCGAAGCGCCGTCGCAGCAGGTCGACGATCTGCTCTGCGATGTCCGCGACGCCAACCGGCTGGACGCCTGCATCCGCCGCGCTCAGCCTGACATCGTCATTCACTCCGCCGCACTGAAGCACGTCCACATGGGCGAGCGTCACCCGGTCGAATGCGTGCTGACCAATCTGGTCGGCGTCCGCAACGCGCTCGCGGCGGCGACCAATGCCGGCGCTGGCCATTTCATTCTCGTCTCGTCCGACAAGGCCGCCGCGCCGACCTGCGTGATGGGCGCCACCAAGCGCTTGGCCGAGCTGCATCTGCGCGGGTTTGCGATGGAGAGCCGCGCGCCGATCCAGGTCCGCGCCGTGCGCTTCGGCAACGTGCTCGGCACCCAAGGTTCGGTGCTGCCGCGCTGGCGCGATCAGATCGAGAAGGGCGGGCCGCTTGAGGTCACGCACGCGGACATGGAGCGCTTCTTCATGAGCGCCGATGAGGCTGTCAGCCTCATCCTCAGCGCCGCCGCGGCCAAGGACGCGACCAACGCCGCCACATACTACATGGAAATGGGCGCCTCGATTTCGATCCTGGACATGGGTCGGCAGATGATCGCCGAGTCCGGTCGCGATGTGGAAATCAAGTTCACCGGCTTGCGCCCGGGCGAGAAGCTGAAAGAGCAATTGTTCGACGATTACGAGCATGCCGAAGCCACCTCGCTGCCGAACGTGTTCAGCGTGACGCCGCACAGCGCCGACGCTTACGTCACCGGCGCCGATATCGCCCACCTGGAAAGCATTGCGCGCACGATGGACAACGCCGTCGTGCGCCAGCGTGTGTTCGCGCATCTCGACGAACGTTTGGGCCGCGAAGACAAGATCGCCGGCTAAGCCGCCTCAATGTCCTTCGAAAGCGCAGAGCGCTTCTACGCGCAGGCCAAGCGCGCGTAACTTATCGGCGCCACCCAATTCCGGCAGATCAACCACAAAGCTCGCACCGATGGCGCGTGCGCCCAGACGCTCGATCAATCGCACGGCGGCGCTCGCAGTGCCGCCGGTGGCGATCAAATCGTCCACGATCAGCACGTTCTCTCCCGCCGCCACAGCGTCGGCATGCAGCTCCATGACGTCCGTGCCGTATTCGAGCGCGTAGTCTTCCTGCACCGTGCGCCAGGGCAGCTTGCCCTGCTTGCGCACCGGCGCGAAGCCGACCGAGAGCTGGTGCGCCACCGCACCGCCCAAGATGAAGCCGCGCGCCTCGATGCCGACGACCTTGTCGATGCGCAGCCCCGCATAGGGCTGCACCAACTGATCCACCACGGTGCGGAAGGCGCGTGCATTGCCAAGCAGCGTGGTGATGTCGCGGAACATGATGCCGGGCCGAGGGTGGTCCGGGATCGTGCGAATGGCGTCTTTGATGTTCATGCGCGTGAGGCTAGGCGGAAGCAACGCGGGCTGCCAGCCATCTACAACGGAGCGCGAGCGTCCCCGCCCGCATTGCGACGATCACCACTGAGCTTAGAACCCGAAAACGTGATGCGGGCGGGGACGCCCGCGCTCCGTTGTGCTAGCCGCCCGCCTTCACAAACGCGCGGATCGCGCCGGTGATCTTCGCTTGCGTCGGCTCATCCAGATAGGCGTGCATCGGCAGCGCGATGACGCGCGCAGCGATGTCGTCGCTGACCTTCATGCCGCCGGCGCCGACAGGATAGGCGCGATACGCTGTCTGCTGATGCAGCGGCTTGGGATAATACTGTGCCGTAGGCACGCCCGCCTCGCGCAGGTGCGCGGCGAGACCGTCCCGATCTTCCGTTTCGATCACGTATTGCGCCCAGGTCGAAACCCCGCCCGCGATCACTGTCGGCGTCTTCACGGCGTTGCCCAGCATTTGGCGATAGCGATCGGCGGCGACATTCCGCTCGCGGATCTCGTCGGCGAAGATGGCGAGCTTCTCGATCAGGATTGCAGCCTGGATCGTGTCGAGGCGCGAGTTCATGCCGATGCGGACGTTGTCGTATTTATCGACGCCCTGGCCGTGCACCGCCAGCGAACGCATCACCGCCAAATCCTCGTCGCTGTTGGTCAGTGTCGCGCCGCCGTCGCCGTAGCAGCCGAGCGGCTTGGCCGGGAAGAAGCTGGTGGTGGTCACGTCGGCCCAGTGCATCGGATGCTTGTCATTGAGTGTGCAGCCGAACCCTTGCGCGCTATCGGCGATCAGCTTCAGCCCTTCGCGCCGGCAGATTTCCGCGATTCTGGGATAATCCGCGGGCTGGCCGAACAGATCGACGGCGATGACGACCTTCGGCTTCAGCTTGCCGCCTTTCTTCACGCCCGCGATCGCGGCTTCGAGCGAGGCGGGGTCCATGTTGTAGGTGTCCGCGTGCACGTCGACGAACACCGGCGTCGCATTCACCCACGGCACGACCTCCGCCGTCGCCGCGAAGGTGAACGCCGGGCAGAACACCGCGTCGCCGTGGCCTACGTCCCACGCCATCAGCGGCAACGCCAACGCATCGGTGCCGTTGGCGTTGCCGAGCGCGTGCTTGGCGCTGCAGAATTTCGCCAACTGTTCTTCGAACGCGCGCACCTCGGGGCCAAGGATGTAAGCGCCGCTGGCGATCACGCGCGCGACGGCGGCGTCGATCTTGTCGGCGATGCGCTTGCGCTGCGCTTGCAGGTCGATGAAGGGGATCATGGTGTTCTCTTGGGTTCTGAAATTGATCTCGTCATTCCGGGGCTCGCGTCAGCGAGAACCCGGAACCCAGGGGCCAACGCCACGTCGGTTGCCCCTGGGTTCCGGATCGCGCTGCGCGCGTCCGGAATGACGGTGTGACGAGAGCTCATGACAGCGACGGAAGCCCCGATGCCGCATCGACGTCGAGCGCAAGTTTGAGGACAGCAAGCGCTTCCTCGCCGGTGACCACTGGGCGCGGCGCAACACCGAGCACCGCGTCGATGAAGGCGGCCACGTTGGCGCCAAGCGGATCGCTGCCGATGCGCGTTTCGGCGAAGGCGGCGTTGAGCGGAAACCGCGTCGTGTTCTCGAAGGTGCGCGCCAGGAAATCGATCCTGACCTCGCCCGAGGGATACACCGCGCGCATCGTGCGCTGGCGTTCCTCCGCGACGCGGCTTGAGCGAAACACCGCTTCCGAGCCCGCGAACGCCAGCCGCGCTTCGATCCAGTCGGCGGTCTTGCCTTTCTCGGTGCGGCCGGTTGCGCTCACGCGTTCGGCTTCGCCGCCGAGCAAGCGCAGCGCCAAATCCAAATCGTGCACCATGAGGTCGAGCGTCACGGAAACGTCGGCGCTGCGCCCGGTCCAGGGGCCCTCGCGCACGCTCTCGATGAAGCTTGGCCGCTCCGGCGCATCGAGCAGGCCCATCGCTTCGAACACCAGGCGCTCCTGATGCCCGCAGGCGAGCACCAGCTTGTTCGCGGCGGCGATCTTCACCAGCTTTTCGCCTTCGGCGGCGTCGGTCGCCAGCGGTTTTTCCACCAGGACGTGCTTTCCCGCTTCGAGCGCAGGCCGCACGGCGCCGGCGTGAAACGAAGGTGGGCTCGCCACCGTCACCACATCAACCGCCGCCAGCATGGCGCCGAGCGAGGTGAACGCCTCCGCACCATGCGTGTCCGCAAGCTGCTGCGCGCGCTCGTCGTCTGGATCGAAGACGCCGACGAACGTCACGCGTGCGTCTTCCGCGTGTTTGCGCGCATGAATGCGCCCAAACGCGCCCGCGCCGACGACGCCTGCACGAAGCTTGCTCATTCCACCGTCACCGATTTCGCCAGATTGCGCGGCTGATCCACATCCGTGCCTTTGTGCACGGCGGTGAAGTACGCCAGCAACTGGATGGGCACGGAATAGACCAGCGGCGCAACGAACGTATCGCACGCGGGCGCCAGGATGATGTGCTTGGCAATGCCGGCGGATGCCGCCGCGCCCGCAGGATCCGTGATCAGCACCAGCTTGCCGCCGCGGGCGGCGACCTCCTGCATGTTGGAGAGCGTCTTGTCGAACAGCGCATCGTGCGGCGCCACGACCACGACGGGCGTCTCTTCATCGATCAGCGCGATCGGTCCGTGCTTCAGTTCGCCCGCCGCATAGCCTTCGGCGTGGATGTAGGAAATTTCCTTGAGCTTGAGCGCGCCTTCGAGCGCGATCGGATAGTGCACGCCGCGCCCGAGATAGAGGACGTCGCGCGCGTGGCTAAGCTCCAGCGCGATCTTTTCAATCTCCGGCTCGGCCGCCAGCGCGTCCGCGACCAGGCGCGGCGTCTCCATCAGCGCATGCACAAGCCGGCCTTCTTCCTGGCTCGACAGCGTGCCGCGCGCGCGGCCGACCGCGATGGAGAGGGCGGCCAGCGCGGAGAGCTGCGCGGTGAACGCCTTGGTCGAGGCTACGCCAATCTCAGGCCCCGCCAGGGTTGGCAGCCGCGCATCGGCTTCGCGCCAGATGGTCGACTCCGGCACGTTCACCACCGCGAGCGTCTTGACGCCTTGCTCCTTGCAATAGCGCAGCGCCGCCAAGGTGTCGGCGGTCTCGCCAGACTGCGAGACGAACACGCCGAAGCTCTTCTTGCCGAACGCCGGTTTGCGGTAGCGGAATTCCGAGGCGATGTCGGTTTCGACCGCGATGCCGGAGACTTGCTCCAGCCAGTATTCGGCGACGCGCCCGGCATAGTGTGCCGTGCCGCAGCCGATGACGATGGCGCTATCTGCGGCCAGATCGACGCCGTCGAGATCCGGCATCTCGACGCGCTCGTCATAGGCGTTCACGTAGCGCGCGATGGTGCGTCCGGTGGTTTCCGGCTGCTCGTAGATTTCTTTCTGCATGAAGTGGCGGTGATTGCCTTTCTCCACCGCCGCCGCCGCGCCGGAGAACACATGCACTTGCCGCTCCGCCACCTGGCCGTTGGCGTCGAGCACTTTCACTTTCGTGCGCGTCAGCACCGCGATGTCGCCTTCGTCGAGGAACATCACGCGCGTGGTGAACGGCGACACCGCGATAGCGTCGCTGCCCAGAAACATCTCGCCGTCGCCCACGCCGACCGCGAGCGGGCTGCCCTTGCGTGCGCCGATCAGAATGTTGTCGTCGCCGGCGAACAGGCAGGCGATGCCGAACGCGCCTTCGAGGCGCCGCACCGCTGCGATCGCCGCCTGTTCGGGCGATTGGCCTTTATCCAGATAGTCAGTGATCAGATGCGCGATCACCTCGCTGTCCGTTTCGGAGGTAAACTGATGGCCGGCCTTGATCAGCTCTTCGCGCAGCGGACGGAAGTTCTCGATAATGCCGTTGTGGACAATGGCGACCTTCTCGGTCGCGTGCGGGTGGGCGTTGCTGGTGGTCGGCGCGCCATGGGTGGCCCAGCGCGTGTGGCCGATGCCGGAGACGCCCGCCGGCGGCGAGGCGGCCAGTTCGCGCTCCAGATTAACCAGCTTGCCCGGCGCGCGCCGGCGCTGGATCGCGCCGCCTTCCAGGGTGGCGACGCCGGCTGAATCGTAGCCGCGGTATTCGAGCCGCTTCAAAGCTTCGACCAGCCGGGGCGCGGCGGGGGCCGCACCCAGGATTCCGATAATGCCGCACATGATTAGCTCGCGTCCCTGCGCTGTCCGGGCAGGTCATGCCCTCGCAGCCATTGATTTGCACCTCAATTAGTCTTTCAACATGCGACGAATGACTTACCGCCCAACCTGAACCAAAAGCGGTTCATATCGGGCGATGTGAACCACATTGGGTACGGAGCGAGCATGACGCGAGCCTATTTCGGCACGGACGGCATTCGGGGGACGGCCAACCGCTATCCCATGACCCCGGAAGTGGCCATGCGCGTGGGGCTCGCCGCCGGCAAGCGCTTCATGAGCGCCGACGACCGCCGCCACCTGGTGGTGATCGGCAAGGATACGCGCCTCTCCGGCTACATGCTGGAGCCGGCGCTGACGGCGGGCTTCACCGCCGCGGGCATGGACGTGGTGCTGTTCGGCCCGCTGCCGACGCCGGCGGTCGCCATGCTGACGCGCTCCCTACGCGCCGATCTCGGCGTCATGCTCTCGGCCTCGCACAACAAGTTCGCCGACAATGGCATCAAGCTGTTCGGCCCCGACGGCTACAAGCTCTCCGACGACGCCGAGATCGAGATCGAGCGGCTGATGGATTCCAAGCTCGATGAGCACTTGGCCGATCCTGCGCGCCTCGGCCGCGCGCGCCGCATCGACGACGCGCAGGCCCGCTATGTCGAGATCGTCAAGGCGACGTTCCCGAAGAAGCTGACGCTCAAGGGCTTGCGCATCGTCATCGATGCGGCCAACGGCGCCGCCTACAAGGTCGCGCCCGTCGCGCTCTATGAATTGGGCGCCGAGGTGATCAAGCTCGGCGTCGAGCCCGATGGCTTCAACATCAATGAAGAGGTCGGCTCCACCGATACCCGCGCGCTGAAGGATGCGGTGCTGAAATATCGCGCCGATCTCGGCATCGCGCTCGACGGCGACGCCGATCGCGTCGCCATCGTCGATGAGAAGGGGCATTTGATCGATGGCGATCAGCTGATGGCGCTGATCGCGCGCAGCTGGAAGGAGTCCGGCACGCTGACCAAGCCCGGCATTGTCGCCACTGTGATGAGCAATCTGGGCCTGGAGCGTTTCCTGAAGGGGCTGTCGCTCAAGCTCGAACGCACCAATGTCGGCGACCGCTACGTGGTCGAGCAGATGCGCGCCAAAGGCTACAATGTCGGTGGCGAGCAATCCGGCCACATCATTCTCAGCGATTTCTCCACCACAGGCGACGGGTTGCTCGCGGCGCTGCAAGTGCTCGCCGTGATCGTGCAAAGCGGCAAGCCGGCGAGCGAAGTCTGCAAGCAGTTCGAGCCCGCCCCGCAAGTGCTGGAAAACGTGCGCTACGAGAAGGGCCGCCCCGACCCGTTGGAAGCGGCCAGCGTCAAGGAGGCGATCAAGGCCGCCGAAGCGCGCCTCACCGGCTCAGGCCGCCTGCTGGTGCGCAAGAGCGGCACCGAACCCTTGGTGCGCATCATGGCCGAAGGCGACGACGAAAAACTCGTGCGCGCCGCCGTGAACGACGTCAAAATCGCCGTCGTCGCCGCCGCCCGCGCGGCGTGAGCGGAGGCGCTTGGCGCAGTGTTTTGGACCGCCGGCGCGCTCGCCGGCATCGGCGCACAAATCACACGCCGACCGCAGCAGTTGAACCATTCTATGCCGGCGAGGGCGCCGGCGGTCCAAAGGGCAGCAGTGTGAGATTTTCGAACTCCGCCCGCATTTGGATCGTCTACGCCGCCATCTGCGCGTGGGTGGCTTTGGCGATCGCGATTGGTCTTGTCAGTCCTCTGCTAGGCGAGTTGCAGAAGGCAACCGACTCCGCCGGCTTGTACGCGCTCATAATGTTGGGCTTCGGCCTTGTTGCGCTCCAATATTTCTGGTGCAGGTGCTGGAGCTGTCGAACACCTCTCTTTCGTGCGCCATGGGGCGCAGGCGCCCCCGTTGTGCTCTGGACCAGGTGCCCGACATGCAAGACGGCGCACCGCGAGAAGCCGCCCTCGCCAAACTCGTCACGGAGTTGATGTGCATATTCTTGTTCGAATAGCGCTCGGACTTCTGTGTGCACTCGGTGCTGTCGCTTGTGCCGCCTTGGGCTGGGCGCTTCGATTTTTGCCAATCTATGCGCTTGCTTGTGTCAGCATCGGGCTCTTTTTTGTAACTGGACTCTGGGCGACCATCTTTCGCCCAGCGAACTGGAATCTGTTGCTGCGAACGCAACGCCCGTTGGCTCAGGATACCTCTGATGTCGTGGGCATGCTCAAGGCGCGCAGCTTCCATTTCGGTATCGCTTTCTACCTTGTGGCCGTATTGATCGTGTTGCTGGGGCGAGACCATTTGTGGGTCGCAATTCTTGTCGCCTGCCCAATGCTTTTGATCGGACTGGCTTTCCACTTGGTTTGGGTTGGCACGCTGTTTCGCGATAGAGATCCGGGGCCTCGGTAGTGGCTGGCTAGGGTGACACACACGCACCCCGTCCATTCGCCCCGATCGTCCGCCGCTCAGCGTGCGTGTGTGTCACCCGCAAACACGCGAACACGCGCCATTAGAACCGCGAGGGCGCCGGCGGTCCTGAGCGCCTATCCCACACCTCCGCCCCCAAAACCCCTTTCAAACCAACGTTCGTCCCAAAATCTATCCCACACCTGCGCCGCGCCCGTACACTCGCGCGCATGCGCCTTGCGCCCTCATCATTGTTATCGGATCGGAGTCTCGCCCAGCTTGCGTGCTGGGCGGGGTTTTGGCTGGCTTATCTCGGCGATCTCTTCGCCGGCGCCGGCGTCGAGCTTTGGTTCGAGCGCGCCGCGGCGCCCTTCGTGCGCGAAGTGCGCGGGCTGATCGAACGGCTGGTGGTGGTGCATGCGCATCGGCGCTGGCGCGGGCGTTTCGTGCGCGTCTATGGCCCGAAAGCCTACAAGCAGGCGCGCCGCGCCGTGCTTGGCGCACACTTGCGCCGGGCCTTGCGCGCACGCGATCTGCGCACGCAGATCGCCAAGGCGCGCGCGGCGCTGCGCAACATCGGCGCGCTCGTCACGCACATGCTGCGCCGGCTGGCGCATGGCATGTCGCGCATTCTCTCGCGCGTCGCCGTCCGCACACACAACGACGCCGCCCGCAGCATCTGGCTGCGCGCGGCGCCTTGCCTCAATTCGTCCTGACCAGACCTAGCGCGCGTTGAACGCTTCCGCCGCCGCGACCATGGCTTGCGTGGTCGCGCCCAATTCGCCGTTCAGCCGATTGTACTCATCGGTCAGCGCCTGCGCCTGCGCACGCAGCGCGGTCACCTCGTCGCGCCGGCAAGCCAGATTCGCCTGCATCGCCGTGCCGTAGGCCTGGTAGGCTTCGTTGGCCGTGTTCATGGCGGCGCGGTCGGCGGTGGCGCCGTCGGGAACGGTCGGGGCCGGGGGCGTCGCGCCGCACTGCGAGGTCGCCGTGACAGCCGGGGCGGCGGGAGCAGGGGTGGTCCCGTCCTGCGCAAACGCCGGAGCGCTCGCACACGCCAAAGCCAACACCGCCGCTGCAAACCCAAATCTCATGTCGTCGCTCCTGCTGCCGTCGTCCCTGGGCCCATCTGTAGCCCGCGCCTCGGGAAGACAATGATCAATTTCAGATGATCGCGGCGAAAAGCCGTCTCAAGTCAGCCGTTTTACCCACGCCGCCGTGCTGGCGTCCAAGCCTTGCGGCGCCGGGCCGCCTTCGAGCGCCGGCAACAGCGCGTTGGCCATCTCCTTGCCGAGTTCCACGCCCCACTGGTCGAACGGATTGACGCCGGCCAGCACCGCCTGGGCGAAAGTCCGGTGCTCGTAAAACGCCAGCAAGGCGCCCAACGCTTCCGGCGATTGGGTATCGAGCGCGAGAAGCGTCGAA
Source organism: Hyphomonadaceae bacterium (assembly GCA_050186805.1). Taxonomy (GTDB): domain Bacteria; phylum Pseudomonadota; class Alphaproteobacteria; order Caulobacterales; family Aquidulcibacteraceae; genus Vitreimonas. The sequence continues at coordinate 64,691 of JBFWYC010000019.1, forward strand.
GCGCGGTCGCCCGGGAAGGCGCGGTGCGGCGCCAGGCGATCGGCCTCCGCTACGCTCATGCCTTTGGCGATCATCTCGGCGCGCGCTTGCTCGGCGCTCTTGCCCACCATCAGCGCGCGCGCCTGCGCCAGTGCGTTGGCGAAGACCTTAGCGCGATGCGAGGGCGGGCCTTCATGGGCGCCGGTGTTGACGATGAACTCGATCGGAATTTCCTGCACGCCCTGATGCAGCAATTGGAAGAACGAATGCTGCGCGTTGGTGCCGGCCGCGCCCCACGTCACCGCGCAGGAAGAACGCGCCAGCGCCTCGCCATCGCGGTTGACGCGCTTGCCGTTCGATTCCATTTCGAGCTGCTGCAGATAAGCCGGCAGCAACCGCAAGCGCTCGGAATAGGGAATAAGTCCGTACGAGCCATGCCCGAGGGCTTCGCGATTCCACATCTGAATCGCAGCCGAGAGCGCTGGCAGATTTTCAGCGAAGGGCGCGGTCTCGAAATGCCGGTCCATGGCTTCCGCGCCTTCGAGCAGGCGGAAGAAGACGCCGTGCTCCAGGGCGATCTCGCACACGAGCGAAACCGAAGACCACAGCGAATAGCGCCCGCCGACCCAATCCCAGAACGGAAACACGTCGCGCTCATCGACGCCCCATTGCACCGCTTTCGCCGGCGCAGCCGTCGCCGCCGCGATCCGCGCCGGGCCCCAGGCGCGCACGAACTCGGCGTTGGCGAGCGTCTCCTGCGTGGTGAAGGTCTTCGACACAACGATCAGCAAAGTGCGCGCCGGGTCGAGCCCTTCGATCGCATCGGCGACATCGGCGCCGTCGACGTTGGCGGCGAAGCGCACCTGCAGCCCGGGGCGGCGGTGCGGCTTCAGCGCATCGAGCACAAGGCGCGGGCCAAGGTCGGAGCCGCCAATGCCCAAATGCACGATCGCATTGATCTCACTCGTCGCGATTTCGTGCGCGAACTCGTGCATGCGGTCGAGGACGCCGGTGATGTCGTTGTCGCCGCCCGGCGGGTCGGTGATGCGCAGCGCCCAATGCTTGGCCGCGCGGCCCTCCGTGGTGTTGACGATGTCGCCGGCGAACAGCTTCTTGCGCCAGTCGTCGAAGCCGGCGGCCTCGGCCAAAGCCGCGAACGCGGCGAGCGCCTGCGCATCGATCCGCTGCTTGGAGAAATCCGCGAGCAGGTGCGGCGCTTCGCGCGTCAAGGCTTGCACACGGCCGGCGTCGGCTGCGAACAGATCGAGCAAAGTGCGCTGCTTCAGCCGCGCCGCCTCAGTTTCGACAGCGGTCCAGGCTTGTTTCAGTGCGGCGTATGGGGTGGCGTTCATGGCGCCAAGGCTCTAACAGGACGGCGCGATGGCGACAATTCTTGTGACTGGCGGGGCGGGTTATGTCGGCGCGCATTGCTGCCTGGCGTTGAGCCGGGCAGGCCACAAAGTCGTCGTTTACGACAATCTCTCCAACGGCCACCAACGCTTCGTGCGCTGGGGGGCTTTTGAAAAGGGCGATATTCGCGACCGCGCGCGCTTGAGCGAAGTGTTCGGCGCGCACCGCCCGGACGCGGTGCTGCATTGCGCGGCGCTGATCGAGGTGGGCGAGTCGGTCAAACACCCAGACCAATTTTACGACAACAATGTTTCCGGCGCGCTCAATGTGCTCGATGCGATGCGTGCGCACGGCGTGAATGCGTTCGTATTCAGCTCCACCTGCGCCACCTACGGCGAACCGCAGCGCCTGCCGATGGACGAAACGCATCCGCAAGCGCCGGTGAGCCCGTATGGCTGGACCAAGCTGATGATCGAACAGGCAAGCCGCGATATCGCCGCCGCCTACGGCTTGAAGTTCGCGCATCTGCGCTATTTCAACGCCGCCGGCGCCGCGCCCGATCAGGCTATCGGCGAACGCCACACGCCGGAAACGCACGCCATACCGCTGGCGCTGTTTACGCTGCTCGGCCGGCGCGACGGCTTCAAGATTTTCGGCCAGGACTACGCCACCCGCGACGGCTCCTGCCTGCGCGACTACGTGCACGTGCTGGATCTTGCCGATGCGCATGTGCGGGCGATCGAGCGTTTGCTTGGCGGCGGTGCGAGCCTTGCGGCCAATCTCGGCACCGGCGACGGCGTCACCGTTTTGGAATTGCTGGCCGCGATCGAACGCGTCACCGGCCGCAAGGCGCCAGCAACTTCCGCGCCGCGCCGTGATGGCGATGCGCCGGCCTTGGTGGCGGACACCGCTTTGGTCAAGCGCGAACTCGGCTGGAGCGCGCAGCGCGGTATTGACGCAATTATCGCCGACGCCTGGACGTGGCACGCTGAAATCGAGCCGAAGCTATTCGCGTAGAGCATGACCCAAACCCCGCCCCAATTGCAGGTTCGCATCGTGCCGGTGACGCCGCTGCAGCAGAATTGCTCGCTGGTCTGGCATCCGGAAACCAAGAACGCCGCCTTCGTCGATCCCGGCGGCGATGTCGAGACGCTGCTTGGCGCGCTCGAGCATTTTGGGCTTACGCTGACGCGCATCTGGCTCACGCACGGCCATTTCGATCATGCGGGCGCGGCCGCCGAGTTGCGTGAGCGCACCGGCGTGGCTGTCGAGGGCCCGCATCGCGACGACCAATTCTGGCTCGATCTAATCGAGGCGGGGGCCAGCCGCTACGGCGTTGGCGGCCTGCGCAATGTCACGCCCGATCGCTATTTCGAGGATGGCGAGCGGCTTGAGTTCGAGGGCGTGACCTTCACCGTCGCGCACACGCCGGGGCACACGCCAGGCCACGTCGTCATACACAATGCGGAGGCGAAGATCGCGTTTGTCGGCGACGTGTTGTTCGCGGGTTCGATTGGGCGCACGGATTTTCCGCGCGGCGATCATCAACAGCTGATCGATTCGATCACCGGCAAGCTCTGGCCGCTGGGCGAGGAGATCGCGTTCGTGCCGGGCCACGGTCCGATTTCAACGTTCGGCCAAGAGCGGCAAACCAATCCGTTCGTCGCTGATCGGCTCACCGGCTACGCTGGCGCGCCAACGCAAGCGCCCGACGTCGGCGAACAGCGCACCTCGAAGCGCTACACCTAAGCGCGCTTATTTCGCGCCAGTTTCCACAAGTTTCGGCGCGCGCAGGCCCGCAGCGGAGCCGGGCGCGGCTTCGGCCTTCTTGGCGCGGATGGCGTTGACGAGGCCCAGCGCGTCGAGCTTCGTCGGCGGAAATTGCGCCTCGCTTTGGCCGAGCGGCGTCACCCGATCGCCCCAGCGCACAATGTGAGCGCAGACCGTAAGCCCCGCGCCGAACGCCGGCATCAGAATCAGCGCGCCGGGTTTGACGCGGCCTTGCTCTACCGCTTCCGTAAGCGCGACTGGCACAGTGGCGGCGCTCATATTGCCGTAGCGTTGGACGGTCAGCATCACTTTGTCCATCGCAATGCCGGCGCGCGTGACCACCGCTTCGATGATGCGCAAATTGGCTTGGTGGGGGACAACGAGATCGATGTCGTCCGCCGTCACGCCGCATTTCTTCATCACCGCGGCGCTGGCCTGCACCATGCCTTGCACGGCGTGACGGAAGATTTCCTGGCCGTCGAAATCCCACGCGGTCACGCCGGAGACGACGTCGAGATTGCAATAGGCCGTGCCCATGCCGCGCACGCGCAAAGTGTGGCGGACGTCGGCCAGGCAGCCAAGCTGTTCGCCCAATACGCCCACTTCTTTGTCCGTCGCTTCCACCACAACCGCCGCGCAGCCGTCGCCGAACAAAACCGCGACGTTGCGATTTTCCCAATCCATGAACGGCGAGATGATTTCGACGCCGATCACCAACGCGCGCTTGACGACGCCGGTGCGGATCATCGCAGTGGCGGTGGAGAGCGAATAGAGAAAACTGGTGCAAGCGGTGTTCACGTCCATCGAGGCGGCGTTTTTGGCGCCGATCGCGGCTTGCACGCCCGACGAGGCGTTCGGCACCTGCTCGTCATTGCTGCACGAGCCATAGACGATGAGATCGATATCCTTGCCCTCAAGCCCAGCGCAGGCGAGCGCGCGCCGCGCGGCGATGATCGCCATCTCGATGCCACTGATATGGCTGACCCGCCGCTCCTTCATGCCGGTGCGCGTGGTGATCCATTCGTCATTGGTGTCGAGGAAGGTGGAGAGGTCGTCGTTGGACAACACGGAGGGGGGCATTGCCGCGCCCCAGCCGGTAATGGCGGCGTAGGTCATGGCAGCGTCATAGCGCGGCGCGCGGACGAGCGCACGCGGCAGTGCAGCAAACCCCTCAGGCCCCCGGGCCGACGCTGAACGACAGGATCCGGCTGACGTCGCGCTGCGGCAGGCCGCTTTGTGCGGTCCAGGCGTTGAAGGCGGCTTGCACGGCTTTCAGATCGGCTTTCGATGTCGGCGCTTTGTTGACGACCTTTTCGCGGATCAGCGCCTTGGTCACGTCCGGCGAGAGGATGAAACTGTCCCAGCCATTGAAGCGCAAGAAGTACATCGTCGCTGATGGGCCGAGATGCGAGGCGTGCTTCTTGAAGTGCTCCATCAGGCCGATCTGATCGCTCGCCGGCCAGGCCTTCAGGAATTTCGTGAACGAGCCGTGTTCTTTGGCGGTATCGATCACGAATTGCGCGTTGTTGATCGTCGCCTGAATCTTCGCGCCGTTACGGACGATGCGCGCGTCGTTCAAGAGCCGCGCAATGTCGCGATCAGCATAAAACGCGACGCGGTGCGGATCGAAGCGCTCGAACGCCTCCTCGAAGCCCGGCCACTTCTTCTCGATCACATCCCACGAGAAGCCGGCTGAGAACACGGCTTGCGACATCGACGCGAGCCAGCGGTCGTCCTTCTGCGTCTTAAGCTTCGGCGCCTTGCCGCCGTCATGCTCGGCCAACCGCTTCGCCAATCCCGCTTTGCCGTGATGCTTCTCGGCAAGTTTCTGGATTTCGGAGAACTTACGGATGGGCATGGCGGTCCGTCACGTTGCACGGATCGCATCATACTTCGTCATTCCGCGAAGCGCGATCCGGAAGCCAGGGGCAACCAGCACATCGTTTGCCCCTGGGTTCCGGGTTCAATGCTGCGCATTGCCCCGGAATGACGAGGTGGTGGTCGGGGCTTATACCCGCCCCACGCTCACATACTTGAAGCCCTTCGCTTGCATTTCTTCGGGGCGATAGATGTTGCGGAGGTCGATCAGGGTCGGCGTCTTCAGCGCGGCTTTGATGCGATCGAGGTCGAGGGCGCGGAATTGGTCCCATTCGGTGATGATCACCACGGCGTCGGCGCTCTGCACGCAATCATAGGGGCCGGTGGCGAACTGAACGTCCTTCAGCATGTGCTTGGCCTCGTTCATGCCTTCGGGATCGAAGGCGCGCACCTTGGCGCCTTCGGCCTGCAGCGTCGGCACGATGTCGAGCGCGGGCGCGTCGCGCATGTCGTCTGTGTTCGGCTTGAAGGTGAGGCCGAGGACCGCGATGGTCTTGCCGCGCACATCGCCGCCGACGGCGTCGATGATCTTCTGCGCCATCTTTTGCTTGCGCGCCGAATTCACCCGCACCGTTGCTTCGATCAGTTCGATCGGCGCGTTGTTGTCGCGCGCGGTTTTCATCAGCGCCAGCGTGTCCTTCGGGAAGCACGAGCCGCCATAGCCGGGGCCGGCGTTCAAGAACTTGCGGCCGATGCGGTTGTCCAGGCCGATGCCGCGGGCGACTTCCTGCACATTGGCGCCGACAGCTTCGCAGAGGTCGGCGATCTCGTTGATGAAGGTGATCTTCATCGCCAGGAAGCCGTTGGCGGCATATTTGATCAATTCCGAGGTCCGGCGTTCGGTGAACACCATCGGCGTTTCGTTGAGGAATAGCGGGCGATAGAGCTGACGCATCAATTCGCGCGCGCGCTCATCGTCGGTGCCGACGACGACGCGGTCGGGGCGTTTGAAATCGTTGATCGCCGCGCCCTCGCGCAGGAATTCCGGGTTGGAGACGACGGCGAATTCGCCATCGGGGCGCGCCTTCTTGATGATCGCTTCCACCTCGTCGCCGGTGCCGACCGGCACCGTCGATTTGGTGACGACGACCGTGTAGCCGTTCATCAGCTTGGCGATCTCTTCGGCGGCCGCATAGACGTAGGAGAGATCGGCGTGGCCGTCGCCGCGGCGCGAAGGCGTGCCGACAGCGATGAAGACAGCGTCGGCGTCGCGGATGGCCGCGCTCGGGTCGGTGGTGAAGAAGAGCCGGCCCTGCTCGACATTGTCTTTCACCAATTCGTCGAGCCCCGGTTCGAAGATCGGAATTTCGCCGGCGAGCAGGCGCTCGATCTTGGAGGCGTCCTTGTCGACGCACGTCACCGTGTGGCCGAAATCGGCGAAGCATGCGCCGGACACAAGGCCCACATAGCCGGTGCCGATCATGGTAACGCGCATGGATCAAATCTCCTGATTGTAGGCGCCGACTTCGGCGAAGCGCGCCAAGCGCGGTTTCACTTCGTCGCGGAAGAGCGCGCGCATGTCGTCGTCACTGGTCATGCTTTCGACCACGACCACCAATTCGGGCTTGTTCGATGAGGCGCGCACCAGAACCCAGGCGCCGTCCTCGAGCGTGACGCGTGCGCCGTTGACGGTGTTCACGTCGCGGATGGCGCGGCCGAGAATTTTTTCGCCGGCCTTCGCGGCTTGGCTGTATTGCGCCACGACCTGATCGACGATGCCGTATTTCTTCTCGTCATCGCAGTGCGGGCTCATGGTCAGCGAGGTGAAGCTTTTCGGCAGCGCTTTGCGCAGATCGGAGAGCTTCTTGCCGCTATTGCGGTCGAGCATCGCCAGCACGGCGGAAGCGGCGACGATGCCGTCGTCATAACCGAGCCCCAGCGGCGGGCGGAAAAAGAAGTGGCCGGACTTTTCGAAGCCGGCGAGCGCGCCGAGTTCGGTGGTGCGGCGCTTAATGTAGGAATGGCCGGTCTTCCAGTAATCGACCTTGGCGCCGTTGGCCTTGAGCACGGGGTCGACGGCGTAAAGCCCCGTCGATTTCACATCGACGACGAACGTGGCGTTCTGGTGCTGCGCCGAGAGATCGCGCGCCAGCATCAGCCCGATCTTGTCGGCGAAAATCTCCTCGCCCTCGTCATCGACGACGCCGCAGCGATCGCCATCGCCATCGAAGCCGAGCGCCAGATCGGCGCCGTGCTTTTTCACGGCGGCGGCCATGTCGTGCAGCATTTCGCTGTCTTCGGGGTTGGCGTTGTAGTGCGGGAAGGTCCAATCGAGCGCGGTGTGCAGATCGATCACTTCCGCGCCCATGCGGCGCAGCGCTTCCGGCGCGAACGCGCCGGCCGTGCCGTTGCCGCAGGCGGCGATCACTTTGATCGGACGCGACAGCTTCACGCGGCTGGCGACATCGGCGATATGGCGCTCACGCATGCCGTCGACGCGCGTATAGGCGCCGCCGGCGCGCGGCTTGAACGCGCCGCCTAGCATGATCTCTTTCAGCCGGCCCATCTCTTCGGGGCCAAACGTGAGCGGCTTGTTGGCGCCCATCTTCACGCCGGTCCAGCCGTTCTCGTTGTGGCTCGCCGTCACCATGGCGACGCACGGAATGTCGAGCGCGAATTGCGCGAAATACGCGGTCGGCGAAAGCGCCAGGCCGATGTCGTTGACCTCGATGCCGGCCTGCATCAGGCCGATGGTCAACGCTTGCTTGATCGACTGCGAATAGAAGCGGAAGTCGTGGCCGACCACGATACGCGGCGCGACGCCAAACTCGTGGATCAAAGTGCCGAGGCCCAGGCCCAACGCTTGCACGCCGAGCAGGTTGAGTTCGGGCGCCTTGTCGGCGCCCTGAATGCCGAACCACCAGCGCGCGTCGTATTCGCGGAAGCCTGTCGGCTTCACCAGCGGATAGGTTTCGAACTCCGCACTATTGGCGCTCAAGCTTGCGCGTGGCGCAGGCAACATGGGCTTGATCCGTAGTCGTCGGGAAAAGGAGCTGCGGTGTGGTCCAAAAGGGGGTGAATTTCAACCGGACGCGCCGCCTCAGGCGTGCGGCGTAATCCTGATCCGTGTGATTTTTATCCCGTAAGCCTGGTCGGCGCCGCCGGCGATGGCGCGCAAACCAATGCCGGTGACCGCAAATTGGGCAGGCATCTCAAAGCGCACCGTGCTCGGTTCCGCAGGGGTGGTCTGCGTAATCCAGGTGGCCGGGCCGATGCTCTGGATCGAAACCGCGAGCGCCGAGGAGGGGTTCACCTGCAGCGGCTCGTAGCTGACCTCGATGGTGAGCGGCTTATCCTCGATCATCGCCAGCTGCTCGGGCGTCATCAGGATGCGCACGCCTTGCTCGGCTGGCGTCGGCAGCGGCTGGTTGGGCAATTGCGCGATGTGGAGCGCCAGCGGATTGCCCCAGAAGTCGCGCTCGACGGTCATATCCTGTTCGGGGCTGTCGTCGGGGGTGTTGAAGCCCATGCCCTCGAAAACGATCGATCCGTCCACCACTTGTCCGGCCACCGGCGCGGGTTCCCGCGGCCAGGCCTGGGGTTTCAGGCTGATCAGAATGAACGCCGCCGCGAGCAGGGCCGCGAGCGGGTAGAAGACGAGCGGATGGAAGGTCCAATGGCGCATGGCCGGCCATGTAGCCGCTGGGCGGCGAGGCTCCAAGCGGCTTCGGCTCTTGACGGGCGCGGGCGGGGCTGAAAGGCAGGCGCCCATGACGTTTCTTGCCCTTCTCCGCCACGGCCAAAGCCAGTGGAATCTCGACAATCGCTTCACCGGCTGGGTGGACGTGAATCTGACCGCCGAAGGCGAGGCGCAGGCGCGCTCGGCCGGGCGCCTGTTGGCCGCCAGCGGGGCGGGCTTCGACAAGATGTTCACCTCCGTGCTCACCCGCGCCATCCGCACCGGCAATCTGGCGCTGGAGGAGGCGCAGCTGAATTGGCTGCCCGTCGAAAAGGACTGGCGTCTGAACGAGCGCCATTACGGGGCGCTGACTGGGCTCAACAAGGCCGAGACCGCCGCCAAGCATGGCGAAGCGCAAGTGAAGGTGTGGCGGCGCTCCTATGATGTGCCGCCGCCGCCCTATGAGGGCGTCGAGTTCGATTTCAGCCGCGACCGCCGCTATGCTGGCGTCGCGCATCTGCCGAAAACGGAATCGTTGAAAACGACGCTCGATCGCGTGCTGCCGTATTGGAACGAAGCCATCGCGCCGGAGCTGAAGGCGGGGCGCAATCTTATTGTCGCCGCGCACGGCAATTCGCTGCGCGCCATCGCCAAGCACCTGCTCGGTGTGGCCGACGCCGACATCGTCAACCTCGAAATCCCCACCGGCAACCCGCTGTTGATCGAACTGGATGGGACGCTGAAGCCAAAGAGCGCGCGCTATCTGGACGAAAAGCGCGCGGAAAAGCTGCCTGGATGAGCGCGCCTCGGCTTGGACCGCCGGCGCCCTCGCCGGCATGCGCCAGATCGAACAAGCGCCGCGCGTGGCGGCAGTGGCGGCGCCGTGCCGGCGAGGGCGCCGGCGGGCCAAGAGCGGCCCGGATGTCGGTTGCTGCTCTCATGCAG
>JBFWYC010000020.1:0-73940 GCA_050186805.1 Hyphomonadaceae bacterium
TGCTCCTCATCACTCTGATCGTTCTGGCCTTGATGATCTGGAGCATCGTGGCCCTCATCCGCGACGAGAACGCAGTTAACGGCATCGGCACGATTGTGCTGGCCGTCGTCCTCACCCTGCAGCTGTGCGGCTTCTACACACTGCAGCCCAACGAGGCCGCCGCGATCACCTTGTTCGGCAATTACAAGGGCACCGACCGCATTCCCGGCCTGCGCTGGGTGCTGCCCTGGTACTCGCGCAAGAAGATCAGCCTGCGGGTGCGCAACGTCACCGGCGAAAAGCTCAAAGTGAACGACAAGCGCGGCAACCCGATCGAGATCGCAGCCGTCGTCGTGTGGCGAGTGACCGACACTGGCCAGGCGCTGTTCGATGTCGATGAGTATCAGACCTTCGTCGATATCCAGATCGAGACCGCGGTGCGTGAAATCGCTTCGCACTTCTCTTACGATCATTCCGAGCATGACGAGCCGACTTTGCGCGGCGACGCCGATCAAGTCTCCAGCCTGCTGCGCGAGAAGCTGCAGGAGCGCGTCGCGGTCGCGGGCGTCGTGATCGATGAAACCAAGCTCAGCCACCTCGCCTACGCGCCGGAAATCGCCAGCGCCATGTTACGCCGCCAGCAAGCCGAAGCCGTGCTCGCCGCGCGCCGCTTCATCGTGCAGGGCGCGGTCGAGATGGTGCAGCACGCGCTTGAGCAATTGAGCGAACGCGAAATCGTCGCGCTCGACGACGAACGGCGCGCCACCATGGTGTCGAACCTGCTGGTGGTGCTGTGCGGCGACCGCGACGCCCAGCCGGTCGTCAACGCAGGCTCACTGTATCAGTAGCGGCCCGATGGCGAGCGACCGCAAAGCCTTCGCGCTCAGACTCGATCCGGCGCTGCATGACGCGATCGCCCGCTTGGCGAACGCGGAATTGCGCAGCGTGAATGCGGAAATCGAGTTCCTGCTGCGCGAAGCGCTGCGCACGCGCGGCGTCAAAATTGGCGCGCCGCTTGAGCAAAAGAATGACGGGGGCGAATGATGACGACGCGAACCAAATCGATAATCTTCCTCGCGCTCGCTTACGCTGTGACGTGGGCGATCGTCATCGGCGCGCGGGGCGCCGGCCTGCACGAGGCGCCGCCGCAGATCGCCGTCGCTGTGCTGGCGGTGTCGATGGTTGGCCCAACCATCGCTGCGCTCATTTGTGCGCTGGCGTTTGAGAAGGGTCGGCGCGTCGAGGCGCTCGGGCTGCGGTTCAAGGTGAATTGGTGGTGGCTGATGGCGTGGCTGTTCCCGATCGCCATCGCGGCGGCGTCGGTGGCGCTCACGCTGCTGCTTTCGGATCGCACTTATGTCGATGTCGGCGCCGCGCAGGCGCAAGGCGTCGCGGCGCAAGGTCAGGACATTTCACAGATCCCGCCACTGCTCCTGAGCACGGCGTTTCTTGTGACGATGTCGATTTCTGTCGGCGCGCTCATCAACACAGTGATCCTCACCTTCACAGAGGAGCTGGGGTGGCGCGGCTATCTGCACTATCTGTGGCGCCCCGCCGGGTTCTGGCGCGCGTCGCTCGGGACGGGGCTGGTCTGGGGCTTCTGGCACGCGCCGGCGATCTACCTGTTCGGCCACAATTATCCCGACAATCGGCTGCTGGGCGTTGGCCTGTTCGTTCTGTTTTGCCTGCTGCTCTCGCCCATCATCGCTTTGGTGCGAGAGCGCGCCGGATCGGTGTGGGCCGCAGGCATCTTCCACGGGACCTTCAACGCCGTCGGCGGGCTGACGCTCGCGGCGGTGTCGATGCCGACCTTTCCTTGGAACGGCATTGTCGGCCTCGGCGGTTTCATCGCGCTGGCCGCGGGTGTGTTGGTCGTGTTCCTGCTTCAGCGCGGCGCGCCAGCGCCAGCGGCGGCCTGACTGCGGGGATGAATGATGTTCGCAAAAATCAAGCACTGGAAGGTGACTGAGTGATTTGGTTCGTGCTCATTGCGGCGGGCGTATTTGGAGCGGTCCTGAACCAACTCATTATGCTTTGGGGTCGAGACCGCACTCGCCGGCTTAATGCAGATCCAGTCGGATTAGAGCGGGTACGTAGACGGGCACGCGCAGCTTGGATGCCGACCCTCGAAAAGTTTGGTGCGGCGTTTGGATTGATCTCGACGTCATCGCTGCTCACCTTTTTTGGCGCCCTGATCATCACGTTTTTGACTGGACCAAGTTCCTTCTCCGTCGGGGAGCGCCCTATGGCGGCAGGGATGTTGCTCGCGCCTTTGGCTCTGGCGGCGCTTTTCGGGGGCGCAGCGGTCCCGGCTGTTCTTCTTTGTCGATGCCCACATTGCGCGGGTTACGTGTTTGACGGCACCCAAACGAGCCGCAACACCCTCGCGGGGGTCTATCTCGAAAACTGGCGCATACTCAGGGGGCGTGGCCGGTGCCCATGTTGCGGCCGGCCGCTCCAACCCGCTCCATCTCCCACCTGAGTCCGCCCCGGCGCGGGTCTTGTCCGCTAGCCTGCCTTCCAGTAAGCACGCGCGATCCCCCTGAAGGATCGATTCTGACGCCGCAAGAAGCGGGCGGAGACGCATGCCGAAACGTACCGATATCTCCTCGATCCTGATCATAGGCGCGGGGCCGATCATTATCGGCCAGGCCTGCGAGTTCGATTATTCCGGCGTGCAGGCGGTGAAGGCGCTCAAGGCCGAGGGCTACCGCGTCATCCTGGTCAACTCGAACCCCGCGACCATCATGACCGATCCCGGGTTGGCGGATGCGACCTATATCGAGCCGATCACGCCGGAGATGGTCGAAAAGATCATCGAGAAAGAAAAGCCCGACGCCATCCTACCAACGATGGGCGGACAAACCGCGCTCAATTGCGCGCTGACGCTCGACCGCACCGGCGTGTTGAAGAAGCACAAGGTCGAGATGATCGGCGCCAAAGCCGACGTGATCGAAAAGGCCGAGCACCGGCTCAAGTTTCGCGACGCGATGGACAAGATCGGGCTGGAAAGCCCGCGCTCGCGCCTTGTCAACACGATGGACGACGCGCTGGCCGCGTTGGACCACGTGCAGCTGCCTTCGATCATCCGCCCGTCGCTGACGCTGGGCGGCCTCGGCGGCGGCGTCGCTTACAATGTCGAAGAGTACAAAGAGATCGTCGAGCGTGGCCTGGCCGCTTCGCCGATCAGTGAAATTCTGGTCGAAGAGAGCATTATCGGTTGGAAAGAGTTCGAGATGGAGGTCGTCCGCGATAAAGCGGACAATTGCATCATCATCTGCTCGATCGAGAACATCGATCCGATGGGCGTGCATACGGGCGACAGCATCACCGTGGCGCCGGCTCTGACACTGACCGACCGCGAATATCAGATCATGCGCAACGCCAGCATCGCGGTGCTGCGCGAGATCGGCGTCGAGACCGGCGGCTCCAATGTGCAGTTCGCGGTGAACCCGAAGACCGGGCGCATGGTCGTCATCGAGATGAACCCGCGCGTGTCGCGCTCCTCGGCGCTAGCGTCGAAGGCAACGGGCTTCCCGATCGCCAAGGTCGCCGCGAAACTGGCGGTCGGCTACACGCTCGACGAAATCGCCAACGACATCACCGGCGGGGCGATGCCGGCAAGCTTCGAGCCGACGATCGACTATGTCGTCACCAAGATTCCGCGCTTTGCGTTCGAGCGCTTCGCCGGCGCCGACACGACTTTGACCACCTCGATGAAGAGTGTCGGCGAAGCCATGGCGATCGGCCGCACGTTCCAGGAATCGCTGCAGAAGGCGTTGCGCTCACTCGATACCGGCTTGGTTGGGCTGGACGAAATCGCCATCGAAGGCGCCGCCGACGAAGACAATGGCCGCGCCGCGGTGCGCGCGCGCTTGGTGACGCCGAAAGCGGATCGCTTGCTGGTGGCGGCGGAAGCGCTGCGGCGCGGATTGAGCGTCGAAGAGATTTGCACGGCCGCGCATTTCGATCCGTGGTTCATCCGCCAAATGGCGGAAATCATAGCCAAAGAAGCGGAAATTCGCGCCGACGGCCTGCCGAAAGACGCAGCCGCCTTCCGCGCGCTCAAGGCGCAAGGCTTTTCCGATGCACGCCTGGCCAAGCTTACCGGTCAGCGCGAGCGTGACGTGCGCGCGGCGCGCCGCAAGCTTGGCGTTCGTCCGCAATTCAAGCGCATCGACAGCTGCGCGGCCGAATTCCGCGCGACGACGCCGTACATGTATTCGACCTACGAGTTTCCCGCTTACGGCCAAGAGACGCCAGACTGCGAAGCCGATCCATCGGATCGCAAGAAGATCATCATCCTGGGCGGCGGGCCGAACCGCATCGGCCAAGGCATCGAGTTCGACTATTGCTGCTGCCACGCCGCGTTCGCGTGCGCCGAGATCGGCGTCGAGTCGATCATGGTCAATTGCAACCCGGAAACGGTGAGCACGGACTACGACACCTCGGACCGCCTCTATTTCGAGCCGCTGACCACCGAGGACGTGCTGGAGATCGTCGAGACGGAAAAGGCGCGCGGCACAGTCGAAGGGTTGATCGTGCAGTTCGGCGGTCAGACGCCGCTGAAGCTGGCGCAACCGCTGGCCGATGAAGGCGCGCCAATCCTCGGCACCAGCGTCGATGCCATTGATCTCGCCGAGGATCGCGACCGGTTCCAAGCTCTCTTGCGCAAAATCGGCTTGAAGCAGCCGGAGAACACCATCGCCGGATCGCTGGACGCGGCGCGCGCCGCGGCCGCGAAGATCGGCTACCCAGTGATGCTGCGCCCGAGCTACGTGTTGGGCGGCCTCGCCATGCGCATCGTGCACACGGAAGAAGAGCTGCAGGACTACGTGGCGCAGATTTCGCGCGCGCTGGGCGGGCCTTCCGAACTTGTCGTCTCGGACAAGCGCCCACTGCTGGTGGACCGTTATCTGCGCGACGCCATCGAAGTCGACGTCGACGCCATCTGCGACGGCGAAGACGTCTTCGTCGCCGGCGTGATGGAGCACATCGAGGAAGCGGGCGTGCATTCCGGCGACAGCGCGTGCGCACTGCCGCCCTACTCGCTCTCAAAGAAGCTCGTCGCGCAGATTGAGGAAGAGACCAAGAAACTGGCCCGCGCGCTCGATGTGCGCGGTCTGATCAACATCCAGTTCGCGGTGAAGGACGGCGAGATTTTCATTCTCGAAGCCAATCCGCGCGCCTCACGCACGGCGCCGTTCGTGGCCAAGGCCATCAACCGCCCGATCGCGGCGGCGGCGGCCAAGGTCATGGCCGGCGTGAAGCTCGCGGAGCTGAAGCTCGATCGCCCGTCCAAGGGACATATCGCGGTGAAGGAAGCGGTGTTCCCGTTCGCGCGCTTCCCGGGCGTCGATCCGGTGCTCGGCCCGGAAATGCGCTCGACCGGCGAGGTGATGGGGCTGGATCAGAATTTCGAGGCCGCCTTCGCCAAGAGCCAGATCGCCTCGGGCATCAACCTGCCGACCGAGGGCTGCGTGTTCATCTCGGTGAAGGGCGCCGACAAGCCCGCGCTCGTGCCGGTGGCGCAGGACCTGATCGACCTGGGCTTCCGTATCCTGGCGACCGGCGGCACCGCCGATTACCTCAAGGAGAAGGGCATCGCGGTCGAGCGGGTCAACAAGGTGGCCGAGGGGCGACCCCATGTCGTGGACGCCATGAAGAACGGCGAGGTCCAGCTCGTCTTCAACACCACCGAAGGCGCCCAATCTTACCGGGACAGCTATTCGATCAGGCGTACGGCGCTGACGCAGAACATCCCCTATTATACGACTGTCTCCGGGGCGCGGGCGTCGATCCAGGCCATTCGTCGCTTGAAAACCGGGGCGCCCCTAGGCGTTCGCGCGCTTCAGGCCTATGCTTGACGTGGAGCCGGACCGGATACACCTTTCTCTTTCCTAGACGGACTTTCACACACACCCATGGAAAAAATCCCAATGACCGCCGAGGGTTATCAAGCCCTCGACGCAGAACTGAAACGTCTCAAGACGGTAGAGCGCCCGCAGGTGATCCAGGCGATCGCGGAAGCGCGCGCCCACGGCGACCTGTCGGAGAACGCCGAATACCACGCCGCCAAGGAGCGCCAAGCGTTCATCGAAACGCGCGTCGCCGAAATCGAGGACAAGATCGCCCGTTCGCAGGTGATCGATGTCTCCAAGCTTTCCGGCAAGCAGGTGAAATTCGGCGCGACCGTGAACCTGATCGACGAAGATTCCGGCGATAAATCAAAGTACAAGATCGTCGGCGAGGACGAGTCCGACGTGAAGGCCGGCAAGATCTCGATCACCTCCCCGATCGCGCGCGCGCTGATCGGCAAGGAGGAAGGCGACGTCGTCGAGGTCATGGCCCCCGGCGGCGCGAAGTCCTATGAGATCGTCAAGGTGAAGTTCCTCTGACAACGGGGCGGGGGCGCAGCAAGGCGTGAGAAACGTCGGCTTTCAGCCTGCCGAACCGCTTAGCGTGTGGACGGTCACCGACGGCCGCGCCGGCATCGAGGCGCAGGCGCTCGGTTTGGCTGAAGCTTTGGCGCGGCGCGCGCCGATCAAACTGGCCACAAAGCGGGTGCGATTGCGCTCGCCGTATTCGTGGCTGCCGCCGGGATTTGTGCCCGCGCCACGGCAGGCGCTCTCGATCGGGTCGGACCTGATCGGTCCGCCCTGGCCCGATATTTTGATCGGCTGCGGCCGCGCATCGATCCCGTTCGCGATGGGCGTGCGCACGTGGTCGCGCGGCAAAACCTTTGTAGCGCAATTGCAGGACCCACGGGTCAACGCCCGCGAGTTCGATGTCGTCATTCCGCCGATCCATGACGGGCTTGAAGGGCCGAACGTGTTGCCGATCGTCGGCGCCTGCCATCGGGTGACGCCGGAGAAGCTCGACCAGGCGCTGCTCGACTATCCGACGCCGCTGGAGGACCTGCCCGGCCCGCGCTTCGCGGTGCTGATCGGCGGCAAATCGAAACGTCAGGACATCTCCGCTGCGCGCGCCAAGGCGATCGCCGACGCGCTCGCGAATGTGCAGCGCGATACGGGCGGCACGCTGATGGCGACGCTGTCGCGGCGCACGCGCGATCCTGCGCGCCTCGCCTTCCGCACCTGGCTCGCGCCGCACTGTGCGCTCTTCTACGAAGGCGAAGGCGTAAACCCCTATTTCGCCATGCTCGCCGCCGCCGACCACGTCTTCGTCACCGCCGACAGCGTCAATATGGCGACGGAGGCTGCAGCCACCGCAAAGCCCATCCATGTGCTCGAAGTCGATGGCGCGCTCGGCAAGTTGGCGCGTTTTCACGACGCGCTGCAGCAGCGCGGCTGCGCGCGGCGCTTTACCGGCAAGCTGGAAAGCTGGACCTACCCCGCCTTGCTCGAAACCGACCGCGCCGCCGCCGCCGTGCTCACCGCCTGGGCCGCGCGGGCTGGGTCGCGATAGAGCCAGGCAAACGCCGCCAGCGCGACCAGCGCGCCGGCAAACTGCGCGCCGACAAAAGCTGGCGCGTCCTGCGGGCGAATGCCGGCGAACGTGTCGCTGAGCGCGCGCGCCAGCGTGATCGCCGGGTTTGCGAACGAGGTCGAAGCTGTCCACCAATAGCCGGCCGCGATGGTGAGCGCGACCGCCGCCGCCACAGCGTTTGGGCGCACGCGCGCGGTAGCGAGGATGGCGAATACAAGCGCAAACGTCGCCGCGCCCTCTGAGAGCAATTGCGCTGCACCATTGCGCGCTGTCGCGCCGATCTGCACCAACGGCAACGCGAACATGGCATGTGCGAGGATCGCGCCGGCCACGCATCCGACGCATTGCGCGATCGCGTAAGCGGCAGCTTCGCCGACGGTGAGATCGCGCCGCAGCAGGGCGACGAGGGTTACAGCTGGATTGAAATGCGCGCCGGAGATTGGGGCAAGCGCCGTGATCAGAACGAACAGGATCGCGGCGGTCGCCAATGTGTTGGCGAGCAGCGCCAACGCCGCATTGCCGGCCGCCAATTGCGCGCCCATCACGCCGGAGCCAATTACTACGGCCGTCAGCAGCAGCGATCCGAGCGATTCCGCCGCCACGCGGCGCGCAAGGTCGCTCACGTCTCGCGCGCCCGATCCGGTCGTCCAATGTCGTTGAGCCGGTTTTGTAGCGACAGCCGATCCAGCCCCTCGAACGGCAGCGCCGCGAAAATCGCGATGCGATTGCTGAGGCGGCCATAGGCGTCGGCGAACGCTTGCGCCACTTGTACGTCTGTGCCTTCAACCGCCGCTGGATCGGGCACGCCCCAGTGGGCGGTCATCGGTTGACCCGGCCAAGCTGGGCAGACCTCGCCAGCGGCGTTGTCGCAAACGGTGATCACGAAATCGAGCGGCGGCGCATCGGCGCCCGCAAATTCATCCCAACTCTTAGAGCGCGCATTGTCGGTGTTGAAGTTGAGGCGCCGCAGCAGGCGCAGCGCCTCCGGATGCACTTGGCCTTTCGGCTGCGAGCCGGCGGAGAAGGCTCTGAATTTGCCCGCGCCGAGCCGCGCCAGCACCGCCTCAGCGATGATCGATCGCGCCGAATTGCCGGTGCACAGGAAGAGCACATTGTACGGGCGATGCTGGCCCATCACGCCGCCTCGGTTTGGCGCGGCGCGCAGCATGGCGCCGGTTTGGTCGCGGCGTGCGATTCAGGCGCGGCGAAATCCGCGCCGCCGCCATAGGTCGTGCTCTCGCCGGTGGTTAGAAACGTCTCCCAGGCCACGCCTTGCGGATCGGTGATCCAGGTCTTTTCAGACTTGGCGTAGCAGCAGGTAGTTTGGCCCTCCTCGAAGGTCGGCGCATCCGCCTGCTTCAGGCGCGCATAAACATCCTGTAGTTCCTCGTCCGTCTCGGCTTGAATGCCGAGATGGCGAACGCCGCCGCCGTCCTGGCGCGACGAGATGGCGAAGTTCACGCGCGGATCGTCCAGCATCCACTTGGCGTAGTCGGGTTTTTTGACGCTTGGCGGCGCCGCGAACAGCGCGCTGTAGAATGCGATCGATTGCTCAAGGTCGGTCACACCGACATGGACATGCAGGCGCTTCATCAGGCGGTCCTTTTCTTGGTGGATGGCGCGGCGGCCGGCGCGCAAGATGCGCCGCCACAGCAATTCTCGGTAAGGAAGCCGACCAGCGCATTCATGGCGCTGAAGTCAGCCGAATAGATCAACGACCGCCCGTCGCGGCGATGTTCGATGAGTCCGGCGCGGGCGAGGTGAGCTAAATGAAACGAAAGCGACGACGCGGGGAGCTCAAGCGCATCAGCTATGGCGCCCGCCGCGCGGCCTTCCGGGCCTGCCTGGACCAGCAAGCGGAACACAGCCAGACGATGCTCGTGGGCAAGCGCGGACAGCGCAGCGACTGCAACGGCGTTTTTCATTTCGATATTTCCAGTATTATCGAATCATTTGCGTGTCAACTGATGATGCGGGCAATGCGTGATTTTCTCGGTCGCAGCGTTAGCTCAGCAGCCGCTTCAGGCCCGCGATGAGGTCCGCGTCGCCGATGGGCTTGGTGAGAATGGGCGCTGCCGCGAGTTCCGGCGGCAGGTTCCTGATCTGGTCGTAGCCGGTGCAGAATGCGACCGGCACGCCCTTGCCGGCGAGCGCGGCGCCAACGGGAACGCTGCTTTTGCCGGCGAGGTTGGCGTCGAGCAGCGCTGCGTCCAGGCGCGACCCGTCCGCGACCAGGCGCTCAGCGTCCTCGATGGTGAGCGCCGGGCCAACGACCTCGTATCCCATCTCGGCCAGGCGCTCTTCGAGCTCCATGGCGATAAGCGCATCATCCTCGACAATGAGAATTCTGTATCGGTCCGACAAGGACGACCGCCCCCTTCTAGTCCGCCGCGCTGGACACTGTAGGCACTAGATAGTACGGCGCAAATTTCCACAACAGGGCGCGCAACTGTGATCACGCCGGGCGCTTTTGCTCGGGCGCGCCCGCCGCCATATTGGGCGGGACGATTCCCGAGAAGGCCAGAACGCTCATGACCCAAGCCGCCGCCCGCCACGCTCCCATTGTCATCATCGGCTCGGGGCCGGCGGGTTACACAGCCGCGATCTATGCCGCGCGCGCCATGCGCAAGCCGATGCTGATCGCCGGTCTGCAGCCGGGCGGACAGCTCACCATCACCACCGATGTCGAGAACTATCCCGGCTTCGCCGACGTGATCCAGGGCCCATGGCTGATGGAGCAAATGCGCGCGCAGGCCAAACATGTCGGCGCCGAGATCATCGACGACATCATCGTCAAAACCGAACTGGACAAGCGCCCTTTCCGGCTCATCGGCGACAGTGGGCAAGTCTATTTGGCCGATGCGCTGATCATCGCGACCGGCGCGCAAGCCAAATGGCTCGGATTGGAGAAAGAGCAGCATTTCGGCGGCCACGGCGTCAGCGCCTGCGCGACCTGCGACGGCTTCTTCTATCGCGGCAAGGATGTCGCCGTGATCGGCGGCGGCAATAGCGCGGTGGAAGAGGCGCTCTATCTCGCACACCTCGCGCGCAAGGTGACCGTCATTCACCGCCGCGACGGCTTCAAGGCGGAAAAGATTCTGCAGGAGCGGCTGTTCAACCATCCCTCGATCGAAGTGGTGTGGGATAGCGTGCTCGAAGACATCGAAGGCACGGAAGATCCCAAGAGCGTCACCGGCATCGTCATTCGCAACGTCAAGACCGGTGAGCGCGAGGAGCGCAAACTCGACGGCGTGTTCGTCGCCATCGGCCACGCGCCGGCGACGGAGATTTTCAAAGGCCAGGTCGAGATGCGCGACAACGGCTACATCAAGGTCAAACCGGGCACGACGGAAACCAACATTCCCGGCGTATTCGCCGCCGGCGACGTGGCCGACGACGTGTATCGCCAAGCCGTGACTGCCGCGGGACTAGGTTGCATGGCCGCGCTGGAGGCCGAGCGCTTCCTCGCCACGCAGGAACTGGATCACGCCAAAACGAAAACGGCGGCGGCTTAGGCTTTAAGTTCGTCGCTCGTTCGGATCCGGCTCCTGCGCCGGTTCGGGCCGCAGCAGATCGTCAGCCGCGTCATTCACGGTCTGCGCCGGCGTGGGCGCCACAAGGTGCTGGGTGCGTTCAAGATTGAGCGCGGCAAGCGCGTCCTCGCCTTCTTCACCGAAGAATGCGCGAACGCGGATGTCGCGCTGCGGGTAAGGAATTTCCACGCCGGCTTTGCGCAATGCGTCGTCGATTGCCCAAGTATAGGCCGCATTCATCGCCTTCGGCCGCTTCACCGCCTCCAAAGTCGGCCACACGATGAGTTCGAACTTGAGCGAGCTGTCGCCATAGCCAACGAGCCAGACTTGCGTGCGGTGCTGATCGGTATCGGGCAACGTGAACGGCACGTCGCGCGCCGCATCCAGCACGCAGGCGCGCACCTTTTCCTTGTCAGCGCCGATGGCGACGTGAAACGGCACGTGGATGCGCCGCGTTTCGCCCCGCAGGGTCCAGTTGATCACGGTGTTCTCGATCAGCTTGGAATTCGGGATCAGCAGATAGACGTTGTCATTGTTGCGGATGCGCGTCGCGCGCGGGCCGATCTCCTGCACCACGCCGCGCGTACCATCCTGCATCTCGACATAGTCGCCGATGTGAATGGCGTGGTCGAAGATCAGCACGAGACCCGACACAAATTCTTTCACCACGCCCTGCAGGCCAAGCCCAAGGCCGATGCCGAGGCCGCCGGCGAACACCGCGATCGATGAGAGGTTCAGCCCCAGCGTCGAAAGTCCGGCGACAATGCCGAACAGCACGAGGCCGTATGTCAGCAGTTTCTCGGTGATGTAGAGCGCCGCGCTGCCCTCGCGCGTGCGGACGCGCAACCGCTTGAGCGCATGGCCCATGAGCCAGGCGCCCAGCATGAACATTGTCGTCAACACAGCCGCGGCGAGGAGGCCGCCGACGGTGACCGTCGAGCCGCCCATCGTCAGCAGCGGAATGTGGGAGATGTCCTGAAAGCCGTCGAACACTCGCGTCTCCGTTCGCGCGCCCTTCTCTATCGACCGGGTCGCAGAGCTATGCAATATTGCAACGCGCAGGGCTGCCCATCGGGCGCCTCCACCGCCGAGACGCGCCATTGATGGACTGGGACAAGCTCAAGACGTTTCACTTCGCGGCCGAGACGGGAAGTCTGACCGCGGCGGCGGAGAAGCTCGGCGTCAGCCAGTCCTCGGTCAGCCGCCAGATCGCGGCGTTGGAAAACGACATGGGCGTGCCGCTGTTCCAGCGCCACGCGCGTGGCCTGCTGCTGACCGGCCCAGGCATGGCGCTGCGGGAGTTCACGCGCGAAATGGCGGGCGCTGCGGTGATCGCGGAATCGACGCTGAAAGACGCCCGCGAGAAGGTGATCGGCGATTTGAAGGTCACCGCCCCGGTGGCGTTCGGGTCCACGTGGCTGGCGCCGCGGCTTGGCGCCTTCGCCGATGCGTATCCGGAAACGCGTTTGCAGATTCTGCTCGATGACCGCGAGTACGATCTGCTCAAGCTGGAAGCCGAGTGCGCGATCCGGCTGTGGGCGGCGACCCACGCCGATCTCATCCAGCGCAAACTCCTCGAAGTGCGCGTCAGCTTGTATGCGTCGGCTGGCTATCTGCAGCGTCACGGCACGCCGAAGAAGGTGGAAGACCTCGATTCACACCGCATCATCGCCTACCAGGCCGGCGTGCCAACGCCGATGCGCGAACTGGATTGGGCCCAGCGCGCTGGCCGCGAGGATGCAAAGCCGCGCCCGCCGCTGCTCGAGATCAACAACGTCTATGGCATGCTGCGCGCGGTGGAATCCGGCTTCGGCATCGCCTCGGTGCCGGACTACATGGCGCGCGAGAACCCACAGCTGGTAAAGGTCCTGCCCGACCTGCCGGGGCCGAGTTTCGAAGTCTATTTTATCTATCCGAGCGACTTGAAGCGCTCCAAGCGCATCGCCGCCTTCCGGCAATTTCTCATCGACCAATCCGAGGATTGGGAGACGTGAGCGCCGAAGCGCGGCCAAGCAGATGAGCTTAGCCGCGCGACTCAGCGCTTAGAGCTGGTTGTAGTTCTGCACCGCGAACGTATCGCACTGGCGGGCGTCGCCAGAATCGAAGCCGCGCCGGAACCAGGCCATGCGCTGGGCGCTGGAGCCGTGCGTGAACGAAGCCTCGTTGGAATGACCGAGCGCATCGTCGCCGATGGCGTGCGCCGCGGTCAGCGCTTCGCGCAAATCTTCGTCGGTGATTTGCAGCGACGCTTGCGCCGTGTGGCCCCACACGCCGGCGAGGCAATCGGCCTGCAGTTCGATGCGCACCGAGGTCTGGTTGGCGCTTTCGCCTGGGATTTGCCGTTGCGTGGCCCCGATCAAGTTTTGCACATGGTGGCCAACTTCGTGCGCGATGACATAGGCCTGCGCAAAGTCGCCCGGCGCGCGCAGGCGGCTTTCCATGACCTCGTAGAAGGTCGGATCGATGTAGAGCTTGCGGTCGGCCGGGCAGTAGAACGGCCCGACATCCGACGAGGCGTTGCCGCAGCCTTCAGTCGAAACGGCGCCGGTGAAAACGACAAGCGTCGGGTTTTGGTAGGCGCCCGGCGAGGAGCCGTAATTCGGCAGCGCGTTGCGGCTGAATTGCGCGGCCCACACGTCTTCGGTCGAGGCGAGCACGACGCGCGAGAAATCGCACGCTCGCGTGTTGGTGGCGTTCGCCTCGCAGGCGCTGCCTTCGCCAGCGACGCTCTGGCTTTGGCCGGGCACGCCGCCAAGCAGCGCGCCGAAGATGGCGTTCTTGATGCTCGCCGGCGCGAAGAAATAGACGCCCGCCAGCACTACGCCGACGATCAAAATGCCGCGAAAGCCGAGCCGCCGCAGGATCGCGAACAGCGCCCCGCTCGGCACGCCGCCACCGCCGCTGCCGCGGCCGCGATCTTCAAAATTGTCGGACCGACGGTGACCATCTGTGCGCATGCGAGCGTCCTCCTGCCCTCGGCGCCAGTCTTAGCGCGCGGACGCCGCCCTGGCCAAGCAGAACGCTAATCGGCGGCGAACAGGTCCGCCTGCCCGCCCGGTTCGATCGGGTAGCGGAACTGGGTGTGGTCAAGCGGCAGACGTGGCTTCTCCAGCCCCAGGCGCCGGATCGCTTTGGCGAAGCGATCGGCGATCATTTGTGCGTAAGGCCCTTCGCCCTTCTGCCGCGTTCCCCACTCGGGGTCGTAGTCGCGGCCGCCGCGCATGCCGCGCACCAGCGTCATCACACGCGTGGCGCGGTCGGGAAAATACTGGCTAAGCCATTCGCGGAAGAGGTCCTTGATCTCCAGCGGCAGCCGCAAGATCACATAGCCGGCCGCCGACGCGCCCGCTTTGGCGCACTCCTCCAAAATCGCCTCGATCTCGCGGTCATTGATGGCCGGCACGATGGGCGCGACCATCACCGTCGTCGGCACGCCCGCCTGCGCCAGCATGCGGATAGCCTCGATGCGGCGGTGCGGCGCGGCGGCGCGCGGCTCCATCACGCGCGCGATGCGGCGATCCAACGTCGTCACCGAAATCGCCGCTTTCGCCAGCCCGCGTTCTGCCAAGCGGGCGAGAATGTCGATGTCGCGAATGACCAGCTGCGACTTGGTGATCAACGCCACCGGATGGCGCCAGCGTTCCATCGTTTCCAGAATGCCGCGCGTGATGCCGTAACCGCGCTCAATGGGCTGATAAATATCGGTGACGCCGCCCAGCATGATCGTGCGCGGGCGATAGCTCGGCTTGGCGAACTCGCGCTCCAGCAATTCGACGGCGTTGGCCTTCACGAACAGCTTGGTCTCGAAATCGAGCCCCGGCGAGAGCCCGACATAGGCGTGGTTTGGGCGCGCGTAGCAATAGATGCAGCCGTGCTCGCAGCCGCGGTACGGATTGATCGACTGATCGAAGGAGATGTCCGGGCTCTGGTTGGTCGAGATGATCGACTTGGCCAGTTCCGGCGTGACGATGGTTTCAAGCGGTCGCATCTCCTCGGCCGACCAGCCGTCGTCAAAAGCTTCGCGCGCGAAGCGTTCGTAGCGGCCGCTCGCATTGGTGCGCGCGCCGCGCCCATGCAGAGCATCGCGGGACATCACATAGGACTATAGTCCTTTACGAGAACATTTCAAGAACATTGAGCACGTCAAAAAGGGCGTCGGCTCAGCACCGACGCCCTTCAGCACTCTAGGCTCTTCATAACACGCCTGTTTCTTGCGCCGTTTCCGGCCTGGGAAGTGGCTTAGGCGGCGACGATCAGCGCGGCTTGGTTCAACGTGGCGAACGCGACCGGGGCAAACACGGCCAACGCGGCGACGAGGAAATAGAACTTGGTCATCTCTGGGCTCCGTCACTCGGACCGTCCATCGATCCGATGAGGAGAAGGTAGTAGGCCGTTCGCCCTACCGATGTGACGAGCGTCACGGGGCGCGTTTGCTTGCACGGAACCGGCGCGCGCGTGTAGCCAGGGCCATGACGCCTGCGCCCTCGACTGTCTCCATCTCGCTTCGCAACGTGCAACTCGCGGTGCAGATCGGCGAGCATCCGTGGGAACAGTTTGCGCAGAACCCATCACGCATCATCGTCGATCTCACGCTGACGTTCGGCTATCGCGACTATTTCGAGCGCTGCGGCGGTTATGTCGATTACGACCCGCTCCGCGCCTATCTAAAGAGCCTCGAACAGGCGCCGCACGTGAACAAGATCGAAGTGTTCGCCAAGAGCATCGTCAAGACGTGCTTCGAAATCACGCCGGCCGAGCGTGTGCGGCTTAGCATCTCGAAGCCCGACATCTTCATCGAAATGGACGGCGTCGGGCTCGAGTTCGACGTGACGCGCGCGGATTTCGGCGCATGAGCGGGCGCGTGCTGGTGACCGGCGCGGGCCGGCGCGTGGGCGCGGGCATAGCGCGGCGATTGGCGCGCGACGGCTGGGCGCTTGCATTGCACTGCAACGCCACGCGCACGGGCGCCGATCAACTCGCCGCCGAAATCCGAAGCGCCGGCGGCGCAGCGGAGGTGGTGCAAGCCGATCTCACCGATCAAGGCGCCATCGACGCGATGGCCACAGCGCTCGCGGCGCGCGGCGATTGGGTCGGCCTCGTCAACAGCGCGGCCAGCTTCGTGCGCGACGACATTAGCGACATCGCCTTCGCGCAGGCGACCGCGCAGATCCAGCTCAATCTGATCGCGCCGGTGTATCTGGCGCGCACGTTGGCGGCGGCGCTGGCGCCGGGGGCTTCGGGATTTGTGGTCAACATCGCCGATCAAAAAGTGCTCAACCCCAATCCCGATTATCTCTCCTATACGCTGGCGAAAACTGGGCTGGCGCACGCCACCGGCGCGCTGGCGATGGCGCTGGCGCCGCGCGTGCGCGTCAATTGCGTGGCGCCAGGCTTGATGCTGCCGAGCGGCGATCAGACCAAAGACCAGTTCGAGCGCGTACACGCTGCAACGACGCTAACCCAGCGCGGCACGCGCGTGGAAGATTTGGCGGACGCCGTCGCCTTTCTGGCGCGGGCAGACAACATCACCGGCGCGCTGCTGCCGGTCGATGGCGGTCAGCATCTGGTGCCGAGCACGCGCGACGTCATGTTCACTTAGCCAAAAGCGATCAAGCCTGCGCCGGACGCGACGATGAGCGCGCCGAGCCAGCGCCGAAGCCCAAGCTGCTCGCCCAGAAAAAAGAATGCGATCAGCGCCCCGAACACGACCGAGGTTTCGCGCAGCGCCGTCACTTGCGCGATCGGCGCGAAGGTTTGCGCCCACAACACCAGCCCGTAGCCGAGGAAGCTGATCACGCCGATGGCGATGCCGCGCCAGGGTGCGATGGCCGCATCGCGCAGCAATTGCCGCCCGCCGCGTCGCCAGCAGGCATAGGCGATCATCGGTACGCCCATCACGCCGGAGGTCCAAGCGACGTAGTTGAGCGCATCGCCGGCCACGCGCGCGCCGAGCGCATCGACCAGCGAATAGGAGGCGATGCAGCAGCCGATCAAAAGCGCCCAGAGCGTCGCGCGCAGCGGCGCGTTGGAGCTGGCGCCGACGCACAGTACGCCCGCCGAAACTAGCGCCACGCCGAACATCTTCAGCGGCGGCGGAATTTCGTCCGCAGCAAACCCCGCGCCGATCGCCACCAGCAACGGCGCCGAACCGCGCGACAGCGTGTAGATGTGGCTGAGATCGCCCAGATCGTAAGCTTTGAACAAGGCGGCCCAATAAACCCGCTGAATGAGCACGGAGGCGCCGAGATAAGGCCAAGCCTCGGCGCGCGGCGCGCCTAAGACTGCCGCAACGACAGCCCACGTGAGAATGCCGCCCACCGCGATCAGGAAAGCGTCGACCACGCGGTCGCGTCCGCCTTTCAGCGCGGCATTCCAGCTGGCATGGATGAGCGCCGACGTGAGAGCGGCGGCGATGGCGAGCGGCGGCATGAGTCGCGCGACAGTAGAGCATGCCGGCGCTTCCGTGCTAACGCTCTCGCCAAGGGAGGGCGATGTGAGCGCACAAGAATTCGACGTCATCGTCTATGGCGCGACCGGCTTCACCGGACGCCTCGTGGCTGAGTATCTGTTGAAGACGTACGGCGTCGGCGGCGAGGTGCGCTGGGCTATGGCCGGGCGCGACAAGCAGAAGCTGAAGGATGTCAGCATCGAGATCGGCGCGCCGATGGAAACGCCGCTGATCGAAGCCAATGCACGCGACAGCGCTTCACTCGACGCCCTCGCCCATCGCGGCCGCGTGATCATCACCACTGTCGGCCCCTACCAGCTCTATGGCGAGGGCCTGCTCGCGGCCTGCGTGCGCGCCGGCACCGACTATGTCGATCTCTGCGGCGAGCCGAACTGGATGGCGGCCATGATCGCCAAGTATGACGCGCAAGCCAAACAATCGGGCGCGCGCATCGTGTTTTCGTGCGGCTTTGATTCCATCCCGTTCGATTGCGGCGTGTTCTATCTGCAGACGCAGGCGCAAAACCGCTTCGGTCAGCCGGCGCGCGACGTGCGCGGGCGTGTGCGCAAGATGAAGGGCGGCTTCTCGGGCGGCACCATGGCGTCGATGCTGGCGACCTTCGACGCCGTGAAGCGCGATCCCAAGTTGGCCGGGTTGCTGACGAACGCGTTCGCGCTTTCGCCGGAAACACTGGTTGCGCAGCCGAACGGCGAAGTGATGACCCACGACGCCGACATTCCGACCTGGTCCGTGCCGTTCATCATGGCGTCGATCAACACCAAGAACGTTCACCGCAGCAACGCGCTGACCAATTATTCCTACGGCCGCGATTTCACCTACAGCGAAATGCAAATGACCGGCGATGGCGCGGGCGGGCGCAAACGGGCGCGCGCGATGGTTGGCCAAGCCAACATGCAACGCACGCTGTTGGGCTTCGGGCCGACGCGGGCGCTATTGCGCCAGTTCGCGCTGCCCAAGCCAGGCGAGGGTCCATCGAAGGAAGAGCGCGAGACCGGCTATTACGAAGTGCTTTATGTCGGCGCACTCCCCGACGGGCGCAGCCTGCGTTGCGTGGTCAGCGGCGACAAAGACCCAGGCTACGGCTCGACGTCAAAGATGATCACCGAAGCCGCGCTGTGCCTCAACGATACGCCGCGCGCAGCCACCCCCGGCGGCGTCTGGACGCCCGCCGCGGCGATGGGCGCAAAGCTGATCGAACGCCTGCAAGCGCGAGCCGGGCTACAGTTCGCGGTGGAGGCATAGCCGTATTCGCGTGTAGCGATCGTTTTGCTTGTGTGAGTAATCGCGACGCGCGAAATATTGCCGTACCGAAATGTGTGTGCAACGCTCCCCTAGCCTATCGGGGGAAATACGATGGCGCAGCGAGACGTTCGTCCCTCCCGCCCCATAGTTGCGATCGCGCTGCTCGTAGCGCTCTCGCTCGGAACACTGAACGCGGCGGCTCAGACGTCTCCGTCCAACTCCGTCGCTCGCTCATCAGAGGACCAGCCCCAACCCCTCGATGTGCTCGCGGGCGGCGACCGGCGAATGTCATGCGGCGACGACGCCAACGCCCCTGGATTTTTCGGCGCGCGCGCGGCCGCGACGGTGCAATTCCAGCGAACGTCTGAAAGCTCACTCTTCGTCGAGACTATTGCGGAGGGTTCCGATCTAACGCTGGCGATCCGGGCACCCGACGGCACATGGCTTTGCGACGATGATAGCGCGGGAAACTTGAACGCACGCGTCGTTGTGCCCGAACCTGCAACTGGGACGTTCGAAATATGGGTTGGCAGCTACGGCCCGTCACAGCCGGCCACGGCGCCAATTCAACTCGCGGCCGGCCCGCCGCCTACTGCGATCCGACGCCTGGACCGCGCCGACAGAATTCCTTCGAGCTTCGATGCCGGCCCATTGACACTTTTGGCCGGGGGGGTCGAGCGCCTGCCGTGCGGTGATGGTTGGGCGGACGGTTACTTTTTTTCCGACGCCACACCGACGCTAACCCTGGAAGTCGCCACGCCCGAGATCGAACTTCTTTCGATTCGAGCGATCGCGCCGGACGTCACGCTGGCGCTGCGTGGCCAAGACGGCCGTTGTTACGACATCGACGCTGGTTCGCTTGCCACCCAAGTTCTGCGGACCGGTCGGTATGAAATTTGGGTCGGCTCGTATTACGCCGGCCAGCCAAGCAGCGCAGAAATCATCATCGAGGCATTCCGCGTGGACAGAAGCGTTGCAGTCACCCCGATCCGAGCAGGCTTCGCAGAGCCCAGTAGATTCCAGATAAGGGCCGGCGGCGTGCAAGAATTCCCGAATTTGCCGTTGAGGGGTGATTGCGGCGATTTCTACATCGACAGTCAAGACGTGAGCGCGCTCGAAATCCGACCTTCCAGCATCGTACGATATGATCGCGTTGGGCGTCGCAATCCGCTTACCATTCGACTTAGAGATGCTGAGACACCTTCTCAGCAGAGGCGCGCACTCGCGGTGCGGGCGCCGGGTGGGGCTTGGCGGTGCAGCGCCGATTCCGCCGAAGCGCTAGCAACAATCACCTTTGCGGACGCGCGCAGCGGCGACTACGTCGTATTTGCAGGGACGCGCCAGCGCGAAGAAGGTCACGCCGTTCTTGAGATATTGGATTTTCTTCGCCCCAATCCGTGTCTGCAACCAATGTTCACTATCGCTCGGGCGCCGAGCGCCAATCGAAGCGCGGATGAAATGTCCTTGGGCGCGGCATCAGGCGAATGTCAGCGCGGAAGCACGCAGGACGAAGCAAGATTGTTGCGCGGCAGCATCCCCATTGGCGACGTGCCGAGCGTCGTTCCCCTGAGTGCAGGCGGCTCCATTGATGCGTCTCAAGCTATTCCAAACGATGTGCACCGCGCGTGTCGCGGGTTTATCGGAGAGCGACCAAGCCTCAAACTGAATGCTACTGCCGGCGCAGCGTTTGCGCTCAGCGTTCGGGCAGAGGCCGACACAACGCTCGTCGTCCAAGCGCCTGACGGGCGCTGGCATTGCGACGACGATGGCGGCCCAGCGTATCATCCGGCGCTCCAATTCAACTCAGCTCAAACGGGGGTCTACGCCATTTTCGTCGGCAACTATGACGCCGTCGGCAGATCCGGCGGCGATGACACACAGCGACCGGCGGAGTTGCACATCACGCGCTAGGGGGCAGCGATGGACACAGCAAGAGTAATTGGATTAGTTGCGGCCGCAGCGACGGTCGCCGGCTGCAACGGCTTCAATCGCGTTTCCTACACGAGATCGATGCCGTTTGGCGAAGTTCTAATGGTCGATGCCAACCAGCGGGCCATTCTGGCGGGACGCCAGATCGACGGCTCGCGCGGGCCGTCGATCTGCACAGAGCCAAGTCCCGACGCAATTACGGCGGCGACCTTGGCAGCCTCCGCGAGCGGTCAGTATCAAGATGCACAGGCACAAGCTTCGTTGGCGTTGAGTCAGAGCGCAGCGTCGATTGGCATTCGCACGCCCAGCATTCAGCTGCTGCGTGACGGCATGTACCGCCTGTGCGAGGCTCACCAGAACGGCGCGATTGACGACCGCGACTACCAGCGCATGCTGAGCCAGTATCAGCAAATGGTGGTCGGTCTCGTGGCGATTGAACAGCTCACCGGGACCGTGACCGCGCGCCAATCAGCGGTGAATGCCGGAGGTTCGAACGCAAGCACTTTCCAGGTCCAGGTCGGCGTGTTGGAGCGCCAATTGCTAACTCTCCAGACCTGGCAACAGCGGCGCGAGGAACTGCGATCAACCATTGCCGCCATCGACCGCGTTGAGCAAACTCGTCAGTCGCCCACCGCGGAAGGCGCGACCCCGCCAGCTCCGCATCCCGAGGCGGCGAACAGAGCCAGCTTTGAAAGCGAGTTGAGGGCGCTTGACACAAACATCCCCACACTGATGGCATCCACGCAAGAAACCATGCGAGCCATGGCTCAGGTTGGATACAGCGCGGCATCGACGACAAGCGGCAGCGCTCAGTTTGCTGGCGCCAACTCGACCACGGTCCAGGAGACTCTGACCAACAACCAGGTCACTCAGCGAACGACAACCACAACGCCGATCGACGCTGGCGGTGCCTTCGATTCGTCCGAAGCTGAAGTGATCGCCAAAGCGGTGCGGGACATCACGTTCGAGATCATTCGCACCGGCGAAAATTTGCGCGACGACGACCAAGGCAATATCGAGCCGGCAGAGAGCGCCAGCGCAGACCGAAACCGACAGCGGCGGCGCGGCTTTCTGCCTTGGCTATTTGGCGGCGGGCAGTAAGGCGCTCTAGCTCAAGCTCGCGCAGAATCTTTGAATTCGCGCACACGCGTCTTCGAGTTCGGTGTTCGAGGTCGCGTAGGAGATGCGGAAGTTTGGCGCGAGGCCGAAGGCTGTGCCGTGCACGACGGCGACAGCTTCCGCATCGAGCAATTCGAGGGCGAAGGTTTCGTCGCTGTCGATCACCTTGCCGCCCGGCGTCTTCTTCCCGATGAGGTCGACGCAGGACGGATAGACGTAGAACGCTCCTTCCGGCGTCGGGCATTTGAGCCCCTGCGCCTGGTTCAGCATCGAGACCACGAGGTCGCGCCGCTCCTGAAACAGCGCCTTGTTCTTCGGAATGAAATCCTGCGTGCCGTTCAGCGCTTCAACCGCGGCCCATTGCGATATCGAGGATGGGTTCGATGTCGTCTGCGTCATCACCGAGGCCATGCCCTTGATGATCCATTCCGGACCAGCCGCATAGCCGATACGCCAGCCGGTCATCGAATAGGCTTTGGAAACGCCGTTCATGGTCAGCGTGCGCTCGTACAGGCGCGGCTCGACCTGCGCGATGGTTGTGAACTTGAAATCGCCGTAGGTCAGGTGCTCGTACATGTCGTCGGTGAGGATGAGCACGTGCGGGTAATCGATCAGCACGTCGGCGATCGCTTTCAGCTCCGCCGCCGTGTGAGCGGCGCCTGACGGGTTCGAAGGCGAGTTGAGCAGCACCCATTTCGTGTGCGGCGTGATCGCCTTGGCCAGCGCCTTCGGATCGACCTTGAAGCCGCTTTCGAGTTTGGTTTCGACGAACACCGGGGTCGCGCCGCAGAGCAGCGCCATGTCGGGATAGCTCACCCAGTACGGCGTCGGGATAATGACTTCGTCGCCGGGGCTGAGGGTGGCCATGAAGGCGTTGAAGATCACCGGCTTGCCGCCCGGCGATACGTTGACTTGGCTGCGCTTGTAGTCGAGCCCGTTCTCGCGCTTGAACTTGGCGCAGATGGCGTCCTTCAGCTCCGGGATGCCGTCGACATCGGTATATTTGGTCTTCCCTTCACGGATGGCGCGGATCGCGGCTTCCTTGATGTTGTCGGGCGTATCGAAATCCGGTTCGCCGGCGGACAGCGCGATGCAATCGCGTCCCGTCGCCTTCAGCGCGCGCGCCTTGGCGCTCATCGCCATGGTGGCGGACGGCTTTACGCGCTTCAGCGCATCGGAAACTGAATTGGTCATCACACTGCCTGCTCGACTCGGGCGCAGCCTAAGGCAAAGGCCCATGCGACGCAGCGTCTCTCGCCGCGCCGGATCGCCGCTCCTATATCGTAGCCGCCAATGCAACGACACTGGAGAACAGAATGCCGCTGCTCATGTGCCCGAACTGCAACGCCTCAATGACCGAGTTGAAGCGCGACGATGTCGCCTTCGATATGTGCCCAACCTGCCGGGGCGTTTGGCTGGACCGCGGCGAGTTGGAAAAGATCATGGCCGGCGCGCGCCAGGAGCGCAGCAGCTTCGAACAGGACCGGGCGCAATTCTACCAGGACCCGGACGCCTACCGGCGCAGCCATCCCCAGCCGCCGCCGCAGCAGCGCCTCCAGCAGGGTTACGGCTACGGTGAACGCGGTGAGCAAGGTGAGCGGGGCGAGTACGGCGAGCGCAATGAATATGACCAGCACGGCCGCCGCCGGCGCCGAGGCGGCTTCGACCTGTTCGACATTTTTGACTGATCCTGCCAGGGCTTGCGGCGGTCTGCCGTACTGAGCAGCCGGTTGGTAGCGGCGTCATTGCCCGCTGCGGCGAATTCGGCCAGGGCTTGGCCCATGGGGGTTCCACGCTCCGTTTGGCTGGCGTCAGCGGCCTCGCTTGCGATGCTCGCGGCGAGCGGTGTGGCGCACGCGCAGGAGGAACCTGCGGCAGAGACCGCTGAGGATGCCGGAGACGACGAGAGCAACGAGATCGTCGTTCTTGCGACGCGCGGCGATGAAGTGCGGATCGATCGGCGCACCTATACGCTGCGCGACGACGCCACTGCGCAGAGCACCAACATGTACGATGTGCTCGGCCGCATTCCGTCGGTAAGCGTTTCTCCCGGCGGCGACGTCACGCTGCTCGGTGCATCGAACGTCACCATCCAGATCAACGGTCAGCCGGTGCAGGGGGCCAGCCTCGAACAGGTGTTGCGCGGCCTTCCCGGAAGCGAAGTTGAGCGCATCGAGGTGATCACCAATCCCTCGGCGCAATATTCGGCGCAGACCTCGGGCGGTATCATCAACATCATCACACGCCAGCGTTTCGACAGCGGCTTCAATGGCTCGATCATGGCCAACGCGGATTCACTGGGCGGCCATCATTTTGGCGTCGCGCCCAGCTGGTCGCGCGGGCAATGGGCCCTGAGCGGTCAAGTCGGCACATTCGGCGGTGAAAACGAAAACGATCTCGAACGCGTGCGCGAACTGCTTCCCGCTGGGCCGATCACCAGCGAGAACGGCGCCCGCTTTTTCGATTACAACGGCTGGTACGCTAGCCGGCTTTCGGCCTCGTATCGGCCCACGGAACGCCGGCGACTCACGCTTTCGGTCGATGCGGGCGAGTTCAACTTCGAGTCCGGGCTCGACTCCGAGCGTTTCGACGCGGGCGGGGCCCTGCTCTCCACCAATACCGTCCGCACCGATAGCGCCAACGCGCAGAACCGGCTCAGTTTCGAGTTCAACCAGGATGGCGACGCGCCGCGCGAACTGACCAAGTTCGAGCTGGTGTTGGGTCACTACACCAACGAGAGCGACACGCTGTTCGCCAACACGCCAAGCGCCGGCGCCGTCACCGCCTACGCCACGACCTCGGCCACGGAGACCAATGGCGTCAACGCCGATCTAGATATCGAGCAGCCATTGTCGAACGAGCGCTTTCTCACCATTGGCGCGGCGTTCGAGCGTTTCGACCAGACGTTCGACAACGCACTCGCCCCGATTAGCGGCGCGGCGCCTCTGGCCTATGACTCGACCCTCGACGCCACCGCCCAGACGCTCTCGGGCTACGCGACCTATCAGTTCAATACCGGTGATTGGACCTGGTTGCCGGGTTTGCGCATCGAGGCCTATTGGCGCGAGATATCGTCCGGCGGCGTCGCAAGCGATGACGACGACACGCGCGCCTTCCCCAGCCTGCATATCCGCAATGCGCTGACGCCGGAGATCAATATCGACCTGAGCTATACCAGCCGCATTCAGCGCCCCGGCTTGCAATCGCTCGATCCGGCGCTGCGCTTTCAGGATGTCGACCGCGCCTCCTCCGGCAATCCCAACCTGCAGCCGTCCACCACCGACGCTTACGAAGCCAACATCGTCTATCAAAAGAACGGCGCCAGTTTCAGCCTGACCTTCTTCGACCGCATCAGCGAAGACAATTTCTCGCAATTCACCGAGCTGACGCCGGACGGAATCGTCCTCAGCATGCCGGTCAACGCGGGCACGAGCGAGCAGCGCGGCCTGCAGGCGGTGCTGCGCGGCCCGCTCAGCGAGCGTTGGCGCTACTCCGTCAGCGGCAATGTGCTCAACCGCGAGTTCGATTTCATCAGCGGCGGCATCCTCGATCGGCGCAGCGAGTTTGAGTACGATGGCAACGTTCAGCTGGATTATCGCGATCCGGATCAAGATCAGGTCGGCGCCAATCAAGTGCAACTAGATCTGCGTTTCCAAGGGCCGCGCTTCGGCTTGCAGAGCGAGACCGATCCGTTCGTGACGGCGAATTTCACCTGGCGCCGGCGCCTCGCGCCGCGGCTATTCGGAGTGTTCGGCGTGCAAGATATTTTCGACAGCGGCGACCAGATCACCGAGATCGTCACCGATGATTATATCGAGCGCGCTGAGTTCGCCTCCGCCGGCACGCGCGTGCGCCTGGCGCTCACCTATCAGTTTGGCTCAGGCCCACAGCGACCGCCGCAAGATCAAGGCATGGGCGGGCCGCCCATGCCGATGCAATAGCGCAAAACAAACGGCCCGGGATTGCTCCCGGGCCGTTGTTCGCTTTGGACGTTTCTTCCCTGATTATTCGGCGGCTTCCGATTGCGCCAGGCGCGCATCTTCGGCGCGCTCGATCGCCAGTTGCGCGTCGCGCTCGGCGGCGAGCTTCTGGTAGCGGCGCAATTGACCGCCCGTGCCGGCCGGGATGAGACGGCCGACAATGACGTTTTCCTTCAAGCCCTCGAGCGTGTCCGACTTGCCGTACGATGCGGCTTCGGTGAGCACGCGCGTGGTCTCCTGGAACGACGCGGCCGAAATGAACGAACGCGTTTGCAGCGAGGCTTTGGTGATGCCGAGCAACATCGGTTGCGCGGTCGCCGGGGCCAGGCCGAGCTCTTTCACGCGGCGGTTTTCGTCTTCCAGATCGAGCGCTTCCACCGCTTCCCCTTTCAGGAATTCGGTGTCGCCCGCTTCCATGACTTCCACCTTCTGCAACATCTGGCGGACGATCACTTCGATGTGCTTGTCGTTAATCGGCACGCCCTGCAGACGGTAGACCTTCTGAATTTCCTCAACGAGGTAATTCGCCAGCGCTTCGACGCCGAGAATGGAGAGGATGTCCTGCGGCGCGGGGTTGCCGTCGAGCAGGTAATCGCCCTTCTTCACGAAGTCGCCTTCTTGCACCGGAATGTGCTTGCCCTTCGGGATCATGTACTCGATCGCCTCTTGATCGTCGGACTCCGGCACGACGCGCAGGCGGCGCTTGTTCTTGTAGTCCTTGCCGAACTCCACGCGGCCGTCGGCTTCGGCGATGATCGCGTGATCCTTCGGACGACGGGCTTCGAACAATTCCGCGACGCGCGGCAGACCGCCGGTGATGTCGCGGGTCTTGGCGCCGCCGGTGGGCATACGCGCAAGATCCTGACCCGGCGTGACGTCATCGCCGTCAACGACGGAGAGAATGGCGCCGACCGGCAGCGTGTAGCGCGCTTCGCCGCCGCCCGAGAGCTTGGCCGGCTTGCCCTTGCCATCATGCACCACGATGGACGGACGCAAGTCAGAGCCCTTCGCGGTCGAGCGCCAATCGATGACGACGCGCGAGGAAATACCCGTCGCTTCGTCGAACTCGTCGCGCACCGACACGCCTTCGACGACGTCCTCGAACTTCACCTTGCCCGCCACCTCGGTGAGGATCGGCGTCGCGTAGGGGTCCCATTCGGAGATACGGTCGCCGCGCTTGATCTTCGACTTTTCATCGACCTTCAAACGCGCGCCGAACGACAGCTTGAAGCTCTGGCGCTCCTTGCCTTCTTCATCGACAACCACGGCCTGCATGTTGCGGCTCATGACGATGAGTTCGCCTTGAGCGTTCTTCACCGTGTTGCGGTTCACGAAGCGGATCGAACCATCGTGCGCCGATTCCATCACCGACTGCTCAGCGACCTGCGCCGCGCCGCCGATGTGGAAGGTACGCATGGTCAGCTGCGTGCCCGGTTCGCCGATCGATTGCGCCGCGATGACGCCGACGGCTTCGCCGATGTTCACCGGCGTGCCGCGCGCGAGGTCGCGCCCGTAGCAGGCGCCGCAGACGCCCGTGCGGGTTTCGCACGTCAGCACTGAACGCACCTTCACCGCCTGCACGCCCGCCTTCTCGATGACGACCACGAGGTCCTCATCCAGGAACGCGCCAGCCGGCGCCAACACCTTCTCCGTGCCCGGATCAATGACCGGTTGCGCGGCGGTGCGGCCCAGAATGCGGGTGCCGAGGCTGACGACGATGTCGGCGCCGTCGATGACGGCGATCATCTGAATGCCGTCCTGCGTGCCGCAATCTTCCTCGGTGATGATGCAATCCTGCGCAACGTCGACGAGGCGACGCGTCAGATAGCCCGAGTTCGCGGTCTTCAACGCCGTGTCCGCGAGGCCCTTACGGGCGCCGTGGGTGGAGTTGAAATATTCGAGAACCGAGAGGCCTTCCTTGAAGTTCGAGATGATCGGCGTCTCGATGATTTCACCCGACGGCTTGGCCATCAGGCCGCGCATGCCGGCGAGCTGCTTCATCTGGTTTTTCGAACCACGAGCGCCTGAGTGCGCCATCATAAAGACGGAGTTGAGTTCGCCCAGACGGCCGTCTTTCAACTTGGCCGGCTTGGACGCCTCTTCCATCATCGCGTCCGCGACTTTGTCGGTGCACTTCGACCAGGCGTCGACAACCTTGTTGTACTTCTCGCCCTTGGTGATGAGGCCGTCGGCGTACTGCTTTTCGTACTCGGCGGCGCGCTTGCGCGTGTCTTCGACCAGCGCTTCCTTCGCCTTCGGCACGACCATGTCGGCCATACCGAACGAGATGCCAGCCTTCGCCGCTTCCTTGAAGCCAAGCTGCATGATGCGGTCGGCGAAGATCACCGTCGCCTTCTGACCACAGAAACGATAGACCTGATCGATCAGGTTACCGACTTCCTTCTTGGTCAACGTCTGGTCGAGCAGCTTGTAGCTGATCTTCGGGTGACGCGGCAGCAATTCGGCGAGCTTCATGCGTCCCGGCGTTGTGTCGATCGTCAGGCGCACCGGCTTGCTGTTTTCGTCGACCGTGTCGAAGCGCGCCTTGATCTTGCTGTGCAAGGACACCACGCCGGCTTCGAGCGCCGCTTCGATTTCACCGATCGAGCCGAACAGCTTGCCTTCGCCCGGCTCGCCTTCCTTCATCAGCGACAGGTAGTAGAGGCCAAGCACGATATCCTGCGACGGCACGATGATCGCCTTGCCGTTCGCCGGCGAGAGGATGTTGTTCGTGCTCATCATCAAGACGCGCGCTTCCAGCTGCGCTTCCAGCGACAGCGGAACGTGCACGGCCATTTGGTCGCCGTCGAAGTCGGCGTTGAACGCCGCGCAGACCAACGGGTGCAGCTGGATCGCCTTGCCTTCGATCAGCTTCGGCTCGAACGCCTGGATGCCGAGGCGGTGCAGCGTGGGGGCGCGGTTCAAGAGAACCGGGTGCTCGCGAATGACTTCTTCGAGCACGTCCCAAACTTCCGGACGCTCCTTTTCCACCATGCGCCGCGATTGCTTCACCGTGCCGGAGAGGCCCTTCACGTCGAGGCGCGCATAGATGAACGGCTTGAACAGTTCGAGCGCCATCTTCTTCGGCAAGCCGCACTGGTGCAGCTTGAGATCGGGGCCGACGACGATGACCGAACGGCCGGAATAGTCGACGCGCTTGCCGAGCAGGTTTTGGCGGAAGCGGCCTTGCTTGCCCTTCAGCATGTCGGCGAGCGACTTCAGCGGACGCTTGTTGGCGCCAGTGATGACGCGACCGCGGCGGCCGTTGTCGAACAGCGCATCAACTGCTTCCTGCAGCATGCGCTTTTCGTTGCGGATGATGATGTCCGGCGCGCGCAGCTCCATCAGCCGCTTGAGGCGGTTGTTGCGGTTGATGACGCGGCGATAGAGATCGTTCAAATCCGACGTCGCGAAGCGACCGCCATCGAGCGGCACCAGCGGACGCAGTTCTGGCGGAATCACCGGCACGACGGTGAGGATCATCCATTCCGGCTTGTTGCCCGAACGAATGAACGCCTCGACCAGCTTCAAGCGCTTGGCGAGCTTCTTCGGCTTCAGTTCAGACGTCGACTCCGCGATCTCCTTACGCAGCTGCTCAGCTTCCTTTTCCAGGTTCAGCTGCATCAACAATTCGCGCACGGCTTCGGCGCCGATGGCGGCCGTGAAGCTGTCTTCGCCGTGCTCGTCTTGCGCGCGGAGATAGTCTTCTTCCGTCAGCAATTGCTTCGCTTCGAGCGAGGTCAGGCCCGGTTCGAGCACGATGTATTGCTCGAAATAGAGCACCTTCTCGATGTCCTTCAGCGCCATGTCGAGCATCAGCGCGATGCGCGACGGCAGGCTCTTCAGGAACCAGATGTGCGCAACCGGCGCGGCCAGTTCGATATGGCCCATGCGCTCGCGGCGCACGCGCTGCAGCGTGACTTGGACACCGCACTTTTCGCAGATGATGTCCTTGTACTTCATCCGCTTGTACTTGCCGCACAAGCACTCGTAGTCCTTGATCGGACCAAAGATGCGCGCGCAGAAGAGGCCGTCACGCTCCGGCTTGAACGTGCGGTAGTTGATCGTCTCGGGCTTCTTGATCTCGCCGAAGCTCCACGACTTAATCTGCTCGGGGCTGGCGATCGAGATCTTGATCTGATCGAACACCGGCGCCGGCGGCTGATTGCCGAACGTGTTGTTGATCAGGTCCTGGTTCATTGCATTCATCGTCTTGACCTTCCGTGGCGCCGTGTGCGGCGGCGCTCCGTGGGTTCATTCACTCTTCAACCGGATCCCGGATCGCCGCACGCGCGGCGTCCGGGTCAAGCTTATTCGGCCGCCTTCGCGCGGGCGCCGTCGACCAGTTCCACGTTGAGGCCGAGCGAACGCATTTCCTTCACGAGCACGTTGAACGACTCGGGAATGCCCGCATCGAACGTGTCGTGACCGCGCGTGATCGCCTCGTAGACCTTGGTGCGGCCGGCGACGTCGTCGGACTTCACCGTCAGCATTTCCTGCAGCGTGTAGGCCGCGCCGTAGGCTTCGAGCGCCCACACTTCCATTTCGCCGAAACGCTGGCCGCCGAACTGCGCCTTGCCGCCCAGCGGTTGCTGGGTGACGAGCGAGTACGGGCCGATCGAGCGCGCGTGGATCTTATCGTCCACCAAGTGGTGCAGCTTCAGCATGTAAATGTAGCCGACCGTGACCGGGCGCTTGAACTGCTCGCCGGTTTGGCCGTCGTGCAGGATCACTTGCCCGGTTTCGGAGAAGCCGGCGTCCTTCAGCATGCTGCGGATGTCTGAATCCTTGGCGCCATCGAAGACCGGCGTCGCGATCGGCACGCCCTTCTGGATGTTGTGCGCCAGCTCCTTCAGCTCCTCGACTGTCTTCGGCAGCTCTTCCTTCTCGCCGTAGATGTCGCGCAGCTTCTTCTCGAGCGGTTTCTTGTCGCCGTCGCGCTCCAGCATCTCCAGCGCCTGGCCGACCTGCTTGCCGATGCCCGCGCAGGCCCAGCCGAGGTGGGTTTCCAGAATCTGGCCGACGTTCATCCGGCTCGGCACGCCGAGCGGATTGAGCACGATGTCGACATGGGTGCCGTCTTCCAGGAACGGCATGTCTTCGATCGGCGTGATCTTGGAGATGACGCCCTTATTGCCGTGACGGCCGGCCATCTTATCGCCCGGCTGCAGCTTGCGCTTCACCGCGACGAACACTTTGACGACCTTCATCACGCCCGGCGGCAATTCATCGCCGCGGGTGAGCTTGTCGACCTTATCGGCGAAGCGCGCGTCGAGACGCTTCTTGGCGTCGTCGTACTGCTTTTTCAGCGCTTCGATCTCGGCCATCGCGGCTTCGTCTTCGAGGCCGAATTGCCAGAGCTGACCCTTCGAGAAGGGCTCAAGGCTCTCGACGGTGATCTCGCCCTTCTTGAACCCTTTCGGGCCGGAGGCCGCGACCTTGCCGATCAGGATTTCATTGAGACGGCCGAAAATGTTGCGCTCGAGGATCGCGAGTTCGTCGTCGCGGTCCTTCGCCAGGCGCTCGATTTCTTCCTTCTCGATTTGCAGCGCGCGTTGATCTTTATCGACGCCGTGGCGGTTGAACACGCGCACTTCGACGACCGTGCCGTTCACGCCTGGCGGCAGACGCAAAGACGTGTCGCGCACGTCGGAGGCCTTTTCACCAAAGATGGCGCGCAGAAGCTTTTCTTCCGGCGTCATCGGCGATTCACCCTTGGGGGTGACCTTGCCGACGAGAATGTCGCCCGGCTCAAGTTCGGCGCCGATGGCGACGATGCCGGCTTCGTCGAGGTTGCGCAGCGCTTCCTCGCCGACGTTCGGGATGTCGCGGGTGATTTCTTCCGGGCCGAGCTTGGTGTCGCGGGCGGCGACTTCGAACTCTTCGATGTGGATCGAGGTGAACACGTCGTCCTTGACGATGCGCTCAGAGATCAGGATCGAGTCTTCGAAATTGTAGCCGTTCCACGGCATGAACGCGACGAGCACGTTGCGCCCCAGCGCCAGTTCGCCAAGTTCGGTCGACGGGCCGTCGGCGATGATGTCATCGGCGCGCACGGTGTCGCCGACCTTCACGATCGGACGTTGCGTGATGCAGGTGTTCTGGTTCGAGCGCTGGAACTTCAGCAGACGATAGATATCGACGCCCGGCTTGGTCGCGTCGCGCTCTTCAGTGGCGCGAATGACGATACGCTGGCTGTCAACCTGCTCGACGACGCCGGTGCGGCGCGCGGTGATGGCCGCGCCAGAGTCGCGGGCGACGGTGCCTTCCATGCCGGTGCCGACGATCGGCGCATCGGCGCGCAGAAGCGGCACCGCTTGGCGTTGCATGTTCGAGCCCATGAGCGCGCGGTTGGCGTCGTCGTTCTCAAGGAACGGGATGAGCGCCGCGGCGACCGAAACGACCTGCTTCGGCGACACGTCCATCAGGTCGATTTCTTCGCGCGCGATCAGCTGCGCTTCGCCGCTTTCGCGGGCCTGCACGAGCTCTTCAGTCAAGTTGCCCTTGGCGTCGATCTCGGCGTTGGCCTGAGCAATCTTGTGCTTGGCCTCTTCCATCGCCGACAGATACAGAATCTCGCTCGATGGCTTGCCGTGCGAGACCTTGCGGTACGGGCTTTCGATGAAGCCGTACTTGTTGACGCGCGCGTGCGTGGCCAGCGAGTTGATCAAGCCGATATTCGGGCCTTCCGGCGTTTCGATCGGGCAGATGCGGCCATAGTGCGTCGGGTGCACGTCGCGGACTTCGAAGCCCGCGCGCTCGCGCGTCAGACCGCCCGGGCCGAGCGCCGAGAGACGCCGCTTGTGCGTGATCTCGGAGAGCGGGTTGGTTTGGTCCATGAACTGGCTGAGCTGCGACGAACCGAAGAATTCGCGCACGGCCGCGGCCGCCGGCTTGGCGTTGATCAGGTCGTGCGGCATCACGGTTTCGATGTCGACGGACGACATACGTTCCTTGATCGCGCGCTCCATGCGCAGCAGGCCGATGCGATACTGATTTTCCATCAGCTCGCCGACAGAGCGCACGCGGCGGTTGCCGAGATTGTCGATGTCATCGACTTCGCCACGGCCGTCGCGCAGGTCGGTCAGCGTCTTCAGCACTTCGAGGATGTCTTCCAGGCGCAGGATGCGGATGG
This sequence comes from Hyphomonadaceae bacterium, assembly GCA_050186805.1. GTDB lineage: Bacteria > Pseudomonadota > Alphaproteobacteria > Caulobacterales > Aquidulcibacteraceae > Vitreimonas. Next base: position 32,836 of record JBFWYC010000020.1, read on the forward strand.
TGTCATCGGTATCGAGGCCGAGGCGCATGTTCATCTTCACGCGGCCGACGGCCGAAAGATCGTAGCGCTCGCCGTCCGAGAACAGACCGTTGAACAGCACTTCCGCAGTGTCGATCGTCGGCGGCTCGCCCGGACGCATGACGCGATAGATGTCGAACAGCGCCTGTTCGCGGTTCTCGTTCTTGTCGAGCTTCAGCGTGTTGCGGACATACGGGCCGACGGTCGCGGGATCGATGTCGAGGATCGGCAGTTCGTCGATGCCCGCTTCGATCAAGGTCGCGAGCACGGCTTCGCTCAGCGCGTCGCCAGCTTCGACGTAAATCTCACCGGTTTCCGGATTGACGATATCTTCGGCAATATAGCGGTCGAACAAATCTTCCGACGGGACCTGGATGTCCGCGACGCCGTCTTCGACCAGCTTGTTGGCGTTGCGCGCCGAAATTTTCTTGCCGGCCTCGGCGACGACCTTGCCAGTCTTCGCGTCGACGAGATCGTAAGTTGGCTTCACGCCGCGCCAACGCTCGGCGCGGTACTTCGTGGTCCAGCCGGCGCGCGTGCGCTTGTAGATCGAGGTCTGGTAGAAGGTGGAGAGAATCTGTTCGCTCGACATGCCGAGCGCATAGAGCAGCGTCGTCGCCGGCAGCTTCCGCTTGCGGTCGATACGCACGAACATGATGTCCTTGGCGTCGAACTCGAAATCGAGCCAGGAGCCGCGATACGGAATCACGCGCGCCGCGAACAACAATTTGCCCGAGGCGTGCGTCTTGCCCTTGTCGTGGTCGAAGAAGACGCCCGGCGAACGATGCATCTGAGACACGATCACGCGCTCGGTGCCGTTGACGACGAACGTGCCCTTGTCCGTCATCAGCGGAATGTCGCCGAGATAGACGTCTTGTTCCTTGATGTCCTTCACGGACTTCGCGCCGGTCTCTTCGTCGGTTTCGAAGACGATGAGGCGCAGCTTCACCTTCAGCGGCGCGGCATAGGTCATGTCGCGCTGCTGGCATTCTTCGACATCGAACTTCGGCTCTTCGAATTCGTAGGACACGTATTCGAGGACGGCGCGATCGGAAAAATCGCGGATCGGGAATACCGACTTGAAAACGGCCTGCAGACCTTCATCAATACGCTCGTAAGAGCGTTGGTCCTTTTGCAGGAATTGATCGTAGGAGCTTTTCTGCACCTCGATCAGGTTCGGCATGCGCCCGGCTTCCGGGATTTTGCCAAACGACTTACGGATCTTTTTCTTACCGGTGTACGACAGAGCCATCTGTTCTTCCCAATGCGCGCTGCGCTTCGACGCGGACCCCGGCCACTAGGCCCGCCAAGCGCGGCGCATGAGCCGCCTCTTCCGCCCTGGCTAATGCGGACAAGCCGCAAGCCGACCCGATCATCGAAACGCCGCGGGCGGACGGCGCTCCGGCGCGCCCAGCGGGACGCGCAACGACGGAAGCCGGGACCGTTCGAGCCGGCCCCTGCTTCCGCTTTGCTGTGTGCGAGTTACTTCAGATCGACCTTCGCGCCGGCCTTTTCAAGTTGAGCCTTGAACTTTTCGGCATCGGCCTTGTTCACGCCCTCCTTCACAGGCTTCGGCGCGCCTTCGACGAGGTCCTTGGCTTCCTTGAGGCCCAGGCCGGTGATCGCGCGCACTTCCTTGATGACTTCGATCTTCTTGTCGCCCGCGGCGGTGAGCTGGACCGTGAACTCGGTCTTCTCTTCAGCGGCGGCGGCCGGCGCAGCGCCCGGCGCAGCGGCGACGGCCACCGGCGCGGCGGCGGAAACGCCCCACTTTTCTTCCAACAGCTTCGACAGCTCAGCCGCTTCGAGAACGGTCAGCGCCGAAAGGTCTTCAACGAGCTTTTCGAGGTTAGCCATGATACTTGTTCCTGACGTTTAGTGTCTGATTTCAATGCAAATTGCGGAAATGACGGTTAGGCCGCGTCCTTGGTCGCGTAAGCGTTGAGAACACGGGCCACCTGACCGCCGGGCGCTGCGAGCACGCCGGCGATCTTGGTCGCGGGCGCCTGCACCAGGCCGATGATCTTGCCGCGCAGCTCGTCCAGCGAAGGCAGCGTGGCCAGGGCCTGCACGCCTTGCTTGTCGAGCAGCTGATCGCCGAACAGGCCGCCGAGGATGGCGAACTGTTCCTTCTCTTTCGCGTAGGCGACGGCGACCTTGGCGGCCGAAATCGGGTCAGCGGAATAGGCGATGGCCGTGGGGCCGGTGAACAGGTCCGACGCCGACGCCTTGGGCGTATCGGCGATAGCCAGCTTCACCAGCCGGTTCTTCACTACTTTGAGCGCGGCGCCTTCAGTGCGAAGGCGATTACGCAGCACCGTCAGTTCCGCAACGGTCAAACCAGAATAGTGGCCAACGACCACCACTCCGGCCCCGGCGAAGACGCCTTTCAGCGATTCCACCGTTTCGGCCTTCTGAGCACGATCCATTGCGGTCTCCTCAGTTGGGCCCCCGGCCAATCCGGACGCCCATCAGGCGCGCGGATCAGCCGGCCGGCGGAGTGACCCCCGAGCGGCGCGCGATCCACGCGCTGCCTGTCCCAGGAGCCGGCCTGCGAGGACGGCTTGACAGCCACCCCCGAAAAACGTCAGCTTCTGTCTATTGCGGGCTCAGAAAGCCAAAGCTTTCAGCGATTTAAGCCACGCGCACAGGACCCTTTCGGGCGATCCATATGCGTGGCGCCTGCAGTCTCGGACAGGATCGGCGGGGGTTAACCCGCCGGATCGCGGCATATGCACGCTTTATTCACGCGCCGCAAGGGCCGGACGCACAATTCTGTTCGCTTGGCAAGAGCCCCAGCCACGCAGCGTCCGAAGCGACACGCCTATTTCTCGCGAAGTATGATTTGCTTGACTCAATGTCTGCTATTATTTACATATAGTCGAAATTAGCGGACATTGGAGTGCTGAGCATGTCGTTTCGAGAGAAAAGCGCGTGGATCGCGCTGGCAACCTATGGCGGCGTGTTTGGGGCCTACTTCTTCTTCCTCTGGCAAAGCTGGGACGATCGCTATGGCCAGCCGCTCAGCATCGGCCTTCTGGCGGCCGCCGTGCTGGGACTGGTCGTGGTGGCGACGACGCTGACGATCATCGCCGCCGTGCTCAACCCGAAAGAAGCCAACGCCGCCGCCGACGAGCGCGAGACGCTGATCGATCTCAAGGCCGAACGCATCGCCTCCTACACGCTTTCGGCGGGCGTCGTGTGCCTGATTGGGGCGCTGCTGCTGGGGTGGAATCCCTACCTTGTCGCCAACCTGCTGCTGGCTTCGATGGTGATCGCCGAGCTCGTGAAAGCGACGGCGCAGATCCTATACTTCCGCGCAGGCGCCTGAGATGGCGATCGAAAACGACATTCGCCGCTTGCGCTTCGAACATGGCGAGATGACGCAAGCGGCGCTGGCGGAAAAGGTCGGCGTCACCCGCCAGACCATCATCGCCATTGAGCAGAACAAGTATGCGCCCTCGCTCGAAGCCGCTTTCAGAATCGCGCACGCCTTCGGCGCGCCGCTGGAGCAGGTCTTTCGCTGGACGCCGGACTAGTCGCCCACCAGTTTGGCGATCGCCTCAAGATACGCGGCGAACGCCTTGCGGCCTTTCGGCGTCATCCGCACGCGCGTCAGCGGCTTGCGATCGACAAAGCTCTTGTCGATCGCCACATATCCCGCCTCCTCCAGCTTTCGCAAATGGACGGAGAGATTGCCCTGCGTGGCGTCGAGCGCGTCCTTGAGTTCGGTAAAGTCCGCAATTTCGGCGTCGGCAAGATAAGCCATCACGCCCAGGCGCAAACGCCCGTGAATGACGTCGTCCAGCTTGCCGATGTCGAAGGCGGCCATCGGATCAGGCCGCCTTGGCGCCGCGCCAGATCGCGTAACCAGGGATCGCCATCAGCACGAACAGACCGACGCCAAGCACCGTGAGATAGGCGCCCGCGTTGCTGATGACGACGCCGAGCGTCACCGTCATCGCAAACCAACCAAGGGCGACGACGCCGACCCAAGCGCGGCGCACCAGCATCCACGCGACATACCAGGCCACGCCCTGGAACATGCACACAACGATCGGCTGATAAAGCCAAAGGCCGATGCTCTGCACGCGATGTGCGCCGAAGCCGAATACGAACGCCATCACCAGATTGGCGAGCCCAGCGCCTTGAAACACCGCCGCCATGGCGCGCGACGCAACACCGCCCGACGGCTTGTTGCGGTCCTTGACGATGATAAAGCCCAGCGCGACGCAGAACACGAGCGTCGGGCCCAAGGCGATGGCGAGGCCAATCAGCCCGTCCCATGGCAACAGGCCGAATTCCTGCAGGCCGTGCATCAGGCATTGCCCGCCATAGAGCACGCCGGCCCACATGAAGGCCTCGCCCATGGTCGACTGCAGCGCGCCCGAGCCGCCGACGAGCGCGCGCATGTAGGCCAAATCATCGCGCGCGGCTTGAACGTCAGCGCTCATCGCGCGCCACCATCGCTCAGCGCCGCACGCCGGCGCGCATCGTTCGTGTGACCATTCATGGCCGCCTCCATCACTCCAACGCGGCCGGAGTACATCAACTAGTTTGTTTTGTAAACCTGTCTATCACAGCTGAGTTGGAGGACCCGCCCGGCCGTTCTGGTGAGGGCTAAGCCTTGAACGCGCCCCACGGCATGCCGGTCTTGGTCTCGCTGCCGAAGCGCAGAACGTGCCCGCTGGGGTCTTCAATCTGGAATTCGTAGGCCCATTCAAAGTTCTGCGGCGGGTCGCGCACGACGGCGCCCCTGCCGGTCAACTCCGCGAACAGCACGTCCGCGTCCTCGACGCCAAGCCAGAGCCAGGTCCCGCGCTGACCTTGATGGCCGTCGCAGAGCATGATCGCGCGGCCGTCGCGCGACACCGAGATCATGTACGGCGCCTCCCAATCGAGCTGAAAACCGAGCACGTCGACATAATAGCTTTTGCTGGCGCTGAGATCGTCGGCGCGAAGAATGGGCGTGATGGTCTCGATCATGCGGGGCTCCTCGCCCCGCTTCTAACAGAGATCAGCGGCCGCGTGGATTGCCGACGCGTGCGCCACGGCGGCGACGTTCTTCGCGGGCGGCGCGCGGCGGTGGCGCGCAAAGCGAGGCGCCGCGGTATTCGCGGGCCTGCGCGACGCATGAGAGCGATAGCGTCCAAGGCGCGCGCGAAGGATCGATATTCCCGGTCCAGCGCCAAAGTTGATCGGTGTTCCAGAGATTGATGAAGAGACGCTGTTCGCGCGTCATGCGTGCGAGATTGCGCCCACGCTCTTCATGCACCATGCGATTGTCGACGTACCAGCGGATCGCATCGCGCGTCCATTCGAAGGCGTAGGTGTGATAGTCGTCGGCGGCGTCGAAGCCGAGGCGGTGGATGTGCTGGGTCGAGCGGCCGCCAACGAAATAGGTCAGTTCGACTTGGGTCGTGTCGCGACCGACGAATTCCATGTCGATCTCATGCCACGAGCGCAACCCCTCCTCGCGCGTGTAGGTGAACATGCCGGTGACAACGCCCTCGCCGCGCGGCACGCGCATGCGCGCTTCGAAATAGCCGTACTGAAACTCCTGGTGCGACTGCAATTCGCCGGACGCGTAGCGCTTGGCCTCGCCGGCGGGATTGGCTTCCATCACCAAGGCAAGCCCATCGGGCGTCACCCGCGCCTGGCTGGCGCGCCAATCGTTTTCCGTCCACTCGCCGTTCGACCAGCCGTCCGAAACGCGCCACCGCGCCGTGTCGAGAACGCTAAAGCGATCGATGAAATTGACGTAGTCGGGCAGCACCTCCAGCGCCTCCTCCACGACCGGCGCCGGCGCTGGCCGCGCCAGTATGCCGAGCGCGCCCGCCGCGATCAGCGCCGCCGGCGCGATCAACCACGCAGCCGCCAGCAGCAGGCCAGCCGCGCGTTCCAGATGGAGGCGATTGAGGTTCAGCATAGGCGCCGGCCAAAGCCGCAAGCAAACTTCGGACCCCGCGCGTTAACGATCACGCGGCGGTCAACACCAAGGCGCCGCGCTTGGTCGCCACCAGCGTGTGCTCGAACTGGACAGTGGGGCGGCCGGTGTCGGCGCGCAGCGTCCACTCATCATCGCCTTCGACGGCCCATTCAGAGCCAAGCGAAAGGAACGGTTCGATGGTGAACACCATGCCTTCCTCGATGCGGCGGCGCTCGCGCGGCTCGTCCCAGGTCGGGATTTCCGTCGGCGCTTCGTGCAGGCCGCGACCGACGCCGTGGCTGGCGAGATTGCGGATCAACGTATAACCCTCGCGATCGGCGAAACGCTGCACGGCGCGGCCGATGTCGCCGAGCTTGGCGCCGGCGCGCACGCTATTGACGCCGGCCCACATGGCGCGCTTGCCGTCACGCGCAAGCCGCTCAAGCTTCGCTGCTTTCGGCGCCATCACAAAGCTTGCGCCGGTATCGGCGAAATAGCCGTCCTTCTCGGCCGAGACGTCAATGTTCACGAGGTCGCCCGCTTTAAGCACGCGCTCGCCGGGAATGCCGTGCGCGATGTCAGGGAACACGGAGATACAGGTGACGCCGGGAAAGCCGTAGGTCAGCAGCGGCGCCGGGCGCGCGCCTTCGCTTTCCAGCAGTACGCGGCCGATCTCGTCCAGCTCCCGCGTCGTCATGCCGGGCTCAAGCGCCTTGCCCATGGCCTCCAGCGTGCGGGCGACAATCGCGCCGATCCGTTTCAGCGCTTCAAGGTCGTTGTCGTTTTCGATGGTCATGGCTAGCTAGATAGCGCATTCCCACGCCCTTTGCAGGAGCCCTCCCCATGACCGCCATCCAGGACATTCCGCTGAAGCGCATCGACGGCGGCGCCGATACGCTCGCCGCGCACAAGGGCAAGGTGCTGCTGATCGTCAACGTCGCCTCCAAGTGCGGGCTGACGCCGCAATATGAGGGGCTGGAAAAGCTGTTCGAGGATAAGCGCGGCGAAGGGCTCGAAGTGCTGGGTTTCCCGGCGAACAATTTCCGCGAACAGGAGCCAGGCTCGGACGCCGAGATCGCCGACTTCTGCGCCACCACCTATAATGTGCAATTCCCGATGTACTCGAAAATCTCGGTTGCCGGGCCCGACAAGCACCCGCTCTACGCCGCGCTGACGCAGGCGCAGCCGGCCGCGACCGGCGAAGGCCCGCATCGCGCGCGCCTCGAAGGCTTCAAGATCGCCACCAATCCGGCGCCGGAAGTGCTGTGGAATTTCGAGAAGTTCGTGATCAACCGCAAAGGCGAAGTCGTCGCCCGCTTTGCGCCGGACGTGAGCGCAAGCGATCCGCGGCTGGTGAGTGTGATCGAGGCTGAGTTGGCAAAGGGTGCTTGAGCGACCGCAACACGCTCCCGCAACTCCGCGCACTGCACTTCAAAGCCGCTCCGTCGATGGTGCGCGCGGTAAGCTTGGGGTGGCGTGAGCGCGCATCGCTGCTTGGCGAACGCGCTCGAAAGAACCTTCTCCTGATTAAGGAGAAGGTGGTCACGCAGCGGCCGAATGAGGTTTACCGGCGCATGCAGGACGGTCTGCTATTCGCCGGGAACGGACGTTAGGCTTCCCAGTTCGGCTCGGGCTCACCGTACTCCCACAACTTCATCCAGACGGTGGCTTCCCGTTCTTTCCATGTCACTCGGCTTGCAACGTAAAAGCCTTCAGACAAGGTCTCTCGCATCCAGTGCAAGCCTTCATCTAGGCCAACAGGCTGCCAATCAGGTATCCGCACCTGTACGTGAGCCGCATCCGATACTTCACGTGCGACGGACAACATCGCCTCTTCTATTCGCCTTGCGAGTTCAGCATTCACTGACATGGGCCGATCAAACACCAAATGCTCCAGCGTCCGCAATTGGCCAGAAGCGGACTCAGCCTCCCTCTGCCGCTATCGGAAAACTTGATCCGGCCCATCGGACGTTGCTCAATCGACCGAAGCTGGGCCGAACTGGTTCTCTCTCCTGGGCGCCTCCGCACTTAGCAGAAACCAACCCAGGGCGATGTAAGACGCAAACCCCGTGAAGGCGCAGCCGACAAGCCATGGCGCGACGATTTCCGCCTGCGACGACTGAGTTGCAATTAGCCCGGCGAGCACAATCGGCGGACCAAACGCAAGCGAGAGCAGCAGGATGAGAATCTTCGCGGACCAACCGAAATCATGCAGCCGCTGAATGGTGAGCGCTGTCATAGGAACTGCTTGAAATAGAACACCAAGAGCGATGCCCACGGCCAAGCCAATTAGCGCACCTGTGAACCCGCCGAGCCACCCACCTAGAATCGCCGACAGGATCGTCAGGAAGATCGCCACGACAAATGTCCAGCGAGCGGCGCTCCAAGCTGCCCTCCAGTACGCGCGCTTAGACATCCTCCCGCCAACCTTGAAGAACGCTTTCCATTTGAGAATTGGATCGTCTGGCTCGATGAAATCCCGAAGCAGCATCCGTGAAGCTTACAGCCAGCTGCGCGCGCATGCGAGCGACCGCTCCGGACCAAGAGCGGACTCCAAACAAAAACGCCCCGGCTTCACCGGGGCGTTTCCGTTTTCAGCTTTCGCTAGAGCTTAGGCTTGCGCGGCGGCGATGGCGGCGGCGGGGTCGATGCGGACGCCCGGGCCCATCGTGGTGGAGAGAGCCACCTTCTTCACAAACGTGCCTTTCGCGCCCGAGGGCTTCGCCTTCGAGACAGCGTCCACGAACGCTTTCACGTTGGCGAGGATCTGCTCTTCGGTGAAGCTCGCCTTGCCGACGCCGGCGTGAATGATGCCGGCCTTCTCGACGCGGAACTCGACGGCGCCGCCCTTGGCGTCGCCGACGGCCTTCTTCACGTCCATCGTCACGGTGCCGACCTTCGGGTTCGGCATCAGGCCGCGCGGCCCCAGCACCTTACCGAGACGGCCGACGAGGGCCATCATGTCTGGCGTCGCGATCAGGCGATCGAAATCGATCTTGCCGCCATTGATGGTTTCGAACAGGTCGTCCGCGCCGACGATGTCGGCGCCGGCGGCCTTGGCTTCTTCCGCCTTCGGGCCGCGTGCGAACACCGCGACGCGCGCCGTGCGGCCAGTGCCGCTCGGCAGCGAGACGACGCCGCGCACTTGCTGATCCGGGTATTTCGGATCGACGCCGAGATTCATGGCGATTTCGACGGTCTCGTCGAACTTCGCGCTGGCGCGCGACTTGATCAGCTTCACCGCTTCATCAAGCGTGTGCAGCTTGCGCGGGTCGATGCCCGCGTGGCTCTTGGCCATACGCTTTGTGGTCTTGGGCATCTGATTACTCCACCACCGTCACGCCCATCGAGCGGGCGGTGCCAGCGATCATCTTGGCGGCTTGATCGAGATCAGCGGCGTTCAAGTCCTTTTGCTTGGACTTCGCGATCTCCTTGCACTGCGCCATGGTGATCTTGCCGACCACATCGACGCCCGGCTTCTTCGAACCTGAGCCCGGCTTCTTGCCGACCTTCAGCCCCGCCGCCTTCTTGATGAAGAACGACGCCGGCGGCGACTTGATTTCAAAGGTGAAGCTCTTGTCCTGGTAGTAGGTAATGACCACCGGGCAAGGCATGCCCTTTTCCATGTCCTGCGTGCGGGCGTTAAAGCCCTTGCAGAATTCCATGATGTTGAGACCGCGCTGACCGAGCGCGGGACCGATTGGCGGCGACGGGTTCGCGCTGCCAGCCGGCACTTGGAGCTTAATCTGCCCCAGTACCTTCTTCGCCATGTTGTGCCTCGCTTTTCGCGGACCGATCCTCTCGAACCGGCCTGCCTGAGGGGTGCGTGGTCTGGGTGGCCCAATGGACTTTGGGGCCCCTCCCACGCGGGAAGCCGGGGCTTATAGGGGGTTGGCGGGCCGTTGGCTAGTGGCCCAACATGCCGGCGATGAGCTGGGCCACCAGCGCCATGGTCGAGACCCAGAGGCCAGCGACCAGGCCACCAAGCGCGGCCGCCACGCCCGGGACGAGCAGCAGGATGGCCACCGCCGCCAGGGCGACAAACGCCGCCGAACCCACCCAGCGCCGCGCTCTCACGTCCCTTGCCTCCCCCCATTGGTGAGCATGGCCACTTCCGCCAGCACAAGCGGCAAGGTCCACGCCCCAGGAGCCGCAATATAGCGCGGCTCCCAGCGCGGGCCGAATTTGTCCTTGAAGGCGCGCAAGCCCTGGAAGCCGTAAAACTGCTCGCCGTATTGATGCACGAGCCGGCCAATGCGCGCGAACATGGTGGCGTATTGGTCGGCGGCCAGCCCAGCCAGCGGCGCCATGCCGAGATCGAATGTGCGCAGGCCGTGCGCCTGCGCCCACAACAGAATTTCGGTGAACAGGAAATCCATCAGGCCGTTGGCGGCGCGTTCGGGATGGAAGCGCATCAGGTCAAGCGCGCCGCGCTGACCATCGCCGCTGATCCAGAGATTGGCGAACGCGATGATGTCGCCGTGCTGACGCGCGATGGCGATGTGATGGCGCGCCAGATAAACCGGATCGAACGCGCCCAGCGAGAACGCCTTTTCCTTGCCGCCATGGGCGGCGAGCCACGCGTCCGACACGGTGCGAAGCTGGGGCCATAGTGGGTCAGCGTGCGGCGGCGAGAGCACCTCGAACACTGCACCTTCGCGCTCGACGAAGCGCCGCCGCGCCGCGCGCAATTTCTGCCGCGCCGAGCCATTGAGGTTGAAGCCGGCGAGCTCGATGATCGCGTTCTCGCCCACCTTGTCGACGCGAAAGCCGACGTCGAGGAGCTCCGGCAAGAGTTCGGGCGGCGCCGCATAGACGACGGGCCGCAGCGACAGCCGCTCCGCCTCTTCGCGCAGCGCGCTCAGCGCCGGCCGCCACGCCGCCCGCTTGCCCACGGGCGGCCCCATCGCAATCAAGCTCGCGCCGCCGCGGGCCGTCATCAAGAACGCGCCGTCGACGAACACGAAGCTCTTGTCGCCGGTGAAGGCCAGTTGTGCATCTGGCAACGCGTCCTGCGCGCCCGCCAACAGCGCCTCGGCGCGCGTCACATCCTCGCTCGCCGCTGGCGCAGGCGCGCGCATTGGGCGCGTGAGCAGATAACGATGTGCGAACACCGCGACCGCGGCCAGCGCGCCCAGCGCCAGCGCCCGGCCAGGCCGGCCCAAATGCTCGCCCGTGATCAGCGCCCACCACGGCGCATCGGCGAAATCCGGCCGCTCGCCGGCCCATAGCAACGCGCCAACGAAGGCCACGCCGAACGCGGCCGCAATGGCTAAACCGACACGCGGATCCGGGGCCAGGTCGGCGAGGCGCGAGTGGCGATAAAAGGCGCGCCGGGTCAGCGCCAAAGCCAACGCCGACACCCCTGCCGCCGTTGCCGCCGCCACGTGCCCATGCCGAAACGCCGCATAGAGGCACACTGCCGTGAGCAGCGCGGTCGTCACCGCCCACGCAGCGTCCACGCGTTGACGCAACCCTGTCGCCAGCCCCATGAGCGCGACGCCCGCCAAGCTCGCACTGAGTTCAGGCAATTCGCCAATCAATTGCTCGACGCCATCGAGCGCGCGCATACGCGGCAGCGCCGGCGTCGCTACAGCGATGATGGTCACCGCTCCCGCCGCGAATGCGATCGCTGCGGAGACGTGTGGCGCGGCCTCAAAGATGCGCGCGCGCCAGACGTCCCATCGCGAATTGGTCTCGAGCGCCTGCGGCTTGGACATGCCGCTCAATAGCGCACGCGCAGCTCCGCGCCCAGGACCCGGCCTTTGTTCAGCGGGGAGAATGTCGGCCGCGCGCCGCCCGAGAAACCAAACGCCGGCGTCGACGGCAGCACGGTGTCGCCGCCCCAAGTGGGTTCGTCGCTCAAATTCTCGCCGTACAGGCTGACGGACCAGCGACCGCTCTCCGGCGTAAAGGTCAAGTTCGCGTCGATCATGTCCGCTTCGGCCAGGAAGCCGGTATTGGCGTCGTTGTAGAACGCTGCGTCGCGGTGACTATAAGCGGCGCGCGCCGCCAGCGTGCCGCCGACCAGGGGCTGCTCATAGCTCAGATCGACGCCGTAGCTCCACGGCGCCAAGCGGGGCAGGTCGAGATGGGCGTCGATTTCATTGATCACGAGATCGCCGTTCAAATCTTCAGTCACCCGATCGTATTCGCCGTGCGTGTAGCCAGCGAAGGCGGCCAGGCTGAAGCGCTCGGTCAGCGCAAACCAAGCCTCGATCTCGCCCCCGTAAATGGTGACGTCGCCGGCATTGAGCACGATCTGCTGCACGCCTGAGATCGGATCGGGCTGGTTGGTCTCGCGCTGCATGTCCTCGATAGTGTTGTGAAACACCGCCGCATTCACCCGCGCGCGATCGCCCGCGAAATCCTGCTTCCAGCCGATTTCGAACGTGCTTTGCTGCTCCGGCTCGTAGGCGCGGGGGGCCAAGCCCAGCGACGCGGTGCGGAAGTTGGCGCCGCCGCCGCGAAACGCGCGCGACCATGACGCGTAGATGTTGGTGTCGGCGTTCGGCCGCCATTGCACGCCGAAGCGCGGCGAGAGGTCGTCCCAATCCTGCTCAAATGGCGCATCGGAAAAGTTAAGCGTGCCGGCATCGATATCGCCGCCGACGACGCCCTCGCCGGGGACGAGAACGGCGGGGCCGTCGAGATCGTCAATCGCGCGACGCACGCGGGAGATGCGCGAGTCCTTCTCTTCGTGAGTGTAGCGGAGGCCGAGCGTCCAGGTCAGCGCGTCGCTCATGCGCCAATCGACATTGGCGAAGGCGCCCCATGAGGTGAAGCGGCCTTCGCCGCCGCCGACGCGACGGAACGTCGGCGCGAAATTGCGCTCATCGATATAGAGCAGGTTTTGCTCAAGATAGAGACCGCCGGCGGTCACGTCGAAAGCGCCGAACGAGCCCGCGTAGCGAAGCTCTTGGCTCCATTGTTCATGCGCGTTGAGCACGCGCGTGTGGAATACGAAATTCGGCGTGGAATCGATATCCGCCGCCCACGGAACGACAACTGAGCGCCAACCGCTGATGCTGGTGATCACGCCATCGCCGAAAGGCACGCGCCAATTGGCTTCGAGGATCGCCTGTTCCCAATCGGTGGCGGCGTAGCCAGGGTTGTTGATCGAGAAATCGAAGCTGTCGCGCGAGGGAAACAGCGCGTGGTTCTGGCCGGCAGGTCCGTCGCCATCGATGTAACCCTGCTCCAGGCGCAATGTGAGATCGAGCGCGTGCGCCGGCGTGAGCCTGAGCGCTGCGCGCACGACGCTCGTTTCGTTGGCGCCGAACTGCGATCCATCAAAGTCGTTCTCGAACCAGCCTTCGTCGTCGGCGCGATAGACCGCCAGACGGCCGCTCAACAAACCTGGCGCGATCGGGCCGGAAATTGCGACATCGCCAATAACGTTGAGCCCGGTTTCAACCGCGATGCGGCCGCGCGCTTCGAACTCTTCGGTCGGCGCGCGGGTACGCAGCAGCACCGCGCCGCCGGTGACGTTGCGCCCGAACAAGACGCCTTGCGGTCCGCGCAACACTTCCACCGCCTCGACATCGAACATGTCGGTCAGCGTGCCGGCGTTGAGGCCGAGATACATGCCATCGACGAACACGCCGACGGCCGGATCGACGGACGCAATAGAGCTGTTCACGCCGACGCCACGTATGGAGAAGTTTGCGATGCCGCGCGCGGTGCCGATATCCTCAAGCTGCACGTTGGGCAGCGCGTAGCTCAGGCTCTGCAAATCTTCGACATTGCGGCGCTGCAGCTGGTCGGCGCCGAAGGCGTTCATCGTCACAGGCAGGTCCTGCGCCCGCGCCTCGCCGCGCTTGTTGGCGGTGACGACGACCTCGTCGGTTGTCTGCGCCAGCGCCGCCGACGGCGCCAAGCCGCACGCGCCGAACGCAATCGCCAAAACCAAAGTGCGCATCTCTTCCCCGCTCGCAGCCCGATTGGATCGAGCGCTGCGTAGGCCCCTCGTTCGCACCCGCAAAACGCATTCGCGCAATAACAGAAACGCCTCCGTTGGTGACGGAGGCGTCAGGTTCTCTTAGGGAGGTTCGGACGCGGCCGACGCGTCTGGCGCCGGCCGCTCCGTTCAGTGATTAGAATTCCAACCGCAATTCGGCGCCGATGACGCGGCCCTTATTGAGCGGCGAGAAGGTTGGCGGCGGACGCGGGCCCGCACCGTCACCGCCGAAGGGCGCGACATCCGGCAATTGCGTGTCGCCGCCGAACGTCGCCTCGTCGGTCAAGTTGGTGCCGTATATCGAGAACGACCATGGGCCATCGCCCGGGCGGAAGGTGAAGTCGGCATCGATGATGTCGGCCTCGTTCAGCACGCCGCGATTGTTGTCGGTGTAGAAGTTCGCATCGCGGTGATTGTAGCTGATGCGCGTCGACAGATTGCCGGAGAAGATCGGCAGATCGTGCAGCAGCGTGACGCCGTAGGTCCACGGCGCGAGGCGCGGGATTTCCAGCCCTGCATCGGCCGCGTTGACGACGCCGTCAGCATTCAAGTCCGCCGTAACTTCATCGTACTCGCCGTGCGTGTAGCCGGCTTGCAGCTGGATCATGAAGTTGTCGGTGAAGCCGAAGCGCGCTTCGATTTCCGCACCTTGGATGGTCGCGTCTCCAGCGTTGACGATGACCTGCTGCACGCCGGACGGGCCGGGTACGTTGGTCTCGCGCTGCATATCGCTGATCTCGTTGTGGAAGATCGCGAGGTTGATGCGGCTGCGCTCGCCGAAATCCTGTTTCCAGCCGATTTCGAACGCGGTCTGCTCTTCGGCGTCGAACGCGGTCGGCGGCTGCGGCACGGCTGTCGAACCGAAGGTGGTGACGCGGAAGTTCACGCCGCCGCTGCGGAAGCCGCGCGACGCAAACGCGTAGAGGTTGGTGCTGTCGTTCGGCTGCCATTGGATGCCGACGCGCGGTGAGGTGTCGTTCCAAGAGAGGTCGAACGGCTGGTCGGAGAAGTTCAGGAACTCTCCGTCGATGCTGCCGCCGACGACGCCCTCGCCCGGCACTACGTTAGTGCCATCCAGTCCGTCGAAGAAGCCGCGAATACGCGACACGCGCGCTTCCTTCTCTTCGTGCGTGTAGCGGACGCCGAAGTTCAAGGTCAGCTGCTCGTTGAGATGCCAATCGGTATTGGCGAACACGCCCCAGGTGGAGAACGTGCCATCGCCGCCGCCGACGCGCGGCGCCGGCGCGCCGATCAACACGCGCTCTTCGACATAGAGCAAGTTTTGCTCGAAAATGTAGTGGCCGACGGTGAGATCGAAATTCCCGAACGTGCCGGCATAGCGAAGCTCGTTGCTCCACTGATCCTGGTTGTTCACCGCACGTGCGTGAAACGCCGTGTTCGGCGTCGCATCGATATCGCTGCCGGAGCGGCCTTGATAGTCGCGCCACGACGCCACGTTGGTGATGGTGCCATTGCCGAACGCAACGTCGAGATTGGTTTCGAAGATCGCTTGCTCCCAATCACCAGCGAAGAAGCCAGGATTGTTGATCGAGAAGTCAAAGCTATCGCGCGAGAACAGCGCATGGTTTTGCGCCGCAGGGCCATCGCCCTCCGCTTCCCCGTGTTCGAGCCGGAGAATCATCTCCAAATCGTTGGTCGGCGTCAGCCGGATGGCGCCGCGATAGATGTTGGTTTCGCTGGCGCCGTGCTGGTCGCCGTTGAAGTCGTTTTCGAACCAGCCCTCGTCGTCATTGTGATAGACGGCGAGCTTGGCGCTCAGAATGCCGGGCGCCAGCGGACCGGAAATCGATCCGTCCACCGTGTAGTTGAGCCCGGTTTCGACGCCGCCCCGCAGCCGGATTTCAAGTTCGTCGGATGGCGCGCGCGTGCGCAGCAGAATGGCGCCGCCGGTCACGTTGCGACCGAACAGAACACCTTGCGGGCCGCGCAGCACTTCCACGCCCGCCAGATCAAAGCTGTCGGTGAGAACGCCGGCGTTGATGCCGAGATACATGCCGTCGATGAACACGCCGACGGTCGGGTCGATGGACGGGATCGAGCTGTTGATGCCGATGCCGCGGATCGAGAAGTTGGCGACGCCTGGGCTCGTCCCGATGTCTTCCAACTGCACGTTGGGGATCGTGTACGACAAGCTCTGCAGGTTGCTATAGTTCAGCGCGTCGAGCTGATCCTCGCCGAACGCCGTGATCGCCACCGGCACATCCTGCACGTTGCGTTCGCCGTGCTTCAGGGCCGTAACGATGATCTCGTCGGACGTCTCTTCGACGATCCCCTGCGCCATAGCGGGCGTGGCAAGCGCCAACCCACTCACACCCAGCGCCAGCGTCACCGCTGCGCGCAGTCCATCACGCTTCTTCGACATGCATTCCCTCCCGCGTGGCCCGGTCTTCCGCCCGGCCATACACAGGTGTATGGTGACCCCAACTTTAGGAACTTGTCAAAAAAAACACGCAATTCGCTGCGTAACGACGGCTACAGCGGCAAGCGTGCAACAATGACCGGAGGTCAACCAGCTCCTATGGCTCGCGCCGCCACACCCCAGCAATCCGCGCCCCTGGACGCCGCGGCCTGGATCGAGGCGGCCATGGATGTGCTCGCCGAGGGCGGCATCGACGCGGTTCGGGTCGACCCGCTGGCTAAGAAGCTCGGCGTCACCCGCGGCAGCTTTTACTGGCACTTTAAGGACCGCGATGCGCTGCATCAGGCGATGCTGCGCGAATGGCGGACGCGCGCCAGCTACACGATCTTCAACCGCATCGAGCGCAACGCCGAACCCGCCGCCTCGCGACTGGAGCGCTTGCTCGCCCTGCCGTATGCGAGCCCGCGTTCGGCGCGTGGCGCGGCGATCGAGCTTGCCATTCGCCTCTGGTCGAGACGCGACAAGCAGGCGGCGAAAGCCGTCCGTCACATCGACCGCGTGCGGCTCGATTACTTCTCCAAACTTTTGCAAGAGCACGGCGTCGCCAAGGAAGAAGCCCGACGACGCGCGTTTCTGTTTTATGCGGCGCTGATGGCGGAAGCGTTCATCGTCACGCCGGGCAACACCGACGCGATCCAAAAAGATCTCGTCGCGATGCTGTTGGCGCCTTAACGCGCGCTCTGGCGCGCCAATTCCTGCTCGAAGTCAGCTTGGCTTTGCGCAAGAAAAGCGCGGCATCCCTCGGGATCGATGAAGGCGTTCGCGTCGCCGTCTGCAACACGCCGGCGCTTGGCCTCGAGATCGTACCAATCGCCGTGCGCGCCCAGGAAGACGTCGCATGGGAGCGCATTTAACACCTCATAGGTGTGAGCGTAGTCCGTGGCGATGTTGGGATAGGTGGGATTGTCCACCAGCCGATAGCGCAGCGTTGAGAGCGAGCAGATCACGAGCGCTTGCGCGACGCGGCCGTCATGCGTCGTCACCGGGAACGTCCACGACGTGCAGCCCTTGGTGTGGCCCGGCGTGAAATGCGCGGTCAACGTGAACGCGCCAAGCGAAACCGTTTCGCCCTCACTGAGTTCGCGATCCACCGTGACAGGCGGATAGCGGAAGAAACTGCGGAGATAGAAATCGTCACGCCCTCCAGCGCGCAGAAGCTCAGCATCGAGCGGGCTGGCAAAGAGTTGCGCGCCGCTCGCGTCCTTTATCGCCGCCAAACCACCGGCGTGATCGAAATGCGCGTGCGTGTTGAGGAGGATACGCACGTCGCTCGGCGCAAAGCCTAGCGCACGCAGGTTTTCGAGCACTTGCGGCGCCGTTCCGGGATAGCCGCCGTCGATGAGAATCAGGCCTTCGCCGGTATCGATCGCGTAGACCGCGATATCCGAGGCGCCGACATAGTAGACGCCCGGCGCAATCTCGACCGGCGGGCGCCGATGATTGTCTTGCTGCAGTGTCGAGTAGGCGGCCTGCAGCGCTGTCGGCGACAGCGCCAACGCGGCGCCGACAAGCGCCGCCAGCACGAGCAACCCTAGAAGAATTCGCGGCAGCGCTTTCAGCACGACCGCGCCTCCCGGCTCAACGCAGCTTTTCGACCTGGCCGTATTCGAGATCGACCGGCGTCTCGCGGCCAAAGATCATCACCGCCACCTTCAAACGGCCACGCTCTTCATCGACCTCCGAGACGAGGCCTTCGAAGCTCTGGAACGGACCGTCGGAGACGCGCACGCGCTCGCCCGTTTCATAGTGGATGAGCTGGCGCGGCTTGGCGGCGCCGACTTCGGCGACGCGGCCGAGAATGCGCTCGACTTCCTTGTCGCTTACCGGCTGCGGCTTGTTCTGGTTGCCAAGGAAGCCCGTCACTTTCGGCGTGTTCTTGACGAGGTGATACGCCTCGTCGGTCATTTCCATTTTCACCAGGACGTAGCCTGGGAAGTGGCGGTGCTGGCGTACCTTCTTGGCGCCGCGTACGATCTCGGTGACTTCTTCGGTCGGGACCTGGATGTCTTCGAACTGCTCTTCGAGGCCCTGGCGTCCGGCTTGATCACGGATCGCTTCGGCGACCTTCTGTTCGAAGTTCGAATAGGCGTGAACGATGTACCAGCGTGCGCGGCCCGTGCTCGGGCGCGGTGCTGAGGTTTCTTGTTGGGCGTCGACCATGACTATCAACCGAGATTCAAAAGCAGACCGATGAGGAAGCGAAGCAGCGAGTCGACGAGAAAGAAGAACACCGCCGCAGCCGCGCCCATCATGAGCACCATGATGGTGGATACGGTGACTTCCTGGCGCGTAGCCCACGTAACCTTGCGCGCCTCGGCGCGCACTTCGCCGAAGAAGCGGAATGGGCCGCTCTTGCGTCTGGGCTCGGACTCTTGATCTGCGCTTTCCATCGACATGAAACTCTGACTTCCCGCTGTTCGCGTTGTTCTTAGATCGGGCCGGCCTGCCCGCCCGGCAATGCTGGGATGGCAGGAGTGGAGGGACTCGAACCCCCGGCCCTCGGTTTTGGAGACCGATGCTCTACCAGCTGAGCTAAACTCCTAAGCCGTGTTTTTACTCAGTTTTTTCTGTTCTCATCTGTTCCAAACCAGGCAGTTTACAGGACGGTTTACAGTTTGGAGCCGTTTTCCGTTCTTGTTCCGTCCTTGTTCACGTTCGCCAAGCGTGCCTTACAATCCAAACCTCGCCTACCGCCAATGCTTCAGAATCCCACCTTCCCGGCGGGGGCTCGTCCTATCATCTAGGGAAGCGCGCCAGCCCTACCAGTGAGGTTCCGGGCATCGACGTCTCCCGATACAGAGGCGCGCGGTTTCCGTCCAGTGGGGTTTGCGGCAAGAGCCTGCAAATCTTTGCGGGTTCGGACCGGGCTGGCAGGGGTTGAGAGACTCGAACTCCCGACCTACGCGTTTGGAGCGCGCCGCTCTACCAGCTGAGCTAAACCCCTATCAGCCCGGCCTATCCCGCTATTGCGGCGACGGCTTGGCATGTCTCACCTTCGAGCAGCGCTTGCAAGCCCTTCGCCACATTGCGGGCGTTCACATACTTGCGCCGGACGCGGCCGCCCTCGCCTTCCTTCCAGCCCATAAACAGATCGATCTGAAGGTCGCTGTAATTGCGCGGGCTCGCCACGAACATGGTCGCCGCGGTCCCGCGCAGATCGTGGAAGTGACGCTCCTTGCCGATCCCGGCGGAGGTCTTGGCTTCTTGAAACGACCCGCCAAAGCCGGACGGCGTCCACGGCTTGCCGCGGGAATTGAGGAAGACGAACCCTTCTGCGTCATAGGTCTCGGCTTCCTTCTGCTCACGGCGGATGCGTTCAAACAGCATTCGCGTCTCGGGCAGGATCGGCGGCATGGCCTCTGTGCCGGTCTTCGTCCGTCCACCTTCAAGATCGATGACCTCTTCGAGGATCATGGGCCACCGGAGACGCAAAAGGTCGATCATCGCCAACCCTGTGAGGGCCGCGCCCAGAACGCCGTCCCAAACTTGGCGCGGGCATGGGCGTGCTGGCTCGACAGCGGCGCCGGCCTGCAATTGCTTCAAGTGCTCGGCTTCCCAGATGATCATGGCGCGGTCGCTGCGATAGAGCCGTTCAACACCCTCCATTGGGTTGATCTTGATTTTTCCGCGCCGCTTCGCCCACGCCAGGCACGAGCCCAACGTGCTGGTGAGGTGATCGGCGGCCTTCGGCGTTTCGCGGAACTGAAAGCCGTAAGGCTTGGGTCCGTCGATGCGGATGAAGTAGACGCCAAGCGTCGATTTCAGCGGGTAGTCGTCGCCGCGCCGCGCCTTGTTCGCTTCGGCTTCCGCAACCTTGCACGGACGCCATCCCGTAGAGTGACGATCGCGGAACGTGAGAAACTTGTCCTTGGCCCAGTCTTGTTCGACCAGGACGTAAGGCATGTCGCCGAATTTCTTCTGAACGCCGCGTTCGCTCGTATAGGCACCTTCGCACCACTTTTCGATGTTGTCGTCATGCAACTGCCGGGTGTTTCGCGAGCGCACCTCGGCGCGATACTCCGCGGACGCTTGCCACTCATCGAATAGCTCGCGCAGCGTCTTGCTCGGCGCACGCGGCGGGGGCGGCGCCCCGTCAGCCTTGGTCGCGGCAAGCGCCCTCTCAAGCATTTCGGCGGGAAGATCACCTTTGAGCTTATGCGCCGTTTCGCCAATGCAGACAGCGCCCTTGCCGCGCTTGTGATAGTGGCGATAGCCGACGCGGCCGTCCGCGTAGACCTTCTTGATGTTGAGATGCACGCCTCGGATTGAAAACGTCGCCACTAGACCACCACCGATCTCAGCGCCATTCTTCTGCTAAAGCAGCGAGCGCCTTCTCTGGAGAATCGTTCTCTTTCGGCGCCGATTCAAGCCCTGCGATACGATCAAGTGCGGCATCGATCGCAAGCCGATCATAAAGACGCTGACGCTTGCCTTGAATGGCCTGGACGCCGAACTTTTCAGGCCGCTCGCCGCCGAGATAGCGCATCGCAACGGGACCGGTGACGAGCCTCGGTTCAGCGGCGAGCAAGGCGGCTTGTTTGGTCACGTGTGAACGCCATTCGAAAGTTCAACGCGCTCAATGTGCGTGAGATCAACACACGCACGAAACGGTTTATCCGCGCGGTTGAGGCATCAACGCATGTCGAAAGCGGCACCTCGAAACCCATCTTGAGCGACGCACACGTTCCCCGCGTTGTTGGCGTTGGCGTGGTGTTGGCCGGTGTGTGCACGATGTGCCGACGTGGCGTTGGACCGTGTTGGACAGCGTCGGCGCCGACGATCGGATGTTTTTCGCCCGCAGAGAGAATCCTTGAATCAGCGCTCCAGGCCAAGCGAGGGCGTTGCTTTGACTTTTCCTGTCGCCATCGACAGTGAATAGGCCTTGCCTTGCTTGAGCGAGAGGCTGCGCGACATCCTGAGCAGCGCGACCGCATCATTGCGTTCGAGCGCGGCGAACCGGCCTTGGTGCAATTGCACGAAACCGCGCACATGCCATTCGCGCTCCAGTCCGTCGGCGGCGTCGATGGCGCGTTTGCCGGTCGCTTTCACCAGCTCGTCCTCCGCACGCGTGAACTCCGCGCTGCGCAACCGATCGCGCGCGCCAGGCTCAAACTCGAACCGGCCGGTCAGATCCCGCCGGCCATTGCCTTCACGCTGGTGCCACGCCACGCGCTCGCTGATGGCGTTGCGGACTTCGCGGGTGTTGGGCAGCTGGTTCGGCTCTCCCGCAAGCGTGCGCGCAATCTCGCGATCAAGCTCGGTTTCGGCCGGCGCATCGATTTGCGACTTGATCGGCGTTTCCGAGAGCCGGTCGAGCCGTACGCGGGTGCCAGGGCCAGCGTGTGCTTTGGGTTCAATGGCGACGATGGCGCCGGGCTCCAAGCCTTCGACCTCGCGTTGGCGGACATTGGCGAGCACCGGCCGCTGAAACTTGTCGCGGACGATGACGTAACCCTTACCCTTCTCGCCCCGCCGCCCCGCTTCCAGCACCTCGCCAGCGATGCGGCCCATCTCGCGGTCGTAGAGCTTGAGGCGCCCCTGGCCGGGCTCCAATTCGCGCCCGAGCCGCTTGCGCAGATCGATGCCTTTGCCGATTTCTTCGAGGCGCGAGGACCAATCCGGTTCGAACCGGAATCGGCCTCGTTTCTCCTCCCGGGCCAGGCCCATCTTCGCGAGCTCACGCACTCGATTGCGCAGCGCTGCGCGGAGCATGGGCTCAAACCGGCGCCCGACCGCCTGAATGCGGATGGGCTTCTCCGGCTTCAGCTCCTTCTCCAGCATCTGATCGAGACGCGTCATCCGCTCGGCGCGCGTCTCGCGGTCGAGCGCTAGCCGCTCATCGTCGGGGCCGCGATCCCCCAGCATCTCGCTAGTGATGTCGCGGACGCTGTGGCGGAGACCGTGACGAATATAGTCGCGCGGGAGCTTGAACTCGACGCCATCGCGATCGCGGCCGCGTAGGATGACATGGACGTGCGGATTGTCGGTGTTGTGGTGGTCGACCGCCACCCAATCGAGCTTGACGCCAAGATCCCGCTCCATCCGCGCCATGGTCGCGCGGGTGAAGTCCTTGAGGTCATGGATGCGGGCGCCGCTCTCCGGGGCCAGCATGAGCCGGAAATGGCGCTCGTCATGTTCGGCCCATTCCGTGAGCCGCGCGGGCACATCGACCTCGTCGTGTTCGCGGTCATAGAGCTGGCCTTTCTCGCCGTCCGGACCCGCGCCATCACGCTCAAGGTACTTGCCATGCGCGAGCAATTTGCCCGCAGCGCCACCGCCGTAATGATTGTGCGGAAACGCGGTGACCACGGCGCGCTGGCGCGGGTCCGCGGCGAACCCCTTTTGCAGCCGTCCAAGCTTCGCGCGCGGTCCGCTGCCTTTTCGCTCAGCAAGCAACTTCGAGAGTTTCGCCCCAAGCGACCCGCTTCGTTGCGCTGGCGCTCTTCGCCCCTTCTCGACACGGCCTTTGAGAAAGTCCTCAGGCCGCTGCACTTGCATGCCGCGATTGCCGGCGAGCGTGTGCGGGCGATCGAACGGCTTCAGCAGCGCTGAGTGTCGCAACGACTCTGAAATGCTGGCGCTGGGCATGTGCGGCGGCGCTCGCGCTTGAAATTACGCCGTTGCGGCGGATTTTGCTGCATCACACTCACGCTTGCCGCAAGAAATCTCCAGCATTTGCAAGCCTCAGAAGAAAACCTGCGGCGTTCTCTATCTTGCTCTC
This sequence comes from Hyphomonadaceae bacterium, assembly GCA_050186805.1. GTDB lineage: Bacteria > Pseudomonadota > Alphaproteobacteria > Caulobacterales > Aquidulcibacteraceae > Vitreimonas. The sequence continues at coordinate 55,904 of JBFWYC010000020.1, forward strand.
CATCACCTCTTCGCCGCACGCTCCTTTCTTCGTCCTTATTCACGATCAACGCATGCACACGCGCGTCGTTGCCGCGTATGGCGCCATGATTCCCGCAGTGAGAAAAATATCAGAGCGGACGCCACACGCCTTCAACAAGTGAAGCGCTCACTGGGCCCCAATAGCGCCCGTCAAAGCTGTCCGGGCTATCCCCTAACAGGAGAATTTCATCTGACGTCAATCGGCGGCAGCCGACCCACGCTGAAGGCGCCTCACGTCCCACCGGCACAAAAACGCGCGCGACTTCGACGCCGTCGATCTGAAGCGTCTGACCATCGCTGCACACATCCTGGCCCGCGATAGCGGCCACGCGCTTGATGAAGCGATCGCCGTCGCCGGCATAGTGTCGCCTGCTTGCTTCGATGAGCGCCACGTCGCGGGCCCGCACTGTGACGACCTCACCGACCTCGACGGGCGACGCCGTGCGGAGATAAAACCCGGTCGGAATGGAAGGGCTGTGATTGAACAGCACCACGTCCGCGTTGACCGTCGAGGCGGCAGCAAGCGCAACGATCGCGCAAGCGCCCGCCGACATCGCTCTAACGGTCCCCTGCTTTCTCTTCATAGCCCACCCTGTTGCGGGGAACCTCTGTCGTCAGCCGGCTTCGCTCAGCTTGCGAACAATGCTCATTTTCGGGCGGGTGGGAGGGGTCTTGCGACACGGATCGAAGCCGAATGGCCGAGACCGCATGAGCGGGCTCGGTTGCGAAGCAACGAGAGCCGGGCGCCGGCGAAGCCGGCGGTCGCCCAAACCTGCATCGGACACAAACAACAAGAGCGAGGGCAAGACCTGCCGGAGCTCACGCTGCGCGTTAAAGCGCGCAGCGCGGGAGGGAGGGTGGGAAAGCCTGTCACCGTCGCGCCACGCACGTGGCCGTGTCTGGAAGAGGCCGCTATTCAATCTGGGCCGCGGGGCGGCCTCGGCTTCGCACTAGGCGACGGTGCTGGCGTTCGCGGACGCACCGCGTCTCGGTGCTTGCTGCCGCCTCGAAGCATCGCGCCAGCAACGGCATCATCATCATCATCAGCAGCAGCAAGGGCACGACGACGACCACCACCACCTCGATCACCACCGCCGCCACGGGCGCCGTCATGGACCCCGCCACTACGGGTGCCGCCGCCGCCGACGTTGTCACCGTCACCATAGCGCCGGCGGTGGTCATGCTGATGGCGATCCCGACGATCATAACGATGATCATGACGACCGCCGTGATGCCGCCGATCGCGCCGACGACCTCAGAAGCTCGCCCGGACGCGCGCGTGAGCGTCGGCGACGAGCTTGGTGGTGGAGGCTGTGACGCCTGCCGCCGACGCGAAAGTCCGCCAGGCGCCCACTGCTGTGCTCACTTCGTCGACCATCGCCTTGACCGCCTTGGCGTCCAGCCCGTGCTTGGCGCCGAGGGTCTCGACATGCTTGTGCGTGACCTTCCGCCCCTCGCCTTCGACGTCGAGATAATGTTCCCCGCCTGGTCCCGCCGCGTAGGTGAGATCGTAAGCAGGTGAGAGCGACCAGACGCCGTTCTCGTCCATCAGATAGGCGTGCTGGCGCGCGTGATCGTCGCGGTTGTGCGAGAGCACGTTGAAGACCATGCGCCGGAATGCGCGCGCGACATCTTCAGCATCACGCGTGATGGCGTGGGTTGCGCGCAAGAATTGGTCATAGCTGAGCGATCCCGCTGTCATCGGCGCTTCGACCGCGCCCGCAAGCGACACCATATGCACGCGCGCGCCAGGACTTGGACGATCGAACCGCCGTGTCGCGAAATAGGCGTGACCTTGCTTCGCCGGGATGAGACGATGTTCGGCGAGCTTTAGGCCCGCCGCTTCGGCCATGCTCGCGTACGCTTCTTCGAGCGGACCGATGTCGTCGGGATCTTCCTTAGCTTTGAATTTCACGATCCAAGCGGCGTGATCGGCGGGCAATTCGCTGTCGCCGACCGAAATCTCACCTTTGGGACCAAAGCCCACATGGACTTTTGGACGCGCGCCGCCTGAGCCTCCGGCCGCTTTCGCCAGTACATCGGCAAGCTTGCCGTCTTCGCCCGTCAAGAGCTCTGCTGCGTCTTCCGCGAGCGCATCGAGATCAAGGCCTTCGCTCAGGCCTGCGTCCGGCGTGGTCGCCGGGCTAAACACCAGCGCGCCGCGCCCGTTATCACCGACCAGCGCTAGGCGTTCCATGGGCGTCAGTGCGTCGATGTCATGGCCAAGCTCGCGCAGACGCTTGCGCATGACGAGATGACCCCAGCCTTCCGGGAGGCTGTCAGCTAAGAAGCCGTGCAGGCCGTCGAAGTCACGCGTGCGCGCCGCCTGCAGGCCTGGCTGCAACGGATAACGAGGCAGCGGATCGACGCTGAGCTTCTTGGCGATCACCTGGCGCGACCATTCAAGCTGCGCGGTCTGTTGGGCCCATGCGAGCTGTCCAGCCGGGACGCGGGCGTCCGGCGCAAACGCGAGTGCGATATCAAGCGGCGTTCCGGGCGCGAGCTTCAAGACTTGCCGGCCTTGCGCGAGGCGCGTCGCCGTTTTGGCGCAGGCGCATTCTGGCGCTGCTGCTCCATCAGCTCTTCCATGGTCTGGGCTACCGGCGCCGGAAAGAGCTTGGAAAGGCCCTCCTCGCAGCGGAGCGCGATCGCGGCGTTGACGAGGTGCTCGGTGGTGGCCTGTCCAAACGTCTCGAGCCGCTGCCACGTATTCTTGCTCATGCCGGCGCGCTTGGCGGCCTCGATCTGCGACCAGTTCTGTGCGATGCGCCGCGCTCGGATGGCGTTCCCCAGCTCAGCCAGCAGTTCTGGTGCAGTCTTCAGCATGACCCCTTATATGGGGCATTAGACGCTCAAAGTAAAGTCAATACCCCATATATGAGGCAATTAACCACCGGCAAACCCTACCGCCATGAAGTCCCTGGCGCTGGGGCGGTGCGGCCACTGCCGCCGGGCGCCGGCGCCGCCATCCTACTTGAGATAGCCGCCGACATATTGCGCCGCCTCCTCGTCCGGCACCATCTCCAGCGCCGCGTCCGCAAGCACGCGGGCTTGGATCGTCTCGATCTCATCGACGTCCGCGTTCAGCCATTCCTCTTGCTCCGCGTCGGTTCGCAAGATTACGGGCATGGCCTTGGCGTGAACGGGGCGCACGACACGGTTGGCCTCCGTCGTCAGAAAACTGAAGAGGTTATGCCAGCCTTCGTTCGGCTCCTTCTTGGAGCCGTAATCGCCGTACCAGGCATTGTAGACGCCAGCGAAGAACAAGACGCTGCGATCGGGCGCGGCGAACCAGCGGATTTGCTTTTTTCCTTTCGGCGAAGCGTCCTCGTATTCCGAAAACGCTGTGAACGGCACCAGGCAGCGATGGTTTACGCCCAACACGCCGCGCCAATGCGGGCTCCTGATGTTGCGAATGTTGGTGACGGGCGCACCGCCAAGTTTCGGCGGACCGGGCAACCCCCAGCGCATCTTCAGCCACTCGCGATCGCTCGTGCGTTTGGCGTCCTCCCATCGGCTGCGGATGATCGGGCCATAGCTCTTCGGAAAGACTTCGAGCACCGCATTGCCGAGCAGCGGATTGATCCGCGTCTCGCTCCACTCGTCGAAGCCGTAGAACTGGCGTTCCATCCCGGCCTTGCGGATGTCGGAGGCGTACCGGTTGCACATGTCTAATCGACTGGGCTCTGCTTCGGGAGTGAGGACATGTTATATTGGCGACGATGGCCGCAGCCAAACCCACGGTGTTTCTGTCCTCGACGTTCAAGGACGCGTTCGGCGGCCGCGACGGTGAGATTCCGCTGCGCACCCGGATCCTGGAGGAGAGCGCGAAGCTGCCGGTCAGGCTCTGGGCCTATGAGCACGAATGGCCAGAGGTGCGCGAGACGGCGCCGCTGCAAGCTGACACCATCATCGATCGGTGTTTTGCCGGCATCAAAGCCTGCGATCTCTTCGTGTTCATTCTTTCGGGACGGTATGGCACGGGCGCGAAGCTGATCGAGGACGGCGCCTTCTCCAGTTACCTTGAACTGGAATTGTTCGCCGCCGCCGCACTTCGCAAACCAATTCTGGTGTTGCACTATAAGGGGCGGGATCCCGCCCCCGCCCTGGTCGACAGCATGGTGCTTCTGCGCCGCGCGTTTGCGAGCGGCGATTACTGCCTCGGCAGCGAAGGCGAATTGTTCGACCGCTTCAATGAGGCCTGTCGCGCTCTCGCCGGGGGCCGACGCGCTGTCGGCCATGAGCGTCAGCTCTCACTGACCGACGGGCTCTCGCGCAAGCGCACGCGAAGCGGCGTCGCGCTCGACCTCGACGATCCGCGGCTGCGGTTTCTCGATGGCCAGCTCATCGCGCGCCACAGCATTGATCGCAACCGCGCGCAAATACTGATTGACCAGGTGGCGCTCGGCAAGCGCATCCATGCGGGCGTGGAATCGGAAATGCCGCATGGCGCCTCGCTCTTCCGGCTTTGGGCGGCGATGCGCGAACTGATGACCGAATCTCTCGACGCGCTGGACGATCCGCAAACGGCTGCACTATGGGACAAGGCGCTAGGGCTCTGGGCCGGCAAGGCATCGTGGTTTGGCTTGCACGGGCATGTCTGGATGGGTCCGCTCGCGGCGGTGAACACGCAGAGCGCGTTTCGCCGGCGCCGCCGCGCTGATCGCGCCTACGCTGATGATCCCACGATCCGCGAACCGATGGGCGCGCGCGCCAGCGCTCTCTATTCGATCGCCCAGCATGTCCGCTCGATGGAGCGGAAGCTGTTTCACTTCGACCAGACGGCGCGCCTTGCCACGCAAGCCATCGCGCTCGACACCAACGCTCAGCAGGGCGTGCTCGCCATCCGCGGCAATGTGAGTCTGGCGCTCGGCAAGATGGGTTTTGTCTCCCGCATCTGGGACGCAGCGGAAGACTTCGAAACCGCGCTGAGGCTACGCGAAAGAGCCAACGCCTCGCCCGCCAGCATCGGCGAGATGCAGGTCGATTTGGGCCTCACCTATGTGTTGACGGGGCGCGGCGGCAAAGGTCTCGCGCTGATGCAAGAAGGCATTGGGGGGTTGAGAACCAACACCACAGCCAACGGGAAATCGTTTCTCGCGCGGGGCCTGCGCAAGCTGAGCCTCGCCGGCTTGGTGATGATGCGGCCAACCATGCGCCGCGACGCGCGCGCGGAGATCGCCGCAATAAGCGCTGAAACCGAAGCGCTGGATCAAGCGCGTGACCTCACTGCCGCGGAGTGGGCGCGCGAGGCCGGCTAACAGGAGCTCGCGCACTTCGCACGAGGAATCTGGCCGCGCGAAGACACGCGGCCAGATCTATTTGGTCACGCGGCTTCCGCCGTCTCGGCGTCAGGCGCCATGCCTTTGGAGCGGACAGTCCCCTCACCTGGATCGATGGCGACAAACACCTTGCCGGTCCAAGCCTTGGTCGCCTTGTTCTGCCAGCGGTCGTGGCGGAGCTTTCCTTCGACTTCGACCAGGACGCCGGCGCGCATGGCCTTGGCGGCAGCTTGTTGCTTCGGGCAGAAGATATCGACGCTGAAGCGGTCGGCGCGGTGTTCGCCTTTGACCTCGATCCAGAGCGAGACGATTTCGATGGTGCCGTTTTTGAACTTGAAGCTGCGCGATTTCGGCGCGTCGAGGATCTTGCCGAGAAGTGTGACGCGGTTGGTCATGGGAGTGTTCTCCGAAGGCGTTCCCGGTTGATCCCGGGATCGCGGGTCTCGCCCGCGACGGCGCCCCACCGCCCGGCCATGAGGCGGCGGCTGCAAGGAGAAAATGGTGGGGCCCGCGGTCTTGCGCTGGCCAAGCGCAAGACCCGAAGCCGCGTCAGCGGGCGGGGTAACGATTTTGTCCTTGTGGACGGCGACGGCCGGGCGGAAATGGCGACGGCGTGGGCGAGACCCGTGCGCCGGTGTTCAAATCTGAGCGCGGCCAGGAGCTTCAGCGCAACTGCTTGACATCAGGTTCTTACGCTACTCGATCGGAGATCCAAGAAGTGGCATACTGGGCAGTCGAATTGATCGGTCACGAGGCGGATCTCGCCGAGGTCGAACGCGCCTTGAATCCGCGCTTCAATCCGAAAATCGAACAGGTAAATGGCAAGCTGTGCCTACTGAGCGGTGAATTTGAGGGCCTCGTCAAAGCGGAAGATGTGCGCGAACGCGCACACGCGCTGATCGGCGTGCTGAACGGCGCCGTTCTATTGCTGCGAGGCGCTCAGCCGGTGCGCGGTGGCTGTATATTCCGCGTCCAGGACGACGGGCGGATCGATCAGTTCATTATCGCCGAGGCCATGCTCACCTGTCGGCCGGTATTCATGACGGCGACACTGGTGGTGACCGACCAAGAGGGCAATGTCGTCCCGCCGCTTCCGCCTGCGCCAAGCGACGCTCAGAAATGGATGGACGCTGCAACGGCCGATGACGACATTGCCGACCTGCTGACGTTCCTGGGACGCGCCGACAACTGGTTCGATCTCTACAAGGCGATCGAGATGGCGGAGCGGATCGCGGGCGGGGAGCGCAAGCTGCCGCCTTTGCTTGGAAGTAGCGCCACTGACTTCAAAAACGCGCGGCGGACCGCTAACTGTCATCGCCATATTCAGTCGAGAGCCCCGCCTCCGGCTAGGCCCGCGACCTTGGAAGAAGCTCGCGTTCAGGTGCAGTACGCGGTTCGCATGGTGCTAGAGGACTGGATGAAGCGGCGGTCCACGTGATCCATCACGCGATCCCGTGCCCTCAATCCGAGTGTCGAGATCGCACACGCGACCAATCGTTCCAGTCGTTCACTCCCGCCGGGGCGGGCGCATGTTCGATTCGCACCAGGTCGGCGAGGCGCGCACGCAGCGTTTCGAGTGCGTGTAATCCCGCAGCGTCATTGTCTGGCGCAACGATCAGGCAGCGCACCTCCGGCGGCGGCGTAAACTGCGAAAGATTGTACGCGGTAAGCGCGGCCCAGGCAGGCGCCTGCAGATGATCGGACGCAGACAGCGCCGATTCTACGCCTTCGCCGACAATCAGCACGTCGCCGAGCGGCGCCAATCGCACTGCACCACCCAAGAGCTTACCAATGACCCGGCGGGGTGTGGTCACATTCGCTTTCGCCGCGCCGTAGGCCGTCAGCAATGTCGCCTGCACGCCCTGCAACGCGCCATCGACAGCACGGAGGGCCGCCACCAACGCCGGACGGCGCACTCTGTCATCAAGACTGGTCATGCGCGGATGAAAGCGAAGCTCCCCGCTCTCCACAGCCTCAATGCAGCGCCGCTTCAGATACGCGGACGCTGGCGTGCCGCGGATGACACGCGCTTCCTCCCAAAGCCTGTTGGCGCGGGCAATGCGTTCTTCATTGTCTGGCTGCACGACGGCATGGCGTCGGCGCATGTGTGCCGCCACATCCGCGGCGGCCTTTTCGGCGTCTAACAATCCACGCGCGCGCAACGCATCGCGCACCGCGCGCCAGTCGTCACGCGGACTAAAGCAATGCACCACGATGCGCCCCTTCTCTGTCTCGGTGAGCGAAACAGAGCGGTCGCCGGCGCCATGATCGGGACCAGGCACGAGCGCGCGGCGGCCGCCATCATAGACGAGACCACCAAGCTCCGCGACGATGCGCTCAAGCCGCGACATTGGCGGCCTCCATCACCGAATGTTGCGGCGCCGGGCTCTTCGCCAACAGCCAATCGACGCTGGCTTGGGCTTTCGCCGCGGCGTCGAGAAAGACCCGGCGATCATTTTTCAAGAGCTTGACCCAGTGGTCGATATACGCCGCGTGGTCGTGCAGGTGTGCTGGCGGCAGGCCAAGATGCGCCCCCAATTGGCAGGCGCCTACTTCGGCGCATATCTCCTCAACGTAGTACGCGCTCTCGCCGTAGCGCTTGGAAAAGTCACGATCGCAGCGATGCTTCGCCTTGCAGGCATGGACCAGTTCGTGATCGAGCGTAGCGCTATAATCTTCCGGCGTGTTGAAGGCCTCGATCGGCGGCATGCCGATGACATCACGGCTTGGGATGTAGCACGCGGTGTCGCGCGTCGTGATGCGGGCAATCTCGAGCTTTGCAAACCAGGCTTCATGGGCTGCGAGCGGCAGGATGCCCGTCACCGCCGGCTGCACATAATAGTGCGCGTCCAAGCCATCAATCTGGTCAGCGTTGAACACGACGTAGGACTTCAAGAAGCGGATGGTGTCTTCGCGCTCTTCGTCACCATCGGTGCGCAGCTTGGTCGTCGTGCCATAATAGACAACCTGTTCGCCCTTCTCGCCTTTGCGCACGTGTGCGCCGAGCTTGAGCGCCTGATTGAAGGTCAGCCAGTAGCGAGAGCGATAGCCGGAATCGACGGCGGCACTCCACAGCAGAACGATATTGACACCTCTATAGGGCTCGCCGCCGAAACGCAGCGGCAAGCCAACAGGTCCGCCGGCGCGCGCGCCATCCCAAGGTTTCTTCCACGGCAGCACGCCGCGTTCGAGGTCGACGAGAATCTTGGCGTTGATCTCGGCGGCAATGTCACGGCGCGCGCCCGCGCGCCCGGAATTCGGGGTCATAGGAAAATCTCCAGAAGAAGAAGCGCGCGGACGCTTCGCTCGGAAGCCGCCCGCGCCAGATGTTGGGAAGGGCTAGGCTGCCACGGCGCCGTTGAGCGCGGCTTCGCCTTCTGTGGTGACGGCGAATGCGCCTGCGCGCGGCGGCGTGATCAGCACGTCGGGCAACCAGCCGGCGTCCTTCAATGCTTCCGCAGCGGCCGAGGCGAGCTCAGCTTTCTTCATCTTGCCGAAAGCGGCGAGCATAGCCTCGCGGTCCTTATCGCTCATCTCGACCAATTTCGGCGCGCTCGCCAACGCCGCCAACGTCACCGCCTTAGGTACTTGGGTCCAGAACGCGAGATCGGGCTTCCATGTCCGGGTCATGTCGAGATCGACAACGCTCGCCAACTGATCGGCGAAACGCTGCAGAGCGCGATCCGCTGGCGAGACGCCTGGATGAACCAGATCGATCGTTTCCGCCACGAACGCCCCAAGCGCCGAGACCAACACGTCGGTCGGTTGGGCCAAGCAAAGCTCAAGGTCGGGCTCTTCGCCCCCGAACAACGCTACGAAGTCCTGGCGGTTCTCCACCACCGACGGCACATCGTCGAACGCAACCGCGGAGGAACGCAACTCAACGCCCGCTACACCGCCTGCGCCTATGCTGCCGCGCGCCAAGACCAAGACCAAGAGCGCAAGCCCCAGATGCGGGCTTTCGGCGACGGCGCGCCGCAGCGCGCGCGTCCGCGCCGTGGTCAAGCCTTCAACAACACCACGCGGGAGCCGCGCGCCTTGCGGTTCTGCATCAGGCTCCGCCGTTTCGCCTGCGTCACCGCCATCGTCGTCGCCAACGCCCTCCGGCGCTGCCGGCCGCTGCAGTTTCCGAATAGCCTTCAGATCGGCGCGCTTGATAACGCCGTGGGTGAAACTCGCTCGGCCGTCATGCTCGACGGAAATGACGACGCCGGCGTGCTTGATGAGATCAACGTCCCAAAGCTCGGTTGATGTCGTGATCTCATCAATCTCGGCTTCCAAGCGATCGCGTTCGGTCCAACGGGAATCGTCTTCGTCCGCGTCCTCCAGCGCCGCATCCAGAGCTTCCAGCGCCGCTTCCACCGCGTCGAGCTTCATCTGCTCATCGTCGCTGAGCGGACGCCGCGTCGGACGCAGACGTTCGGAGGCGCAGCCTTCGAACCGCGCGTAGCCAAGATGCGTTTCGCTCCAGCCCCACCCCTTCTCACGCTCGGCGGCGGCCAAGGCGTCGAGCTTGCTGTTGGCGAGGCGGCGGATGAGGTCGCCATCGTCTAGGAAGACCACGTTTTCCTCGAACAGGTCTTTGCGCAGCACGCCACCCGCCTCGGTATATGAGTCGAGCCCGACGAAACGCGCCAACCGGTCATGCGCCGGCACGCGGCCCTGGGTGAGGCACGCTCTGACACTCTGCGCACTATTGATCGGTCGCGACAATGTCTTCAGCACCGCGTCGTGCGCCGCATGATCGTCGGTCAGGCAGAAGGCCCGCGCCGCATCGAGCGTGATCTCGCCTTTTCGGAACGCGGCCTTCACTTTCGGCGACAAGGCCGCCAGCGCTAAGCGTTGTTCGACGTGGCGCACGGCGACACCGAAGCGTTTGGAGATCGCCTCAACGCCGGCGCCTTCGACCACCAATCCTTCATATGCCTCCGCTTCGTCCAGGGCGTGCATGGCGACACGCTGAACGTTTTCCGCCAGGCTGACTTCGGCGGCATCCTCGTCGCTGATGATCTTGCATGGCACCGAATAGTCCTTGCCGATGCGGCCCTGCTTTAAGAGCAACTTCAGCGCCGCGTGCCGGCGGCCGCCGGCCGAGACGGCGTACTTGCCTTTGCCGCAATCGGTGACGTTCAAGTTCTGCAACACGCCGTGCGCAGCAATATCCTCGGCCAAGCTTTCGATATCGGCGCGCTTGTCGGTGCGCCGTGCGTTGGCTTCGCTTTGCTGTAGCTTGGACAAAGGGATCATCAGGGCCGCTTGCGGCCGGGTTTCGGTTTCAGTTTTGGACATGAGAGCCTCAAAGGCTCCCGGCAGCGTGATTGCTCGCCGGGGTCGCGTGCGCGACCTCTTCCCTTCCGCCCGCGATCAGGTCGCCCCTGTCGAGGGCTTCAGAGCGGAACGCGTCCCTCGACAGGGGCGACGCGCGGGCGATGTGCTCCGTCGCGCATGCGATACTGGCGGATCACCCGTGTTCAGTCCCTGAGGCTAGAGGTTCTTCAATTGCGGCAACCCAGAAAATCGCTTTACCGAACGCACGCGGATCATTGCATCCGAAGCGGCAATGAGGCGCCCATCTGGATCAATGCGTTCGATGAGTTTCGGCCAAACCGAGGCATCGGGACCGGTAACGACAAGCACATAGTCGGCGCGTCCCATCGATTGGTGTGCTTCCAAGATGAATGGGTCTTTGCGAAAGGCATCCTCGATTTGACCGCGCGCCTTGCGGCCCGCGCCGCTCAAAACGATCTCGCCGAACACGCACACCCAAGCGGCGATCTCATCCTCATTGATCTCTACCCGATAGCCCAGGATCACGCCTCCCCGCTCAAGTCTGCGAACGCGCGATATGCAAGCGCCGGGGGACAACGACACGTGTTCGGCCAGAGCTTGGTTGGTTAGGCGGGCCTCCATTTCTATCCGCCTGAGAATGCCGAGATCGATCTCGTCGAGAGCAGCGTGCGAACTTCGCCGCAACCGGAATTGGGCGGGACGCTCCGATTTTCTTGATCCGTCTTGGGAGTCCGTCATGCAGGCGACCACTCAGGGTCGCCGATCTGACACCAGAGGTCTGCTCGCGCCGCGCTCGCTCTGGAAGGCGCCCCCCGCCCCAGGTCCCACCAGTCGATGCAAGCAACGACAGACCCCTAGCGTGCTCGCACCGCTGTCGTCGTTCTCAGTCCCAACAATCGTTCGACCCCCTGTCGCGCAACTAGAGACCATACTCGACCTCAAACTCGCGCACTGTGGCCTGATGCACGCAAGCCGCCACCGACGGATCCCGCGTAACGAAACGATGCGCGGCGGTCGCGCTAGGCGCATCCAACATGACAAGAAGCTCTCCGTCCCCGAGGTCTCCGGCCTGCACAACGAGCCCTCGCCGAACTGCATCTTGCAAATACTCGCGCTGACGCCGTGCCGCGTTCTCGCGGACGACGCCCTCAGTCCATTTCGGCCCAGGACGGTAGAAGACGGCAAACACTGTCATGACTTCATCAGGTCGAGCGCCACATCGACGATCATGTCTTCCTGCCCGCCGACCATTTTGCGGCGTCCGAGTTCGACGAGGATTTGGCGCGTGTCGAGCCCGTACTCGCCGGCGGCTTTTTCCGCGTGGCGCAGGAAGCTTGAATAAACGCCGGCGTAGCCGAGCGTGAGCGTTTCGCGATCCACACGCACGGGGCGATCCTGCAGCGGGCGCACCAAATCCTCGGCGGCGTCCATCAGCTTGAACAGGTCACAGCCATGGTTCCAGCCGTAGAGGTCGGCCGCGGCGATGAAGACTTCAAGCGGCGCATTGCCGGCGCCGGCGCCCATGGCGGCGAGGCTCGCATCGACCCGGACAGCGCCATTCTCCACCGCCACAATCGAGTTCGCGACGCCGAGCGAGAGGTTGTGGTGCGCATGGATGCCGCGTTCGGTTTCGGGCTTGAGCACTTTGTCATAAGCCTGAAACCGCGCCGCAACCTCCGGCATGGTGAGCCGGCCGCCGCTATCGGTCACGTACACGCAATGCGCGCCATAAGATTCCATCAACTTGGCTTGGCCCGCTAGGGCCTCCGGCGCGCTCATATGGCTCATCATCAGGAAGCCTGAAACATCCATGCCGAGCCCGCGCGCGGCCTCGATATGTTGCTTGGAGACATCCGCTTCCGTGCAATGCGTGGCGATGCGCACCGAGCGCACGCCCATCTCGTAGGCGTGCTTGAGATCATGCACGGTGCCGATGCCAGGCAGAAGCAGCGTCGTCAGCTTGGCGTGGTTCAACACTTCGGCCACGGCGCCGATCCAGTCCCAATCGGTGTGGGCGCCGAAACCGTAATTGAACGATGAGCCTTGAAGGCCGTCGCCATGCGCCACTTCGATGGCGTCCACCTTCGCTTCATCGAGCGCGCGGGCGATGGCGCGCACATGATCAAGGCCGTATTGATGGCGGATGGCGTGCATGCCGTCGCGCAGCGTGACATCCTGGATGTAGAGCTTGCCGGTTTTCGGATCGAAGCTCATGCCGGCTTCTCCCGGCCCATGCGCTGGGCGGTCTTTTCCGCCGTCTTGAGCGCGGCAGAGGTCATGATGTCGAGATTGCCGGCGTAGGCCGGCAGGTAGTGCGCCGCGCCTTCCACTTCGAGGAAGACGCTGACTTTCAGCCCGGTGAACTCGCCGTTCATTTCCGGAATTTTGAGCGGCCGGTTCGAGCCGATATGCTCGAACTGCACCTTCTGCTTCAGCCTATAGCCCGGCACATAGGCCTGCACCTCTTTCACCATCGCCTCGACACTGGCTTCGATCGCGGCCTTGTCCGCGTCCTCGCAAAGGCAATAGACCGTGTCGCGCATGATCAGCGGCGGCTCGGCCGGGTTGAGAATGATGATGGCTTTGCCGCGCCGCGCGCCGCCCACGCTCTCAATCGCTTTCGAGGTGGTTTCCGTGAATTCATCGATATTGGCGCGCGTGCCGGGGCCGGCTGATTTCGAAGAAATCGAAGCGACGATTTCGCCATAATGAACTTTGGCGACGCGATCTATGGCGTGCACGATGGGGATCGTCGCCTGCCCGCCGCACGTCACCATATTAACATTGGGCGCATCGAGATGGGCTTCACCATTGACCGGCGGGATCGTGAAAGGCCCGATCGCCGCGGGCGTCAGGTCGATCACGCGCTTGCCATGGGCGCGCAGCATTTCGTCATGGCGTTTGTGCGCGCCGGCGGAGGTCGCATCGAAAACGATGGCGATGTCCTTGAACTCCGGCATGGCGAGAAGGCCATCGACGCCGTTCGCTGTTGTCGGCACGCCGAGGCGGCCCGCACGTTTCAGCCCATCCGATTCAGGATCAATGCCGACAAAAGCGCCCATTTCCAGCACGTCGGACAGGCGCATCACCTTGATCATCAGGTCCGTGCCGATATTGCCGGAGCCGATAATCGCCACTTTCGTCTTCGCCATCACGCGCCCCCATACGTGAAGGCTGCGGCACCCAGGCCGCCGATCTGCGCGCGTACGACATCGCCGGGCTTGATCGCAACCATCGGCCCAAGCGCTCCCGTGAGGATGATATCGCCTTTTTTCAAGTTCTCGCCGCGTTCAGCTAATGTCCGCGCAAGCCACGCCGCCGCGTTGAGCGGGTGGCCCAAGCACGCCGCGCCTGCGCCAAGCGACGCGACCTTGCCATTCACTTCGAGCGCCATGCCGCAGGTGTAGAGGTCGAGCCCGGCGAGCGCCTTGCGCTCCTTGCCGAGCACGTAGAACGCCGACGAGCCATTGTCGGCGACAGTGTCGGCGAAGGTGATTTTCCAATCGGCGATGCGGCTGTCGACGATTTCAATCGCAGCGACCGCGCACTCAACCGCATTGGCGACGCTTTCCGGCGTCGCGTTCGGATCGGCAAAGTCACGCGCCATGATCAGCGCCACTTCGGCTTCGGCCTTCGGCTGAATCACCTTCTGGGCGTTTAGCCGCCCACCGTCAGCGATCGCCATGTCCGCAAACAGAACACCAAAATCTGGCCGATCGACGCCGAGTTGCTTTTGCACGACTTCCGCCGTCAGCCCCACTTTGCGGCCAACGATTCGCCGTCCCTCCGCCTTCCAATATTCGGTATTGATGCTTTGGATAGCGTATGCGCCCTCGATGTCCGTCGGCTCAAGCACGCCGCGCAGCGGCTCAAGGACTGCCCCACTATAGGCGTCCCGCAGACGTGAGGCCGCAGCGTCGTAGTGTCCGTTCATCGAACTTTCCCTCGTTGGCGGCATGGACAATAACGGCCTGGCGACCGCCCCGCCTAACGTCGGAGATGCACCTCTTCTCATCAGCTGAGATGAGGGTCTATACGGGTGTGATGACCACCCCACCCACGCTCGCGCTCGACAAATCGTTGTCACTGCTATCGCTGTTGGTCGCCGATGGGGGCGAACATACGGTCTCGGCCTTGGCGGAGCAGGCTGGGCTGCCCACGGCCACAGCGCACCGTATCGTCGCCACCTTCGAGCAGCGCGGATTCGTGACGCGCGTCGCCCGTGGCCGTTATCTCCCCGGACCGGCGTTGTTGCGCCTCGCCAATGCAGCCACTTTGAACATGCTGCTCGAGGTAGCGGGACGCCCAATCGTCCAGGCCCTGGCCAAGCAAACCGGCCTCACGGCCCATCTTGGCGTGTTCGAAGGCGACATGGTGACCTATCTGATCAAGGCAGGACGCGGCGGCGACAGCCTGTTCACGCGCGAAGGCATGCAACTCGAAGCGTATTGCTCCGGCATCGGCAAGATGCTGCTTGCGTGCCTCCCCGAGGACGACCGCGACCGCTACCTCGAAGGAGGTCCGTTTGTACCTCTCACAGCGAACACAATCACAGACGCCGCCGCGTTGCGTAAGGAGTTGACGCGTGCACGCGCGCAGGGCTTCGCGCGCGACGAGTGCGAAATCGACGCTGACTTGCGTTGTGTCGCAACTGCTGTGCGGGACGGCAAGGAGGCAGCAGTCGCCGCGCTTTCTCTATCTGCCCGTCAAGAGCGCGGCGTAGCCGATCCCGCGGAATATCTGGATGCGTTGCGGGCCGCGGCCCGGGCGTTAGAGTTACGCCTGTTCCCGCAATCGCGTTGACGCGTGATCCGCGGCGCCACCGCGCACAGGCCCTGCTAGAATCGGTCGTCCCCGCCCGAAGCCAGCTCGATGGCTTCGCTCACGTGCGGCTGGCATATGCCGCATCTCGCGGCAGCCTTGTCAACAGCAACGCCGCAACCACCGAGCCGAGCGCCATCACCAAGGCCACTATTGGCAAGCCGTGTCCCATTGCAAACAACACGCCCGCTGCAACTGGCCCTGCGGCAGCGCCTGCACGCCCAACACCGATCACAAGGCCCGTTCCACTCGCCCGCGCCTCAGTCGGAAACGCCGACGCCACCATCGCATAGACGCCAACGAGCGCCGCAGTGGAGAAGAAGCCAGTGATCATCGCGGCGAGTGAGAGCGTCGCGATTCCGCTCTGCACCAATCCGAAACTGAAGAGCGAGACCGCAGCCAAAAAGAGCGTACTGACGACAAGTGTTCGGACCTCGAACTTGTGAGATAGCAGTCCAAGCAGAATCGAACCCACCGCGCCGCCGACATTCGCCGAAACAAGGACGCCTGCGGCGGCGCCGGGCGCGTACCCCATGTCGACCACTATTTTGGGAATCCACTTCAACAAGAAATAAAATGGCATCATAAACATGAAATAGGCGCAGGTGAGCAGCAATGTCCGCCCTAGCAGCGGCGCGGAAAACAACTGCGCAACGCCCTCTCGCGGCGACTGCGGAGGCGCTGGAGGCAGCGCTTTCAGAGGCGCTCGCTGCATACGCAAGAGGACTCGGTTCACGCGCTCCAACGCGCCACGTGGCCGCTTACGCAACAAGTATTCAATTGATTCCGGCAACAGCATCCACACCAACGGAACCAGCGCCGTCGTGGCCGCCAAGCCCAGCACGAAGATCGCGCGCCAACTCATCTCCGCCAGCAGAGTAGAGGCGATCGCGCCACCGAGAACGGCGCCGATCGGATAGCCGGCCGCCATCGTCGTCACAGCGAGGGTGCGGTTCTTAGAATTGGAGTGCTCGGCAACAATTGCGTTTATCGAAGCCACCACGCCGCCGATCCCGACACCCGTCACCAACCGCGCTGCGGCCAACAACTCAATGCCGCCCGACAACGCAGCTGCGCACATGCCGATCGCCATTAGCGCCAAGCAGATAAAAATCGTCGGCCGACGTCCAATGGCGTCTGCGGCGCGGCCAAGCAGGATCGAGCCCACGCCCATACCGATCAGCTCCAACGAAAGTACGACGCCCAGCGCCGCGCGATCGATCCCCCACTCGGCTGCTATCCCCGGCGCAGCAAAGCTGATGGAGAGGACATCAAAACCGTCGACCGCGTTCAGCAGCACGCACGTCGCCACCGCCAGCACTTGCGTCGCACTCATTGGCGCCTCGGCAGTTGAGGCGGACGCGGCGTCGATAGGCTGCATAATGTCCTTGGCTCTCATTCGGCAATCATGCCGCGCGCAAACACTGGCAACGCGGGTGTCGTCACCAGCGATAGGAAAGCTGTAGGTCGATCTGCCTCGCCTCGCCAACGTTGACAAAACGCGATCCGGCAAATCCAAAAGCATTTCCGCTGACATAGGCGTATGCTTCGTTGGAAAGATTCTTACCCACCAGCGCCAACGCCCAGCGGCCAGAATTTTCCTCTAAAGCGACGCGCGCGCCATAAAGCCAATACCCATCCTGCAAAGCCAATGGATCGAGGTCACCGGCGTGATAGTAATCGCCGCTGTAAGCGGCGTCGCCGCTCAGAACGAGAGAGAATGGGAGCGCCGCCAGGGGTTGGTTGTATATTACGCTGAAAACGCCCGACTGATCCGGCGCCCGTTCGAGCGCGCGCCCGCTCAAATCTTGGACGCAAACGCCGACGGTATTGAGGCTCTGGGCTATTGTGCACGGCCCGGTTGGATAGGAGTCGAAGCGTGCTCGCCCTGCGGCCCATGCGGCGTTGAGCGTCAGGTTTTGCGTCGCCCGCCAGCCGACGTCGATCTCAACGCCTTCTGACGTGGCGCTGGCGGCATTGCCCACCACAACGGCGGTTCCGTCGAAAAATGAAACCTGCAAATCCGAGTATTCGGTGCGATACGCCGCCACATTTATACGAAGGCTGCGGTCGAAGAACTCCGCTTTCAAACCCAATTCGTATCCCAGCGATGTCTCGGGCCCATAAATTGGGGTCGTGTTGCGAAAATCAAAAAAATTCAGGCCGCCGGCCTTGTAACCCTGGGCGTACGAAAAATACGCGAGGACATCCTCGGCGACATCATACTCGGCGGCGGCATTGAGCAAGACCTGATCGTCGCTAATGGATTCCGTGCGATCGTAATTTGGAAAACCCAGCAACGCGATGCCCGCTTGCCTCAGATTCGCATCCTTACTTTCGTCGATCCACCGCCCGCCAAGGATAAAGCGCAGGTCTTCGTTCGCATGCACCGTTCCCTGAGCGAACACCGAAACAGATTGCGCTTCCTGATCGACGTTTGCGGAGACGGAGCCCAGCGGGCCTGTCAGGAATTGCTGCTCGCCACTCACTTCGCTGGCGTAGTAATACACGCCGGCGATATAATCGAACAGGCCGCCGCTTGGCGAGGTGAGACGCACTTCGTGGGAAGTTTGCGTGAAATCCTCGCGGTTTCTCAGAAACCCGCCGTTAAATAGGGTGGCATCG
>JBFWYC010000021.1:0-67446 GCA_050186805.1 Hyphomonadaceae bacterium
GCTGCATAGCGCTTGGCTTCAGCGACATAGGCATTGCCGGGGCCGAAAATCTTGTCGGCCTTCGGCGTCACGGCGCCGAAGGTGAGCGCCGCGATCGCTTGCGCGCCGCCGACGAGCCACACCTGCTCCAAGCCGCACGCCGCCGCGGCGACGATCATCGCCGGGTGCAGCTCGTCGCCCTTGCCCGGCGGCACGACCACGACACGCTGAGGCACACCGGCAACGCGCGCAGGCTCGGCCAACATGATGAGCGTCGACACCAAGGGGGCAGTGCCGTTCGGCACGTAGAGGCCGCACGTCGGGATCGCGCGCCAAACACGGCTGTTGATCACGCCGGGCGCAGGTTCGAGCGCCTGTGTCTTCGGTTTGGTGGCCTCGTGGTGAAACCGCACATTGTCGACCGCCAACTCGATCGCTTCGATATCCTCTTTGTCGAGCGCCGCGCGCGCTGTCTCGACGCGGCGCGCCGATAGCTCCAACACCGCCGGCGCGCGCCCATCAAGCTTCAGCGCCCAATCGCGCACGCCTGCCTCACCGCCCCGATCGACGTCATCGAAAATGCGCCGTACGACATCCACGACCTGCGTGTCGCTGCGCCGCTTCGGCCGAGCCAGTGCTTCCAGGCGCGCCGCCGGCGAAAGAGAACTCCAATCGAGACGTTGCATCACATCATCTTCTCGATCGGCAGCACCAGAATGCCGGAGGCGCCAGCCGCCTTCAGCCGTTCCAACGTCTCCCAGAACACCGATTCCTGGCAGACAGCGTGGACCGCGACATGATCGTCGCGTCCGGCCAGGGGGGTAACCGTAGGCGCATCGACGCCCGGGAGAATTTCGGTGATCCGCGGCAGCGCCGCGCGCGGTGCATTCATCATGACGTATTTAGCGCCCTGGCTCGCAGTCACGCCGCGGAAGCGCTGCACGATGCTATCGACCACATGCGCCAATTCTTCGCTCAGCTGCTTCGGCGCTTGCACGAGCACGGCTTCGCTCTTCAGCACCGTGTCCACGGCGACGAGGCCATTTGCCTCCAGCGTCGCGCCGGTCGACACCAGATCGCAGATCACTTGCGCGAGCTTCAAACGCGGCGCGACCTCGACCGCGCCGTGCATGGTGACGATCTCAGCCCGCACGTCGTTCTCGCGCAGGAAACGCGACAGCGAGCGCGGATAGGAGGTGGCGATGCGCAAGCCCTGTAGCGATTGCGGGCCGCGATAGTCGAACCCGATGGGCGTTGCGATGCGTAAGTCGCACTTGCCGAAGCCAAGCTGCATCAGCTCGATCGGATCGGCGCCGCTCTCGCCGCGCTCGGCCAGCACGTTGAGGCCGACAATGCCCAAGTCCGCGACGCCGTCGGCGACGAAAGTGGGGATGTCGTCGTCGCGCACGCGCAGAATGTCGATCGGCGCGTTCTCGACGCGATAGAGCAATTCGTTGGCGCCCTTAACCACGCGCAGGCCGGCATTGCCGACAAGATCGAGGCTCTTTTCGGCCAGCCGGCCGCTCTTCTGCATGGCGATCCGCAAACGCATCAGCGCGCCTCCGCCAGGCGGTCGAGCACGCGGCGGTAGCCGCGATGGGGCATGTCTTTCAGGAAGCGCGCCACGCGCACCACGGTCGCGGTGCTGGACTTCGCCTGCTGGGCGATGTCGCGGTACGACAGCTCACCGGCGTCGAGCAGGCGCGCAACCTGCCAGCGCTCCGACAGCGCCTCGATTTCGCGCGGCGTGCACAGGTCGATGAGAAACGCCTCCGCCTCGGCGCGGCTTTTGAGCGCGAGAACAGCGTCTATGAGGTCTGGACGGACGGGGGCTGGGTTGCGGGCCATGTGCTGTTGTGCTATCACGCTAATACAGCGGAGGCAAGCGCTCATGCTCCCCGCTTACGGGGGAGCTGTCAGCACGCGTGAGCGTCATGACTGAGGGGGCGTGCGCAGCTTCCCCCTCCCCTCGCTTCGCTCGGACCTGCCCCGCATGCGGGGGAGGAGTTAGCGATAAAACTCCGTCCGCCGGTCGCGGAAGAAGCCCCAGGCGGCGCGGTGGCGGTCGAGGAAATCGAGATCGAAGCTGTGCACCAGCACGCCTTCGTCGCCGCGCTCGAAACTCTGGACCAGGTCGCCGCGATGATCGGCGATGAAGCTAGAGCCATAGAAATTCTGCCCGCTGGCTTCGACGCCGATGCGGTTGCTTGCCACCACCGGGATCACGTTCGACACCGCGTGCCCCTGCATGGCGCGCCGCCACGGATCGCGGGTGTCGAGCGAGCTATCGTGCGGCTCGCTGCCGATGGCGGTGGGATAGAAGAGCACTTGCGCGCCGGCGAGCGCCATCGCGCGCGCGGCTTCGGGGAACCACTGGTCCCAGCAGATGCCGACGCCGATGCGGCCGAAGGCGGTGTCCCAGACTTTGAAGCCGGTGTCGCCGGGGCGGAAATAGTATTTCTCCTGATAGCCGGGGCCATCTGGAATGTGGCTCTTGCGATAGACGCCGAGCTGTTTGCCGTCGGCGTCGACGATCACCACCGAGTTGAAATAGAGCGGCCCGTCGCGTTCGAAGATCGAGACGGGAATGACGATGCCCAGCTCCTTCGCCAGCGGCGCCATGGCGGCGACGCACGGATGCATCTTCGCTTCGTAGGCGGTGGCGAACCACTTCTCTTCCTGCATGGTGCAGAAATACGGGCCCTGAAACAGCTCCGACGGCAAGATCACTTGCGCGCCCTTGGCCGCCGCGTCGCGCACCAACCGTTCGGTCTTGGCGATGTTGGCCTTCATGTCCTCGCCATACGAGGTCTGGACGGCTGCAACGGTCATCGTCTTCGCCATCAAGCCGGCTCCTGTTGGGTGATGCAGTGGAACGAGCCGCCGCCGGTGAGAATGGCGTGCGAGGAGAGGCCGACGACTTTGCGGCTTGGAAACAGTGGCGCCAGCGCGTTCACGGCGTCGTCGCCGCTGCCCGAATAGATGGGCACGACCACGGTGCTGTTGCCGATGATGAAATTCATATGGCTGGCCGGCACAGCGTCGCCATCTTCGTCGGTGACGACGCCCGGCGAAGGAATGCGCACGACGTCGAGTTTGCGCCCGCGCGCATCTTTCATCGCTGCGAGCGAAAGCGCGATCTCCTCCAGCACATCGCCGTTCGGGTCATCACGTCCAAACGGCGCCTGGCAGACGACTACACCCGGCGCGACGAAGCGCGCGAGATTGTCGATATGGCCATCGGTGTGATCGTTCTCCAGGCCTTCATCGAGCCAGAGGACTTTCTCGAGGCCCAGCGCGCGCTTCAGCTCGACCTCGGCGGCGGCTTCCGTCCAGTGCGCATTGCGGTTGGGGTTGAGCAGGCATTGGCGCGTGGTGATCAGCGTGCCCTCGCCGTCCATCTCGATGGCGCCCCCTTCGAGGATAAAGTCGTTGAGCTTGAACTCGGCCTTCGCCAGAAGCGCGACCCGCGCGCCGACTTCCTCGTCATGCGGCAACTGATACTTGCCGCCCCAGCCGTTGAACTTGAAGCCGATGGCGCGCCCGTCCGCGGTGAAGATCGGACCTGTGTCACGAAACCAGATGTCGCCAAACGCGCCCGCCAGCACCTCGGCGCTCTTGCCGAGCGCAAGCTTTGCGGTGGCCTCCGCCTCGCGCCCATGCGCGAGCACGCGGACGCGATCGCCCGCCCCGCCATCGGCCAAAGCGTGGATCATCGCCGCCACTTCGGCGCGCGCAGGCTCCAGGTCGGCGCCCCAGAGGTCGGCGGCGGACGGCCAGGCGGTCCAGATTGCCTTGTGCGGGGCCCATTCGGCGGGAATCGTGCTCATCGGCGTGACCCTTAGCGCAGGAGAATGACGCCAGATAGGCGCGTTGTGGTGCAATGCAACCTCAGCCGCCGTTCTGGCGCTGTCCGCGACCTTCCGCTAAGAGGGCGGCGGGGGACAATCAGAGCGCAATGACGATCAACCGGGCCGCTTTCGATCGCGTGACGCTGGCCTTTCTGGCCGTGCTCATCCTGGTGACGGGCTCGCGCGTCTTTGCGCTCTTCATCAACCCGCTCGATCTCTACGTCGATGAAGCCCAGTACTGGGCTTGGTCGCGCACGTTCGACTGGGGTTATTTCTCGAAGCCGCCAATGGTCGCCTGGGTGATCGGGCTGACGACTGCACTGTTTGGCGACGCCGAATGGGCGGTGCGTCTGGGCGCGCCGATCGCGCACGCCATCGCGGCCAGCGCGATCTATGTGCTTGGGCGCAGCATGTACGGCGCCTGGGCCGGCTTCTGGGCCGGCGTCGGCTGGATGATGCTGCCCGGCGTCTTTTTCTCCTCAGGCATAATTTCCACCGACGCGGTGCTGCTGCCGCTTTGGAGCGTCGCGCTCTTGGGCATGTGGCGCTTGATGGAGACGCGGTCCTGGACGTGGGCCGTCGTCATCGGCGTTTTCCTCGGTCTTGGCGTGCTGGCCAAGTATGCGATGCTCTATTTCATCGTCTGTAGCGCGCTTGCGGCCTTGTGGCTGCCGCCTGTGCGCGAAGCGTTGAGCAAAGGGCGCGGCGTTCTCATCGCGCTGGTCGCCTTGCTCATCATCACGCCAAACCTGTGGTGGAACGCCAGCCACGATTTCGCGACGGCCAAGCACACCGCAGCCAACGCCCGCCTCGATATTGAGGACATGTTCAATTTCGACGAACTGGGCGAATTCCTTGGCGGTCAGATCGGCGTCATCGGGCCGGTCATATTTGTTGTTCTGGGCTGGGCTCTCTGGCGCGCGTGGCGACGCTCTAGTGGACTAACCGATCAGGATCGCTTCCTGATGGCGTACATCCTACCGCCATTTGTATTTATCAGCCTGATCGCTTTCATCTCGCGCGCCAACGCCAACTGGGCGGCTGTCGCCTATCCGGCCATCATCGTTTGGGTGACAGGCAATTTGTTCACGTCCAAAGCCGGCCGTCGCACTATGTTCGCCGCGACGCTGGTGAACATTGCCGTGGGCACGGCCTTCGCCGTCATCGCTTACGGCCTGCCCAGCGTCGCCAACCAGTTCAAGGGCGTGCGCACCGCGCAAGGCTGGGAAGACACCGCGCGCGAGATCGCGCTGCGCGCGGTGACGCAACCGGGCGAAGCGCCGTTCACCGCAGTGCTTGTCGACGATCGCGCCACGTTCTTCGAGCTCAATTACTATTGGCGCCACGCCCGGCGCGCAGGCGCGCCGCTGCCGCCGGTGCGCATGTGGCTCTTGCATGGTGAGCCGTTCAATTCCGCCGAACTCACCGACCCGATGCGACCCGAGGAAGGCGGCCGCGTGCTCGTCGTTCATCTGCGCGCCGACTACTTGCCCTTCGTGGCCGGCGATTTCACCGTGTTCAGGACGGTCGAGCACTTGGCCGTGCCGCTTGGGGGCGATGTCAGTCGCGAAATGGAAATCTCGGTCGGCGAAGGCTTTGCGCCTGTGGTGCGCGACACGGCCTTCGAAGCGCGCGTTCGCGGCGACCCCGGACCCTAAATCGGATCGAAATCCGGAAACGCCGAGCCACCGCGCTCCGCCGAGCACGCATGCGCACGAAACAGCGAGAACAACTCCCGCCCTGTGCCGCGTGCATTCGCGGCCAAGTCCAATTGCGCCGGCGCGCGCGCCCGCCAATCCGCCGGCGCCACCACATCCAGCACGCCCGCCTCGCCATCGACGCACAGCACATCGCCATCGCGCACTTTCGCCAGCGGCCCGCCTTCAGCCGCCTCCGGCGTCACGTGAATGGCCGCGAGCACCTTGCCGCTCGCGCCCGACATGCGCCCATCCGTGACCAGCGCGACCTGGAAGCCGCGATCCTGCAGCGCACCCATCAGGGGCATAAGCTTGTGCAGTTCGGGCATGCCGTTGGCGCGCGGGCCTTGACCGCGCACGACGATGACGCAATCGCGGTCGAGATCGCCGCGCTTGAACGCGGCCTGCACGTCCGCCTGCGAGGCGAACACGAGTGCCGGCGCTTCAACCTTGCGCTTCCCTTCCGCAACCGCCGAAACCTTCACGCACGCGCGCCCCAGACCGCCGCTCAGCAAGCGCAGGCCGCCATCGGCTGAAAATGGCGCAGCCGCGCCCCGCAGCACGCTTTCATCCGCGCTCGTGGCCGGCGCATCGCGCCAGGAAAGCGTCTCGCCGGCGAGCACCGGTTCTTGCGCGTAGGCGGCCAAGCTCTCGCCGCCAACGGTCACTACATCGGCGTGCAGCAAACCGGCCTCCATGAGCTCACGCGTCAGGAAGCCCATGCCGCCAGCGGCGTGGAAATGATTCACGTCGGCCGAGCCGTTGGGATAGATGCGCGTCAGCAGCGGCGTCACGTGCGAAAGCTCGGCAAAATCGTCCCAATTGATCTCGATGCCGGCCGCGAGCGCAATCGCTGGCAAATGGATGAAGTGATTGGTCGACCCGCCCGTTGCCATCAGGCCAATCATGGCGTTCACGATGGCGCGCTCATCGACGACGCGACCGATCGGCCGATAGTCATCGCCAAGGCCGGTGATTGCCGCCGCACGTTTGGCCGCGGCAACCGTGAGCGCATCGCGCAGCGGCGTGTTGGGATTGACGAAGGCGGCGCCCGGCAGATGCAGGCCCATAACTTCCATCATCATCTGATTGGAATTGGCCGTGCCATAGAAGGTGCATGTGCCGGGCGCGTGATAACTCTCGGCTTCAGCTTGCAGCAGCTCTTCGCGACCGATCTTGCCTTCCGCGAACAATTGCCGGCGCGCGGCTTTTTCTTTGTTCGGCAAGCCAGACGGCATCGGGCCGCCGGGCACAAGAATCACCGGCAGCCAAGGGAAGCGCAGCGCGCCGATCAGCAATCCAGGCACAATCTTGTCGCAAATGCCCAGAAGCAGCGCCGCATCGTACGTCGCGTGCGACAGCGACACCGCCGTCGCCAACGCAATGGTGTCGCGCGAAAAGAGCGACAGCTCCATGCCGTCGAAGCCTTGGGTGACGCCGTCGCACATCGCCGGCACGCCGCCAGCCACTTGCGCCACGGCGCCCGCCTCTCGCGCCGCCTTGCGGATGATCTCCGGGAAACGCTCGTAGGGCGCGTGCGCGGAGAGCATGTCGTTATAAGCGGTGACGATGCCGATTGACGGCCACTTGCCGCCGAGCAGATGCAGCTTGTCTTGCACGGCGCAACCAGCCGACGTGTGCGCTTGGTTTGCTTCCGCCAGCTTCACGCGTGCCGGTATCGTGGGATCGTAAGCATCGATCAGATCGAGATAGCGCCGCCTGCGCTTGGCGCTGCGCGCCTGAATGCGTCGCGTGACAGCTTCAACGGTGGCGTCGAGATGTGCCATTAATCCGGATCCCACCAGGCGCGCCCATCCCGATCCATCAGCAACGCTGATTGCGTCGGGCCGCTCGACCCAGCAGCGTAGCCGTGCGGTTCGGCGCCGCCCTGCGCCCATGCATCAAGCAGGGCATCCGCCCACGTCCATGCCGCATCGACCTCGTCGCGCCGCATAAAGAGTTGCAGATTGCCCCGCACCACGTCCATGAGCAGGCGTTCGTATGCATCGGGATAGCGCACGCCGCCGAACTCCTCCGCAAATGAAAGATCGAGCGCCGCCGTTTTCACGCGCAAGCCGCCCGGCCCCGGCTCTTTCATGTTGAGCCAAAGGCGCACGCCTTCGTCGGGTTGCAAACGCAACACCAGCCGATTGGGCGCGCCTGCATTGGCGCCGAAGATCGACACCGGCGTATCCTTGAACTGCACCACGATTTCGGAGCGCCGCGCGCCCATGCGTTTGCCGGTGCGCAGATAGAACGGCACGCCGGCCCAGCGCCAATTGTCGACCTCCGCTTTGATCGCCACGAACGTCTCGGTCTTAGAGGCGCGGCCCACTTCTTCCGCATAGCCGGGCACGGCCTTGCCGCCGGTTAGTCCCGCTTTGTATTGGCCGCGCACGGTTTTAGAGACGATGTCTTGCGGCCCAATGCGACGCAGCGCCGACAGCACTTTCAGTTTTTCCGCGCGGATCGCGTCGGCGTCCATGGAATTGGGCGATTCCAGCGCAACGAGGCATAGCAGCTGCAAAATGTGGTTTTGCACCATGTCACGCAGTGCGCCGGACTTGTCGTAATAGTCGCCGCGACCCTCGACGCCGATCTCTTCGGCGACCGTGATCTGCACATGGTCAATATAGGCGCGTGACCAAACCGGCTCGATCAGCATGTTTGCAAAACGCAACACCAGCAGGTTCTGCACAGTCTCCTTGCCGAGATAGTGATCGATGCGGAACGTGCGTTGCTCATCGAACACCGCGCCGACACCATCGTTGATCGCACGCGACGAAGCCAAATCACGCCCGATCGGCTTTTCCAGCACGATGCGCGATGTCGGCGTCGCCAAGCCGGTCTCCGCGAGGCGCTGAGCAATGGTCACGAACAGGGACGGCGCTGTCGACAGGTAAAAAATGCGGACCTTGCCGGCGCCGTCGTTGAGAGTGTCTTGCAGCGCCGCCCAATGTTCGGCCGGCGCGCTGGCGTCGACACGGACGTACTCAATGTGACGGAGGAAGTCGTCGCATTTGGCTTCATCGACACAGGCGCCGGGCGCGAACTTGCCCCGGCTATCGTGGACCATTTGCCGGAACGCGGCCGTGTCCATGTCAGTGCGCGCAACGCCGATGATGCGCGATTCCGCTGGAATTTGTCCGTCGAGAAATCGATGCAACAGTGACGGAAACAGCTTGCGCAGCGCCAGGTCGCCGGTTGCGCCAAACACGACCAGATCGAACTTGGGAACGGGAATGAACTCGGCCATGCCGCATAGAAACTAGAGTTCGCGACGCCGCGCAAACAGGGGGTCGCAAGCCTTTGTCGCAGGCCCATTGTCCCGCGACAATTGCATTGCAAACAGGCGCCGCCCTTGCCTATGGTTGCGCCATCCATGGCTGACGACGACATTTCCCCCGCCCGCCGAGGCTTCGGCGGCGACAAGAAGCCCACGATCAACGATGTCGCCCGGCTCGCTGGCGTGTCGAAGAAAACCGTTTCACGCGTCATCAATCAGTCGCCCTTCGTGAAGGAGGAGACGCGCGAAAAGATCAATCAGATCATCGCTGAGATCGGCTTCTCGCCGGATCCGCAAGCGCGCGGATTGGCCTTCCGCCGCTCGTTCCTGATCGGGCTCGTCTACGACAATCCGAACCCGCAATACGTCGTCAACATGCAACTCGGCATGCTCGATGCCATGCGCGGCTCCGGCTATGAGCTGGTCGTCCACCCATGTAACCGCGGCAACGCCACCTTTCTGGCGGACTTCCGTCGCTTCATTGAGCGCCAAAAGCTTTCGGGCGTCGTGCTCACCCCGTCCGTTTCAGAAGACGATCGTGTCAAGGCGATCCTTGAGGAGGTGGGCTGCGCCTACATCCGCATCGCCTCGGTTCCGGTCGACGAACCCGAACACATCATCGTCTCGAATGACCGCCAAGGCGGGCGCGCCGCCGCGCGCCATCTCGCGGAACTGGGTCACACGCGCATCGCCTTCATTTCCGGCCCGCCCTCCTTCCGCTCCTCGCACGAGCGTCGCGGCGGCTTCGAAGAGGAGCTGAAGGACCGCAAGCTTTTGCTGCCCGACGATCACGTCATGCAGGGCGCGTATACGTTCGAAACCGGGCTTTCGTGCGCTGTCGAATTACTCAAGCGCCAACCCCGGCCAACCGCGATCTTCGCTGCGAACGACGAAATGGCGGCGGGCGCTTTGCACGCCATCCGCCGAGCCGGGCTCAGTTGCCCTGATGACATATCAGTCGTGGGGTTCGACGACTTTCAGATCGCCTCCAGCGTCTGGCCCCCGCTCACCACGGTGCGCACGCCGACGCGCGAAATCGGACGCATGGCGGCGGAGAAGCTGATCGGTCAGAGCGACGCGGGCGAGGAGGAGGAGCATCCGCGCGAGGCAGCGCCGGCCACCTCGCCAGCTCTGGTGGTGCGGGATTCCACGGGCCCAGCCCCACGATGATGGATGTAGGCTTGAAAGCGGCGCTGACACCGGTTACCATGGCAACAGAAGCTAGCCTCCACGCGCCCAGCCGGACAGGGACGGACCCATGAAAATCGCGCTCATCATCGAGAACAGCCAAGCCGCGAAGAGCAGCATCGTTCACGACGCGCTGAAATCGGTGGCCGAGCCGCTTGGTCACCAAGTGCACCACTACGGCATGTACACCGCCGAGGACAAAGCTTCGCTCACCTACGTGATGAACGGGCTCCTCGCGGGCATCCTGATCAATTCGAAAGCGGCGGACTTTGTCGTCACGGGTTGCGGCACCGGCATGGGCTCGATGCTGGCGTGCAATTCCATGCCGGGCGTGTTCTGCGGTCTCATCGCCGACCCGACCGACGCGTTCCTGTTCGGCCAGATCAATGACGGCAACGCGATCGCCATGCCCTACGCGAAGGGCTTCGGCTGGGCAGCAGAACTCAATCTGCAAGATTGCTATCGCAAACTGTTCGATGGCGAGCGCGGACTTGGCTATCCGAAGGAACGCGCGCAAATCATGGCGAAGAATCGCGGCATCCTGAAAGAGCTGAAGGCCGCGTCGTGCAAAGACATGCTGACGGTCCTGAAATCCGTGGATCAGGACTTGCTGAAATCCGCCGTTGCCGGCGAACGCTTCGAAGAGCTGTTCTTCGCCAACGCGCAAGACACCGCAATCGCCGACTACATTCGGCGCGTGCGCGCGTCGTAAGAGCGCATGGGCAACCCCTTCGACCTTAGCGGCCAAACCGCGCTTGTAACCGGCGGCAATGTCGGGCTCGGCCAAGCGATCGCGCTAGCGCTGGCGGAGGCGGGCGCAAACATTGTTTCCACCGCGCGCCGCCCATCCGACGACACCGGCGCGAAGGTAAGGGCGCTCGACCGTAAGTTCCTCTCGATCGAAGCCGACCTCGCCACCACGGCGCCCATCGCCAGCATCGTCGAGCACACACTGAACGCGTTCGGCAAGATCGATATCCTCGTCAACAATGCCGGCATCATTCGCCGCGCCGACAGCGTCGAATTTACCGAGGAAGACTGGGACGCGGTAATAGACACCAATCTCAAGTCCGCGTTCTTCCTCGCTCAGGCCTGCGGCCGGCACATGATTGCGCAAGGGCGAGGCAAGATCATCAACATCGCCTCGATGCTCTCCTTTCAAGGCGGCATACGCGTGCCTTCGTACACCGCCAGCAAAAGTGGTCTCGCAGGCATCACCCGGCTTTTGGCATGCGAATGGGCGGGCAAAGGCATCAACGTCAACGCCATCGCGCCTGGCTATATGACGACCGACAACACCGAGGCTCTGCGCGCCGACAAAACGCGCAATCAGCAAATTCTCGACCGCATCCCAGCCGGTCGCTGGGGCGATGCAAGCGATCTCGGCGGCGCAGCCGTCTTCCTCGCCAGCGCCGCTTCGGACTATGTTCACGGGGCCATCATTCCCGTCGATGGCGGTTGGCTCGCACGCTAGCGGGCGAAAGGATCGGGCGTGGCGCGCTTTGTTTGCTTCGGCGAAATTTTGCTCCGGCTCACTGCGCCTGGCCGCGAGCTGATGCTGCAAACGCCGCGTCTTGATGTCCATTATGGCGGCGCCGAAGCCAATGTTGCGGTCTCGCTCGCGCGCTTCGGGCATGACGCGCGCATGGTCAGCTTCGTGCCGGACAACACGCTGGGCGAAGCCGCCACCAACGAACTCCGCCGCTACGGCGTCGATACGCGCCACGTCGATCTCGCCGCGGGCCGGATGGGCCTTTACTTTCTTACACCAGGCGCAGGGCAGCGACCGGCGGATATTGTCTACGACCGGCTTTTGTCGGCATTCGCAAGCGTGCGCGCGCAAGCGACCGACTGGAAAAGCGCTCTCGCCGGCGCCGACTGGTTCCATGTCTCGGGCGTGACGCCGGCGCTCAACGCAGCAGCCGCCGACCGCGCGCTCGCGGGCATGCGCTCGGCGCGCGCCGCGGGCGTGAAGGTGAGTTTCGACGCTAACTTCCGCGCCAAGCTCTGGGAGGCGCGCGCCGACGATCCGCGCGAAACGCTCGATGCTTTTTTCAAGGAGGCGGACATCATGTTCGCTGACGCGCGCGACATCGCCCTCGTCACCGGCGAGTCGCCCGCCAGCAGCGCCGAGGCGGCGCGCATAGCCTTTGATCGCTACCCCAATCTCCAACGCGTCGCCTGCACGGAGCGCAAGGTGATCAGCGCCGATCACCACGATCTCTCAGCTTACATGCATACGCGCAGCGCCCACTTCCGGGCGGCGACCCAGAGCGTCACCGGCATCGTGGATCGCATCGGCGGCGGCGACGCCTTTGCCGCCGGCCTCTTGCACTGCCTGGCGACCGGAGCAGTGGACGAAAGCGCGCTGGCCTTTGCCCTCGCCGCAGCCTGCCTGAAGCACTACATTCCCGGCGACTTCAACCTGTCCACGGTCGATGACGTGACATTCTATCTTTCCAATTCTGGCTCGGACGTGCGCCGATGAGCGCGCCGCTATTGCCGGAGGACGTGCTGCGGCTCTCGCCAGTCATGCCGGTGGTGACGATCGAGGATGCGGCGCAGGCCGAACCGCTTGCGCGCGTGCTGTTGGCGAGTGGGATCACAACGATAGAAGTGACACTGCGCACGCCTGCAGCGCTCGACGCCATCCGCTCGATAGCGCAAGCAGCGCCGGAGATGATTGTCGGCGCCGGCACGGTGCTCACACGGGACGATCTTGCGGCCGCCATCGATGCAGGCGCGCGCTATGCGCTCTCGCCGGGCGCAACGCCAAAGCTCATGAAGGCCGCGCGCAAGGCGGGCATCCCCTTCATCCCCGGCGTGGCGACCTCCGGCGAAATCCAACGCGGCATGGAACTTGGCTACCGCTGCTTCAAACTCTTTCCCGCCGAACAGCTCGGCGGCGTCGCGACGCTGAAGGCGCTCGCCGGCCCATTTCCCGCTGCACGCTTCTGCCCAACCGGATCGATCACGCCAGAAAAGACGCCAGCCTATCTCGCGCTGTTCAACGTCCTCTGCGTCGGCGGCTCGTGGATCGCACCCGCGGACAAGATTCGCGCCGGCGACTGGGCGGCCATAGAGGCGGCGGCCAAACAGGCGGCCGCGCTACGCTAGAGCCGATCGCGCAACGCATACCAAAGCATGCCGAGAACGTAGAGCGGCGTTCGAAGTGCGGCGCCACCGGGAAACTCCGGCGGGGCCAAGTTTGCCAGCACATCGAAGCGTTCGGCCGTGCCGGCCATTGCCTCGACGAGCACCTTCCCCGCAAGGGCGGGAATAAGCACGCCCTGTCCCGAATATCCCTGCGCAAAGAAGAGATCGCCAAGCCTGCCGATGTGCGGCAAACGCGACATCGTGATCGAAACAAGCCCGCCCCATGCATAGTCGATGCGCGTGCGTTCGAGCTGCGGAAACACCGATACCATGTGCCCGCGGCCAAACGCGGCCATGTCCCTGGGCGGCGCCGGCGTATAGCGCTCACCGCCGCCAAAGATAAGGCGCTTGTCGGCGCTCATACGAAAATAGTTCACGACAAAGCGGCTGTCGCTCACGGCGAGATCGTCGGCGATCAAGTCAGTCGGATCGTCCAAGGGCTCAGTGGCGACCAGATAGTTCGCCACCGGCATGATGCGCTTGGCGATGCGCGGCTCCAGACCTTCGAGGAGAGCGTCGCACGCCAACACGCCGTAGCGCGCACGCACCAGCCCCGCTGGCGTGCGCGCGACAACGCCGCCATCTGTCTGGATAGAGACGACGCGCGAATTCTCGTGCAGCGCCACGCCGGCAGCGCGCGCCGCCTCCGCCAAGCCAAGCGCATAGTTCAGCGGATGCACATGACCGCCGCCATCATCGAGAAAACCGCCGAAAAAATTCGGTGCGTTGAGGCGCTCGCACGTTTCTTCGCGGTTGAGGACACGCGTATTGGGATAGTGCATCACGCGCGCGAGCGCTTCTGACTCAGCGCGCATCCAACTGACATCACTTGGCTTGGCGGCCGCAGTCAAATGGCCGTTGGCGCGCAGATCGCAAGCGATACTGTGCTTGGCGATGCGCTCCAGGGTCAGCGCGCGCGCTTCCAAGGCGAGGCCGAAGAGCGTGCGTGCTTGCGCTTCACCGTAGCGCGCAATCAATTCTGCCGCGCCCTTGCGCCAGCCCGGAATCATCTGGCCGCCATTGCGGCCGGAGGCGCCCCATCCGATGCGCCCCGCCTCCAGCACGATCACCGAAAGGCCGCGCTCCACCGCATTCAACGCTGCGTGCAATCCGGTGTAGCCGCCGCCGATGACAACGATGTCTGCACGAGCTTCGCCTTGCAGCGTGGGTGCCGGCGCAAATGGGTTCGCGGTCGCTGTATAGTAGGATCGCTCCATACCCAGGCCGGCGTTTAAGCTCACGTCACACCTTGAGCAGCAGGTGGTCGCGCTCCCAGGAGCTGATGACGCCTTCGAAATTGCCGAGCTCGTGGTCCTTGATCTGCTGGAACGCACTGCAGAAATGCGGACCCAGCAAATCGATCACGGGCTGGCATTGACGGAAACGATCGAGCCCCTCGCGCAGCGTGCGCGGCAAGGTGCGCGCCCATTTGTACGCGCTGCCCTGCACCATCTCCGCCGGCGCGATCTTATCGCGCATACCGATATAGCCGCACACCAGCACCGCCGCGATCGCCAAGTATGGATTGGCGTCCGCGCCCGGCAGACGGTTTTCGATACGGCGATTGGCCTGCTGCGAAATCGGGACGCGCAGACCGCACGACCGATTGTCGTAGCCCCATTGCAGATTGATCGGCGCAGAGAAGTCCGGCCGCATGCGGCGGAACGAGTTCACGTTGGGCGCGAACAAAGGCGTCACGTCGCCGAGGTATTTTTGCAGGCCGCCGACGAAGTGCCGGAAGGTATCGCTGTTGCCATCGCCATCTTCGATGCCGAAGAGGTTCGTCCCCTTCTTCGCGTCAACGACCGAAACGTGCAGGTGCATGGCCGAGCCGGGCTGGTTCTCCATGGGCTTGGCCATGAACGTTGCGTAGACGCCGTGTTTCAGCGCGACTTGCCGCACGATGCGTTTAAACACCAGCACTTGATCGGAGACGTGCACGGGATCGCCGTGGTTGAAATTGATCTCCAGCTGCGCCGTGCCACTTTCGTGGATCATCGTATCGAGATGCAGGGACGCCGCCTCGGCGTGCTCATAAATGGTCTCGATCAGATCTTCGTATTCGGTGATGGCCTCAAGCCCATAAGGCTGTGGCGAGGTTTCCGAACGGCCCGACCGGCCCGCCGGCGGCATGAGCGGCAGATCGGGATCGGTGTTCACCTGCGTCAGGTAGAATTCGAGCTCCGGCGCCACCACGGGGCGCAGGCCTGCTTCTTCGTAGAGCTTCATCACCCTGCGCAATACGTAACGCGGGGCGATATCGTAGGGCTCGCCGCTGGTGTGATAGGTATCGGCGAAGACGAACGCGGTCGGCGTCTTGTAACCGGGTGCGACGCAGATCGTATCGATATCCGGCCGCAGCACCACATCGGGATCTTGCGTGGACATCGCCTCATCGGCTTCGTCCGCATACTCGCCGGTTACTGTCAGCAGATAGATGCTCGAGGGAATTCGCAGCGAACCATCTCGCTCGCTCTGCAGAAATTTCTGCGCCGGAAACACTTTGCCGCGAATGACGCCGTTAAGGTCGGGGATCAGGCACTCGATCTCGCCGATGCCGCGTTCCTTGATCCAATTCGAAAAGCTCTTGTCCATGACACACGCAATTATTGGTGCGAACGCGCTCAAACGCCGGGATGGCGCACAAGAACCGTGATTGAATTTCTTTCAAACGGGCGTGGCGCGAAGAAGAGGACGCCGCTGAGAACGGCCCGCAATCCACACCCATCCGCCTTCGCAAGAAGGCCACGGGAACGCATAAGTCACCTGATAGCGCCACTATGGTTTGGCCCGCGAGGGCAAGTCAAGCCAAGCAGCCTGGCGATGGAGTGATGTTCGCCTGATCTTTTTCCGTGCGTTAGCCACGCCAATGCGGCTACGTTCCCAGCATGGCGAGCGAAGCACCCTCGGCCGAAGAGGGCCTTAACACGGCGGTCTATACAGAGCTGCGCGCGCGCTTCGTGACCGGCCGTATCGCGCCCGGCCACGAATTATCGACGCGGACGCTCGCAGCCGAGCTTGGCGTCAGCCAGACGCCGGTTCGCGATGCGCTGTCGCGCCTGGCGGCTGAAGGTGCGGTGTCGATCCGCTCAAAGCGGCGCATCCGTGTGCCGGCAATGACGCCGGAACGCTTCGAGGACCTGCTGCACTGCCGCCTGCTGCTCGAGCCCGAAGCGGCCGCACTTGCGCTGCCCTATCTCACCTCTGCTCATCTGACGCGCTTGCGCGAACTCGACGCGGCTCTCGATGCGGCGATCGCCGGCGGCGACACCGACGCCTACATGCAGAGCAATCACGATTTCCACTTCGTGCTCTACGCCGCGCAACCCAGGCGCACGCTCACGCAGCTGATCGAGACGCTGTGGCTGCAGTTCGGGCCTTTCATGCGCGTCGTGCACGGCCGCGTCAGCGGCGCACACCTGAACGACAGCCACCAGGCCGCAATCCGCGCCATTGAGGCGCGCGACGCCAACGCCCTGCGCGCCTCGATTGCGACCGACATCACAGACGGCATGGGGTTGATCGGCCGCACCGGGCTTGTCCCAGCCGACCCGCACGCAGCGCTTTAGAGAGCACGCAGCACAGGCTCCGCCTCACGCAGCGAGCGCGCGATGATATCGACCATTCGGTCTATCTCCGCGCGGGTGATGATCAGCGGCGGGCACATCACGATCGAATCGCGAATGCCGCGCACCATCAGCCCATTCTTGATGCAAAGGTCGCGCACGATCGGCCCGGCCTTGCCCTCCTCGCCCGTGAAGCGCTGGTTGGTACCCTTCTTCGACACAATCTCGACCGCGCCAATCAAACCGAGCGAACGCACCTCGCCAACAATCGGATCGTCGGCGACGCGCTTCAGCGCTTCCGCGAAATAGGGCCCGATATCGGTCTTCACGCGCTCAACTAAGCCTTCGCGTTCGATGATCTCGATATTCTTCAGCGCCACGGCGGCGGCGACCGGATGGCCCGAATAGGTGTAGCCATGAATGAATTCGCCACCCTTCTCCCGCAGGACCTCCACGATCTTGCGCGAAACGCCGACAGCCGAAATTGGCAGATAGCCGGATGAAAGCCCCTTCGCCATCGGCACGAGGTCCGGCATGACGCCAAAATGCTGGAAGCCAAACCACGAACCCAGGCGTCCAAAGCCACAAATCACTTCGTCCACGACGAGCAGAATGCCGTATTTTTTGCAGATGGCGTCGACGCGCTTCCAATAGCCGTTCGGCGGAATGATCACGCCGCCGGCGCCCTGCACCGGCTCACCGATGAAGGCGGCCACATTCTCAGGCCCGATCTTCAAGATACGATCTTCGATTTCCTGGGCGGCGCGCGCGGCGAACGCTTCCTCGTCCTCGCCGAACCCTTCGCCGAACTTGTAGGGCTGCATCACGTGCTCGACGCCCGGGATCGGCAGATCGCCGATGGCGTGCATGAGCTTCATGCCGCCGAGGCTGACGCCGGCGACCGTTGAGCCATGATACGCGTTCCAACGGCTGACGAAGACTTTGCGCTGCGGCTGGCCAGCTGACTTCCAATAGTGGCGCACCATGCGGAAGACGGTGTCGTTGGCTTCCGAACCCGACGCGTTGAAGAACACATGCTGCAGATCGCCGCCAAGCTTCTCCGCGAGCTTGGTCGCCAGCATCACCGTCGGCGGCGTCGCCGTCTTGAAAAACGTATTATAGAACGGCAGCTCCTGCATCTGCTCGGCCGCCGCGCGCACCAGTTCTTCGCGCCCGTAGCCGACGTTCACGCACCAAAGGCCCGCCATGCCATCGAGCAGCGCGGCGCCTTCGCCGTCATAAATGGTCGAACCCTCGGCGCGCGTGATGATACGGCTGCCACCGAGCGCCTTGATCTCGGCATAGTTTGCCTGCGCAGGCAGATGGTGCTCGACGTCGAGACGACGGAGTTCCGGGATATTGTAGTTGCGCGCGACCATGATGGTTTCCTCTTTTTCTTGCTTTTGGCCTGACAAAATCAGGCGAGCGGCTGGCGGCGCAAAGCGCGGCCGAGCAATTGGAAGAACACTTGACTCTGCGGATTCTCGTGCGCTTTCCACTCGGGGTGCCATTGCACCGCGAGAACGGGAGCGCCGTTGACGTTTGCCGAAACCGCTTCAATGACGCCGTCCGGCGCCGTCGCCTCAACGGTGAGGCCGGATCCCAATTTGTCGACGCCCTGATAGTGGACGCTCACGACATCGAGTTCATCTTCGCGATAGGCGCGCTTCAACACGCCGCCTTCGGTCAGGCTGACCGGGTGGATGTGCTCGAAATACTGGTCGAAACTGGCGTCGCTTGGGGCGTGGTGCGCGATCAGCTCCGGATGTTCGGCCATATCGCGCCGCAAGGTGCCGCCGAAGGCGACATTGAGCTCCTGAAAGCCGCGGCAGATGCCGAACACCGGCTTGCCGAGATCGAGCATAGCTTCGATCAAGCGCGACGTCATTTCATCGCGCGCGGGATCAAAGGGCCCAGGCGCGTCATCGATGATGACGCCGTAGCGCTTCGGGTCGAGATTGGAGGGCGTGCCCGTCAGCAGCAGGCCGTCGAGGCGTGGTGCGACTTCCTTCGCCTGCATCAGCTCCGGCATGGCCGGCACGAGCAAGCCCGCCGCATCCGCATAAGCCAGCGCCGATGTCAGATAGCGGGTCATCACCGTTTGCGCCGCCTGGCTTTCGACCGTGCGGTTGCAGCTAATGACGCCGAGCACCGGACGCTGCGGATTTGCGCTCACGACAACAGCACCGCCGGCGAACAGGCATGCCACGCAAGCCACACCGGCTCGTCCCAGGTAAAATCTTCCTGGTCGTAGCGCGTGAGGTTGGAGCGAAATGTCTTCACACGCCGGCCGCCTTCAAGCTCGACTTCGTAATTGGTCTCGCTGCCGAGATAGACAATGTCGCGGATGACGCCCGGCACCACATTGGTGCCGGCGGGCGCATCTTCCATTTTCATCGCGGTCGAGCCTTCGGCGCGCTTGTGCATTTCAATCTTCTCGGGCCGCAGCGCCACCCACACGGTCGCCCCCTTGGCGCCGGTGACGCCGTGATCGAGATAAACCGGCGCCGCCAATTCCGGAGCGCGCACGAGCGCGTGTCCCGGCTCGTCCTCGGCCAGCGTGCCTTCGAACATGTTCACGCTGCCGACGAAGTCCGCCACGAAGCGTGAGTTCGGAAATTCGTAGAGATCGCCGGGCGTCGCCACCTGCGTGAGCACGCCGCGGTTCATCACCGCGCAGCGCGTCGCGATCGCCAGCGCTTCGTCTTGATCGTGGGTGACCATGATGAATGTGATGCCGACCTTTTCCTGCAAGGAAGTGAGTTCGGAGCGCATCGCGTCGCGCAGCTTGGCGTCGAGCGCCGAGAGCGGCTCGTCAAGCAGCAGCACGCGCGGGCGCTTCACCAATGCGCGCGCCAAAGCCACGCGCTGACGCTGACCGCCGGAAAGCTGATCGGGCATGCGCCCGCCCAAGCCGCCGAGCTTCACAAGATCGAGCGCCTCTTCGACGCGCGTCTTGATTTCGCCGGCCGCGACGCCGTCCATCTTCAGGCCGTAGCCGACATTGTCCGACACCTTCATGTGCGGAAACACAGCGTAGGACTGGAACACCATGTTCACGGGCCGCTTGTTGGGCGGCAGCTGGGCCACATCCTTGCCATCGATTTGAATGCTGCCTTCGGTCGGTGTCTCGAAACCCGCAAGCATACGCAACAACGTCGTCTTGCCGCAGCCCGAGGGGCCGAGCAGAGCGAAGAACTCGCCCTCGCGAATATCCAGATTGACGTTATCGACGGCGACCATCTTGCCGAAGCGCTTGGTCACGCCCTTGAAGGTGATGATGGCGTTGTCCTTGACGTGCGGCGCCGGCTTGGCGGCGGGCGCGTTCGATACTTGAGCGTCGGTCATGCGGTTACGCTTTCTGGTCCTTCGGCGTGTTGTTCTGCATCTGCAGGCCAACCGCGGTCAGGATAACGGTCACAACGATAAGCACGGTCGACGCGGCGTTGACCTCCGGCGTCACCGAGAAGCGCAGCATCGAGTAGACCTTCACCGGGAAAGTGATCGTGTCCGGCCCGGCCGTGAAGAAGGTGATGACGAAGTCGTCGAGCGACAAGGTGAAGGCCAGCAACGCGCCTGCAATCAGTCCGGGTTGCATATGCGGCACGAGCACATCCCAGAAGGTGCGCCACTCGCTCGCGCCTAGATCCTTGGCCGCCTCCTCAAGTTCGCGGTTGAAGGAGGAGAGGCGGGCGCGGACCACCGTCGCGAC
The DNA here is from genome assembly GCA_050186805.1 of Hyphomonadaceae bacterium. Classification (GTDB taxonomy): domain Bacteria; phylum Pseudomonadota; class Alphaproteobacteria; order Caulobacterales; family Aquidulcibacteraceae; genus Vitreimonas. The sequence continues at coordinate 20,436 of JBFWYC010000021.1, forward strand.
GAACGGGAAGGCGAACGAGATGTGCGCGATCGTGATGGCGCCGAGATTGAGCGGCCAAGGCAAGCCCTGCGGCCATGGAAAGACGCGGGCGAAAAACACCAGCATCGCCACGCCCATGCAGATTTCCGGCACCACAATCGGCAACGCCATGCCGCCCTCGATGGCTGTCTTTCCCGGAAAGCGGAAGCGCCACAGCATCACCGCCGCAAGCGCGCCGAGGATCACCGAAATGACGGTGCAGAAGAAGGCGATGGTCAGCGAGTTGATGAAGGCTTGCAGCAGCGAGTCGTTGTTGAACGCCTTGACGTACCAATCGGTGGTGAACCCCTGCCAGACCACGTTGCGACGGCTGGTGTTGAAGCTGAACACCATCAGCGTGATCAGCGGCAAATAGAGGAACACCAGCGTCAGCACGACGATGACGCGCAGCGGCCACTGCCGCATGTATTCAAGCGGCCCCGGCTTTTCCTTCGGCTCGCGCTTGGACGCGCGCGGCGCGGGCATGGTGGCGAGCGCTTCGTCGGCCATCAGCCCCTCCTCTCGCTGCGGCGCTGGATCAGCGCCTGCACCGCGATGGCGATGAAGGTCAGGTACATGAGCAGGAATGAGAGCGCGGCGCCGAACGGCCAGTCATTGGCGCGCTTGAATTGCCGCTCGATCACGTTGGCGATCATCTGGCTATCGGTGCCGCCGAGGAGATCGGGCGTGAGATAGGCGCCGAGCGCGGGGATGAACGTGATCAGCACGCCCGACGCGATGCCAGGCGCCGCCAGCGGCACAACCACCGAAAAAATCGTGCGCATGTGGCCAGCGCCAAGATCGAGGCTCGCCTCCATTAGCGAACGATCCATGCGGTCGAGCGCCGAGTAGAGCGGCAGCACCATGAACGGCAGGTGCACATAAACCAACCCGATCACGACGGCCGTATTGTTATAGAGCAGCGTCAGCGGCTCGTAGTCGCCGAGCGGCTGCAGACCGACGAGCGTCATCAGCCCGCTGGCATTGGTCCACAGCCATTCGAGTGTAAAGTTGACGTAGCCGTTCTCGCGCAGCACCGCGATCAGGGCGAACGTGCGGATGAGCAAGTTCGTCCAAAATGGCAGCATGATAAGCAGCAGCAGCCACGCCTTCGCCCGCGGTGAGGCAAACGCGATGGCGAGCGCCACCGGAAAGCCAATGACGAGGCACAGGACCGTCGTTAGCCCCGCAACGATCAGGCTCTTCCAGAAGATTTGCAGATAGAGCGGCTCAAGAGCGCGAGCGTAATTGGCGAACGTGCCGGTGAGGTCGATGGTGATCGGGCCTGTGTTCTCGCCGAACGAATAGGCCCAGATCACGCCGAGCGGAATCAAGAAGAACAACAGGAGCCAAGCGATCGGCGGCAGCGCAATCGCTGCGAACGCCGCCTTCGCCTGGCGCCAAGTCTGCTCCATCGGCTCCCTCTTCGCCTTTAGTCGGAATCACGCGGCGCTGATGCGGGTGAAGATTTCTTCGTAAAGCCGCGAGCGCTCATCGCCCTCGAACGCACCGTACTCGCTCTTTTCCATCACATCGGCCGGCGGGAAAATGACCGGATTGTCCTTGTAGCTGTCCGGCATCAGGTCGCGCACGGCGCGGTTCGGCGTGGGATACTGAATCTCTTCGGTGATCTTCTGGCCGGCTTGCGGATCGAGCAGGTAATTGATGAAGGCGTGCGCGTCATCGAGGTGCGGTGCGCCCGTCGGAATGCACAAGCAATCCGAATTGATCAAAGTACCCTCCTGCGGGACGATGAAATCGAACTGATCGCCGCCTTCCGCCGCCATCAGCTGCGCCATGTCGCCGTTATATTCGAGCACGATGTCGATCTCGCCGGACGCCAACAAGTCTTGGCCGTCGTCCTCATGGAACGCCTTGATGTGTGGCTTCTGGCGAATGAGCATTTGCTCAATCGTGGTCAGATTGGCTTCCGGAATGTTGTTGAGCGAAATGCCTTGGTATTTGGCGCACAAACGAATGAGGTCCGCCGATTCCGAGAGCAACGCGATGCGGCCGGAGAAGGTGTTGGAATCAAACAGATAGCGCCAGGAATTCGGCACCGGCACGCCCTTCGCCGCGGCCGCCGCCTTGTTGTAACCGATGCCGAGCACCAGCCACGTGTAGGGCATCGAATAGCGACGCCCCGGATCGAAGGCCGCATCTTGGAATTCCGGCAACAGATTGGCCATGTTCGGAATCTTGGAATGATCCAGTTCCTGCAGCATCTGCGCCTGGCTCATGCGCGTGACGAACTCGTTCGACGGCACGATCACGTCAAAGCCCGGATTGCCGGCGCGCAAGCGTGCGAACAATTCGTCATTGGTGGCGAAGAGCGACATCTCAACGCGCGCGCCGGTCGCCTGCTGGAAGTCCTCCAGCGTGGTAGGCCCGATATAGGTGTCCCAGTTGTAAAAGTTGACTACGCGCTCGCTGCCGCCGGTGCGTCCGCAGGCGGACAGCCCGCCCGCGAAGGACACGCCGATCGCGGCGGCCCCAAATTGCTGCAGCAAGGAGCGGCGCGACGCGCCCTGGAGAAACTTGCCCTTCGCCATGTGTCTGCCCTTCCCTCGTCTATCCGCCCCTGGGCGGAAGCTTCACTTTGAGCCAGCCGCCGCCCGCCCACTAACAAGCACGCAAATACCAGTCATAATCAATATCTGGGATCACACTTTGGAAGCGATCTTGCTCGACGCGCTTCACGGTGGCGTACATTTGGACAAATCGCGCTCCCAAATAGTCCTTCAGGACCGCGGACTCGGCAAAACGGTCGGTCGCGGCGAACCAGTTGGTTGGGATTTTCTCGCCCGCCTCGGCCTGAGCATAGCCGTCGCCCACAATCGCGGGCCCAGGATCGATCTTGTTGCTGATCCCGTGATGCACCGCAGCGAGCAATGCTGCGAGTGCGAGCGCGGGATGGGCGTCGGCGCCCGCGACCCGATGCTCGATGTGGCGCGTGTTGGGCGCGCCGGCGGGAACGCGGAAGGAGACGGTGCGGTTATTGACGCCCCAGGTCGGCGCCACCGGCGCATACGAATTGGCGCGGAAGCGGCGATACGAGTTGGCGTTGGGCGCGTAGATCGCCATCGAGTCCGCCAGTAGCGCCTTCATCCCGCCGACCGCGTGCGCCAGCACCGGCTCGCCCTCGGGCTTGTCCGAGGCGAAGATATTCTTGCCCGCCTTGTCGTTGACGCTGACGTGCAGATGCATGCCCGAGCCGGCGAGTTCGGCGAACGGCTTGGCCATAAACGTCGCTTCGCAGCCATGGCGCAACGCCACGCCCTTGGCCGCACGTTTATAGAGCACTGCATCATCGGCAGCGCGCAGCGCATCGGCATGGTGTTTAAGGGTCAACTCCAACTGACCCGGCGCGTATTCGCTGATTGCGCCTTCGAGCGGGATGCCCATCGCGTCGGCGGACGCCCAGAGATCGCGCAGGAAGCCGCTCGCCTCCTCGACCTCGCGCAAACCGTAAACCTGGTGCTGGGTGGCGCGATCGCCGGTCAGCGGCGACGGCGGCAACTGGATCTTGCCATTGGCCGTGCGGCGCGCATCGACGAGATAATATTCGAGCTCGCACGCCACCACCGGCACAAGGCCATCTGCGGCGAAGCGATCGATCACGCGCTGGAGCACGTGGCGCGGATCCAAGTCGTGGGGTTTGCCGTCGAGTTCGTACATCGTCACCGGCACTTGCGCGACGTCCGGGCCGAGCCACGGCGCTGGCGTGATCCGCCCGGCGATCGGGCGCGCCACGCGATCGGCGTCGCCATCTTCCCAGACAAGCCCGGTCGCTTCGACGTCCTGCCCGGTGATGTCGTTGACCAGGATCGAGCCCGGCAGAAAGCGGCCCTGCTCAAACACCGCGCCGATCTCATGCCGGCGCAAGCGCTTGCCGCGCGGCACCCCGGCCATGTTGGTGAATACGATTTCGAAGAACTGTATCTCGGGATGCTTGTCGAGGAAGGTCTTTACGTCCTTCGGGTCGGCGATGGTCATGTGAACCCTTATGGAGCGCCGGCGTCCGCGCCGGCAATCGTCGTGCGATGGTTAGGCCGGCGAGGCGCCGACGCTCCACTCTTCTGCGAAGCTATCGACCGCCGCGACCAGCCGGTCAATCTGTTGCGGCGTCGTCGCCGGGCAGACCAGCATCATCATGTGAAACGGCGCGATCAGCACGCCGCGATTGATCAGATAGAGATGGATGGCGTGGTTCAGCTCCGTCTGCGCCAGCGCCGGGCGCATGGCGGCGGCGTCCTTCGGAGGCGCCGGCGCGAACACGATCTCCACCCGCGCGCCGACCGAGACCACACTCCACGGCAAGCCGCGCGCAGCGATCACGCCTTGCAACGCCGCCGCCAGCGATCCCGCACCTGCCAACATCGCGTCATAGGCCTCCGGCGTCGCCACCTCGCGCAGCGTGGCGCCGATTGCAGCGATGCCCATGGCGTTGCCGGCCAGCGTCGTGCCGATGCCGGAGCGGCCGTTGCTCCGCGGGGCGGCGGCGATGCTCTCCGCCAGCCCGGCCGTCACGCCCCAGACCGCCGCGGGAAAGCCGCCCGCTATGGCCTTGCCGATGACCAGCGCATCCGGCGCGAGCCCCCACGCCCGCGTCGCGCCGCCGGGTCCAGTGGAGAGCGTGTGGGTTTCGTCCAGGATCAGCAGCGCGCCCGCCTTCTTCGCTAACGCTTGCGCGCGCTTCCAGAAGTCCTTCTCAGGGATGATCATCCCGCAATTCGTCATCGCGGGCTCAGCCAGGATCGCCGCCACATCGCCTTGCGCCAGCGCCGCCTCCAACGCCCCGAGATCGTTGAACGGGATCGCCCGGGTCGTGCGCGTCATGTCGAACACTTGGCCGATCAGTCCTGCGTCGGGCCGTGTGCGGCCATGGCGCAACTCCACAAAACAATCCTCGACCATGCCGTGATAGCAACCGTCGAACACGACGATCACCGGCTTGCTGGTCACCGCCCGCGCCCAGCGGATGATTGCGCGATTGGCGTCGGAGGCGGACAGCGTCGTTTGCCAGAACGGCAAGCCGAAGCGCTCCGCCAACAGAGCGCCGACGTGTGCGGCCTCCTCTGTCGGCAGCATGAACGTCGCGCCGCGCCGCGCTTGCTCGGCGACCGCGCGCGCGATCTCGGGGCGGCCGTGACCGAACATGCCCGGCGTGTCGCCCAGGCAGAAATCGTCGTAGGTGTTGTCATCGATATCGGTCAGCACCGCGCCTTCGCCATCTTCGGCGATGATCGCTATGGGCGCGGCCCAATCGTTCATCCAATGAAACGGCGCGCCGAAGAGCCAGTGCTGTCTAAGCGCGCCCGCCTGCGCCGCGCTCTTGGGGTGTGTCTCCAGGAAACGCTGCGTTTCGCGGGCGATGAGATCGGTCAAGCTCACGGCTGGTACGTGATCGAAATGCCTTTGAGCTCGGTGTATTTCTCAAGCGCATGCAGCGAGCGGTCGCGTCCGAAGCCGCTTTGCTTGGCGCCGCCGAACGGCACGGTGATGTCGCACGCATCCCAGCCATTGATCCACACCAGCCCCGTGCGCAGCTTGCGCGCGACGCGATGGGCGCGCGAGATGTTGGCGGTCCAAAGCCCCGAGGCCAGGCCATAGACGGTGTCGTTGGCGATGCGCACCGCTTCGTCCTCGTCCTTGAACGCGATCACCCCGAGCACCGGGCCGAACACTTCCTCGCGCGCCAAAGCGTGATTGTTGGCGACATTGTCGAACACGGTGGGCTCCACGTAGAAGCCGCCGCTCTCTTCGCGCACCCGTTTGCCGCCGCGCGCCAACGTCGCGCCCTCTCTCGGCGCCTTGTCGATAAAGCCGAGCACGCGCCGCATCTGGCTTTCGCTGACGATCGCGCCCGCGACGCTCGCCGGATCGAGCGGATCGCCGGGCGCGTAGCGCGCCGACTTCTCGATCACCTTGGCGACGAACGCGTCCTTGATCGACGCTTCCACCAGAAGCCGCGAGGCGGCGTTGCAGATTTCACCCTGGTTGAAGAAAATGCCCCACGCCGCCGCCTCCGCCGCTTCATCCAAGTTCTCAGCGTCCGCGAACACGATTTGCGGGCTCTTGCCGCCGAGCTCCAGCGCCACGCGCTTCAGATTGCTCTCGCCCGCGTACGTCATCAGCTTGCGGCCAACCTCGCCCGAGCCGGTGAAGGCGATGAGATCGACATCCATGTGGCGCGCCAGCGCCTGCCCCGCCGTCTCGCCCAGGCCCGGCACAACATTGAGCACGCCAGCCGGTACGCCGGCTTCAAGCGCGAGTTCACCCAGCTTCAGCGCCGTTGACGGCGACTGCTCCGCCGGCTTCAACACGATTGAGTTGCCCGCCGCCAGCGCCGGGGCGACCTTCCAGCACGCCATGTGCAGCGGGAAATTCCACGGCACGATGGCGCCAACTACGCCCAAAGGTTCGCGCACGATGAAGCTCAAGCGCTCGGCCGGCGTTGTCGCCACCTCGCCGTACACTTTGTCCAGCGCTTCGGCGTACCAGCGGATCGAGTTGATCGCGGTCGGGATATCGACGGCGCGCGTATCGCTGATCGGCTTGCCCATATCGAGCGTCTCGAGCAGCGCCAGTTCCTCAAGATCGCGCTCCATCAGCTCAGCGAGCTTGAACATGATTTTCTTTTTTTCGCGCGGATGCTTGTTGCGCCAGCGCCCATCCTCGAACGCCGCGCGCGCTGCTTTCACCGCCGCATCAATGTCTGCGGCTTCGCCCGCCGCGAACGCGCCCAACGGCTTGCCGTCGCGAGGACCTATATTGGCGAGCGTCTTGCCGCTCTGCGCGGCGATCAGCTTGCCGTCGATAACAGCGTGCGCAGGAAACTTGAGCGCCGCGGCGCGGTCGAGGTTGGTCTGAAGCGTCATGGCGCCCTTTTCCCGCCGCAGCAGAAAAAAAGCCAGCCCCGCCCGTCATTGTGCGGCGCTTCAATCGCCGGTACCAAGCAGGAAGGACCCGGCGCGCGCCGCGCCGCCGGGCGCGTGGGGAAAGCATGCGCACTCTGTCTGCAGCGTTGGCCGCGCTCGGCCTGTTGTCGTGTGCTCCAGCGCCAACGCCCGCGCCGCAAGCCTACAATCCCACCATCACGCGTGACGCCTATGGCGTTCCCACCGTCCACGGCCGCACCGATGCGGAAGCCGCTTACGGCATCGCACTCGCGCACGCCGAGGACAATTTCGCCACCATCCAACTCGTGATCCTCGCGGCGCGCGGCAAGCTCGGCGCCCATCTCGGCGAAGACGGCGCGCGCTCCGATTTTCTTTGGCATCTGATCGATGTACAGGGCTCGGTCAACGCCGCCTACGAGCACGACCTATCGCCCGAATTCCGCGCCGTCATCGAAGCTTACGCCGCCGGCCTCAACGCCTATGGCGCCGCCCATCCTGACGAAGTGCTGTTCGACGCGCGCAACGTCACCGGCCGCGACGTCGCCGCAGGTTCGGCCCTCACCGTGCCATTGTTCTGGGGCTTCGAGCGTGTGCTCGGCCAAGTCATCGGCGACGACGCCCATCCGTGCGCCGCACAAGCCGCCACGGCGGAGTCGCTCGATTGGGGCTCCAACGCATTTGCAGTTGCGCCGCGCCGCTCGGCGGACGGGCACACGCGCCTGATCGTCAACTCGCACCAGCCATGGGCCGGGCCTGTCGCGTGGTACGAGGCTGGCGTCTCGTCCGACGAAGGCTGGCGCATGCATGGCGGCTTGTTTCCCGGCGCGCCATTTCCGGTGCTCGGCACGAACGGCGCGCTCGGCTTCGCCGCCACCGTCAACCTGCCCGATCTCGCCGACATCTATCAGCTCACCACAGACAACGCCCATCGCGGACAGTATTTCTTCGATGGCGAGTGGCGGCGCTTCGAGACGCGCACAATCTGGCTCGGCGTGAAGATGGGCTGGTTCACCATCCCCATCCCGCGCACCCTGCACTACAGCGTTCACGGCCCCGCTTTTGAAACCGCCGACGGCTGGGTGGCGGTGCGCTATGCCGGCGCCGGCGAAATCCGTGCGATGGAGCAATTCTATCGCATGGGCAAAGCCCGCACCTATGACGAGTGGCGCCAAGCCATGGCGATGCGCGCCATCCCCTCATTCAATTTCATGTACGCCGACGCAACTGGGCGCATCGCCTACCTCTACAACGCGGTTCTGCCGCGGCGTCCGGACGGCTTTGATTGGTCAGGCTGCGTGCCGGGCGATGTCAGCGCCACCATCTGGGATCGCGACGACCTGCTCGATCCGCCGGAACTGGTCGATCCACGCTCCGGCTGGATCGCCAGCACCAATGGCGCACCGTGGTATGCGACCGACGAAAGCGCCAACACACGCCCAGAAGATTGGCCCGAGGTCGCGCCCTACATCGAGACGTACATCACCAATCGCGGCTATCGCGCGGTCGAGACGCTTTCACCGCTGCGCCGGATCAGCGACGCTGACCTGCTCGCCGCAAAGTTCGACGTCACTGCGAGCGAGCGTTCGCGGCAAGTCGAAGCCATCAACCGCATCCTCGCGGCGAATGATCCCGACCTCGTCGAAATTCAAGCGGCGCTGCGCGCCTGGGATCGCCGTTCCGACGCCGCGAACACCGGCGCTGCGCTCGCCAACATCATGTTCTTCCCGATCTACACCGCCCGCCGCATCGGCGCGCCCGAGCCCGATCCGATCGACACCGCGCGCGCCGCCGCGGCCTATCTGCGGACCCATTTCGGCCGCCTCGATCCAGCTTGGGGCGAGGTGCTCCGTCTGCGCCGTGGCGATGTCGATCTTCCGCTCGACGGCGCGCCCGACACTTTGCGCGCCATACGCTGGGTCGAGGAGCCAGACGGGCGTCTCAACGCCGATTTCGGCGACGGCCTGATGATCGTGATGGATTGGGCGCCTGACGGGGCGCTTTCCACCCGCATCATCTCGCAATGGGGCGCGAGCGAACATGACGACAGCCCGCACTATAGCGACCAGTCAGCCATGTTCGCGCGTCACGAATGGCGCAGCATCGAGATCAACGCGGCCAACTAGTCTTCCAGCGCCTCGCTCGCCTCGAGCCATGCGGCTTCCGCCCGCGCCAGCGCCGTTGCGGCGTGCGCGCGCTCCTTCAAGAGCGACTCCCCCCGCGCCCGGTCGCGATTGAACAGGTCCGGATCGGCAAGCACGCTATCGATACGCGCGAGCGCCGCTTGCGCCTGCTCGATTTCCTTCTCGGACGCCTCAAGCTTGCGTTGCAGTGTGTACTTGGACGATTTCGGCTTCGCGTCCGTTCTTTCGATCACGGCGGCTACATGTTTGTCGCCTTCGTCGGCGGGGCGATCGGCGGCGGCGACGAGCTTGCGATAGTCTTCGAGATCACCGTCATACTGACGCGCACGGCCGTGATAGACGAGCCACAGCCGATCCGCGCAGGCTTCAGCCAGATAGATATCGTGCGTGATCAACAGCACCGCGCCTTCATATCCGTTGATGGCGTGGATCAGAGCTTCGCGGCTGTCGATGTCCAAGTGCGATGTCGGTTCGTCGAGGATCAGCACGTGCGGCTTTGCATGCGCCATCAAGCCCAGCAACAGCCGCACCTTCTCCCCGCCGCTTAGGTTTTGCACTTTGGTGTCGATCTTCTCGACGCCGAACCCCATGCGCGCGGCCAGTGAGCGCAGCTTCGGCGGCGCCCAATCGGGCTCCAGATCGCGTACGTGTTCGAGAACGGTTTCGCCCTCGCGCAATTCATCGAGCTGGTCCTGGCTGAAATAGCCAATCACGGCTTTGCCGGACGCCACCCGCTTGCCGTTCAATAGCGGGAGGCGCGCCGCGATCGACTTCACCAATGTCGTCTTGCCCTGCCCGTTCGGGCCGATGATGACGATGCGGTCGTCGTGATCGAGCCTGAGCGACACGCGCTTCAGCACAGGCTTGCCTTCGATGTAGCCCAGATCCGCCTCATCCAGCACCACCAGCGGCGACGCCAGCTGCACCGGGTCTTCAAAATGAAACGGAATCGTGCGCTCTTCCAGCGGCACCGCGATATCCTGCATCTTTTCGAGCTGCTTGATACGGCTTTGCGCCTGGCGCGCCTTCGACGCTTTGGCGCGGAAGCGGTCGATGAATTTTTGCAAGTGCGCCTTTTGCGCGTCCTGCTTGGCCTTCATCCCCTGCGCCAGCGCCATGCGCTCGGCCTTCTTCTTCAGATAGGCATCGTACCCGCCGACGAAGACTTCGAGCTTCTTCTCGTCCAGCGCCAGAATGTGCGTCACCGAGCGGTTCAGCATCTCGCGATCGTGGCTGACGCACACCACCGTGTGTTCATACTCGCGCAAATATTCTTCCAGCCACGCCGCACCCTCAAGATCGAGATAGTTGGTCGGCTCGTCGAGGATCAGCAGGTCGGGCTTGGAGAAGAGCACGCCCGCCAAAGCCGCGCGCATGCGCCAGCCGCCAGAGAACTCGCGCGCCGGCCTCTGCAAATCTTCCTGCTCGAACCCAAGGCCCACCATGATCGCGGACGCGCGCGCCTCGCCCGAATAACCGTCGATCTCCGCCAGCCGCATATGAATGTCGGCGATGCGCTGGGGGTCTTCCGCCGTCTCCGCTTCACGCAGCAGCGCCGTCATTTCTTCGTCGGCCGCGAGCACAAGCTCCAAGAGCGGCGTATCCACCTGCGGCGCCTCCTGCGCCACGAACCCCATGCGCGCCCCGCGCCGCACCCGGATCGGCGCGTTGGGTTTGCCGACCTCCTCCTGGATCAGCCTCAGCAGCGTCGATTTGCCTGTGCCGTTGCGGCCGACCAGACCGACCTTCCAGCCTTCGGCGATGAACGCATTGGCGTTCTCGAACAGCGGTCGCGCGCCGACGCGATAGGTGAGATCGGAAATTTCCAGCATGGTCGGGAATATCTAACGGGTTACCGGAATTTAGCTCGCGCAAGAGGGGAAGACCCCTTGTTCCGTGCGCGGAATGAGGGAAGATGCGTCCTGTGGATAAGCTGGGGGTAATCCGCCATGGGACTCTTCTCCGGAAAAGACAAAGACAAGAACAAGAAGAACGGCGCCGCCGCACCCGCGCCCGTCGTCGCAGCCGCGGCGAAAGCGCCGCCGCCAGCGCGCGCGCCTGATAGAACCAATGGCAAGGCCGCGCCAGCCGCCGCCGCGCCAAAACCCGCTTCACCCACGGGCGCGCCATCCAACGCCATGCGCGCGCTCGGCGAAATCACCGCCATCCTGATGCGCACGCCGGAGTTCCAGAATCTCAATCTGGGCTCGCTGCACGCTTTGCTGACGCCGCCGATGCAGCGCGGCCAATACATTGTCGCCCATGGCGGCGCCCAAGACGGTCCGCGCCGTCCGCTGGCGGCGTGCCTGTGGGCGAAAGTGTCTCCCGAAGTCGATCGCCGCTTGGCGACCACGTTGGACCAGCCGGTCCGCTTGGCGCCCGCCGAATGGAACAGCGGCGAACACATCTGGGTCATCCTGCTGGCCGGCGAAAAGCGCGTGTCGCAGGAAATCTTGAAGCAGCTGCAGACTAAGGTGTTTGCCGGCAAAACCATCAAGCTGCGCGTCGCTGACGAAAAGGGCGTCACCAAGGTGCAGACGCTGGCGCCGCAAGCCGCCACCGCGCACTAAGCGCAACCAGCAGCAACGATCATGGAACCGCGGCGGCGCGCTCGGGGTTGCCGCTTGCCATGCCTTATGAATTGTCCACCGCCCTGGAGCCCGACATAGCGCGGCACGAGGTCTCTGAAGACGGCGTGCACTGGCGGCCCTTCGACCCGGTGCGCGACCGTAACCGCACGCTCCACCGCCGCATCGAATTCGCACCGATCGAAGATGAACAGGCCGCCGGGTTGGGCGACTAACCGCCTGCGGCATTGGTGGACCCGAGGAGGATCGAACTCCTGACCTCCGCATTGCGAACGCGGCGCTCTCCCAGCTGAGCTACGGGCCCTCACCGTGGGAGCGGCGATATAGTGCCGCTCGCGTTCGGGCGTCAACGGGCCTTGGCGGAGGTCTGGCGCCCAGTTGCCACTCCTGGCCGAACAGCCCTAGGAGAGGGCATGGAAACTGGTCTCATCGGCATCATTTTCGACCTGATCCGCGTCATCCTGCGGCTCTTTTCGGTCGTTCTGATCGTCTATGTCGTGATTTCGTGGCTGTACGCGTTCGACGTCGTCAGCCGCCGCAACGCCTTTGTCGCCTCGGTGTGGGAGTTCTGCCGCCGCATCAGCGACCCGGTGCTGCGACCGCTGCGCCGGCTGATCCCGCCGGTCGCCGGCGTCGACCTCTCGGTGCTGGTGCTGGTGATCGTCGTGTGGCTGTTGGAGGCGCGCATCTCCTGGTGGCTGCAGGGCATCCTGACGGGCACGGGACCGGTGCTCTGAGCGCGTTGCGCGTTCGCCTCACGCCCGCTGGCGGCGCCGATCGCATCGACGGCGCGGCGCGCGACCAGGACGGCAAGCTCTATATAAAAGCCCGCGTGCGCGCCGCGCCCGAAAACGGCGAAGCCAACGAAGCGCTCGAAAAGCTGATCGCCAAGGCGTTCGGCGTCGCCAAGGGCAAGGTCAGCGTCAGCCGCGGCGCAAGTGCGCGGATAAAGACAATTGAAATCGACGGCGCCAGCGACGAGGAGATCGCGGCATTCATGCAACGCTATGAGGTGACGCCATGACCGGCCGCAGCATCGACGGAAAAGCCATCGCCGCGAGCGTGCGCGCCGACGTGGCGGCGGCGGTGAAGCTGCTGCCGGGACAACCGGCGCTCGCGGTCGTGCTGGTGGGCGACGATCCGGCGAGCCAGGTTTACGTCGCCTCCAAAGGCAAGGCGACCGTCGAAGCCGGCATGCGCAGCGTGGAAATCCGGCTGCCGAAAGACACGACGCAGGACGATCTCTTGGCGAAGGTGGCGCTGCTCTCCGCCGATCCCGACATTGACGGCATTCTTGTGCAGTTGCCGCTGCCGAAGCACATCAGCGAGCCCGCCGTGCTCGCCGCGCTCGATCCGCTGAAGGACGTCGATGGGCTGACCGAGGCCAGCGCCGGCAAGCTCGTGCTTGGCAAGCCGGGCCTGCGCCCCTGCACGCCGGTGGGCTGCGTTATTCTGGCCAAGACCGAGCGCCCGGATCTGACTGGCGCCAATGTCGTCGTCATTGGCCGTTCGATCCTGGTCGGCAAGCCGGCCGCGCTGCTCTTCCTCGAACAAAACGCCAGCGTCACCATCGCCCACTCCAAGACGCGCGATCTGAAAATGGTCTGTCGTGGCGCAGACATTCTGGTCGCCGCCGTGGGCCGGCCGGAAATGGTGCGCGGCGATTGGATTCGCCCCGGCGCCATCGTCATCGACGTTGGCACCAACCGCGTGCCCGCGTCTGAGAAAGGCGAAGGCAAGACCAAGCTGGTCGGCGATGTGCACTTCGCCGAAGCGGTGCAGGTGGCCGCAGCGGTATCGCCTTCTCCCGGCGGGGTTGGCCCGATGACCATCGCCTGCCTGTTGCGCAACACCGTGCTCGCTGCATGTGCGAGACGAGGCTGGACCGTGCCTGATCCGCTGGCGCGCGGCTAAAAGCGACCCACGGCGCTTGTGCGCCCCTAACCACACCGTTAGCTTCCCCGCCCACAACGGACCCAGGGAGGGGATCGAACGTGGCCAATACCAATACAACAGGGCCTAAGCCCGCTGGCGGCCTCGGCCGTCTGTTCATTCGCAAGAGCGTCGAACAGATGCACGCCGAGCACGAGCAGGGCGAACTTAAGAAGACGCTCGGCCCCATCGGCCTCATCTTTCTCGGCATTGGCTGCATTATCGGCACCGGCATTTTCGTTCTGACCGGACGCGCCGCCGCCGAGTTCGCCGGCCCCGGCATCATGATCTCCTTCATCATCACCGGCACGCTCTGCGCGCTGGTGGCGCTCGCCTATGCCGAGCTTGCCGCCGCAATCCCGGTCTCCGGCTCGGCCTATTCCTATTCCTACGCATCGATGGGCGAGATCGTCGCCTGGGTGATGGGCTTGTTGCTGGTGCTCGAATACGGGCTCGCGGCATCGACCGTCGCAGTGGGCTGGTCGGGCTATACAGTCAGCCTGCTGCACGACATCGGGACGTTCCTGAACATAAACCTCGACGTACCTGCAGCCTTCCAGGCCGCGCCTGGGGTCGAGGTGGTCGATCACGCCAACGGCGATGCGGTTATCGGCGTTGGCTCGGTCAACCTGCCGGCGCTCATCGGCATCGCTGCGGTGACGATGTTGCTTGTGGTCGGCATTTCGGAGTCGACGCTTGTCAACAACGTCGTTGTCGTCATCAAAGTGAGCGTCGTCGTCGCTTTCATCCTGATTGGTCTGCCCTACGTCGATCCGGCCAACTGGACGCCGCTGATCCCGCCGCAACAGCCGCCGCCGCCCGAGGGCGCAGACATGAGCCTGTGGGGCCAAATCGGCACGGCGTTGTGGAATGTCGTCACCGCCCAGAACACAGCGCAATACGGCATTGGCGGTCTTATCGCCGGCGCGGCGACGATCTTCTTCGCCTATATCGGCTTCGAGGCGGTTTCGACCGCCGGCGCCGAATCCAAGAATCCGGCGCGCGACATGCCCATCGGCATCCTCGGCTCGCTCATCGTTTGCACCATTCTCTACATCCTCACCTGCGCCGTGCTGGTGGGCGTGGTGCCGTACACCCAGCTCAACGTGCCGGCGCCGATCGCGCTCGCGGTCGACCGCATTGGCCTGCCGTGGTTTGCCTTCATCGTGAAGCTGGGCGCCTTCGCCGGGCTGTCGTCGGTGATGCTGGTGCTGCTCTACGGACAGACGCGCATTTTCTACACCATGGCGCGCGACGGGCTATTGCCGCCGATCTTCGCCAGCGTGCATCCGAAGTTCAAAACGCCGTGGGTGAACACGCTGCTGGTCGGCGTCGTCGCTGCTGGCTTCGCCGGCTTTATGTCGCTCGATGCGCTCGCAAACCTGACAAATGTCGGGACGCTGGCCGCATTCGGCATCATCTGCATCACGGTGATCTATCTGCGCTTTGCGCGCCCAGACATGAAGCGGCCATTCAACCTGCCGATGCCGGTGATGATCACCGTCGCTGTGCTCGGCGCGCTGATGTGCTTCTTCCTGCTGATGTCGCTGATGGCGCACCTGGAAACGCGCAACTTCTTCCTGATCTATCTGGCTATCGGCTTCCTGGTCTATTTCGCCTACGGCATGTGGAACTCGAAGCTGGGCAAAGGCATCGTGGTCAAAGGCCACGAACAGCCGAACCCAGTTCAACCGAACCAGTAAGCATCGAGGCTCCAATATTCCTAGCCGCCGGCGCCCACGCGCCGGCGGCTTTGTTTTGCGGGCGTCAATCCGACCGAGTCGCTCGGCGCTGCGCCTTCAAAAGCCGGCGAAAAGCGCGGTGCGTTGCCGAACTTATCCCACAGCTTCGCCGTCGTGCGATGATCGCTTCATCCCCTGCATGGGAGGCTCGAATGGATCCAAGGCCAAACAAGCGCAGGAGATGTGTTTGAACGTGATGAGATGTGAAGCGGCGACGTGGAGCATCTCTGTTTCGAGGAGAGAAACGAAACTCGGAAGCACCGGAGAGAAAAAGCGGCCATCGGTTGTCGGTCATCGGCGTTCGGGACATGCGTCCCGAGAACCGATCTCCGAACCCCGAACACCGCACTTGGCTTCTCCGCACGTCATCCGGGAACGACAGCAAGGCGCCAAGACGCGCCGGACTCCCAGCGTCGCGGGGATGGAAGCGGAGAGCCGAGGCCGCTCCATCAGCTACCCCACCCGTCTGTGCAACGCATGGTCACCCGGGCGTTCCTGAACGCTTCTCGCTGCCGCCGGATGTGAAAACAGACACGCAGGGCGCGCTTCGGCACACCCCCACTTCTCTACTCACTGAGCGCTCGGTCGGAGCGCGCCCTGCTCTCCCATTCTTCGAGAGCCCACGTAACTGAGCCCGCAACGCGCAAGCGTGTGCGGCCTTTGGCGCGCGCAGCTTAGCCGGTGCGGCGCTGATAGATGATATTGACCAGCAGAACGCGCGCGCCGGCTGCGCCCAGAGTGCGGTCGATCGCTTGCTGCATGAGCCGGGTCAGCGTCGTGGGATCGGGCGCGGTGCGATCGCGATAATAAGTCGATGCGTAAGTCGAAAGCGCCGTGCGCAAAGCATCGCGCAGGCGCGGTTCGTTCAACCGTGCGCGGCGGCGCAGATCGGCGTCGGGAATGTCGAGCCCCATATCGACAACCAGCGTGCCTTGCGTCGAGTAACGTTGCAGCACCCCGGCGGCGAGCGTCGGCAAGGGCATGAACGATTCTGCTGAGGTCAGCCGTTCCTGGCGCGTCGCCGGCGCCTGGTCCTGCGCGGCGCTGCTGCTGGACGAACCGCCGCCCGCAGCGGCGGCAGGGCCCGCCGCGACGGCCAAGGCAGCAAGCGCCAGGATGAGCCTTCGCATGGCGGCAAAATCAGGCCGGCATGGCTAACGAAACGTTAGCGGCTACTGCGCCGTCCAGCCGCCATCGATATTGAGCGAGGCGCCGTTGATCTGATCCGCCGCCGGCGTGGTGAGAAACAGCGCGAGGCCCGCGACATCCTCGATGCGGACGAATTGCTTGGTGGGTTGCGCCGCCAACAACACGTCGTTGATCACTTGCTCGCGTGTCATTTTGCGCGCCGCCATCGTGTCGGGGATCTGATTTTCCACCAGCGGCGTCAGCACATAGCCCGGCGAGATCGCGTTGCAGCGGACATTGAACGCCGCCCCTTCGAGCGCCACCGTTTTGGTCAGCCCCAAGACGCCGTGCTTGGCCGCCACGTAGGCCGACTTGAACGGCGAGGCCACATGCGCGTGCGCCGAGGCGATGTTAATGATGCGCCCGTACTGACGCTGCTTCATGTGGCGCATGGCGGCGCAGATGGCGTGAAACGCCGCCGACAGGTTGAGCGCGATGATCGCGTTCCACTTGTCGACCGGAAAATCCTCGATCGGCGATACGTGCTGGATGCCGGCATTGTTCACAAGCACATCGAGGCGCCCGAAGGCGGCGATGGCGCCTTCGACCATGCTGGCGCATGCCTCAGGTTGCATCAGATTGGCGCCGTCATAACGCACCGCGACGCCCGTTTCGGCGGCGAGCGCCGCCCGCGTCCGCTCGATTTCGGCGGGATCTCCCAGGCCGTTCAAGGTGATGTCCATGCCCGCCCGGGCCAGCGCCGTCGCCACCCCGAGGCCAATGCCGCTGGTCGAACCCGTCACCAGCGCCGCCTTGCGTTCGCTCATCTGCTTGCCCTTCACCCGGTTGTCTTGCGCCCATCCGTCGGAACCGCTAGCGCAGGCTCCCAAAGAGGCCGTGCTGCGCCGACGAGGGCTCCGATATGGATTTTACAGCGCCGATCAACGCCTTTGTGGCGGGCTTTCCCGATTTCATCATCCAGCTCGGCGCCGCCCTCGGCCTGTTCATCGCCTCTCTCGTCATCTACGTGCTGATGACGCCGCACAAGGAACTTGACCTCATCCGCGCCGGCAATCCTTCCGCCGCCTTGGCGTTTGGCGGCGTGGTGGTCGGCCTTGCCATTCCGCTGGGCTCCTGCCTCGCCTACGCCTTCGGCCTGATGGACCTGGTGATCTGGGGCATCGTCACCCTGCTGCTGCAGCTGATCGCGTTTCGCTTCGCCGACATTTTCCTGCGCGGGCTGCCGCGCCGCATCGCCGAGGGCGATGTCGCGGCCGCGGTGTTCCTGATGAGCGTGAAGATCGGGCTGGCGCTCATCATTTCAGGCGCCATCGCCGATCCCAATCTCGGCATTATCAGAGGCATGTGACTTGATCCGCCTGATCCCGGACTGGCTGCTCTACATCATCGTCATCGCGGCGGTGGTGTTCGTGCTGTTCCGCGTCGACCGTCGATCGGACGCGCCGGAAGCGCTGCCCGAGGCGCCGGAAGCGGGCGCCTTCCTACCGCCGCCCTCGGTTTACGATCCCGCTGTGCTCGTGGAAGTGGGGCCTGTCTCATCGGGTCTCGGCAGCGCTTTCGCGATTTCAGAAGAAGGCTGGTGGATGACGGCGCGCCACGTCGTCGACGAATGTGAGCGTGTTGGCCTTGTCGTGTCGCGCGGCTCGGCGGTGCCGGTGGAAGCGGTGAAGGTGGCGCGCTTCGCCGACCTCGCACTGCTCAAAACCGAAGGCGCAGCGATGGCGCTGTCGCTCGACACCTCCGAGCGGCAATTCCAGATCAATCAGCGCGCCTACCATGTCGGCTTCCCGCAGGGGCGGCCGGGCGAAGCCTATTCGCGCCTCATTCGCCGCGAAACCTTGGTCGCGCGCGGCCGCTACAACAATGAAGAGCCGGTGCTGGCCTGGGCCGAACTGGGCCGCACGTCCGGTTTGCGCGGCTCGCTGGCCGGCATTAGCGGCGGGCCTGCGCTTGCATCGAACGGCCAAGTCATCGGCGTCACCGTGGCGGAATCGGCGCGGCGCGGGCGCATCTATACGGCCGCCCCTTCCTCGATCCTCGACTTCCTGCGCGTCGAACAAGTGAACGCAGATGGCGCCCCGGCGCCGCGCCTCACGCCGGAAAACTACGGCCAGACCTCTGACGATTTGCGCCGCGAACTGGCGGTGGCGCAGGTCGTGTGCGTCGCTAATGGCGATAGCCTTCCATGAGCGCGGCCTTCGCCGACCGCCTGATCGAGCGCGTGCGCAAACTCGATACGCCGCTCTGCGTTGGCCTTGATCCGTTCGCGGACAAGATTCCGAAGCTGTTCGGTGATGCGCGCGGCGACACATCGGCGGTGCTTAAATTCGGCGCCGCGATCATCGAGATCGCGGCCAAGCATGCCGCCGCCATCAAGCCGCAGCTCGGCCTGTTCGAACAATTTGGTGAAGAGGGTTACGCCGTCGCGCGCATCCTCACCGAGCATGCGCTCTCCTCCGGCGCTGCCGTCATCCTCGACGCCAAACGCGGCGATATCGGCACCACCGCGGAAGGCTATGCGCGCGCCACGCTTGGCGCCAAACCCGGCTTCGACGCCGATTGCGTCACCGTGAACCCGTATATGGGCCTCGACACGCTCGAGCCGTTTCTGGCGCTCGCCGAGCAACAAGCAAAAGGCGTCGCGGTGCTGGTGCGCACCTCGAATTCGGGCGCCGGCGATGTGCAGGACTTGCAGGTTGGCGGCGCGCCGGTGTGGCGGCGTGTGGCGGAGATGTTGGCGCCGCTGGCAACGCGGCTGAACGGCGCCAGCGGCTGGTCCGGCCTGATGGCCGTGGCGGGCGCCACCTATCCCGACGAGGCGCGCGCGCTACGCGAAGCCATGCCGCGCTCATTGTTCCTTGTTCCCGGCTACGGCGCGCAAGGCGCGAGCGCTGCCGATGCGGTAGCCGGCTTTGTGCGCGTCGGCGAACGACTGGAAGGCGGCGTCGTCAGTTCCTCGCGCGCGGTGACGTATCCGCCTGCCGCGCAGGCCGCTAAAACAATACAAGACTGGCGCGCGGCGATTGAGGAAGCCGCAATTCTCGCGGCGGGCGAGTTGCGCCAAGCTTGCACGAACTGAAAGGCGACAAGCGCTTCCAGATTGGTTAATTCTCGACACGGGGGCGCCTGACGCGGGCGCCAGCGAGGGAGAAACCGATGCTCACGAAGCTGACGCGCGCCATTGCGGCGGCGATCGTGTTGACGTTCGCGGCGCCTGCTTACGCCGATGGTCCAGGCGATGCCGGCCCCGATGTGGCCGCGCCGCCGGTGCGCGCTGCGCCACAACCCGCGCCAACCGCCGAACCTGCCGCAGATGCAGCCGGCCGCAGCGGCGTCATCCCGCTCAGCAATGACGAACTCTCGCTCAATATTCCTGACGGCTATTTATTCTACGGTCCCGAACAAGCGCGCGCTTTCCTGCAGCGCAACGGCGCGGCTGCGCCAAACGGTTCGGTGCTCGGCGTCATCGCTCGCGCCGACGCCAATCTGAACGCGCCCGGCACATGGGCCACGGTGCTGAGCTACGACGCCATCGGCTATGTGCAACCTGAAACCGCGGCCGGCTTGAGCGATCCAAATTTCGAGGACACGGTGCGCGCAGCGCGCAACGACCAGAACCGCCCCTTTGAGGGCTTCATGGTGGCGCCGGATTTCGACGCCTCGGTTGCAAACCTTGTGTGGGCCGAGCGCGCTGCGGCGCCTGGCTCGCAAGGCGCGGATTTGCGCGCCGAGCAAAAGGTCCTCGGCCGCTACGGCGTCGCGTGCCTGACCTCCATCGGCAGCGCCGATCAGATGCCAGAGATCACCAACGTCGCCGGCGCCTTGATCCGCATGGTCTCGTTCCCGGAAGGCCGCCGCTACACCGACTTCCAGCCGGCCAGCGATGAAGTTTCGGCGTTCTCAGTGCCAGGCTTGGTGACCGGCGTCGCCGAGCCGCAAGCGACGGCGGAGTCGGCGTCGACCGGTCAGACCGCGTTTGGCGGATTTGCCGGTTACTTCCCATGGATCGCGTTGGGCGTCGTGGTGTTGGCGGGCGCGGGCTACATGCTCATGCGCCGGCGTCGCAATGATGACGACGCGGAAGACGCGGAACTGACCGACGCTTAAGCGACGCTGATCAAGCCGTCGCGCACAACAATGGCGATGCGTGAAAGCGCTTCGCCATTGCATGGGCCGCCAGCGCAGGCGCCGTCATCGAGCACAAAGCTCGCGCCATGCGCGGTGCAGACGATGAAGCGCTGCTGTTGAACGACCACGCGGCCATCGTGGCGCTCGAGCGGGTAACCCGCGTGCGGACAACGATTGTGAAACGCCGCGACATGCGCGCCGCGTCGGGTCAGTAAAACGGAAAGTCGCGCCTCTCCCTCGGCGAAATCGACAACGATCGCGCCGGCATCCGGCACGTCGTCGACGCGACCCAACACGAAGCCGTGGGTCAGCGCGATGTCCTTCACGCGCGCTCGGCGCGGAACGGACGCGACAGCAAGTCCTTGATCGCCGCGTCGATGCTGACACGCTCGGCGATGATGTCGTCGACGGCCGCGCAGATTGGCATGTCGACGCCGTGCTTGGCGGCCAGCGCCATGACCGCTGGCGCGCTCTCCATGCCTTCGGCGACGGAGCGGCGCTCGGCGAGGATATCGCTGAGCTTGCGGCCCTCTCCGAGCGCAGCGCCCAGCGACGTGTTGCGCGAGGTCAGCGACGCGCAGGTGAGCACAAGATCGCCCAAGCCGCACAATCCCGACAAGGTCTCGGCCTTGGCGCCCATGGCGAGGCCGAGCCGGGTGAGCTCGGCAAAACCGCGCGTGATCAGCGCCGCGCGCGCGCCGTCGCCAAGCTTGCGGCCCTCGGCGACGCCGCAGGCGATGGCGATGACGTTCTTCACTGCGCCGCCGATCTCGGCGCCGATGATATCGTCCGCGTAATACGGACGGAAGGTCGGCAAACCGATGGTGGCGCCGATGCGATGCGCCAGCGCCTCGTCAGGGCTGGCGATCGTAATTGCCGTGGGCAGTCCGCGGGCGACGTCCTTGGCAAAACCGGGACCGGACAAAACGGCGGCCGCAACGCCGGGCAGCTCCGCGTGCAGAACATCGGTCATCAGCGCCAGCGAGCCGCGCTCAACGCCCTTGGCGCAGAGCACGAGCGGCGCGCCGGATCGCAAATGCGGACGCAGCGCACGCAGCACCGAGCGCATGTGCTGGGCTGGCGGCACGGCGAGGATCAACTCAGCCTGCGCCGCGTCCGCGAGACTGGCTGTGGCCTTCAGTGCTGGATTTAGCGGAATACCCGGCAGAAACAGCGGGTTATCGTGAGCTTGATTGACGCCGTCGACCACCTCGGGCTCGCGTGCCCATAATTCGACCGCCCGACCCGCCGCCGCCGCGACCTGCGCCAGCGCGGTGCCCCAGGCGCCGCCGCCGAGCACGGCCACGGTCTGATAGGGCTGGGTCATAGCGCTGAATCCTTCATTGATCGTTCAGCCAAAACCCGCTAACCTGTAGGGATGGACGAAAAAGCCGCCACCCGCGAGCGTATCCTTCACGCCGCCGTCAACCGCATCAAGCACTACGGCTATGGCAAGACAACCATGGCCGAGATCGCTGCCGATTGCGACATGTCGCCGGGCAATATCTATCGCTTCTTCGAGGCGAAGATTGATATCGCCGAAGCCATGGCGCGCAAGCACTACGCCGACGAACAGGCTGAACTCGCCGCGCTCGCGCGCAAAAAGGAGTGGCCCGCCGACAAGCGTCTGCGCGAAATCTTCTTCAAGCGGATGCGCGATTCCTTCTGCATGTTCGAGGAAAATGCGAAGATTCTCGAGGTCGCCGAGGTGCTGCACAATGAGCGCCCCTTGTTCGCCAACGAACAGCTGGCGCTGGAGCGTGTGTTCTTGAGCGCGGTGCTGGAAGACGGCGAGAAGGCCGGCCTGTTCAAGCCCGGCGACCACGCCTTCACCGCCGAGATGATGCAGACGGCGACGATGAAATTCAGTGTGCCGCAGCTCTTTTCCAAGCTGACTCTGCCCAAGCTTGAGCGTGAGCTCGACGGGGTTTTGAGCCTGATCCTGAACGGGCTCTATGTCGAAGCGCGGCCGGCTGCGCCGCAACGGCAGCGCGAGAGCGTAACCAGCGCTACGTAAAACAACGCGTCCGCTGAACGAAATCGATTTTGTTCATTGATCAGCATTCGAGGTTGGTATACAAAGAGATCATTGGAACACGCCGAGCCCTGGAGCACCCCAATGACCGCCTCTCGCCCTTCTTCTTTCCTGATGTCCGCGTTCGTTCTGGCCGCCGCCATTCTGGTTGGCGCCGCCTTCTCGCCGATCCTTCAAATCGCGGCGCAAGTCGCCGTCTGAGGCCCTAACGCCGGCGTGGCTCCCAGCACGCTGTCGTCCTGTTGCAGGCGCGAAGGCACCCCCTTCGCGCCTGTCTTTTATTTGCAACAATGCAGGGGATTTTAACGATGATCCCGCGTTTCTGCATAGCTGAGCTGGTTTTTCCTACCTAGCGCTGCGGAGCAAGAGGGCTCATCTATCCGCCATCGATGTTCGCACGTGCAACATCGTTGCTACCAAGAGAGATTCGAACATGTCAGCTCAAGACCTGCCCGCGACCGCCAAGGCTCTGTCCGTGGTGATTGCGATCGCGCTGGTCGCGACCGCGCTGGCGCCTGTGATTTTCACGGCCGCGCGGATCGTGGCCTAAGCCTTTGCACCCTTGCGCCCCGGCTTATGGCTGGGGCGCAAGCGAGCGGCCTCGTCATCCAGCGGCCAACGTGGCCGAGCCGGAAATGACAGGTCGTCACTAAATCCAAGCCGCAACCTTTCAGCGCCCGCCAACGCGATCATCGCGGCATTGTCGGTGCACCATTTCAACGGCGGCGCGACGAAATCATAGTTCCGCGCCTCGGCCAGCGCTTCGAGCCGGGCCCTCAATCCGCCATTGGCGGCGACGCCACCCGCCGCCACAAGCCGACCCCTGGCGCCATAGATCGGATCGAACGCCTGCATCGCGTGGCCGGTGCGGTCCTCCACGATATCGAACACCGCCGCCTGGAAGCTGGCGCACAGATCGGCCTTGTCCTGCGCGCTGAGCACGCCGAGGCGTTCGACTTCGCGGGCGCAGGCGGTTTTCAAACCCGCGAACGAGAAGTCGCAGCCCGGACGCCCGAGCAGCGGGCGGGGCAGTGCAAATCGGGCGGGGTCGCCATTTTGTGCCGCCATTTCAACAAGCGGCCCGCCGGGGAAACCTAGGTCCAACAACTTCGCCAGCTTGTCGAACGCCTCGCCCAAGGCGTCGTCCGTGGTCGAGCCGAGCCGTCGATAGACGCCGACGTCCAGCACCGCGATGAACTGACAGTGGCCGCCGGACACAAGCAGCAGCAGATACGGAAACGTCGCCCCGCGCTCAGCCAGACGCGGCGACAGTGCGTGACCCTCAAGGTGATTGACGGCGATCAGCGGTTTGTCGTGCGCCAAGGCGATCGCCTTGCCGGCCATTAGCCCCACCATGACGCCGCCAATCAGGCCGGGCCCCGCCGTGGCGGCGACGCCGTCGAGATCGGCGAACGCCAGGCCCGCGTCGCGCATGGCCGCGGCGATGGTTCCGTCCAGCCCCTCGACATGGGCGCGCGCGGCGATCTCGGGCACCACGCCCTTATAGGGCGCATGCTGGGAGGCCTGCCCGAGCACAATATCGGAGAGGACGCGCGGCCCGGCCTCGTCCAGGCGCAGCACCGCGGCCGCGGTTTCATCGCAGCTGGTTTCGATGCCGAGGATGGTGAGCGGCGTCATTGCGCTTGGGAGATAGACGCTTGCCTCGCAATCCGCGAGGGCGCGGTCCATAAAAGGCGCGCATGAGTTCTCCTCTTCTCCGCATCGGCGCGCGCGGCTCGAAACTGTCGCTCGCCCAGACCGACCAAACGCGGACCCGGCTCGCTGCGACGCTCGGCGTCGATGCGAGCGCGATGGAGATTGTAGCCATCGTGACCAGCGGCGACCGCATTCAGGATCGGCGCTTGATCGAGTCGGGCGGCAAGGGGCTGTTCACAAAGGAGCTCGACGAGGCGCTGCTTGATCGCCGCGTCGATATCGCAATCCACTCACTCAAGGATTTGCCCACGCAGTTGCCCGATGGCATCGCGCTGGCGTGCGTGCCGGAGCGCGAAGATCCGCGCGACGCTTTTGTCAGCCTGAAGGCGCAGAGCTTGGCTGAGTTGCCTTCTGGCGCGAACGTCGGCACCGCCAGCCTGCGCCGGCAAGCGCAAGTGCTCTATGCGCGCCCCGATCTTCGGGTCTCAACGCTACGCGGCAATGTCGATACGCGCCTGACGAAGCTGGAGCACGGCGAGGCGGATGCGACGTTTCTGGCGCTCGCAGGTTTGAAGCGCTTGGGCTTGCAGGATCGCGCCACCAGCCTCGTCGATGTACAGGAAGCGCCGCCGGCCGCGTGCCAGGGCGCACTGGCTATCACGTGCCGCACCGACGACGCGCGCGTGCGTGATATGCTCGCCAAGTTCGAAAACGCCGACGCGCGCGCTGAAATCGAAGCTGAGCGGGCGTTTCTCGCAGCGCTCGACGGCTCGTGCCGCACACCGATCGCAGCACTGGCGCGCAAGACGGGCGCAAGCCTTAGCTTCGTCGGCGAAACCCTGACGCCGGACGGCGCACAGCGCTGGCGGCGCGAGGAGATGGCCATGCTGGGCGCCGACGCGAACGCCGCCGCGCGCGCGCTTGGCGAACGCCTCGGTCGCGCGATTCGCGACGAAGCCGGCGACGCTATTGTCATGGACAGCGTGTGAGCATGCGCGTTGCGATCACGCGCGCGCTGCCGGAAGCCGAGGCCACAGCAGCGCGGCTGCGCGCGCTCGGCGCTGAGCCGCTTGTCGCGCCGCTGCTGACCATCGTCGCTTGCGCCTACAACACTAATGTCGAAGGTGCGCAGGCGCTGTTGTTCACGAGCATCAACGGCGTGCGCGCTTTCCCCGATGTGCGCGGCGCGCGCGACTGCATCGTGCTCGCCGTCGGCGACGCCACCGCCGAAGCTGCACGCGCCGCGGGCTTCGCCAATGTTCGCTCGGCGGATGGCGACGTCGCCGCGTTGGCGGCGCTGGCCAACGCCACGCTGGAACCCAGTAAGGGCAAGCTCATCCACATTGCCGGCGCCCATCTCGCGGGCGATTTGGCGGGTGAGCTGCATGCGGCCGGGTTCATCGTCGAACGCCGGATCGCCTACCAGGCCGTCGCGGTTACCGCTTTGCCGGCGGCGTTCTCCACAGCGCCCGATGCGGTTTTGTTCTACAGCGCGCGCGCGGCTGAGGCGTTCCTCAACCTTGGCGCGCCGGGCGCCGAAGCGACGATCGCCGCATGCATGAGCCCCGGCGTGGCGGAAAAAGCGGCGCAAGCGCGCTGGAAAACTCTCATCGTGGCGCCCGCGCCACGCGAAGACGCCCTCCTCGCCGCTTTGCTCCAGGGGTAAAACACCCCGGCTGGCGCAACCGCTTGAGCGGGTTCGCCGGGGAGCCTACGTTTCGCGTGGCCTCGCGACTCATTTCCCGCCCGAAATAGCGGAAATGTCGCGGAAAACCGGGGAGTTTCATGAGCAGAGACGACGACGAGGCAGAGCGCGGACGCGCCGAGCCGATCGACGCCGAATACGAGCCGGCTTATCGCGAAGACCGTCGTCGCGGCGGCGGCGGCATTGGCGGCGGCACAGCGCTGTTGCTCGCCATCGCAGCTGCCGGCGTGGGCGCGGCTGGCGGCGCCGTCGCGCCGCGCGTGCCCGCCGTGCAAGCCGCGCTCGACAGCGTGGCGCCCGCATCGACCACCGCGAACGGCGCAACCGCCGCAAGCGGGACAGCTGAACTCGATCAGCGGCTCGACGCCATCGAAGCCATCATGAACACCCCGCTCGCGATCGCCGCCAATGGCGAGGCGGGCGATGCCGGCACCGCCGCGCGCGTCTTCGCGCTGCAAGCGGGCTTGCGCGACGTGGAAGCGCGGCTCGGACAAATGCCATCGACGGCGGAAGTTAGCGCGCTGGTGACCGAGGTGCGCCGTTTGCAAGAAGAATTGCCGGCGGTCGCAGCCGAGGCGCGTTCGGCGGCGACGGCGGCGCGCGCGTCCTATGCAGTTGTCGCGGCGTCGGAAGCGGCGCGCTCATCGGGGCCGTTCGAGCAAGCGCACGCAGCTCTCGCGGCTTTGCTTCCGAACGATCCGAATGTAGCTGCGCTGGAGCCGCTCTCGCGCGTCGGCGCGCCGACGCAAACGGAATTGCGTGAGCGCTTTGCCGTGCTCGACAATCAGATCGTGCGCGCCGCGCGCGAAAGTCAGGCCGGCGCCGGTTTCTGGGGCCGCATCCAGGCGGCGCTAGCGCAATGGATCATCGTGCGGCGCGCCAGCACCGCCGACACGCCTGAGGGCATGGTCGAGACAGCGGAACGCGCGCTTGCCGGCGATCGGCTGGGCGAGGCCATCGAAGCGCTCAACCGTTTGCCGCCGGCGCCGAAACGCGTCGCCCAACCTTGGATCAACGACGCCCAGCGCCGGCTCGAAATCGACCGCCGCCTCGTGGCGATCCGCACAGAATTGTCGCGGAGCTAGAGGCCGATCATGCTGCGCCTAGCCTTCATCCTCATTGTCGCCGTCGCCGCCGCGCTTGCGTCGTGGCAGATCATCACCACCGACCCCGGTTCGGTGGAGATCAAGTGGGGCGACACCGAAGTCACCACCAGCGCGCTGTTCGGGCTGTTGCTGCTCGTCGTGGTGATCGCGATCGCGCTGCCGCTGCTGCGGCTCATCATGTTCCTGATGGATGCGCCCGGCCGCATCGGCAAAGCCAGCCAGCGCGCACGCGTCCGGCGCGGGCAGGAAGCGTTGGCGCTCGGCCTGATCGCGGCGGAGGCCGGCGAATTCGAAGAGGCGCGCCGCCACGCCGACAAGGCCGAGGATCTGATCGATGAGCCGCGTCTGGCCTTGCTGCTGCAAGCCCGCGCGGCCGAAGTCGCCGGCGATACGGCCAACGCCGAGCGCGCGTACTCAGGCATGCTGCAAAACGAGGACACCGAGGTCCTCGGGCGAAAGGGTTTGATGGCGGCGGCGCTGAAGCGTGGCGATCGCACCGCGGCGCGCGCGCACGCGGAAGCTGCGTTGAAGGCGTCGAAGACTTCCATCTGGCCGTTCCAATACGCGTTCGATCTCGCCGTGCAGGCCGCGGATTGGGAAAACGCGATCGAGATTCTCGACACCGGCGATAAGCGCAAACAGATCGAAGACAAAGTCGCCAAGCGGCGCCGCGCCGTGCTGATGACGGCGCAGGCGCAACGCATGGAGCGCGATCGCCGCGCTGATAAGGCCGCCGAAATGGCGCAGAAAGCGTTCCGCATGGCGCCGGCGTTCGCCCCGGCGGGCGCGATGGCGGCGCGGCTGCTGGTCGGCGAAGGCAAGGCTGAGCGCGCCGCCTCGATCCTTGAGGAGGCCTGGGAAAACGGACCGCATCCAGCGCTCGCGCATGCGTATCGCGATTTAACCCCGGGCGAATCGCGCGAAGCCCGCGCGCAGCGTATGGCCGGCTTGGCCGATCGCCGCCGCGACAGCCGCGAGAGCAAGATCATCCTGGCGGAATTGGCGATGGAGCGCGGCGATTGGGGCGGCGCGCAGGCCGCGCTTGAAGACGCCTATCGCGAAAACCCCTCCTCACGCATTTGCATCCTGTTTGCGCAGGTCGCGCGTGGGCGCGGCGACGAGAACGCGGCGCGCACCTGGCTGGCGCAAGCGGCGGCCGCGCCGCGCGAACTCGACTGGTCCGATCTCGATCCGGAGGGGCCGGCGTTTCTCTACGACGACAGCGACTGGGCGCGGCTTGTTTACGTCTATGGCGATAGCGGCCAGCTCATTCACCCGCGCCTCGAACGCGGCGCCAACGATGCGTTGGGCCCGGTGCTGGCGCTGCCGACCAAAGCGTTAACGCCGCCGAAGCCAGAGACGGCTTCGGCGCCGGACGATGTCGAAGTCGAGGAAGTGCGTTAGGCGGCGGGGCTCGCCTTCGCCGGTTCTTCCGCCGCGACGTGACGGCTCACCACATCGCGCAAACCTGCGAGCACCGCGGCGCGCGCGGCCTCGTTGCCTTCCACCTGCGGGCGGCGCAACGCGCGCATAGCTTCCACGTGGACCGTTACGATACGCTGATGCGCCGACGAACGGTCGCCACCGCTCACGAACACGCAAAGGCTGTGCGCGACTTCCGCCAGGTCCGTGAGCCCGAAGCCGCCGCCCTCGTTGAGAACGTCGTTCGCCAAGCCGTGCAATTCGTCATCGGCCTGATCGTTCGTCGGCGCCGCCGCAAGTTCGACCATTCTGGCGATGCGGGCGTCAACGTCGCGCAGACAGTCCTCGCGGATGAGCTCAAGTTCAGCAGCCGCGCGCTGCAGCGACTCGGCGATCGTCTGCCCGCCAGGCGCGGCCACCAGCTTCGCGAGCCGGATTTCGGGGTAGAAGCGGCGAACGACCATCAGACGAGCACTTTCTGCGGCTTGATGAGATCGTCGATCTCGATCTGAGACATGTTCGGTTCGCCGGCGTCGCCGAGCGGCTCTTTCAAGTCGTTCGCTCTACGGCCATCGCTGTTCGCAGGCGGCCCCTCATATTTGAAGCGACGGTCGGGGCCGATATAGGCGCCTGCATCGACGAACGGACGCTTGTCGCGTGCGATCCAGAGAATGCGCTGCAGCAGAACGTTCGGCGCGATCGGCTTGCTAACAAAGAAATTGGCCCCGGTGTCGCGCGCGCGTTTCACGTTCGAGATTCGCGCATGTCCCGACATAAGCACGATCGGCACATAGCAGTTCGGCTCGACGCCGGAAGCACGCAGGCCGCGCAGGAACGTATAGCCGTCGCCGTCCTTCACGTCGGGATCGACGAGGATGAGATCGAACGACTTCGTCTTGATCAACTTCTCGGCGTCCTTCACCGAGG
Source organism: Hyphomonadaceae bacterium (assembly GCA_050186805.1). Taxonomy (GTDB): domain Bacteria; phylum Pseudomonadota; class Alphaproteobacteria; order Caulobacterales; family Aquidulcibacteraceae; genus Vitreimonas. The sequence continues at coordinate 49,887 of JBFWYC010000021.1, forward strand.
TGACGCGATGCGTCTCTGCTACGCCAAAGCCCTTTAGAATCTGGCCAAGCATCTCGGCGGCGTGCGGCGTCGTCTCAATGACCAACACGACAGCCTTCGAGAGGTTGACGCGGGCGAGTTCGTTGATGTTCGGGGATGTCATTGCACTACCCCAGCATCCAATTGTCGTCTGCATCGGCGACTTGAGCTTGGCCGAGCAAGCGTGCGCGCACCTCGCCAAGATTGATGCGGTCGACGGCGGCCTTGATCACCGCCGCATCGGTCGGCGCGGTCGCAACCGCCGCCAAGAACTCGCCGACTACGTTCACGTGCTGCAGCACGATGTCGAGATGCTGCAGTTCGGCCAGATCGCTGCCGTCAGAGGCCGGATTTCGCGCCATGAGCACAAGGATCGCCGCCTCCAGCCGCAAACCACGCTCATAAGCGTGCTGCAGCTCGATGGCGGCCGCGCCGAGGACATCGCTCAGCGAGCGGTCCGTGGCGGCGGTCGGTGCGATGTCATCCTTGCGGGCCAGCATGATCAGAACAGCTCGAGTGCGCCGGATGCGGGCGGCGCCGGCGCCGCGGCGGCGCGCGAACGCTCTGCGTGGAAGATGTCGGTGCTCGACGCCTCGAGCAGCAATTGCGCAACGCGCCCTGTCGTGGGCCAAAAGCGAATGCGGCGCGGGCGGTCGCCACCAAGGCTTTGACCGGTGCATCGTATGCCTTCCTCGCGCAGGAAGCGCTCGGCGAACACAGCATTTTGACGGCCGATGTCAGAAAGCCCCTCAACGACCCGCGCGCCGCCGAACAGCTTCGCTTCCAACCGATTTCGCGACGCCCCGCGCTGCAACAGACCGTTGATCAGCAGCTCCATCGAATAGAGCCCGTACTTCATGCTTTCGGTGCGATCGCCGGTGTCGCCAGGCAGAAGGAAGTGGTTCATGCCGCCAAACCCAAGCAGCGGATCGCGCACGCACGCCGCGACGCATGAGCCGAGCACCGTCGACAGGACGACGCTCGGGTCGTCGCTGATCTGAAACTGCCCCTGAACCACGTGGACCAGGCGTTCGCGCTCGGGGGCGGCGGCTGTCTGCATCAGGTAAGCGCGCCGAAGACGGCTTCGATCTTCTGCTTCAGCCCCGCCGTGGTGAACGGCTTGGCGATGTAGTTGTTGACGCCATGCTGAATGGCGCGCTGCACCAATTCCTTGTCGCTACGGCCCGTCAACATGATGAAGGCGGTCTTGCGTGTCGGCTCATGCGCACGAATGGCGCGCAGGAAGTCAAGACCATCCATCTTCGGCATATTGAAGTCCGAGATGACGAGTTGCGCGCCGCTGGTGATGAGCGCCTTCAGGCCCTCCTCGCCATCGGGGGCCTCGGTGACATTGGTGAAACCCATCTGCTGCAACGCTGAACGCACGAGGGCGCGCATCGTCAGCTGATCGTCCACCACCAGTACGCGAATGCTCGACGCCGCAGGCATCACGCAGCTCCTTTCATTGAATCCGTGCAGAGCGAGAGCGCCGACGCCGCGATCCGCGACAACGGCAGTTGCTTTTCAACAGCGCCGAGTTCGGCCGCGGCGCGCGGCATGCCGTAGACGACGCAGCTGGCCTCGTCTTGGCCGATCGTGTGCGCCCCAACCTTGCGCATATTGAGCAGACCTTGGGCGCCGTCGCGGCCCATGCCGGTCAGGATGACGCCGACCGCGTGCGATCCCACGGCCGTGGCGACGCTGTCGAACAGAACGTCCACCGATGGCCGGTGTCCGTTCACTGGCGCACCTTCCCGCAGCCGGCAACGCAACCCCATGGCGCCGCGCTCCACGGCGAGATGCAAATCTCCGCCGGGCGCAATGTAAACAGCTCCCACCTCAAGCGGCGCGCCGTCTTCCGCTTCCATGACACGCGGCGCGCAGGTTTTGTCCAGACGCAGAGCAAAGTTACGGGTGAACACGGGCGGCATGTGCTGGGTGATCACCGTGGGCGGGCAATGTTCGGGAAAGCTCTGCAGCAAAGTTTGCAGCGCCTCGACGCCGCCGGTCGATGAGCCAATCGCCATGACATTGCGGTTCGGCCTGAACGCCGGAGCCAACACCGGGCGCGCGGCTGGCGCGATGCGCGCGCGAACGCGCGAGTTCGCGGCGGCGCGGATCATGTCGGCAAGCGGACGGAACGCAGCGCGCATGTCGCCGTCGCGCGGTTTGCCAATGCAATCGATGGCGCCCAGTTCCAACGCCTGCAGCGTGGCGTCTGCGCCCTCTTGCGTCAGCGTCGAGATCATAATGACGGGCATCGGCCGCAGCCGCATGAGCCGGTCGAGAAACTCGATGCCGTTCATGTTCGGCATCTCGACGTCGAGCGTGATGACGTCCGGGTTCAGCGCCTTTATCGCTTCGCGCGCTTTGAGCGGATCGGCGGCGTCTCCGACCACCTCGATATCGGCCTCCGCCGCCAGCACGCTGGCGATCATGGCGCGCATGGTGGGCGAATCGTCGACGATGAGGACGCGGATCGGGTTCATGGCGACCTCCGCTTGAGGCGATAGGCTGTCAGGCCGTCGGGCTCGTAGCCGGCGTCGCCCACGCGCTCGGAGTGGCCGACATAAAGGCGCGCGTCGGGGTTCATATGTGCGCGGAAGCGGCCCCAGATGCGCTCCTGCGTCGCCTCTTCAAAATAGATCACGACGTTGCGGCAAAAGATGGCGTCAAACTTTCCTTTGATTGGCCATTCGCCGATCAGATTGAGTTCGTTGAAGGCGATCAGTCCGCGCGCCTCGGGAGAAACCGCCCATGCGCCGCTGGCGCGATCGCGCTTCAGGTATCGGTCGCGCAGGTCCTTCGGCACCGGAGCGACGTGATCGTCCTCGTAAATACCGGCGCGGCCGGTGCGTACGACGTTGGGGTCAATATCGGTTGCGAGGATGCGCACGTCGAGACGCGGCGCCTCCGGGATGACCGAAAGCACGGTCATCGCCATCGAGTACGGCTCCTGTCCGGTTGAGCAGCCGGCAGACCACAGCCGCATGCGCGCGCCGGCGCGTACGCTCGCGGCGAGCGGCTCCAACACCTGCTGACGGAGGAGATCGAAATGATGCGGCTCGCGGAAGAAACGCGTGACGTTGGTGGTCAGCGCCGCCAGCATGTTGCCACGCTCCTCACGCCCATCGGCGCTCGCCACCAAATCGCAATAGGCGGCGAAATCCGGCAGACTGAGCGCGCGCAAACGCTTCGCGAGGCGGGAGTACACCAGCGTCGCCTTTGCCGGCGCGAGGTAAATGCCAGCGTCAGCGTGCAACATCTCGGCGACGGCTTTGAAATCCGCCTCCGTGAACAAGAACTCGCCGGGAACAATGGCGGCGCTTTCGCGCGCGCGCCGAGCAGCCGATGTCATGCCGCTTCCTCAAGCGCTTCATCGGGAAGAATTTGATCAAGCACGATCCAGCTGATCATCCGGCCTTCGACGGCGAGAATGCCCTTCACGAAGCGTTTGACGGCGTCGCAAGCCACGTCCGGCGTCGGCTGAATGGCGTCCGACGTCGTCGTCAGAATCTCGGACACCGCATCGACCAAAAGACCAACAACGCGACTACCGATACGAACGACAATGATCACGTTGCGCGCGCTCGGCTCGGTGACGCCGAAGCCCAGCCGGTTTGCCAGATCGATGACCGGCAGCACAGCGCCGCGCAGATTGATCACGCCGCGAACGTAGGGCGGCGATTGCGGCAATGGCGTCGCCGGGGCCCAGCCGCGGATTTCGCGGACGGCCATGATGTCCACGCAATACTCCTGCTCGCCGATCCTGAACGAGATCAGCTCCTGGCGATTTTGCGCGAATTCGATGTCGTCATGGGTCATGGGATCAGCTCGCCTCCGCCAATTTGAATTTCTCCGAGCGACGCTCGCTCGCTTTCTGATCGATGAGCGCGTCGACATCGAGGATGAGCGCCACGCGCCCGTCGCCGAGAATGGTCGCCGCCGCCACGCCTTCGACGCGCTGATAGTTTGCTTCGAGACTCTTGATCACGACCTGGCGCTGGCCCTGGATATCATCCACCAGCAGCGCGGCGCGGCCACCGCCTTCCGTCTCGATCAACAGCACGACAGCGCTCTCTGGCTGCGTCGGCTTGTCCCGGAAGCCCAAAGCGACGCCGACATCAATCAGCGGCACGAAGGCGTCGCGCACAGCGATAACCGTGCGGTTCGCGCCCATCATGCGGACTTCGCCCGGCTTTGGCTGTAGCGTCTCGATGATTGCGGTAAGCGGCGCGATCAGGGTTTGATCAGCGGCGCTAACCACCATGCCGTCGAGCACGGCGAGCGTCAGCGGCAAGCTCATCGTGAACGTGGAGCCCTTGCCCGGCTGCGACGTGATCGTGATGCGCCCGCCAAGCGCTTGAATGGAGCGCTTCACCACATCCATGCCCACGCCGCGGCCAGAAATGTCCGAAATCGCCGACGCCGTGGAGAAGCCCGGCAGGAAGATGATGTTGTCGATCTCTTCGTCGGTCAGCGGCGCGTCCGCGGCGATCAGGCCGCGCTCGATCGCCTTCTCGCGCACGCGTTCGCGATTAATGCCGCGGCCGTCATCGGACACCTCAATGACGATGCGGCCGGACCGGTGCAAGGCGGCCAAACGGATGACGCCCTCGGCGTTCTTGCCTGCGGCCACGCGATCTTCGGGCGTCGCTTCGAGACCGTGATCGACGGCATTGCGCAGCATGTGGGTGATCGGATCGGACAGTCGCTCGATCACCGTTTTGTCCACTTCGGTGCCTTCGCCCTCCATCACAAGCCGCACTTGCTTGCCGGTTTGTGCGGCGATCTCGCGGACCAGGCGCGGCATGCGTTGGAAGACGGATTTTACGGGCTGGGCGCGAATGGCCATCACGCTGTCTTGCAGTTCGCGCGTCAGCTGCTCGAGTTCGTCCAGGCCCATGGCGACGTTGGAGGAGCGGCTGACGCCGGTCTCCGCCACGCGCTGCGACAGCATGGCCTGGTTGATCACCAGCTCTCCGACAAGATCGATCAAGCGATCAACGCGTTCGAGATCGACGCGGATGGTGGCGTTGGCCGCGGGCGCGCTCGGCGTCTTCGCGGCCTCACCGTCGGCCATTGCGGCAGGTGGCGCCGCGGAAATTTTCGCAACGGAAGGCGGCGCAACGGCGACGACTGGCGGCGCTTCGACGACCGGCGCCGGCACCGCGATCGCAGGCAGCGCAGCGGGTGCAACGAGCGGCGCTATGCTCAGTGCGCAATCGCCTTCAACGAACTCGAATATCTCACGCACCGCGCTCTCGGGCGCCTCGGTTGTCAGATCGCATTGCCACGTGATGTAAGCGCCATCCGGATCCATCGCATCGAGCAACGGCATCTCGGATGTGTCCGCCACGATTTCACAAGCGCCGAGTGCCGCGAGCTCGCGCAGCAAGATGGTTGCGTCGCTGCCCTTGGCGAAGAGCGACGGCAACGGCGCGAACGTGACCTGCCAACCCTTCGGCGCTTCAGGCTCGTCGATCACTACCCGCAAAGGTACGAAGCCGAACTCGTCGGGCTCCATATCAGCGTAGAGCGGTTCCTCCGACTGCCTCGCAGCTGGCGCGGACGCCGCGTGTGGGGCGTTCTCACCGAGCGCCAGATGGTCCAGCTCTTCGGCAAGCGCTGCGCAGCGCTCTGCATCGACCTCGCCGCCGTCTCGGGCGGCGTGAACCAAATCCGACAGCACATCCGCGGCGCGCAACATCACGCGCAGCACTTCGCCGTCGATCGCCAATTTGTCCGACCGCATCAGATCAAGCACGGTTTCGAACGTGTGCGAGAACTTGACCAGGCTCTCGAACCCGAACGCGCCAGCGCCGCCTTTTACCGAATGCACGGCCCGGAACACGGCGTTCAAGGTCTCGCGATCGCCTTCACCAGATTCAAGCGCCATCAGGCCGCTTTCCAGCTCCGCCAATTGCTCGTCGCATTCCTGGAAGAACGTGACCTTGATTGCGTCCATCGGATCCATGACGGCGGCTCTCCGTTAGGCCGATACGCGGCGAATGGCTTCGATCAGGCGAGCGGCGTCGAACGGCTTGACGATCCAACCGGTGGCGCCGGCCTCGCGCGCGCGAGACTTCTTCGCGGCGTCACTCTCGGTAGAGAGAACCAGGATCGGCGTCGCGCGGTGCGCGGGCTCCTTACGCACGCGCTCGATGAAGCCGAAGCCATCGAGCTTGGGCATGTTGATGTCAGTGATGATGACATCGGCGCCGTGTTCGCGCAGCACTTCGATGCCGTGCTCGCCGTCTTCGGCTTGTGTGACATTGAAGCCGGCGCCGCGCAGCGCCATCAGCAGCATCTCCCGCATCATGCGAGAATCGTCGACGGTCAGGATACGCATACTCATGACGCGGACGCCTCCGTGAAGAATGATTGCAAGCCCACATAGCCAAGCGAGCGCCGCATCTCGTCCGACGGCGCGTGAAGTGAGAACGCCACGCCGTCGTGCGCCCATGTCTGTTGGGCGGCGACGAGCACCTGGATGCACTGGCCGCCAATGCGCTCGACCTCATCCGCGTCGAGCCGAAGCGGGTGGCCGCGTCGCTCAAGCAGCGCATCGCGCAGGGGCGCAGCGGTGCGGAAGTCGAGCGTGGCCGGAAGTTTCATGGCGTGGTCCATGCTCAGAACTCCTCCCACTCTTCCTGGCGCGCCATCGGAGCGGCGCCGCTGCGAGCGGGGCCGGTGGAACGCTGCGGCCGGGTCGAGGCGAAGGCGGCAACCCGCGCTTGCTGGGCGCCGACCGGATTTTTCGTGGCCGGCGGGCGAGCGGCGCCGCCGGCGATCTCGAACCGCGCGGTGAGTTGCTCCAATTCGCGCGCTTCGTTGGCCAGCGCATGGCTTGCCGCAGTGCTTTCCTCAACCATCGCCGCGTTCTGCTGTGTGGTTTGATCCATCTGGTTAATGGCGCTGTTGACTTGTGTGAGCGCCGTCGCCTGTTCCTGCGCGGAGGCGGAGATCTCACCGACGAGCGTGTTGATCGTGTCGACGCCCTCGGCAATGCGCGACAACGCTTGGCCGGCTTGGCCGACCAGCTTCACGCCGCTGTCGACCTGCTGCGTGCTGGTGGAAATCAGTGCTTTGATTTCTTTGGCGGCTTCGGCCGAGCGTTGCGCCAAGGCGCGAACTTCCGATGCAACCACCGCAAACCCTCGGCCCGCATCACCGGCGCGCGCCGCTTCAACACCGGCATTGAGCGCGAGCAGATTGGTTTGGAACGCGATTTCGTCGATCACGCCGATGATCTGAGAGATTTGGCGGGCGGAAGATTCGATCGCCTCCATGGCGCCAACCGCCTCGCGCACAACGTCACCGCTCTTCGCCGCTTCGTCACGGGTCGAACGCACGGCTTGGTTTGCTTGCCGCGCACCCTCGGCGGTCTTGCCGACCGTCGCGGTGATTTCATCGAGAGCGGCCGCCGTTTCCTCAAGCGTCGCTGCTTGTTGCTCGGTGCGGCGGGCGAGATCGTCCGACGCCTGGCTGATCTCGGTCGTGCCGGAGCGAATGCCGCCGGCGTTTGCGACGATGACGCCCATCGCCTCTTCGAGCTTGCTCAGGGCGATGTTGAAGTCGTCGCGCAATTGCTCGTACGCGGCCGGGATTTCGCCGGTGATGCGGAAGGTCAGATTGCCGTTCGCAAGCTTGGACATGCCCTCGCCGAAGGAGCGATTGACCAGCGCCTCCGCAGCGACCTTCGCGTCCTCGCGGGCTTTCTCCTGCGCGATCTCGGCGGCCACCCGGGCCTCCTCGTGTCGACGCTCGGCCTCGATCCGCGCGAGCGCGGCGGCGCGGAAGGTCAGCAAGGCGCGGCCCATTGCGCCAATTTCGTCCTCACGCTTTGCCTCGGCTGGATCGACCGTGTTGTCGCCACCGGCAAGTCGCTCCATGTCACTGGTTAGCGACAGGAGCGGCCGCACCAGGTGGCGGCGGGTCACCAGCGCGAACGCAACAACGGCGCCGACAGACGCCAGCAGAACGCCGATCATCAGCCAGAATGCAAAGGCCGTGTCGCGATCGGCGGCAGCCTTGGTTTCCTCGGCGCTCGTGCTGATGACCTCGGTCACGGCTTCCATCGAGTCTTCCAGAACCCGGAACTGGTCGAAGAACTGGGGCAACTCGGCCAGCGCGGCGGCGGGACTCGTCTCGGCGAGACCAACAACCTCTTCGGCCTTGTTGACGTAAGCCTCGAGCGGCGTGGCCACACCAGTCACCGCCTCACGCTCGGCTTCGGTTTGTGCGTACTCACCTTCCGCTGCGATCATGGCGCGGAACTCGGTGACGTGCTCCGCGAAGTCGACGCGCACATCCGCGAGCGCGATGCCCGAGGCCGGGTTGCCTGCGGTGATCGCGGCCAGGACATCCGATCGGATGGCGTCGTGCATCATGTCGGCGGTCAAATGACTGCGCAGCAAATTTGCGGTGCGCTCAGAGTCGCTCAGCGCATCCGCAAGCCGCAGCGCCGACCACAGGCCCGCGCCGCCGCACAATGCAATCAATCCAAAAATCGACGCGCTCGCGCCGATCGCCGCCTTATTAATAGAAGCCACGTTGGTCCCCCCGCAAAAGACAAATCATCTCAACCGTCCGCGCGCGCGAACGGCGTCACTTCAAATCGAACGCCGAAAACCCAAAGCTCGTCGCGATCGCTATCGCCGCCGGGATCGAGCACAAGCTGCACGTCCGGCTGCACGCGCAGCCATGGCGCCACCTGCTCCGAATACGTCAGTTCGAGGCCCGTCTCGGCGCGCGCCGCATTGACGCCGAGCGCCGTTTCATTGTCGCGATGCTTGTCGCTCAGCACGCCCTGATAGGCGCCGAACGAGAGCTGGCTGGATTCACGCCCGAACACCTCGTCATAGAGAACGCCGGCTTGCCAGCCGGCCTCGTACAGCGTGGTGTCGCCGTCCGAGACGCCAATGCGGGCAAAGCCCGTCGCGCCGCTCCAGATCTCGCGCTCAAGCGTCAGATAAACGCCGCGTGCGTCACGCTTCACCGGATTGCCGAGACCATCGGTATCGCGAATGTCGTCCTGTTCTTCGGTGTAGCCCCAGCCGCCGAAGGCGATCCGCATCGGACCGCGCCATTCATATTCCGCGATCAGCAGCACGCCGTCGTCGAAGCTGGTGTCGACGCCGCCCGGATCGCCAAACACGCCGGCATCGGCATTCAGAACAGCGACCATGACGCTGCTGTTTTCGCTGACGTCAAAGCGGCCTCGAATGGCGATTGCCGTGGACGGAAAAATCGACGGGCCGTTGGCGCCTGTCGCCGCCAGCTCTGAGCCAATGCCAAAGGCCGGCGCGATCAAGAGGCCGGCGGATTCGTTGGCGTAGAACTCGCTGTTCAGATCGTAGAGGCCAGCGCGGACGCTGCCGCCGTTCCACGCCTGCTCGACCCAGAATTCAAACAGGCGCGCACGGTGACGCGCGACTTCGATGTTGTCGACGCCCTGCAACGTGCCGAGGTCATCGTTCGGGATCGTGCCGGAATTGTTGAGAAAATGACCGTGCAGCGTAGCGCCGCGCCAGTTCACCGCTTGCGCCAAATCGACATCGAGCGACACGTCGAGATTGTCGAGGAAGCGGCCGCGCGTGCTGACGTCGTCGCTTGCGCCAGCCATGACGTCGGCCGTGTAGGCGAGCGACCAGGACACCGCGTCCTCCGCCGCGGCCGGGCCAGCGGCGCAGGCCAGCAAGGCAGCGGGCGGCAGCGCCCAGCGCGCCATGTGTTTTTGCACGATCATGTGGCTAGAACTCCTGCCAATCTTCTTCAGCCGAAGGCTTCAGCGCGGTTGCGCCGCGGGTTGAGAACGCACGCCCGGGTTTGACCGATCGCTGCGCTGTGGGACGAGCGGCGGTCGATCGATCCAGGTCGATTTCGAATCTCGAGACGAGTTGAGTCAGCGTCTCAGCTTCGTGGGTAAGCGCATGACTGGCCGCGGTGCTCTCTTCGACCATCGCCGCATTTTGCTGCGTCGTCTGGTCCATCTGGTTGACCGCCGTGTTCACTTCGCTCAGCGCCGTGAACTGCTCCTGCGCGGAAGACGAAATCTCGCTGACGAGCCCGCTGATCTCCTGCACCTTGGCGACGATCTGGCTCAGCGACTGGCCGGTGCGGCCTACCAGCGCCACGCCGGATTCAACCTGGCGCGAACTTGCGTGGATGAGCGCTTTGATTTCCTTGGCGGCGTCGGACGAACGCTGCGCCAAAGCCCGCACTTCGGACGCCACCACCGCGAAACCGCGACCAGCATCGCCGGCGCGCGCCGCTTCGACGCCTGCATTCAGCGCCAGCAGATTGGTTTGGAAGGCGATCTCGTCGATGACGCCGATGATCTGTGAAATCTGGTTGGCCGAGCGCTCGATCTCGCCCATGGCGGCGACCGCCTGACTGACGATCTCGCCGCTGCGCTGAGCGTCTTCGCGCGCGGCGGTGACGGTGGCGTTTGCTTGCGAGGCGCCGCTGGCGGTCTTTTTTACGGTCGCGGTGATTTCATCGAGCGCGGCCGCGGTTTGCTCCAGCGTCGCTGCCTGCTGTTCGGTGCGGCGCGACATGTCGTCGGCGGCCTGCGTGATCTCGGAAGCGCCGGCGCAAATGCCGTTGGCGTTGGCGGCGATGACCTTCATCGCCTCCTGCAGCGTGGCCATGGCGCTGTTGAAATCGGAGCGCAGCTTTTCATAGTCGCCGGCGAAGGGCTCGTTGAGGCGGCGCGTCAGGTCGCCCGCCGCCAGCTTGCCCAATCCTTCCGCAAGCGAATTGACCACGAAGCGCTGGGCGGCCTCCGCGGCTCTATTCTCTTCTTCCAACGCTAGGCGCGCGCGTTCGGATTCGTCCAAATAGACGGAGATCGCGAGATCCATGTCCACCAGCGCCGCCTTGATCAGCGCGCTCAGGGTGTTGGACAGGTCCTCGCCATCGACGCGGCTGAACGGACTGCGCGTCTTGAGCTTTTCAGCGACGACGGCGCGCACGAGGCGCTCCAGGATCAGGGCGTAGCCGCCAATGTACCATTGCGGCTGGAGGCCGATGCGCGCGTGGGTCTCGCCGATGCGCTGGACGCTGGCGTTGTAATCTTCACTGAACTCGCCCGACGCAATCCGCATCCAGTGCCGGGCCTGAGCCGACTTGGCGGCGCTAATGTGCTGTTCGTTCGAGAAAAACCTGGCGACCTCGGGAACGCCGCGGACCTTGGCGTAGAAACCATCGAGGCCAGCCGGCAAGCCCGATTCGATGGCGCTGCGGGCGCCCTGCAACGCTTGGCGCGCTTCTGCATTCATGTCGATGAACGCCAAACGCTCGCGCAGCTTGTCCGCACTCATTCTCGCGCGCCCTCCACACAGCCGAGCGCAAATGGTCGCGCTCACGTGCTCGCGTGTCGTTCGCGAGCCGGCTGTGGGGAAAAATGAGTTGCCGCGTTTAAGTCACGGTAAATGGCGCCGCTCTTTCGAAGCTCTAGTGTTTGCAACATAGATCAGGATGCTGGCTGCGTAGTGCGCGCGCCTATGCCCTTCGGCTTAAGCGCCGAGACTTATGACCTACACTCCGTGTGCGATCACACATGCCTCACTGCAATTTGTCTGCATTTGACGAACAATTGGAACTGCATCCGCCGCGCGACGTGCACATACATTCGTAGCGCGTAAACCAGTTCGGAGCTGAAGCTCTGCGCGTGTCGATGGATTGTACATGATGGCGCAGGCGCACGCCCAACGTTTCTCCGCTCCCACCCTCGCTCCCGAGGGCATGACCGCGCTGGCGCGGCGCTTGGCCGGCGGCGGCGCAATCTTCAGCGATGCGGAACGCGCGCTCGTCGCGCAGCGCACGCATGCCTACGTGCGGGCGAAGGCGGCGCTTGTCCGCCCCGACGAACTCGACCTGCCGCTCCAGATCGTGCAGCAAGGCTGGGCGGTTCGGGTTGCAAATCTTTCGCATGAACGCCGCCAAATCATCGGCTTCCTGCTGCCGGGCGATATTGTCGATCTCGACAGTTTCGTGCTCGACGGCGCGCCTGTGACCTTCGCCGTGCGGGCGCTGACGCCGGTGGAAGTCTGCCGCTTTGAGGCGCCTGCCTTTAGAGAGTTTCTGGAGAGTGACCCGGCGCGTCTGCATGCCTTTACGCTCTATGCCAGCGAACAGCGGGCGCGCATTTGTTGGCGTCTCGCCGACATCGGTCAGCGCAAGGCCGCCGGCCGGCTGGCGCGGCTATTGCTCGAATTTTACGACCACTTGCTGTCTGCGGGGCTCGTCACAGATGGCGCCTTCGAGTGCGCCGCTTCGCAATACGATCTCGCTGACGCGATCGGCACGACGCCGGTTCATGTCAACCGCGTGCTGCGCGAGTTCAAGCAGGACGGCCTGATCCAGCTCACGCGCAGCGCCGTGCACATCAAGGACCGCGACGCGCTGGAGGCGCTCGCCGACGAGCAATAGGACGCGCTTGCTCCAAACGCGGGCCTCAACCCGCGCCTGGAGCTGTCGCCTTTCAGGCCAGCACTTCGGTCACCAATCCGGCGCCGACGGTTTTGCCGCCTTCGCGGATGGCGAAGCGCATGCCTTGCTCGATGCCGACCGGCTTGCCGAGATCAAAGCTGATCTCGGTAGAGTCGCCGGGCGAGACCACGCCCCCTTCGTCGGCGAGCGCGATGGTCCCGCTGACGTCGGTGACGCCGAAGAAGAATTGCGGCTGGTAGCCGCTGGCGAACGGCGTGTGCCGGCCGCCTTCTTCCTTGGTCAGGACAAAGATCTGCGCCTTGCCCTTGGTGTGCGCCTTGATCGCGCCGGGCGCGGACAGCACTTGCCCGCGCTCGACATCGTCACGCTTCAGACCGCGGAGCAGCAGCCCCACGTTCATGCCCGCGCGCGCCTGCGGAATATCCTTCCGAAACGCTTGCGTGCCGGTGACGACAACTTCGGCGCCTTCGTTGTCGAGGCCGACGATCTCGACCTTGTCGCCGACCTTCAGCACGCCACGCTCGACGCGGCCGGACACGACAGTGCCGCGGCCTTCGATCGTGTGCACGCCTTCGATCGGCATCAGGAACGGGGCGTCGAAGTCCCGCACCGGATCGGGGATCGAGGTGTCGAGCGCGTCAACCAGCTCAACGATGCCGGCAATGGCCGGATCGGCGAGATCGCCACGCGCCACGGCCTCGAGCGCCTTCAGAGCGCTGCCGAACACGAAGGGCGTACCCTGGTAACCTTGCGCTTCGAGCAGCGCGTTGGTTTCGAGTCGGATCAACGCCTTCATGTCGTCGCGCTCATCCTCGGCCAAAGCGTCCATTTTGTTGACGAACACGACCATGTGGCGAACGCCGACCTGACGCGCGAGCAGGATGTGCTCGATCGTTTGCTTCGCCGCGCCCTTGGTGGCGTCGACGAGCAGGATCGCGCCGTCCATTTGCGACGCGCCAGTGATCATGTTCTTCACGTAGTCGGCGTGGCCGGGGCAGTCGATGTGCGCGTAGTGGCGCGCATCGGACTCGTACTCGACGTGCGTGGTGTTGATGGTGATGCCACGCGCCTTTTCTTCGGGCGCGCGGTCGATCTCATCAAACGCCAAGCCTTTGCCGCCAAGGCGCTTGGCCTGAACCTGCGTGATCGCAGCGGTCAGGGTCGTCTTGCCGTGGTCGACGTGGCCGATGGTGCCGACGTTTACATGCAACTTGCTCATTTCATCACGCTTACTTCCTTCAAGTGCGCCGCTGAGCTGAGGTGATCACGCTCAACCCAGCGGCCATTGGCATTGGCGCGCCAATTCTTTGCGGACGCGCGTTTTCACGCGGCCCAAAACGAAAAAACTCCCAAGACACAAAAAACCCGGCGGACCGGCGGGTTGATGGAGAGATCAAACCCGGAGTCCGTCGAACGGCTCCGGGCGAATGGCCGGAGCTGTTACGTTTCTGCTGCCCATACTGCTTCGGTCGCGCAGCGCGTTTCCGCGCGCACGTTTGCCGAAGCGTTGGTGGTCAACAGCCGTGTCATTGCTCTTCCTTCGGCATGCGAGGCTCGCGCCGCGCAACAAAAAACCCTGGGAGGCGGGGCCAACCAGGGTTCATCCGAACACAAGAGAGGCCACGCCTCTCGCTTCCCGAGAGGCGCTATGCGTCGCCGCAATACGATTCCGAGGCGCTCAAAAACATCATGGGGCGGAGGTAACGCCTCGCCCGCGCCATTTCAAGGAGGGATGGTGCCGCCTAGGTGACTCGAACACCTGACCTACGCATTACGAATGCGCCGCTCTACCGGCTGAGCTAAGGCGGCCCCGACCTGTCCGGGCGGGGCCCGGGACGGGAGGGCGGTTTCCTACGCGCAGCCGGGCGCAAGGGCAAGGCCGGGAGCGCACGCGGGGCGGCGTTCGGCCCATTCAGGCTTGCCGGCGGGCCTGGCGCAGCCCAAACCCCCGCCCATGTCCAGGCTTGCCCGCGCCCGCAACATCGCCGACCTTCGTCGCCTGGCGCGCCGCCGGTTGCCGCGCATGGTGTTCGACTACATTGACGGCGGCGCTGACGACGAAGCAACGCTTGCCCGAAGCGTCGCCGCGTTCCGTGACATCGAACTGGTCTGGGACGCGCTCGTCGACGTCGCCAAGATCGATACGTCAACGACGATCATGGGGGCGCCGGCGCGCCTCCCCTTCTTCATTAGCCCAACGGCGACGTCGCGCCTGTTTCACCCGCGCGGCGGCGAACGCGCCGTCGCCCGCGCAGCGCACAAGGCCGGCGTCGTCTATGCCTGCTCGACCTTGGCGTCCACGACCATGGAGGATATCGCCGCCGTCAATCCCGGGCCCAAATGGTTCCAGGTCTATGTGTGGAAGGATCGCGGCCTCTTGAAAGAAACACTGGCGCGCGCCAAGGCCGCCGGTTTCAGCGCCATTGTTTTGACAGTGGACGTGCCGGTCGCCGGCAATCGCGAGCGCGATCACGCAAATGATTTTACGATCCCGCCGCGCGTGACCTGGCGCACCGCCACGCAAGCGTTGGCGCGGCCCGGCTATATGTTCGATCTGGCGACAACCCCGCGCATAGCCCCGGAGAACTTCGGCCAGATCAAACTCGATAGCGGTCTTATTGCTTTCATCAACGCGCAATTCGATCGCAGCGTTACCTGGGAAGACGCGCGCTGGCTGCGCGAGACGTGGGACGCGAAGCTCGCCATCAAGGGCATCGCCACGCCTGACGACGCGCGGCGCGCCATCGCCATTGGCGCAGACGCGGCTTGGGTATCCAACCATGGCGGCCGACAACTCGACACCGCCCCCGCCACAATCGACACCCTGCCCTCCATAGCCGACGCCGTGCGTGGCGAGGCGGACATCATCCTCGATGGCGGCGTGCGGCGCGGCAGCGATGTGGCCAAAGCGCTGGCGCTCGGCGCGAACGCGGTCGCGCTCGGCCGCGCCTATTTGTGGGGCCTGGCCGCGGGCGGGGAGGCCGGCGTCACGCGCGCGCTGACCATTCTTGAGGAGGAATTGAAGCGCACCATGGCGCTTCTCGGCCGACCGCGCATCGAGGCGCTCACCGGCGACGTCATTTTTCGCCGCCCTTAGGCGACACGCAACTCATCGCCGCGCGGCTGAATAAAATCGACGCCGGCAATCGTCGTCTCGAAGTCGTGGAGGATTTCAATGGCTTCATCGACGTTCATCGATGGCATCGCGCTGTCCGGGAAACGATAGCGCCAGAAACTGTGAATGTGCCGGATCACGCCGACCGCCTCGCCGATTGGAATGAAGAGCGAGGGCGCCTTCAGGAGGAAGCTTCGGAACGCATTGGCCTGGCCATCCGCAAGCGATGCGAACGCTTCCGCATATTCCTTCAAGGTTTCATCGACGCGCCGGAGCGCCAACGTCGCCTTATCCAAAATGTCCTTGCGCGATTGCGCCAACTCGCGCCGCTCCTCCGAGGTGGCGCCGACGACGCGCAGGCCGGCAAAGCGCGGCTGAAACTCTTTCAGCTGCGGGCGCAGCTCGTCCATCAACCACTTGTAGTAGAGAAAGCCCTTCCAGGCGAACACACCCTCCACGTACTCCTCGCCCGACAGCCGCAGCGTGGCGCGCAGCGGATCGAGCGACTTGGCGGTTTCATCCGTCATCAGCTTTTCAGCGAGACGGTTGGATAATTCACTGGCGCCCGCGCCAGCGCCGCCGCCGAACGCCAGGTTGACGAGCTGCGCGATCTCACGACCAACAAACGCACGCATGCGCGCGATGTCTGCTTCCGCAATCTCGAAATAGCAGCGCGCAGGATCGACGCCGAGGTGGCGCAGCCTCTCACGCATCAGGAACGGATCGAACGAAGGCAGCTGCGCCATGGCGCGCAGCAGATCCGCGTCAGCTTGGAATTGGGCTTCGCTTTCGTAGTGGCCGACGAGCTCGCGCATCAGCTTTTCAAAGCGGATTTCTCCCACGAGGAAGCTCACGCCGCCCAAAGTCAGTTCTGTGGCCGAGTATGGCAGGATCACCTTGGTGGCCGCCGCGGTTGGGCGCGTGAAGAGATCGCGCTCGTGCGGGCGCACGACGTGCTTCAGTATGAGAGCACGGTTGAGGCGCTTGTTCTTGAACAGCGGCTTAGCCTCGTACTCCGGCGTCTCGCCAAAGCGTTCGTGGACCAAGGCAAGATTCAGCACGCGCGATGTCGAGCCGCTTGCGCGAATAAGCGACAAATCTCTGCGGCCATCGTTGTTGCGCACGGCTAGCTCCTTCGCCGACGGAGACATTAGTGCGGCCGCGTGAAGGCTTCCTTAAGTTATTGCCCTGAGTTGGCTTCGGTCGTCGCGTTTACGTTCTGTGAACCAGGCGGCAGCGCCCGATCTGGTATCGCGTCGAGCGGAAAGCCACGCGGGACGGCGCGTACGACGAGCCCCCAGAACACGGGCAACATGAGCAGGATCACGCCGAACTTAATCGGCGCGGCGTAAGACCAGCCATCGATCGGTGTTCGCAACGCGATCAGCGCGTAAGCGAGAGCGCCAAACGCGATCAGAGCTGTGAGCGTGAGAAAGAAAAAGCGCTTAGGTGTTTCCGCAATCAACGCACGCGCCTTTGGGTTCGCGCGCGCCAGCGCCGCTGTCGCGGCGCGCACAAACGCAGTGTAGGCCTCGGACTGGTCTTCGTAGGCGCCGTCGCCGACAAAGTTGGCGTTGTCTATTTCGATCTTGCGATCGTGTCTTGGCTGAAGCTCAAACACGTAGCGCCAAGGTCGCCCGCGCGCGGGATCCGCATAGAGGCGTACACTGACGATATCAGACCATCGATAGCGCCGGGAGCGCCCGCCCGAGCTGGCGATCAGCGCATCGGGCTCCACACGCCATTCCCGCTCACCACGAGGCAAAGCGCCGCTGCGCCTTCGGTACGTCACGGGCTCCATCCCGCTTCGCTAGCACCGCAATGTGACTTTGCCGAGTCGGCGTTCGCGGCAAACGAAAACGGCCGGCGCTTCGTAGCACGCCGGCCGCTCGACAACCTCGGAATGAGGTCATTTTACACTATCGCGTCGCGTGACGCGCATCCGCTGTTAGCGGCCGCCCATCACTT
>JBFWYC010000022.1:0-66768 GCA_050186805.1 Hyphomonadaceae bacterium
GCCCGCAACGCGCAGGTCGTCCATGACTTGCAGCACTTCGTCCTTGCTCTCGCCCAGGCCGACCATGAGGCCGGATTTCGTGAATTGCTGCGGATCGCGCTGCTTCACTAAGTCGAGCAGGCGCAGCGATTGGTAGTAGCGCGCGCCGGGGCGGATCGAGTGATAGAGACGCGGCACGGTTTCGAGATTGTGGTTGAACACATCCGGCGCCGCATCGATCACCCGCTCGGCCGCGCCTGGCTTGCGCAAGAAATCCGGGGTCAGGATTTCTATCGTCGTCTCGGGCGCGGCGGCGCGGATGGCGGCGATGGTGCGCACGAAATGATCGGCGCCGCCGTCTTCAAGATCGTCGCGATCGACGCTGGTCACGACGACGTGCTTCAAGCCCATCTGCGCGGTGGCGTGGGCGACGTTTTCAGGTTCATTGGGATCGAGCGGCAGCGGCTTGCCGGTGGCGACGTTGCAGAAGCTGCAGGCGCGCGTGCAGATGCCGCCCAGGATCATGAAGGTGGCGTGCTTCTGGCTCCAGCACTCGCCAATATTCGGGCAGCCGGCTTCTTCGCATACCGTGTGCAACTTGAGGTCGCGCACCAGCGCCTTGGTCTCGTGATAGCCGACGCTGGTAGGCGCTTTTACACGGATCCAATCAGGCTTACGCGGCGACGGCGCGTCCGGCCGGCCCTGTTTTTCCGGGTGGCGGACCCGGTTTTCCCCCTCTTGGCGCAAATCGATCAGCGTGGGCATCGGTCGAACATGAGCCTCGGGCCTGCAACTCGCAACGCCTGGAAGGCAATCCTCCCTTGCGTCCACAGGTGGTTAATGGGGCCGTCTCTTGCCCAACTTTATCCACGTCGATAGTCTCTGTTACAACCGTGAAACAATAATCACGGCATGCGCGTCTATATGTCGTAGGACACGGCCGACGGCGCGGGCGGGACAGTACGGAGGCATCTGCTCATGGCGCAACGTCCGTTCGAGTTGGCGCGAACGCGCGTCACCTTGTTCGAAGCCCTACTTCGGGCGCGCGATGAAAGGGGCGGCAAGTACAAGATCCTTGAGGATCACGAACGCAAGCCGCTTTCTTATGACGACATTGTCCGCGCGGCGTTCGCGCTGGGCGGCAAGCTCGATATTCTGATCAAGCGGCGCGAGACCGCGGGCATTCTGTTGCCGACCGGCGCGGGCTGCGTGGTGACGTTCTTTGCGCTGCAAGCGATTGGGCGCACGCCGGCGATGTTGAATTTCACGGCTGGCGCCATGAACCTGCGTTCGGCGTGCGAGGCCGCGAACGTCAAAAAGATTCTGACGTCGCGCACGTTCATCAAGCTGGGCAAGCTGGAGGCGCTGGAAGCCGAACTCTCCAAACACGCCAAGCTGATCTATCTCGAAGATATCCGCAAATCGATCGATCTCGGCGACAAGATCGTGGCGCTGATCAAAGGCTCGATGCCGCGCATGTTCGCGGCGAAGGCCAATCCGGACGACACTGGCGTCATTCTGTTTACGTCCGGCTCCTACGGCACGCCGCGCGGGGCGGTGCTGAGCCACGCCAACATCGTCGGCAATGTCGAGCAGGCGCACGCGCACGTGCCGTTCGATCCCGACTGGGTGTTCTTCAATCCGTTGCCGATGTTCCATTGCTTTGGGCTGACGGGCGGGGTGATGCTGCCGCTCTTCACCGGCCACAAGACGTTCCTCTTCCCCTCCCCGCTGCAGGTGAAGGAAATTCCGAAGCTGGTGAAAGAGACCGGCGCCAACGTCTTCTTCGCCACCGACACGTTTGCGCAGCAATATGCGCGCAACGCCCAAGACGGCGATCTCAACTGCATCAAGCTGATGGTGTGCGGCGCCGAGCGGGTGAAGCCGGAAACGCGCGAGCTTTACATGCAGCGCTTCGGCGTCGAGCTGCTGGAAGGCTATGGCGCGACGGAAGCTTCGCCGGTGATTTCGGTGAACGTGCCGGGGCGCAACAAACACGGCACGGTGGGCCAGTTCCTGCCTGGGCTGGAATGGCGTCTTGAACCGGTGCCCGGCATCGAAGGCGGGCAGAAGCTTTATGTGCGCGGGCCCAACGTGATGCGCGGCTATCTCGATCCGACCAAGCCGTTTGGCATCGATCTGCTGCCGCAAGGCTGGCACGACACCGGCGATGTGGTCGATGTCGACGAAGACGGCTTCATCCGCATCCTTGGGCGCGTGAAGCGCTTCGCCAAAGTCGGCGGCGAGATGGTGTCGCTGAATGCAGTGGAGGCGTACGCCGCCAACGTCTGGCACGAGCACCTGCACGCTGCCGTCGCCCTGCCCGATTCACGCAAGGGCGAACGCATCATCCTGTTCACCGATCACGCCGACGCCAAACTCGAGGACCTGCAAGCCTGGTGCAAAGCCAACGGCACCAGCGATCTTGCGGTGCCAAAGCGCATCGTGGTGATCGACGAAATCCCAGTGCTGGGCAGCGGCAAGACCGACTATGTCGTGCTACAGCGTATGGCGGCGGAGCGGTTCGCGGAGGCGAAGGCGGCTTAGTCGGGCAACTTGACGAACGCCGACCGAATACGTTCAAGCGGCCACGTGTGCGTCGGGCATCCTTGTAGTCCGGGAAAGCCGCCCCACGCATCGCAGAGCCGCAGATAGTCCATGAACCGCAATCTGCATTCGTGCATCCAAACGATTGGGTCGGGCTCACTGTCGAAGACGAACGAGTATTCTCCACCGCTGAATCCAGCCTTGTGAATGTGATCGCCTGACATTTGCGGTGTGAACCGGTGCAATCCGTCCGGATCGATCTCTGGGTACTCCCGCCAAAAGTCCAGCGCGCTCCGCCAGTAGTCGTGATCCAGCGGCACAACGGAAACTGGATCGGAGTAGTCACATCCCTTCCAATCCTTCGGGGCCACACCAGTGAATTCGACCGCCCCCACGATCTCATAGAACGCGAGAAGCGCATCCGGCAGTCGCGCGCCCGCGTTCGCAAGCATATTCTGTGTCTCCGATGAGTTCGCTATCGGATCGGACACGGGCGCATCTTCGAACATGTAGCCAAGATCACGCGACACGTTCGCCGCTTGTAAGCAATTGAAACGAATTGCCTTCATGAACGCCGTGAAACGCATCACGAGGTCCTCAAACGTGCAGCACTCTTCCGTACGCATCCAACACCGCTTCATGCATCATTTCTGACAGCGTCGGGTGCGGGAAGACGGTTTCCATGAGTTCGTGCTCGGTGGTCTCGGTTTGCATGGCGATGGCGTAGCCTTGGATGAGCTCCGTCACTTCGGCGCCGATCATGTGCGCGCCGAGGAGTTCGCCGGTCTTGGCGTCGAACACGACTTTGACCAGGCCCTGATCCTCGCCGAGCGCGATCGCCTTGCCGTTGCCTACGAACGGAAAGCGGCCGACGCGCACTTCCCTGCCCGCCGCTTTCGCCTTCGCTTCGGTGAGGCCGACGCTGGCGACTTGCGGATGCGAGTAGGTGCAGCCCGGAATGCGCTCCTTGATCATCGGGTGCGGTTTCTGGCCGGCGATGGCTTCGATGCAGATGATGCCCTCGTGGCTCGCCTTGTGCGCCAGCCACGGCGCGCCGGTGACATCGCCGATCGCGTAAAGGCCGGCGACATTGGTTTTGCCGTAGCCATCGGTGACGATGTGGCCGCGATCGGTTTTCACGTTGAGCGCTTCGAGGCCAAGGTTCTCGATGTTGCCGGTGATGCCGACAGCGACGATGGCGTGCGACGCGGTTAGCGTCTCTTGCTTGCCGTTGGCTTGCACGACGGCCTCAACACCGTTCGCCGTCGCCTTCAGCGACTTCGCTTCGGTGGAGGTCATGATTTTCAGGCCTTCTTTCTCGTAGCGTTTCTTGGCGAACGCCGAGATTTCCTCGTCCTCAACCGGCAACACACGATCGAGCAGTTCAACAACCGTCACCTTCACGCCGAACGCCGCATAGAAGCTGGCGAACTCGATGCCGATGGCGCCCGAGCCGAACACGAGCAGAGAGTCCGGCCAAGACGGCGGCGTCATCGCGTCGCGATAGGTCCAGATGCGCTTGCCATCGGCCTTCAAGCCCGCCGCCGGAATTTCGCGCGCCCGCGCGCCCGTCGCCAGGATGACGTGCTTGGCTTCGTAGGACGTATCCTTGCCGTCAACGCCCTTCACGATCACTTTCGGCGCGGCGCCGCCCTTCTCCAAACGCGCTTCGCCTTCGATCACGGCGATCTTGTTTTTCTTCATCAGAAACTGGACGCCCTTCTCCATGCGTCCGGCCACGCCGCGCGAACGCTTCACCACCGCTTCGGGATCGAACTTCACGTTCTCGATGGTGAGGCCGAAATCTTTGGCGTGCTGGGCGTTGCGATAGACCTCCGCCGACCGCAACAGCGCCTTGGTCGGGATGCACCCCCAGTTGAGGCAGATGCCGCCCAAGCGGTCGCGTTCGACGATTGCCGTCTTCATGCCGAGCTGGGCTGCGCGGATCGCGGTGACATAGCCGCCGGGGCCGGAACCGATAACGATGACGTCGAAGGATGTGCTCATGGCAGTGAGATACATCGCGGCTGACGCACACTCAATGCGCCGCCGACAATCGCCGGATGAGTGTAGCGTCAGCCCTTCGGCCGATCCGTCATTGCTTTGCTTCAAGTGGAGGCGAGAGCAGAATCCAGGCTGTCACGACCAGCACCAGCGCATCGATCACCAGATGTGCGATGACGGTGTATTCCCATTTAAATTCGTACATGCCGCTGGCGAGAGGTTGCATGAAGGCAAGCACCTCAGGCTCGCGCATGGGAGGAACCCCGCCAGCTGGCAGATTTGCTCCGGCCGCAGCCAAGAGCGAATCCAAGCGCATGCCGTTTTGAGCGATGGTGACCAGATTGAACATGAAGAAGATGCCCAGGGCGGCGACCAGGAGTATGACACGGCCAACGGGCTGTTTCGGTTGAGCTGATTTCGAGAACACCAAGCCCGCGATAACGGCGAGAATGGCGGTCAGGTAAAATCCCCAAACCTGGTTGAGCAATGTCGCGACCTGAAACGCCGCGTCCATATAGGTCCGTCCGATCTCCATGAGAGGCTCCTCCCCTCGTGAAGCTTCTCAGCGGAGCGCTTCCTAGGCAATGCCAAACACGTTTCGGATCCCGTCCACCACGAATTGCGCGGCGAGCGCTGCGAGCAGGATGCCGAAGATGCGGGTGAGCATGGACGCGACTGTCTCGCCCATGATCCGTGACAACGGCCCCGCCGCAAGGAATGCGATCAGGCAAAGCGCTAGATTGGCGCCGACGCCGAGAAGGATGATCCCGCGCTCGGCCAGATTTTCGTGCTCCGCAAAGAACAGCATGATCGAGGCGATGGCGCCGGGGCCGCTGATCAGCGGGATGGCCAGTGGGAAAACTGAAATATCGTCCTGCGCGCCGGGGTGCTGCGCTTGCTTGGCGGCCACCTCTTCGGCTCGCTCCTCGCGCCGCTCGGCGCGCTTCTCAAACAGCATGTCGACGGCGATCAGGAAGAGCAGCAAGCCGCCGGCGATGCGGAAGGCGTCGATGGAGACGTGGATTTGCTCCAAGAGCCACGCCCCGCCGAAAGCGAAGGCGAGCAGAATGCCAGTGGCGATTGCGATCGATTTGAACGCCATGCGGCGGCGCCATTCCGGCGTCATGCCGTTGGTCATGGTGGTGAACATCGGCGCCATGGCCACTGGATCGATGGCCACGAAGAAGGTCACGAAGGACGCCAGAAGCAGCGAGAGCATCAACGCGCCTTAACCGATTCACCTGATTTTTACGCTGAAAACTCAAACAGATTACCACAAATATTAAGCGTGGCCGCGTAGCGTTGCTTTCGTGGTGGCGGGCATGAGCGCGGACAAAGAGATCATCCTCAAGATTTTGGTGGTGGATGGTCGGCCTTTTCAACGCCGTCTGATCACTGAAACGCTACGCGCGCTCGGCCGGGTCGAGATCGAATACGCCGAAACGGCGGATCATTGCCTGTTCGCGCTGGCCTACTTCCAACCCGATATCGTCATCATCGATTGGGACGTGGACGGCGGCCAAGGCTTGGCCTTGGTGAAGCGCTTGCGTGCGGGCGAAGCCGGTCAGGGCCTGCGGCCACTGCCCGTCGTCATGGTCGCCTCGCGCAACAAAGCGAGCGACGTGGAGCGGGCGCGCAATTGCGGCGTCGATGAATTCATTATCCGCCCGTTCTCCACCAGCACGATGCTGCGGCGCGTCCGCGAGGTGCAGAGCCGCCGCCGCGAGTTCGTCGAGAGCACGCGCTATGCCGGCCCCTGCCGTCGCCGTCGCCGCGATCTGAGTTATGACGGTCCGCGCCGGCGTCTGTTCGACAGCGGTGACAAACGCGCCGACGCGCCGGACGTGCAAATCCGCAAAGGCTTGGTGCGCATGTATGTTGAGCGCCTGAGCGGCCAACTCGTTGCGCTCGGAGACGGCGATGCGTCTGGCATGCGCGATCTCTGTTTGGCCAGCGGCCAGCTGAGCGCGCTCGCGGGCGACATGAAGGACGCCCTGTTGATGTCGGCGAGCTCGTCCCTGTTCAATTATCTGAAGGGCATCGGCGCGGATGGCGCGCTCAATCGCGACGTCGTGAAAGCGCACCTGGACGCGCTGTTGCAGCTGGCGGAGCTGCCGAATTATCAGGTCGATGTCCGCCAAACCGTCACGCAACAGCTCAGCGTCATGGTGACGAAGAAGCTTCGCCAAGCCGAACGCGCGGCGTAGTTATTCGACGTAGATGACGCCGCCGTTCTGCGCGGCGGTGATCAGCGTTTGAATGCTCGGCCACGTCGCGAAAATGGTGACCGCCAGGGCGATGAGCCCAAGCGGCAAGGCGAGCCGACGCATCAGCGGCGCGGCGCCCTTGGCGACCGCACCCAATATGCCGCCGAGCAATGCGCCCACGATCATCGCCGCGATGGGCGTCCCGACCGCCACCGCGCGCAGCATGGTGTCTCCGCCGTGCGTGGCCAGAAAACCGTGGGCCAGGAGCAGCCCCGGTGCGAGCAACGCCGAAACCGCCAGCAAGGCCGCGCTTGGTCCGCCACGGCGCGGCGCCTCCTCTTCCGGCGAGCGGGCCGCGGCGGCCTGCTCCACCAAGACGGCCACAAGCTCGGCCGCCGCCGCGACCAGAAACCAAACGCCTGCGGCCTCGATCAATTGCGCGAACATTCTGCTCCCCTGCCCGCCAGCCTAGCGGGGGGCAGGCGATTGCGCGATGGGATTTCTGCGGAACGACCTCAAAGCAGCATCGCCATCGGGTCTTCCAGGAAGCTGCGGAAGGCCTTGAGGAAGGCGGCGCCGAGGGCGCCGTCGACGACGCGGTGATCGCAGGTCACGGTGACGCTCATCATCGTAGCGATGGCGAGTGCGTCGTTCTTCACGACGGGCCGTTTCTCGCCGGCGCCGATCGACATGATCATGCCGTGCGGCTCGTTGATGATCGAGGCGAAGCTCTTGATCCCCATCATGCCCATATTGGAGATCGAGAACGTGCCGCCCTGAAACTCCTCAGGCTTGAGCTTTTTGGTGCGCGCGCGTTCGGCCAGGTCGGCCATTTCGTGGCTGATCTGCGCCAGGCCTTTCGTCTCCGCCGCCCAGATGATCGGCGTGATCAAGCCGCCGGGAATCGCCACCGCGACCGCAATGTCGGCGTGATGATGCACGGCAATGCCGTCGGGCGTGTAGCTGGCATTGGCCTCCGGCACGATCTTGAGCGCCAGCGCCGCGGCCTTGATGCACATGTCGTTGACGGAGATTTTCACGCCCTGATCGGCGAAGCGCTTGTTGATGTCGCCGCGCGCCTTCAACAGACCGTCGATCTCGATGTCGATGTTCAGCGGGAAGTGCGGCACGTCGCGGAAGCTGTCGGTCATGCGCCGCGCGATGGTTTTGCGCATGAGATCGAGCGGCACGAGATCGTAGCTGCCGGCGCGGATGCCCTGGCTCTCTAGCGATTTGAACGGCGCCGGCGCTTGTTGGGCTGGGCCCGGGCGCGCCACTTCGCGCGATTGCAGCGGCGCTTGCGGCGTTTGGGCAGGCTGAGCGCGGGGCGACTTTGCCGCGGCCTCGATGTCGGCCTTCACGACGCGACCGTTGGGCCCGCTGCCTTTGAGCCCGCTCAAATCGATGCCGCCTTGCTCGGCGAGACGACGCGCAAGCGGCGACGCCAGGACGCGTTCTCCTCCTCCGCCTTGCGGGGAGGAAGTTGGGGCTTTGGAGACTTGCCCTGCTTGGGCAGGCGCGCTCTGTTCGGCTCTCTCCCGCGAGGGAGCAGAGGGCTCTTTTTGCGCTGTCGTGGGCTTTGCGGCTTCGCCTTCGCCCGCCAGCGTTGCGATCGGCGTATTGACCTTCACGCCCTGCGTGCCCTCAGCGACGAGGATCTCGGCGATCACGCCTTCGTCGACAGCTTCGACTTCCATCGTCGCTTTATCGGTTTCGATCTCGGCGATGACTTGGCCCGGCTCGATCTTATCGCCCGCCTTCACGTGCCACTTCGCGAGATTGCCCTCCTCCATGGTGGGCGACAGCGCGGGCATGGTAATCTGAATGCTCATGCGGCGCTTCTTTCATTGTCCTGCACGGCGACGTTGATCACGTCGGGCCGCCAGCTGTGGAGGAAGGTCAGGTAGGCAAGGCCGATATAGACGAAGAGCAAGCCCGCCCATGTGCACAGGCGCACGATTTCGTCGATGCTGTAGATGCGGCCGGTGAAAGCGCCGACATAAGCGGGATTGGCGTTGGAAAGCACAGCGCGCCCAGCCGCCGTCAATTCGCCAGCGGCGTCGATCTCGTGCAGCCGCTCAATCAGTCCGGCATGGGTCGCGCCCGCGCCCATAAGCACGATCATCAGCATGCCGAGGATCAATGTCATGAATGCGAAGCTGGCGAGGCGCGCCATGAAGTTGGCCTCGCCGATGAAATAGTTGAGCGCCACGACATAGGCCGAGACGATGCTGAAAATGAGCGACACCCCGATCAGCAGGATGTTGGTGAACTCCACCAATTGCTCGATGACCTCGCCCTCGCTCATGCGGCTTGCTCCGGTTCGTTCAGCGTCATTGGCGTCCAGCGCGAGACGCGGCGCGCGATGCGTTCTTCGACAGATTCGCCCTCAAGGCTCGTCAGCGTCGCGGGCAGATGCCTCAGGTCTTTGATCTGCAGGCCGACAACGTTGATCACGCCGATGGCGCCGCGTGGGCTCTGCATTTGTGTGGCGACATACGTGCCGCAGGCCGGACAGATCAGGAAATCCGCCGTCTTGTGGCCAAAGCGATAGCGGTTGAGCTGTTGGCTCGCTGAGAGCGCGAGACGGCCTTCGGGGTCGCTTGCGGACTTCACCCCGCGCGATGAGCAAAAGCCGCAGCCATCTTGGCGCAGGCGCACGGGCTGATCCGTCTCATACTCGGCGCTGACCACGCCGCAATGGCAGGCGCCGCGGTAGATCATGCGGCGTTGACCTGGTCAGAAGAACGAAACTGGCTTGGAGAAATCACCCAATCCGCCCATGCCTTAGTGTTGGTGCCGCAGTAGTGCCTCAACACCCCTGGCTCAGGGTATGACACATGAAACCGTAGAGCATCGAAACGCGCCGGATCACCCGGTCGATCATTCACATGACAACCAACGATCTGCTCAAATCCCATCCCTGAATCGCCGTAGTAGCGAATGACAAACGAACTCAGAATGGCATCGATCCGCTCTTGCGAGAGACGGACCTTCGCAACGTGCTGGTGATGCACACTATCAAATCTGCCATCACGATATATTTGGCACCGAAAGCAAACCTGCTTTGGTTCGAGCGTCGGGCAGATCTCCCACCCTTCATACATAGCAAACCGCTTTCACAGCCTCGATGATCTTGTCGACGTTCGGCAACGCCAGAGCTTCGAGGTTTGCGGCGTAGGCGAGCGGCGCGTCGACTTGATGGACGCGGGTTGGCGGCGCGTCGAGATAGTCAAACGCTTCGGCGGTAACGCGCGCGCAGATTTCGGCGCCAACGCCGGACTGGCCCCAGCCCTCTTCCACCGTGACGATGCGGTTCGTCTTGCGGACGCTTTCGATGATGGTGTCCGTGTCGAGCGGACGCAGCGTGCGCAGATCGATGACTTCCGCCTCGATGCCTTCGCCGGCGAGCTGGTCGGCAGCCTTCAGCGCAAGCCCCACCATGCGCGAATGCGCGGTGATGGTGACGTCGACGCCCTGGCGGCGCACTTTTGCTTTGCCGATCGGGACGATCCAATCCTTCACGTCGGGGATTTCGAACTCCGTGCCGTAGAGCATTTCGTGTTCGAGGAAGACGACGGGGTTCGGGTTGCGGATCGCGGCTTTGAGCAGGCCTTTTGCGTCAGCGGCGTCGTACGGCGCGATAACGATGAGGCCCGGGATGTGGCTGTACCAGGACGAATAATCCTGACTGTGCTGCGCGGCGACGCGTGCGGCGGCGCCATTGGGACCGCGGAAAACGATGCTCGATTTGATCTGTCCGCCGGACATGTAGAGCGTCTTGGCGGCGGAATTGATGATGTGGTCGATGGCTTGCATCGCGAAATTCCACGTCATGAATTCCACGATGGGCTTAAGCCCCGCCATCGCCGCGCCGGTGCCGAGGCCGGCGAAGCCGTGCTCGGTGATCGGCGTATCGACGACCCGCATCGGCCCGAACTCTTGCAGCAGTTCGCGCGTCACTTTGTAGGCGCCTTGGTACTCGGCGACTTCTTCGCCCATGACGAAGACGCGGTCGTCGGCGCGCATTTCTTCCGCCATCGCGTCACGCAGCGCATCACGCACAGTGATCTTGATCATCTGCGTGCCGGCGGGGAGCTCCTCCTCGATGGAGGAGCTGGCAGTCGCGCGAGCGACTGACTGAGGAGGTGCGCCCGCGGGCTTCGACGAACGAGCCTCTTGAGGCTCCTTCTTCGGCGTCGAGGGCACACCCCCTGCCGCGCTGCGCGCGGCGTCCCCCATCGAGGGGGACTCAGCGCCATCCAGCACGGCGATCGGCGTATTCACTTTCACGCCTTGCGCGCCCTCTTCGATCAGCAGCGCCGTCACCGTGCCTTCGTCGACAGCTTCGACCTCCATCGTCGCTTTGTCGGTTTCGATCTCGGCGATGACTTGGCCCGGCTCGATTTTGTCACCGACCTTCACCAACCATTTGGCGAGGTTGCCCTCCTCCATGGTGGGCGAAAGCGCGGGCATGAGGATTTGCGTCATCAGGCGAGAACCCCGAACAGCGCGAGGAAAATAAGCACGCAGGCGATGATGCCGGCGAGCCAGAACAGCGGCCTGATCAACGGCCAGCCGGCGATGTAGACGATGGCGTGGCCAAGGCGCGCCCAGAAGAAGATCTGCGCGCCGAGCACCGTCCATTGATTGGAGATATCGGAGATCGCGGCGATCAAAATGAGCGGTGTGAAGAACCAGAGGTTTTCGCGGAAATTGTCGACGAGGCGCTTGGTGCGCGCGAGATATGTGTTCGCAGGCGGAAGCCCGTCGCGATTATTCGCGAGCGTTATGCCGCCATGTTGGCGGATGCCGGCCAAGGCCTGCACAAATACGACGACGAAAAACAGCGCGATTGTATACGCGAGATATGTGAGTTCTGGCGTCATAGGCGTCTCCCCCATCGAATTGGCGAGCGATATAAAGACAAGACCTGAGTTATCGTGTGCTGCGATTGCCCAATCAGGACCCACGGCACTGTCCCGCGTTCAAGTTTGAAAACGTCGCCGGCAGCACTTTCCTGAACGAACAACATGGCTTTGCGCACAGGCTCGCATTCGGGGCGACCGCCCCATTCCTGGGTCACGGGATTGTAGATACGCGGCCCATAAACGAAGCACAGTTTTCGCGTGTCTTCATGGGCCGTTCTCTCGCCCTCAACGTGCCACGCGCTTGCGACGCTGATCTTGTTTCCAGGATACCAGAGATAGGCCGTGCCGTCGGGCGCGTAGTATTCAAATTGCGCCCCATGGAACGGGTCATAGTAACGAAACGTTCGCCCGCTCATCGCTGCAGATAGGTCGGCGGCGGCGATTAGTGCCTCAGCCTCCGCTGAAAGCGAGAATGCAAGCGTATCGCTCACAGATAAACGTCCGTCATCAGCTCGCTCGGATCAGGCTCCGGGCTTTTCTGGGCGAAGTCGGCGCTTTCGGTGACGACGGCGCGAATGTCTCGGTCGATCTCCTTCAACGCCGCTTCGTCGGCGTAGCCGGCGTCGGTGATGAGCTTCTTCACGTGCTCAATCGGATCGCGCTTGGCCTTTTGTTCGTCCACCTCTTCCTTGGTGCGATACTTGGCGGGATCAGACATCGAGTGGCCGCGATAGCGGTAGGTTTTCATTTCCAACAGATACGGGCCTTCGCCGGCGCGGGCGCGCTCGACGACCCGCCGGCCGGCTTCGCGCACGGCGACGACATCCATGCCGTCTACTTCTTCACCCGGAATCGCGAACGCGGCGCCCCGTTTGTAGAAATGCGTCTCGGCAGATGAGCGCTGCACGCTGGTGCCCATGGCGTACTGGTTGTTCTCGATGATGAAGACGACCGGCAGCTTCCACAGGCTCGCCATGTTGAAGCTCTCGTACACCTGACCCTGGTTGGCGGCGCCGTCGCCGAAATAGGTCAGGCAGACCTTGCCGTCCTTGCGATACTTGTTGGCGAAGGCGATGCCGGCGCCGAGCGAGACTTGCGCGCCGACAATGCCGTGGCCGCCGTAAAAGGCCTTCTCGATGCTGAACATGTGCATCGAGCCGCCCTTGCCTTTCGAGTAGCCGTCGCGGCGGCCGGTGAGCTCGGCCATCACGCCGTTGGCGGTCATGCCTGCCGCCAGCATGTGGCCGTGATCGCGATAGGCGGTGATGACCTGGTCGCCGTCTTTCAGCGCGGCTTGCATGCCGACGACGACGGCCTCCTGGCCGATATACAAGTGGCAGAACCCGCCGATGAGACCCATGCCGTAGAGCTGGCCCGCGCGCTCCTCGAAGCGGCGGATCAGCAGCATGTCGCGATAATATTGGAGCAGCTCGTCCTTGCTGGCCTCAGCCGCGTGAGATCCGTTCGCGTGTTTCGCGGCTGCCGCCATTCGTCGTCTCCTCGCTCCCAGGTAACGCGCGGCGCACGCGCGGTGTCCATGGGGCCTAGCGCGGTTCTCTTATGCGGAAATGTAGGGGCTCGCCAGTCAGCCTTGCGTTGCTGCATTGCAGCAAAGCGGCGCTATTCGAGCGCGAAGACGATCTCGTCGTGCTGGCCCGCGGCGAGCGTGACGCGCGCGCGTTCTTCCAGATAATCGGCGTCGATGTGGCCGTCGCGCAGACGTCCCGCGCGCGCTTCAAGCTCAGCGTGTTCGGTTTCAAGCGCCGCGACGCGCTGCTCGAGCGCGCGTTCCTGAGCTTGCAGATCCACGTAGGCGACCAGCCCCTGCGGGCCGGTCACGGCATGTGCGCCCAAGTAGAGAATGGCCGCGCCCAGACCAATGCTGAGTGCGGTCGATCCGTGCTTGCCCATGGTCCCGATCCCGATTCGGCGGGCACGTTGAGTCGAATTGGTTAAAGAATCGTATCGACTCGAAATTATTCTTGTTTTGTTCTCAGGCGGCAAAACATCAGTAAAATCAGTCTTTTATTTGAAATGCGCTAAATGTTGCGCTTGTGGCTCGGTTATGAACGCCGCCGCTTGTGGCTCGACGGTGGCTGCGACCTCTAGGAAAAATTTGCAGGGCAGAATGAAAAGCCCGGCTGCGTGTAGGCGCGGCCGGGCCAGGCAGCACTTGCCGGAGAAGCCGGCGCCTAGGCGAACAGCTGAGCCGCTTGGCTGAGCGTCGAGAAAGCGCCGGGGACGAAGGCGACCAGAGCAAGCATCAGGCAGCTAAAGCGGATGAACATTGGCGGGCTCCTTCCCGTCGCCGCGTGGCGACAAGACATAGCTAAGCCGGCCTACGACCTTTTGATGTGACGCGCGGCACGCAGGCGCACGATGGCGGCCATGATTCGCTACCCGCGCCGCTACTGGATCGTCGCCGCTTGCTTGGCGGCCATTGCCGGCTTCATCGACGCTGCGGCGTTTGTTCATCTCGGCGGCTTCTTCGTTTCCTTCATGAGCGGCAACTCGACCCGGCTCGCCGTCGGCGTAATCGAAGCGCCCGCGCATGCTGTGGCGGCGGGATCGTTGATCGCGATGTTCGTGCTGGGCGTGATGCTCGGCTCGGTGACCAATCGGCGTTTCAGCGAAACCGCGAGCGTACGTGTCGTTGCGCTGGTGGCGGCGATCCTCGCACTGGCCGCCCTGCTTGCGGGGATGGGCTATGAGGCGGTCGCCGTCGGCCTGCTGGCCGTCGCGATGGGTGCGGAAAATGCTGTCTTCAAGCGCGATGGCGAAGTCGGCATCGGACTCACCTACATGACCGGCACGCTGGTGCGCTTCGGTCAACGCTTGGCCGAAGCTTTGACCGGCGGCGCCTCTTGGGGATGGCTGCCCTATTTGCTTCTGTGGCTGGGTTTGGTCGCGGGCGCGGTCGCGGGCGCTTGGGCCTACGCACAGCTGCAGCTTGGTGCGATCTGGATCGCGGCCGCAGCGATGGCGCTGCTTGCCGCGATCCTGCCCAGGCTCGCGCGGCGCGTGGACTAACGGCCGACGATCGTCGTTGCGCCGGCGTATTCGCCTTGCTCATCGAGCATTTCTGCGATGCGGATGAGTTGGTTGTACTTGGCGGTCCGATCCGAGCGCGCCAGCGAACCGGTTTTGATCTGGCCGCAATTGGTCGCGACCGCGAGGTCGGCGATGGTGGCGTCTTCGGTTTCGCCGGAGCGGTGGCTCATCACCGCGCTGTAGCCTGCGCGCTGGGCCATTTCGACGACATCGAGCGTTTCGGTCAGCGTGCCGATCTGGTTGACCTTGATCAGGATGGCGTTGCCGAGGCCCTTCTCGAAGCCGATTTCGAGCCGCTTCATGTTGGTGACGAAGAGGTCGTCTCCCACGAGTTGGCAACGGTCGCCAATAAGATCGGTGAGCGCCTTCCAGCCTTCGAAATCGTCTTCCGACATGCCGTCTTCGATGGACACGATCGGATAGCGCGCGACGAGGTCGGCGAGGTATTTCGCATTGGCCTCCGGCGACAGAGATTTGCCCTCGCCCGTCAATTCGTACTTGCCGTTCTTGAAGTACTCGGTTGCGGCGCAATCGAGAGCGATGGCGATGTCGTCGCCCGGCGTGTAACCGGCTTTTTCAATCGACTTGATAATAAAGCTTAGCGCTTCGTCGGCGCTGGCGAGGTTCGGCGCAAAGCCGCCTTCGTCGCCCACATTGGTAGAGTGGCCGGCGGCCTTGAGCTCTTTCTTCAGGGTGTGGAACACCTCGGCCCCGTAGCGCACGGCGTCGGCCATGGTGGCCGCGCCGATCGGCATGATCATGAATTCCTGGATGTCGATTGGATTATCGGCATGGGCGCCGCCATTGACGATGTTCATCATCGGGCACGGCAGCACGCGCGCCTGCACGCCGCCGAGATAGCGGAAAAGCGGGGCGCCTGAGCTTTGTGCCGCGGCCTTGGACACAGCGAGCGAAACGCCGAGAATGGAATTGGCGCCGAGCCGCGCTTTGTTCTCTGTGCCATCGAGTTCGATCAGCGTGTAGTCGATGCGGCGCTGATCCTCGGCATCCAAGCCCAGAATGGCGTTGGCGATCTCGCCGTTCACAGCTTCCACCGCGTCGCGCACGCCCTTGCCGAGATAACGGTCCGGCTCGCCATCGCGCTTTTCGATGGCTTCGTGCGCGCCAGTCGACGCGCCCGAGGGCACTGCCGCGCGGCCGAACGAGCCGTCTTCAAGCAGAACATCAACTTCGACAGTGGGATTGCCGCGGCTGTCGAGAATTTCACGGCCGATAATGTCGGCGATGCCGGTCATGGGAAAACACCTGATCGCTATGTGAAGAATGTGCGATGTTTGGAGCGCGGTGCGCCTCAAAACACAAGTCCACAGCGCGCGCATGGCCATGCGTCGCGGCAGAGCTTGGTCACGATTTTGCGCAGACGACAAAACGCGCCGCGCGGAATTCCGCACGGCGCGCGCATTCTCAAGCAACTGCGGAAGAGATCAGTCTTCCTGCGGCTTCAGGATTTGCTTGCCGCGATAGCGACCGCTTTTGAGGTCGATGTGGTGCGGACGGCGGAGTTCGCCCGATTCCTTGTCTTCGACGTAGGTATTCTTCGCCAGCTTGTCGTGCGCCCGCCGCATGCCGCGGCGGGAGGGCGAGGTTTTTCGCTTCGGAACGGCCATAGCCGGTGAACTCCGGAATAATGTCGGGACCCGGCAAATGCGGGAAAGCGGGGCTGATAGTCCAATCGCCGCCGCCGGGCAAGGGCTGCGCTCGGTTCGGAACACCTATCCCAAGGCCGCGTTGCCAGAACAAACCCGGCAACCAGCCCCGGACGGAGCCCATTTCATGAAGGTCAGAGACACGATGACGCGTGCCGTACGCACCGTCAGCCCCGAAACCAGCATCCGCGAGGCGGCTCGCCTCATGGGGGAAGCCGACGTCGGCGCCCTCCCTGTCGCTTCCGGCGACCGGCTCGCCGGCATGGTCACCGACCGAGACATCGCCATCCGGGCCGTCGCCATCGGCAAAAGCGCTGAAGTGACGGTAGGGGAAGTCATGAGCCACGGCGTGCTCTACTGCCACGAGGACGAAGACGTGCTCGATGTTTGCAGCAACATGGCTGAGCTGCAGGTGCGTAGGCTCCCGGTAGTGGACGTGGACAAGCGGCTGATCGGCATCGTCTCGCTGGCCGACTTGGCCTTAGCGGCAGCGCCATTCGTGACCGCCGAGGCGCTAGAAGGCATCACCCGCCCCGGCGGCGCGCGGACGCAGAGCTTGCTGGGCGCCGCGTGATGGCAGGCTACGCGCGATCTTTCAGATCACCCTCGCCGTGCTGGCGCGCGCAATGCGCGCAGCAATAAATTACGCCATCAGCTTCGACGCCGTGGCCGATCACCATGCACTCACAATGCCCACACCGCGGGGCCATGGCATGAATGGCGCACTCAAACGCGTCGAATGTCATGATTTTGCCGCCAGCGCTCACTTGGAAGCTCTTGTCGTAGTCATTGCCGCACACATCACAGCGCATCGGAACGTCCTCTGGTTGCTTGGTGGGTCAACAAGACGCCGAGCCAGATCGTTCCTGCGGCCTATGCCTGGGCGTGGAGTTCCGCTGGCGCCCCTGCCGACAATTGCGCGCTTAGAGTGAATTGGCGAACACTCGCGGTTTCCGTGACGCCGTTGCGCACGTGGATTACCTCCGCCTCGATCACGTTCGGCTTCGGTCTGCGTATCACTGTGAACGCGCACGGCTCGTGACGCACGCGCTGCGAAAGCGTGCCGCTGCTGATGGCGAGCGCGCGTGTGCCGACGAGCCGCGCTGAAGCGAAATGCAAGTGGCCGCTGAGAAAGAGTTCAGCGCCGGCGTCGACCAGCTTCTCCAGGGCGCGCGGTCCGCCGCGTGTCAGGCCCTTGATCGGCGCATCGTTGGGCCAATCGAGCGGGTGATGCGTGATCACGATGCGAAGCGCGCCGGGCGCCGCCTTCTGTAGCTCGGCTGCCGCGATCGCGGTTTGGCCGCGAGATATTTCACCCTGCGCCCAGTTAAGTCGGATCTGCCAGGCGCGCGCGGTGTTGATCGGTACGATGCTGAAAGCTGGCGTGTGCCAGGCCTCGGTGCGAAGGCCATGCGCAGCGCGGCGGATGCGATCCCAAGGGAAGAACAGCCTCCCCCACATTTCGTAGTATGGAACGTCATGATTGCCGGGCGTCAGCATCACCGGCGCGCCCAGCGTGCGCATCCAGTCGCAAGCGCTGTTCAGCTCCGCCTGCAGGCCATCCTTGGAAATGTCGCCGGTTACGATGACCGCGTCGGGCTTCAGATTGGTGATGTATTGCGCCGCCGCCGCCAACGCCGCTTTATCCTCGCAGCCGAAATGCGGGTCTGTCAGGTGAACGAGCTGCACGCCTAGCTTTCTTCTTGCTCCAGGGCGATCACGCGCGGCCCGCGCTTGTCGTAAGTGATGCGAACACGCGAGAGGAATGTATGCGGTTCGCCGTCAAGAGTCGCCGGAATGACGCCGAGCGAGATGATATCTCCCGTTCGGCATTTGCTGATCTCGATAACGGGATCGTCGCGCCAGCCGCGGGTCAATGCGCGTAGGCCGACGCGAGCGAGGTCCAGTAGATGCTTGGCGTCGAGCCGCACCCATTCGAGGCTGTCAGCCTCGATGCCGCCGGAAAAGCTAGGGCATAGGACGCCGATCGCTTCGGCCTTCTTTGCTGGATCGCGATTGGGGCGCGCGCGCAGCGAGCGGGCGAAGGAACGCCCCATGAAATGGCGGAACCGCCGCCACGCCGCGAGCGGTTTGCCCTCGCGCACCGCTTCGCGTGCACGCGCCAGCAAGGTGGGGGCGCCAAACAAGGCGGCGACATAGAAGGCGTGACCGTTGGCGCGCCCAGCTGTCAGCCGCTTGATCACGCCGCGCTCGAGCGCGGCGGCCAAAGCTTCCGGCCAAGCGCGTTCGCCATAGAGCGCGCGCGGCAGGATGTTGAGCGTGCCGCCCGGCAGCAGAACAAGCGGCGGGCCGTCACGCGGCGCAAGCTCCGCCAGCGCGCGCGCCGTGCCGTCGCCGCCGAGAACAATGAGCACATCGAACTTTCGCGCACGCTCAAGCAAACGGCGCGAAATCTTCTCCGGGCCGAACAGGGCGACTTGCTCGATGCCGGCTGCCTTGAGCGCTTCGACGAGTTTTTCTTCATCGCCTGCAGCGACGCTGCCCGCCTTGGCGTTGAACAGCACAAGCGCTTTGGCGCCCGTTTCCGGAATCGGTCGTTTGTGGGCGCGCTGGCTTGGGCGCGCGTCGAGGGCCGCAGCTTGGGGTTCCATCGCAGCCCAAACGCGGCCCTGAGACGCAAGTTCCCCTAGTTCTGACTGACGAGGCCGCCCATGGACGTGGCGACGTCCCCGCGCGCGCCGCCGCCGGCGACATTGACGGCGCCCCCCATTGAAGCGGCCGCCTCGAAACGCCGGCTGGCATAGACGCGGGCCTCGCCGCCCATCGATGCGGCAATGTCGGCGTCTTCACACTGGAATTCGTCGGCGCGGACCATGCCGCCCATCGAAACGGCGGCGTCGAGCGTGCGGCACGAACCGTCGATGCGGATATCGCCGCCCATGGCGGCGGCGAGCGACATGTCGTCAGCGCGGATGCCTGTGGCGCGGATTTCAGCACCACGCGCCGCGGCCAGACTGTCGATCGCCGGCGCAGTGACACGCACCGTGGCGTCGATCCGGCCGTTGTTGCCGAACCAAGAGCGATTGGCGCGGGAGATATCCAAGGTGCCATCCTCAACGCGGGTGCGCACGCGCGCGGCGTCCGGCCCGCTCACCTCAACGCGGAAGCTCTGCCCGGTGGCGACCTCGACCTCGATCCGGTCGCGTACGGCGACGCCGTCAAAGCCGCTCAGCGCGCGTGTTTCGGCCGCCGCCGGTCCAGCCGCTAAAGCGGCCAGCGCGATCAGAGCGGGTGCGAATGTGCGGTGCATGGAAATCCCTCCAGAATCCGGACGCGACGGCGGCTTCACCGCCCTGCTGATGGGAGGATGCGGCCAGAACCGGCGTTGGATGCAGTTAGGTGATGGTCCCGCGCTGGAAGTCGCGCGCCAGGCCGCGCAGCATGTCGGGGGCGCTCTGGCGATCAAACCCCACAGCGGCGGTGTATTCCACCAGGGCGGCGTGCTCGGTCTCGTCGAATTTGCCGTCCGCCACGAAAACGCTCATCAACGCTTTCAGGAGAGCCACCTTCTGCTCGCGCCCAAAGACGCCGGATTTGGCCGCCAGATAGGCCACCAACTCATCCTTGCTAAGGCTGGCCGCCGCAAACGCCTGCTCAACCGCGTCGCCCTCAACC
Source organism: Hyphomonadaceae bacterium (assembly GCA_050186805.1). Taxonomy (GTDB): domain Bacteria; phylum Pseudomonadota; class Alphaproteobacteria; order Caulobacterales; family Aquidulcibacteraceae; genus Vitreimonas. The sequence goes on from JBFWYC010000022.1 coordinate 19,963, forward strand.
GGACCACCGAGTTCGGTCATGGCGCGGGCGATCGCGTCCTTTTCCTGAGCATTGACGCGACCGTCGATCTTGGCGGCGTTGACCAGTGCGGCGAGCGCATAGTCGCGGAAATCTGCGCCGATCTTGGCTTGGGTTTTGCCCGCCCGCAGGCCGCGCACCAGCGAACGCAAGCCGAGCCAGGCGGCGATGGCGATAACGAGCACAAACAGAGCAAGCGCGCCGTTGCCGCTTTGAGGCGGCGCAGTATCGGCCCAAGCCGGTGTCGACACGGCGCAAAACAGAAGGATGAAGCGTCGCATATCCCCTCGCCCGCCTACCTGACACGAGGCGCGGACGAAGTCGACGCCCCGCGCTAAACCAGCCGGCTCTGTTCGAGCGCAGCGGCAATGAAGCTGGCGAAAAGCGGGTGTGGCTCGAACGGGCGGCTTTTCAGTTCGGGGTGATACTGGACGCCGATGAACCACGGATGGTCACGGCGTTCGACGATTTCAGGCAGCACGCCATCTGGGCTCATGCCGGAGAAGATCAGGCCCGCGTCCTCAAGCTTGTCGCGATACTTGGTGTTGACCTCGTAGCGGTGGCGGTGGCGTTCGCTGATTTCGGTGTCGCCATAGATTTGCGCGACCTTGCTGTCGGGCGCGAGCGTCGCTTTGAACGCGCCTAAGCGCATGGTGCCGCCGAGGTCGCCCGCGGCGTTGCGCTTCTCCAATTCGTTGCCTTTGAGCCATTCGGTCATCAGGCCGACGATCGGATGCTTGGCGGCGCCGAATTCGGTTGAGCTGGCGCCCTTGAGCCCTGCTTGATTGCGCGCCGCTTCGATGCACGCCATCTGCATGCCGAAGCAAATGCCAAAGAATGGCGCCTTGTGTTCGCGCGCGAAGGTCACCGCGGCGATTTTGCCCTCGGTGCCGCGTTCGCCAAAGCCGCCCGGCACGAGGATGCCGTGCACGCCATGCAGATCTTCGTGCCACGCATCGCCAAGTTCTTCGAACTTCTCGGACTCGATCCAGCGGATGTTGACCTTCACGTTGTTCGCAACGCCGCCGTGATGCAGCGCTTCGATCAACGATTTGTAGGCGTCTTTTAGCTCGGTGTACTTGCCCACCACGCCGATGGTGACTTCGCCGTCGGGAGACTTGAGGCGCTTTACGATCGTCTCCCACTTGGCCATGTCGGGCTGCGGAGCGACGGTGACGCCGAAATGCTTGAGCAGTTCGGTGTCGAGGCCAGCGAGGTGATAGGCGAGCGGCGCCTCATAGATCGTTTGCAGGTCGCGCGCTTCGATCACCGCGCTTTCGCGCACGTTGCAGAACAGCGCGATCTTTTTCTTCTCGTCTTCCGGAATCGGGCGGTCGCAGCGGCAGAGAATGATGTTGGGCTGAATGCCGATCGAACGCAGCTCTTTGACCGAGTGCTGCGTCGGCTTTGTCTTCATCTCGCCGGCTGAGGGAATGTATGGCAGCAGCGTCAGATGCACGAAGGCGGCTTGGCCTGGATCGAGCTCCTGGCCGAGCTGGCGGATGGCTTCGAAGAACGGCAGGCCTTCGATGTCGCCCACCGTGCCGCCGATTTCGCACAGCACGAAATCCGCGTCACCGTGATCGGAGAGGATGAAATCTTTGATGGCGTTGGTGACGTGGGGAATGACCTGCACGGTGGCGCCGAGAAAATCGCCGCGCCGCTCCTTGGCGATGATCTCCTGGTAGATGCGGCCTGTCGTGATGTTGTCGGCTTGCTGTGCCGAAACACCGGTGAAGCGCTCATAGTGGCCGAGGTCGAGGTCGGTCTCCGCGCCATCGTCGGTGACGAAGACTTCCCCGTGCTGATACGGGCTCATCGTCCCCGGATCGACATTCAGGTAGGGATCGAGTTTGCGGAGGCGGACCCGGTAACCGCGTGCTTGCAGCAACGCGCCGAGGGCGGCGGAGGCGATGCCCTTCCCTAAGGAAGAGACCACTCCACCGGTAATGAACACATAGCGCGCCATATTCCTTCCATGCGTCAGCGCGGCCGTTCTCGGCCGCGCAGCACCCCGCCAATCATATAGGTGCGGGTTTTACTGGTCTGGACCCGCCCGCTCGCGGCGGACGGCTTCCACTGCGCCAGTGTCGCTCGATTCGGGACCGGTTTGGGTGTCTTCCAGTGCAATCCCAGTGACCGCCCCCGACGTGTTCGGGATTTGAACACGCGTCGGCTGCGGCGCGGGTTGGCTCGGCTGGGTCGTTGGGGTTGTGGAACGTTGCGTCGGGCGTGTCGTGGATTGCGTCGCCGGCGCGGAGGTCGCTACCGTCGTGGCGCCGCTGCGTTGTGGGGTGGTGGTGGTGGTGGTCGGGCGGGCGTCCAGCGGGGCTGCGCGCGTGGCCGGCGCGGCTGAAGCTTGGGCCGGTCCGGGCGTCACGGCTGACGCCAGCTGCGTCTCAGCGGCTTCTGGAGCGCTGCTTTCGGTTGGATCCGGGGCTGTCTCCGCCGGGGGCGGCAGCAGGGACGGGGTCGTCGCCGGGGCGCTCTGGTTCTGCGGCAAACGGTCGAACACGGAGCCGCCTTGGCTCGATGCCGAGGCGCCCGAGAGGAATGTGAGGCCCAGCGAAGTCACCAGGAAGAAGCCGCCAGCCACCGAGGTCATCCGCGCCAGGGCGTCCGCCGCACCGCGTCCGCTCATCAGCGATCCGCCGCCACCGCCGCCCATGCCGAGCGCACCGCCTTCCGAGCGCTGCAGCAAAACAAGGCCAATCAAGCAGATGCACACCACCAGGTGGATCAGCAGAACGATGAGTTCCATGGGACTTCCGTCTCCCGCGCCCGGACGTTCGCGCCCCACAGGGGCGCGCGCGAAAGGGCGCTCAATAGCCGAGGCTTACCTTAAACGCCAGCCCACAGCAGCGCACCCCTATGCAGCAGCCGGGTGAGCTAAAATTATGGCCGAGAAATCGCTCGCTTTCAGGCTGGCGCGGCCGACCAGGGCGCCATCGACGCCGTCGGCGGTGAATATCTCCCCGGCGTTCTTGGGGCCGACCGAGCCGCCGTAGAGGATGCGGGTGGTCGCCGCCGGCGCCCCGAAGCGCTCGGCCAGCGTCGCGCGGATCAACGTGTGGACTTCGGCGATCTCGGGGACAGTTGGCGTGCTGTTGCCGCCGATGGCCCAGACCGGCTCGTAAGCGATGACAAGGCTGCTCGCCGTTGCCGGCGTGCTTTCGCGCACCTGCCGGCCAACCACCTCGGCCACCCTGCCCTGTTCACGCTCGGCCATGGTCTCACCCACGCAGATGATTGGGATGAGGCCCGCAGAAAGCGCAGCCTCCGCCTTGCGGCGCACCAGTTCGTCGGTTTCGCCCTGCTGGGCGCGCCGCTCCGAGTGACCCAAGATCACGTAGCGCGCCCCCGCGTCGGCCAACATTGCCGCGCTCACGTCGCCAGTGCGGGCGGCGTCCTCTGCGTTGGGGCTGCAGTCTTGCGCCCCGATCAGAACCGGCTTGCCGCGCGCCTGCCAGGCCGCCGATTGGACGTACGCCAGCGGCGGGCAAACCAGTACGTCCACCGCGGTCGCCGCCGCGCCGATCGTCTCGGCCAAGGCACCGATCTCGGCCAAGCTGGCGGCGCGGCCGTACATTTTCCAGTTCCCCGCAATCAACGGCTTACGCGCGGCCATGCGTCATCCCCATCCATGTTCCCAGGCGATTGCCCCCACAGGGGGGCGTCTCTATGGTCCGGCGCCCACGCTTATCGGATGCCCTCATGCTTGCACAAATGCGAACTTTCACCCGCGGCTGGATCTCGTACCTGCTGCTGTTCGTGCTGGTGATCGCCTTCGCCATCTGGGGCATCAATGACATGTTCACCGGCATGGGCGCCCAGAACGTCGCCGAGGTGGGCGGCCGGAAGATCACGCCGCCGCAACTGACCCGCGAACTGGATTTGACGCTGCGCGGACGCCGGGCCGAGGGCGCTAACGTCTCCCAGCAGGACGCTATCGACGCTGGCCTGCATATGCGGCTGCTCGATGGCATGATCGGGCGTTTGGCGATGGAAGTGTACGCTGAGAAAATCGGTGTCAGCGCCAGCGACGCGCAGGTCGCAGAGCGCATTCGCGCCATTCCTGCCGCCGTCAATCCTGTTACGGGGCAGTTCGATCAGGCGGCGTATGATCGCTTTTTGCGCGAACTTGGCTACAGCCGGCCCGAGTTCGAAAACGACATCCGCGGCGAGATGACGACGCGCATGCTGATGCAATCGCTTGCCTCGGGCGTGCGGGCGCCGACCAGCTATGGCGAACTTGTCTTGGCCTACGAGAGCGAGACGCGCACGGTCAGCATCGCGGAAGCGCCGGCCTCGGCGGTTGGCGCCATCCCGCAGCCCAACGAAGCCCAGGTTCAAGCATTCTACGAAGACAGCCAGGAGCAGTTGCGGCTGCCAGAATTCCGCGCGCTTACGCTGGTTTATGCCCGCCAAGAGGATTTCGTCGCACGCGTCACTGTTCCTGAGCAGCGGCTGCAGGAAGAGTTCGAAGCGCGCCGGGCGGCGATGACGCGCCCCGAGCGCCGCACCTATGTGCGGATCACCGCGCAAAACGAAGCGCAAGCCAATGACGCGGCGGCGCGGCTGACCCGCGGCGAAGACGCATCCGCCGTGGCGCAAGCGTTGAGCCTGCAAGCCTCGACCGGTGAAAATCAGGCGCGCACGGATGTGCCTGACGAGCGGGTTGCGGAAGCCGTGTTCTCGATGACCGCAAATGCGCCGGCGCGGGTGGTGCGCGGGCAGCTGGCGCCGTTCGTCGTCGTGCGCGTCACCAACATCACGCCTCCGGTCGAACCGAATTTCGCCGAACTGCGCGAAGAGCTTCGCACCGCCATCGCGACGGACCAAGCCATCGACTTGCTCTCCGCGGCGGTCTCCAACTTCGAAGAAGCGCGCGCCGCCGGGACCGGCATCGCCGACGCCGCCCGCGGCGCCGGGCTTGCGGTGGTGACGATCCCGGAAGTCGAGCAAGGCGGCCGCAATCGCAGTGGCCAGCCAATCGAGTCGCTCGCGGACGACCCCGACATTCTGCAAACGGCGTTCGCCACACCGGAGGGCGAAACCAGCGACTTCATCGCCGCGCGCGACGCTGACGTCATGGTGTCGGTGGATCGGGTCATCCCGCCATCGGTGCGCCCGCTTGAGGAAGTACGCGCCGAACTGGTGCAGTTCTGGATCAACCGCGAACGCGCTCGCCGACTGCGCGAGCGCGGCGAACAGGTGGTTGCGGCTGTGAATGGCGGCCAAACGCTGGCGCAAGCCGCGCGGGCCAATGGCATGCGCATGGTCGCGACCTCGCGCCCGATCGCACGAACGGCCGCCGAGGAAGAGCTTTCGCAAGGTCTCGGCGGTCAGGTCTTCGGCGCTCGCGAAGGCGGTGTCGTGTCCGCCATCCGTGACGATGGCGGCGCGGTGCAAGTGGCGGTGGTGGAACGGATCACCCGCGCCGATCCTGCACAAGTGCCACAGGCCGTTCAGGAAGGCCGCGAGCGCGTCCAACAAGGGCTGTTGGGGAGTTTCGGTCAGGCGATCCAAGGCGAGATCAGCAGCAGTGTGAACGCACGCCGGAACGATGCGTTGATCGAACGGCTGTACCGACCTTCCAACGCCGAGTCCGAAGAGAACCAATGAGCGCGCCGCAGCGGGCCTTCTTTCCCGCCCCGGATACGTTTGCCGCCGCCTATGCCAAGGGCGGCGCGGTGGTGTGGACGCGCGTGGTCAGCGACTTGGAGACGCCGGTTTCGGCGCTGCTCAAACTTGGCCACGCCACACCGGGTTCGTTCCTGCTCGAAAGCGTTCAAGGCGGCGATTTCCGCGGCCGCTTCTCGATCATCGGGCTCAAGCCGGACCTAGTGTGGCGCGTGCGCGATGGGCGCGCCGAGGTCAGCCGCGGAGGCTTCGCCGACAAGGCGTTCCGTGCGCAACGTGAAGCGCCGCTGCAGAACTTGCGCAAGTTGCTGGCGCGTTCGGCGCTCGACCTGCCCGCGCCGCTGCCGCCGATGGCCGCAGGCCTGTTCGGCTATCTCGGCTACGACATGGTGCGGCTGATCGAAAAGCTGCCAGACCAGGCGCCCGATCCGCTCGATACGCCCGACGCGCTTCTCGTCCGCCCCACCGTGATCGCGGTGTTCGACAATGTCACCAGCGAGATCACTTTGGTGACGCCGGCGCGCAAGCGCGGCGCACAGACGGCGGAAGCCGCGTTCGAGGCTGCGCGATCTCGGCTCTTACGCGTGATGCGTGCGCTCGACCGATCGCTGACACGTCGGGCCGAGCCGAAATCTCCCTCGACCTCCGCGCCGGATCCGACTTCGAACACTTCGCCTGAGGATTATCGCGCGTTGGTGAAACGCTGCCAGGCCTATGCGCGCGACGGCGACATCTTCCAAGTGGTGCCCAGCCAGCGCTTTTCGGCGCCGTTCGCCGCATCGCCTTTTGCGCTCTATCGCGCGCTGCGGCGGCTGAACCCGTCGCCGTTTCTGTTTTATCTCAACTTCGACGCCTTCGCGATCGTGGGCTCCAGCCCCGAAATCCTCGTGCGTTTGCGCGGGGAGACGATGACGGTGCGCCCGATCGCCGGCACGCGGCCGCGCGGCGCCACGCCCGCAGAGGATCACTCGCTGGAAGCGGACCTGTTGGCCGATCCGAAAGAACGCGCAGAGCATCTGATGCTGGTCGATCTCGCCCGCAACGATCTTGGCCGTGTGGCCAAGCGCGGCACTAGCGGGGGCAACAACGCCGCCGCCGCCGGCGCGGGCTCCGCTCATGTGCGCGTGACCGAGGCATTCACGATCGAACGCTACAGCCACGTGATGCACATCGTCTCCAATGTCGAGGGCGAGGTGCGCGCCGGCGTGACGGCGCTGGACGCCCTGATGGCCGGATTTCCGCACGGCACGGTGACTGGCGCCCCCAAGGTGCGCGCCATGGAGATCATCAACGAAGTCGAGCAACACAAGCGCGGCATCTATGCCGGCGGCGTCGGCTATTTCGGCGCCGGGGGCGACATGGACACCTGCATCGCGCTCCGTACGGGCATCGTCAAAGACGGAAAGCTTTATGTGCAGGCGGGCGGCGGTGTCGTGCTCGATAGTGATCCGGAAGCCGAACTGCAGGAGACGCAGCACAAATCACGCGCGCTCTTCCGCGCCGCGGCGGAGGCGTGGCGCTACACTTAGCCGCTCGCCACGCGAAGGTGGTTTGCGCGGCTGAAATTGCCGCTATGGTGCGTCCCGATGACGATCTGGCCTGCCTCCGGACGATGGCGCGTTTGACGACGCCCTGAACCCACACGTCCACGCACGCCAAAGAGGCTTTGGCCCAATGATCCTGTTCATCGATAACTACGACAGCTTCGTCTATAATCTGGTCCACTACGTCGAGGATTTCGGCGTGCCGACGGAAGTGTTCCGCAACGATGCGCTTACCGTTGCTGCGGCGCTGAAGCGAAAACCAAAGGCTGTCATCCTCTCCCCCGGCCCCCGCGCGCCGAAGGATGCCGGCGTCTGCTTGGAGCTGCTGCGCGAGGCGCCGCCCGATTTGCCAATCTTCGGCGTCTGCCTTGGTCACCAGGCCATGGGCGAGGCCTTTGGCGGCGAGGTTGTCGGCGCGCGAGCAATCATGCACGGCAAGATTTCCGAGGTGCGCCACACGGGCGGCGGCCTCTTCCGAGGTCTGCCCTCGCCCTTCCGCGCGACGCGCTACCACTCGCTGGCGGTGAAGCGCGACACATTTCCAGACTGCCTCGTAATCGACGCGGAAACCGCAGATGGCGAAGTCATGGGCATGTCGCACAGGACGCGCCCGCTCTATGGCGTGCAGTTTCACCCCGAGTCGATCGCCTCCGAGCACGGGCACGCCATTATCGGCAACTTCCTTGCCTCGGCAGGTTTGCGATGAGCGGCGCCGCGTTGCTGGACAAGCTGCAGGCGCGCGGCCTTGAGGCCAGCGAGGTCGATGCGATCTTGGCCCAGATCATGGACGGGCAGACGCAACACGACGACGTCGTGCGCTTCTTGCGCCTCTCCATCCCGTACATGGCCTACCCAGCGTGGATTGCCGCCGGCGCCCGCGCCTTGCGCGCGCGCATGCTGCGGGTCGAGGCGCCGGCCGGCGCCATCGATGTGTGCGGCACCGGCGGCGACGGCGCCCACACGCTCAACATCTCTTCTGCCGTCGCGTTCGTGGTCGCCGGTTGCGGCGTGCCCGTCGCCAAGCATGGCAACCGGGCCATGAGTTCGAAATCCGGCGCCGCGGACGTTTTGGAGGCGCTGGGCGTGAAGCTCACCGCCGATACGCCGACATTGGAGCGATGCCTGCGCGAAGCTGGTGTTGCGTTCCTGTTCGCCCAAAACCACCATCCAGCCATGCGCCACGTGGCGCAGGCGCGCCGCGAGCTGGGCCAACGCAGTTTGTTCAACCTGCTTGGCCCCCTCTCCAATCCCGCCGGTGTTTCGAAGCAATTGGTTGGCGTGTTCAGCGCCGATTTTGTGCTGCCAGTGGCCGAAGCGCTCAAAACGCTTGAGGCCGAGCGTGCTTGGATCGTGCACGGCTTTGGCGGTCTCGACGAACTTTCCGGCGAAGGCGTCAACGAGGTGGCGGAGTTGCGCGGTGGACGCATACGTACGCTGCGCATTGCCGCCGCCGACGCGTTTCTCTCGCAGGCGCCTAATCTGGGCTTGCGTGGCGGCGACGCTGGCGAGAATGCGAGCGCGTTGCGCAAGCTTTTGAGCGGCGACGCGCGCGGCAGCGACTATGCTGAAGTGGTGCAGCTGAACGCCGCCGCCGCTTTGGTCGCCGCTGGCGCGGCCACACAATTGGGCGAGGCCGCGCGCATGGCCTCCGACAGTCTGCACGGCGGACGCGCGCTGGAGGCGTTGCAAGCGCTCATCGATGTCAGCCGGAGTGCGCCATGAGCGACGTGCTTGAGCGCATTCTCGCCTACAAGCGCGATGAGGTCGTCCAGCGCAAAAAGCTAACGCCGTTCGCTGAGATCGATGCGCGCGCCCGCGCGCAAGGCAAGACACGCGGTTTTCGCGCTGCGCTGAGCGGGGATCACGCGACGCCTCGGCTGATCGCCGAGATCAAGAAGGCAAGCCCATCCAAGGGCCTGATCCGCGCGGACTTCGATCCGCCGGCGCTGGCGCGCGCCTATGCCGAGGGTGGCGCGGCGTGCCTTTCCGTGTTGACCGACGCGCCGAGTTTTCAGGGTCACGAAGGCTATCTCGTTGTCGCGCGCGCGGCGTGCGCACTGCCGGTGCTGCGCAAGGACTTTATGATCGACGAATGGCAGGTGGCCGAAAGCCGCGCGATCGGGGCTGACGCGATCCTGATCATCATGGCCGCGGTCGACGACCAGCTTGCGGGTGATCTGCTTGATGTTGCAGACGCCTATGCCATGGACGCGCTGGTGGAGGTTCACGACGAGCCGGAATTGGAGCGCGCGCTGAAGCTCAACGCCCATCTCATTGGCGTCAACAACCGCTCGCTTCGGACTTTCGCGACCGACCTCGCAACCACAGAGCGCTTGGCGCAACTGATGCCGCGCGACCGTCTGCTGGTGGCCGAGTCGGGAATTTTTGCGCACGCCGACATCGCGCGCCTGCAGCGCGCAGGCGCCAGAGCGTTTCTCGTGGGCGAGAGCTTGATGCGCCAAGACGATGTGGCGGCAGCGACCCGGGCGCTACTGGGCCGTTAACCCAACTAGACTTGACCGCGACCTAAGAACGGATATAGAACACCTTATCGTTCACTGTTTGGTCCGGGATCATGCTGACAGCAAAACAAAAAGAGCTGCTCCTATACATCCACGAACGGATCAAGGAGACTGGCGTCTCGCCCTCTTTCGACGAAATGAAGGAAGCGCTGGACCTCGCCTCGAAGTCCGGCATCCACCGTCTGATTACGGCGCTTGAGGAACGGGGGTTCCTTCGGCGGCTACCGCACCGGGCGCGCGCCCTTGAAGTGCTGAAGCTGCCGGACTCCGCCGCCCCTGCCGCGCCGCCTAAGGGCCGCGGGGCCTTCCGGCCATCCGTGGTCAGCGACGGGCGCGAGGCTGACGGCATCCCAATTCTTGGCCGGATCGCGGCCGGCGTGCCAATCGAGGCGCTGCAAAATGAGATTGGCCGTGTCTCGGCGCCCGCGGACCTGCTCGGCGGCGGTGACCACTTCGCGCTCGAAGTGAAAGGCGACTCGATGATCCAAGCCGGCATCCTCGACGGCGATGTCGTGATCATCAAACGCAGCGAAACAGCCGACAGCGGCGACATCGTCGTAGCTCTGATCGACAGCGAGGAAGCGACGCTGAAGCGCCTGCGCAAGCGGGGCAACTCGATCGCTCTGGAAGCCGCGAACCCCGCCTACGAGACGCGTATTTTCGGGCCTGATCGGGTGCGTATCCAGGGCAAGCTGGTGGCGATGATCCGCCGCTATTCCTGATCGCCGCTGCGCTGCGTCCAAGGCCGGCGCACGTGTTCGGGCCAAGCGCGCTCAATACGCAACGAACCATCGGTGTCGCGATAGACAAAGCCGCCGCCGCGTAACGCGATGTCGGGGCCGTCAATGACCTGAGCGTCCGGGCATTGGGCGTCGAAGCCTGGGGGTGTCGACAGCGCGGTGAGGATGAGCGTCGCGCCGCAGGCGGCATCGAAGCCTTCCGGCGCAAGGACACGCGCGAAGTCCATCTGATTGCGCCACGTGCAAAGCGCCGCACTGCAGCTCTCCGGCGGGGCAAGGCGCTCGATGGCGGGCGGCGCAAGCCCAAGCATCGCGCCGATGCGGTCACGGGCGTAGGTGGATCGCCCCCTGCCCGCCATAAGCGTCCAATTGTGTTCGGACTCCGTGCGCGCGTAGACCGCTCGAAGATCACCATCGAAGGCAAGAATGGGGCTCGGCGCGCGCGCGTAAAGCACCAAGCCGGCTGCAAACAAGACTATGCCGCCCCAGCGTAGCGCGCCGCGCCACAAGCACGCCCAGAGCAGCGCCGCAACACAGAGCAAAAACGCCACGTCCGGCGGACGCGGCAGCGCGCGGACGGCCTCCGGCCGATCGCCGAACGTCGCGCCCACGGCTGCGATCATATCGAGCGCGCTCGCCATCACCTCAAGCGCCGGATCGGCCAAGCCAAATGGCCCTAGGATGGCCGCCGCCGCGGCCGCTGGCGCCACTAAGAACGACATGATGGGCGCGGCGATCAAATTGGCCGGCAGGCCATAAACCGAGAACCGCTGAAAATGATAGACAGCGAACGGATCGGTCGCGAGGCCGGCGACAAGCGAGATCAGCAGCACGCTGCCGATGCCGCGCGAAACGCCCTGCAGGGCGCCAATAAGCGGACCGGGCGTCGGCAGCGCGGGCTCATGCGGCGCGCGCTTCATCATCTCGAACAAGGCCACCAGCGCCATGGTGGCCGCGAACGACATTTGGAAGCCCGGTTCGACCACTGATTCCGGGAAGATCAACACAACGATCACAGCCGATAGCGCCAAGCCGCGCATGGAGATGGCCGGCCGATCAAGCAGAATGGCGCCGAAGGCCACGCACGCCATAATGAACGAGCGCAATGCAGGTACGCTTGAGCCCGACACGATCAGATAGAGCGCCAGCACAATCAGCGCGCCGACAGCGGCGATCTTTTTGACCGGGAAGCGGAGCGCGATGGGTGCGATCAGCGACAGCGTCCACATCAGGATCGCGAACACCAAACCGCCCACAACGCCCATATGTATGCCGGACACCGAGAGCAGATGGCCCAAGCCTGAATCGCGCAATGCTTCGTTGGTTGGACCATCGACCGAACTGCGATCACCGGTCACCAACGCCGCCGCGATGGCGCCGCCACGTCCCGGCGCTGCGTCGAGGATCAATGCTGAAAGATCGGCCCGCATAGCCGTCAGCCGCAGACGCTGGCGATCGAGCCATGATGGCGGCGGCGCGAGATCAATGGGACGACAGCGCCCGACCGCGTAGCCGGTGGCGCCCAGGCGCTCGAAATAGGTGCGGCGCGCGAAGTCGTAGCCCCCCGGCGCCATCGGGCCGGAGGGCTGCCCGAGCACGGCAAGACACTGGGCGGCGCGCCCCGCGCTCAGTACGCCAGCCCTCGCGACGGATACGCGAACATAGCGTGGAGGTTCGCGCACGCCCTCAATGGTGTTCGCAAGCAGGCGCAGGCGTGGGCCGCTGTCGCTGGCGTCGTTGGCGACGACCCAACCTTCGACGCGCACGGGTTCGTTCACCACCACATATGCGGCCTGGGTTACACCGAGCGCCCGCAGCTGAGCGGCGCTCGCGCCTAGTCCGGCTGCGGCGGCGAGGGTCATCATAGCAGCGAGCGCTTGCCGTAATCTGAGGCTGAAGCCTCGATCGGTTTGGCTTGGCCAGACGAAGAGCAGAAAACCAGCGCCCGCCCCGACCACGAACACGGTCGGGGTCGTCCACCAAGCGGGATCGGTTGGCGCCAACAGCCACCAGGCGGCGCCCGCGATCATTCCAACGGGCAGCCAGAGAATCCAGCGGTCGCGCTGGAGCGCGATCATGCCGCTCACGGCGCGGCTGGCCGAAATCGCGCCCGCCGTGCTACCACGCGCGCGCTTTGACCAGTCTGCGTTGTCCCCGATGAGCGTCGTCACACGCTTCGCCCCTTCGCCAACAGGCTACCTCCATATTGGCGGCGCGCGCACGGCCCTTTTCAACTGGCTGTTCGCGAAGCGGATGGGCGGCGCTTTCCTGCTCAGGATCGAAGACACTGATCGCGCCCGCTCCACGCCGGAAGCGATCGAGGCGATCCTTGATGGCATGGAGTGGCTCGGGCTGAAGCACGACGGCCAGACGATCTATCAGTTTGCGCGCGCCGGACGTCACCGCGAGGCCGCTGAAGCGATGATCGCGCGTGGGACGGCGTTCCGCTGCTACATGACGACGGAAGAGCAAGAAGCGGCGCGCACTACTGCGCATGCGGAAGGTCGGGCTATTCGCTCACCGTACCGGGACGGAATGGCGGCGCCTGCGCCGGATGCGCCATTCGTAGTGCGGCTGCGCGCGCCGGATGACGGCGAGGTTGTCAATGCCGATTTGATCCAGGGCGATGTGAGCATCAAGGCGCGCGACATCGATGACCTCGTCTTGCTGCGCGCCGACGGCAATCCCACGTACATGTTGTCGGTCGTCGTTGACGACCACGACATGGACGTGACGCACGTGATCCGCGGCGACGACCACCTGACTAACGCAGCGCGCCAGATCGCGATCTACCGCGCCATGGATTGGACGCCGCCGCTGTTCGCGCACGTGCCGCTCATTCATGGCGAAGATGGCAAGAAGCTCTCAAAGCGCCATGGCGCCCAGGCCGTGCATGAGTGGCGCGACATGGGCTATCTGCCGGAGGCGATGAACGCCTACCTCATGCGTCTGGGTTGGAGCCCGGGGCACGACGATATTCTGACCAAAGAGGAAGCCGCGCCGATTTTCGAAATTGGCCAAATCGGAAAAGCGCCGTCGCGGCTCGACTTTAGGAAACTGGATTCAGTCAACGCGCATTTCATGGCGTTGGCCGATGACGCGCGCTTGGCGCGCCTGGCGCTGACTCACATCGAACAACGCGACGGCGCCACTTTGGCAGGCGCCGAGCGGGTCGCGCTGGCGCGCGCGATCCCAGTGCTGAAAAAGCGGGCAAAGACCATTCCCGATCTCGCCGCGCAGGCGCGCTTCGTTCTGGCGCAGCGCCCGCTTGTGCTTGACGAAGCGGCGAAATCCTTGATGAAGGACGAGTTCAGACAACGCCTTGGGCGGCTGCGCGAAAAGCTCGCGGCGGAACCGCTTTGGGAGCACGCGGCGCTTGGCAGCGCGCTTAAGGCTTTCGCTACCGACGAAGGCGTTGGATTGGGCCAGATCGGGCCGGGACTGCGCGCGGCGCTGACGGGCGGAAGCCCGGCGCCGGATTTAGGCCAGGCTCTGGAATTGTTGGGGCGCGAGGAAGCACTCGCGCGCATCGCGGATCAAGTTTGAGGACGCCCATGGAAAGCAAGATCGTCAAGAAGGCCCCGGCGACCATCACGGTGGACAATCGAACGCTCGAGCTTCCGGTGTACGGCGGTTCTGTCGGCCCCGACGTGGTCGACATTCGCAAGCTCTACGGCGAAGGCAAAGTCTTCACCTACGATCCAGGCTTCACGTCGACGGCGTCGTGCGAAAGCCAGATCACCTACATCGATGGCGACGAAGGCGTGCTGCTCTATCGCGGCTACCCCATCGATCAACTCGCCGAGCATTCAAGTTTCGTCGAGGTCTGCTATCTGCTGCTGCACGGGGAACTGCCGGGACAAGCGCAACTCGAGAAATTCACCCACGACATCACCTACCACACGATGCTGCATTCGCAGTTCGATCGCTTCTTTGAGGGCTTCCGCCGCGATGCGCACCCGATGGCGATCATGGTGGGAACGGTCGGGGCGTTGGCAGCCTTCTATCACGACAGCACGGACATCAACGATCCCAAGCAACGCACGATCGCCAGCCATCGCCTGATCGCCAAAATGCCGACGATCGCGGCGCGCGCGTTCAAGTATTCCGTCGGCCAGCCTTTCGTTAGCCCGCGCAATGAGCTCGACTACGCCTCGAACTTCCTGCGCATGTGCTTTGCGGTTCCGGCCGAGGACTACAAGGTCAACCCGGTGCTGGCGCGTGCGATGGACGTGTTCATGATCCTGCACGCCGACCACGAGCAAAACGCATCGACCTCGACGGTGCGTTTGGCGGGGTCGTCGGGCGCCAATCCATTCGCCTGCATTTCGTCGGGCATCGCCTGTTTGTGGGGGCCGGCGCATGGCGGCGCCAACGAGGCCGCGCTCAACATGCTGGAGCAGATCGGCAACGTGGATAACATTCCGGACTTCATCCGCAATGTTAAAGACCCGAACTCCGACGTGCGCCTGATGGGCTTCGGACACCGCGTCTACAAAAACTACGACCCGCGCGCGAAAGCGATGATGAAGCTTTGCCACGCGGTGCTGAAGGAAACCGGCGGCCAGGACAACCCAACCCTGAAAGTCGCGATGGAGCTCGAAAAGATCGCGCTCAACGACGATTATTTTGTGAAGCGCAAGCTTTACCCGAACATCGATTTCTACTCGGGCATCACGCTGCGCGCGATGGGTTTCCCGACCTCCATGTTCACCGTGCTGTTTGCCGTCGCGCGCACCGTCGGCTGGATCGCGCAGTGGACGGAAATGATGGAAGACGAAAGCCAGAAAATCGGCCGCCCGCGCCAAGTTTATACCGGCTCGCCGCGCCGCGATTACGTCGCCGTCGGCAAGCGCTCTTAAACGCCCATCATCCCGAGCACGGCGTCCGCGGCGATCTCCGCCGCTGGGCGGGCGCCGCGGCCCATGCGCGCGAGCGCCTCGTTTTGACGCGCAACCTGTGCGGCGCGGGCGCGTTCGTCGTCAAGCAAGGGCGCCGCAGCGCGCACGACATTCGCCACGGTGAAACGCGTCTGGATGAATTCGGGCGCGACTTCCGCGTCGACCGCGACATTCATCAGCGTTGCGTATTTGCCTCTAAACACCAGGCGCGCCATCGCCCAGGTCAACCAGCCCAGCTTGTAGCCAATGACGAGTGGCGTTCCTTGCAGGGCGACTTCGGTCGTGACTGTGCCTGAGGCGGCAAGGGCTACAGTCGCTGCGGCGAACGCGTCTTCCTTCTGGGCTTCATCGATGACCAAGGCGTCTGGCGGAGCCTGCGCGAGGACCGCGTCTTTCACCGCGCGCGCGACGACAACGGCCAGCCTCACCTTCGGCCGTGAGGCCGCGAGGTCACGGGCCGCGCTCCACAATGTGGGGCCGATGCGGCGAATTTCGCTGATCCTGCTGCCTGGCAGAACGAGCAGGATTTGCGTGTCATCGCTCAGCTCGTGCCGCGCGCGGAAGCTTGCAGCATCGCCCGCGATGTGGCGGCCGAACGCGGGATGACCGCTGACCGTCGTCGCGAGACCATAAGGTTCGTAGAAGGGCGTTTCGAAGTCGTGGATGCAGATCAGATGATCGACCGTCGCCGCCAATGTTCTGGCGCGGCCCGGTCGCGTCGCCCACACTTGTGGGCCGATGTATTTCACGAGCTTGATCTTGGGGGCCGCCGCGCGAATCGCTTGCGCGACGCGCAGCGTGAAACCCCAGGAATCAATCAGCACGACCACGTCCGGTTCGGCGCGCAAGATCGCGGCCGTCGTCGCAGCCACCGCGCGCTTGACGCGCTCATAGGCCAGCAGGCCGTCAATGAAGCCAAGAATAGCTAGACCGCTGATGTCGGCTTGGCTTTCAATGCCCTCCCCCGCCATGAGCGGCCCACCGACGCCAGCCAGTGCAAGGCCAGCGTCGCGCTGCTTCAGCACACGCGCCAGGTCGGCGCCGAGCGCATCGCCCGAACTTTCCGCTGCAACGAGAAAGATGCGCCGGCTCAAGCTTCGCCCACATCGGCGGGCGTAAAGCCGAAGACGAACAGCCCCGCGGCATCCGCCGCACGCACGATGTCGTCGCGCCGAACCGCCAACGCGCCACCAGCTGCGACGGCAACGCCCGCCAGGCCTGCGTGGGCCGCGCCTTCGATGGTTCGCACGCCGATGGTGGGAAGGTCTATGCGTAGGTCTTGAATTGGTTTCGGCCGCTTCAACAACACGCCGCGGCGCGCGCCCACGCTGCCGCGGATCGGCGCAGGCAACTCGGCGGCCCGGCGCAGCATGGCGTCGGTGCCTTCCTGCGCTTCAACAGTCAGCACTAGCCCGTCACAGACAATGACGCCCTGGCCAATGTCGAAGGCCCCGGCCGCCGCGGCGACCTTCGCCGCCTTTGCCATGTCTGCGAAATTCGCGGCAGTGGGCGCATGGACGCCCCAAACACCGGGCTGCGCCAACAAGTCCGCCATCACCTCCTCGGCGCCAACGACGGTGAAGCCGGCGCGTTCGTGCTCGTTCAACACCGCCCGCAACAGCGCGTCGTCGCCCTTCGGCATCGCCGCCATCAGCGCGGGCAACATCGCCAAAGCTGCAGAGTCGAACTCAAGCGTGCGCAAATCGGGCCGCGGCACCTGGCCGATCAACACGACCGCGTCGCAACCAGCCGCCCGCATCGCGTCCATGCGGCCGCCCATGGCGCCAAGGCCGAGCGTGACGCCAGGGTGACCTTCTAAAGCCGGGTCGGCGTACGGGGCGATGCGGGCGATGAAGTAGTCCCGGTTCAGGGCGGCGCAATGGTCGGCGAGCACGACGGGTAGCTCGCCGCCGCCGGCGATGACCCCGAGCTTGCGCCAGCGCGCCATCGTCAGTCCCGCGGCATGCAAAGCGGACGCGCGGCGTCGGCCCGCACGAAATCGACGATCTCCATGACGTGCGGATTGCTCGCATAGAGCTCAGCGCAATCTTCGATCCGCTCCTGGAAGGTGCCCTCTTCCGCGAAAAGCAGGCGGTAGGCGGCGCGCAAATCATGGATTTGCTCGCGCGTGAAACCACGGCGCTTCAGGCCGACGACGTTAAGACCGCCGAGGTGAGCGTGATTGCCGATGGCGGAGCCGAACGGGATGAGATCGGTCGTCATCAGCGCCGAGGCGCCGACAAACGAATGACGCCCCACGCGGCCGTGCTGGTGCACGCCCGAAAGCCCGCCGAGGAAAGCGAAATCGCCGACCTTCACGTGCCCGCCGATCGTGGCCGTCTGCGCCATGATCACGTTGTTGCCGACGATGCAGTCGTGGGCGACGTGGCAATTGCCCATGATCAAGCAATTGTCGCCAATGGTGGTGACGGCGCGGCCGCGTGCGGTGCCGCGGTGCAGCGTTGCGTGCTCACGGATGACATTGTTATCGCCAATGACCAGCTTCGTCGCTTCGCCCTTGTACGAGAGGTCTTGTGGCGGGCAACCGAGACCAGCGAACGGGAAGACGACATTGTCTTTGCCCAGCTCGGTGTGGCTCTCGATGAACACGTGCGCCATGAGCTGAGTGCGGTCGCCGAGTTTCACGCTCGGGCCGATGACGCAGAACGGCCCTATCTCGACGTCGTTACCGAACTCGGCGCTTGCGTCGACCACTGCTGTGGCGTGGATTTTCGCGCTCATGGCCGATCCGCCTTCATCGCCGCGAACTCGCAATCGGTGGCGAGTTGGCCGCGCACTTCCACGCGCCCGCGAAACTTGAAAATGTTGCGGCGCTGGAAGAGCACTTCCACCGGCATTTCCATCACATCGCCCGGCATCACCGGCCGCTTGAACCGCGCGTTCTCGACTGACATGAACAGGATCAGGTGCTTGCTGATGTCTGCTTCGAGCGTCTTGGACATGAGCAGCGCTCCGGTCTGCGCCAAGGCCTCGATCTGCAGAACGCCGGGCATCACTGGCGCCCCCGGAAAGTGACCGGGAAAGAACGGCTCGTTGATGGTGACGTTCTTGATCCCGCGGATCGATTTGTTCGGCACGTATTCTACGGCGCGATCGACCAGCAGGAACGGATAGCGATGCGGCAGGCGCCGCAACACTTCGCCGATCTCGATGACGTCATCGGTGGTCTTTTGTTGCTCGGTCAGATCATTCGCTTGCATTGCGCGCCCCTGACGCCTTGCGGCTGAGCCAAGCTGTCTCGCGCAGGAACTTGCGCAAGGGCTTGGCGGGATAACCGCTCCAGACTTCTCCTGGCGGCACGTCTTGGAACACCGCCGAGCCGCCGGCAAGCGTTGCGCCGGCCCCAATGGTGCGGTGGTCCGCCACCCCGACCCGACCGCCCATGGTCACTTTGTCACCCACGAGGGTCGATCCTGAAATGCCGGCGAAGGCCGCGATCAGGACCCCGCGTCCTAGCGTGACGTTGTGGGCCAGGTGGCAGAGATTATCGATCTTACAGTCCTCGCCGACCACAGTGTCGTCGAAGACGCCGCGGTCGAGCGTGCAATTGGCGCCGATGGTCACACGGTCCTGAACAATGACACGGCCAAGGTGCGGTACGTCGATCGGGCCGCCGGCGTCGCCCGCGACGCCAAACCCCTGCTCGCCGATCACAGCGCCCGCCAGGATGTTCACGTCATCGCCGATAAGGGCGAACGCAACTGATACGCCCGCGCCGATCCGCGAACGCCGGCCTATGGTGACGCCCGGGCCGATGACGGCGTTGGGTCCAAGCTCTGCGCTGGCGCCGATGTGCGCGTTGGCGCCAATAACCACGCCTGGCCCTAACCGCACCCCCTCATCCAGGCGCGCGCTGGGATCGATGCGTGTATCGCCGGCCCCGAACGAACGTGGCCGGATCAGATTGGGCACGAGCCGCGCAAACGTCGAGCGCGGCGTGTCCGAGAGAATGAGCGCGCCGGCTTTCGCGGCGAGATGCGCGAGCGCCGATGGAATGATGCACACGGCGGGTGAAGACGTAAGCGGCGCAGCCTTCTTACCTTCGTAGTAGCAGAGATCGCCTGGTCCAGCGCGATCGGCTGGCGCCGCGCCGGAGACCAGCCTGTCGCCATCGCCGCCAATCTCGGCGGAAGGCGCAAGCGCTCGGACCGTCACCGGTCCGAGCGCCTCGTAGAAACGGGGGTCAATCATGCGCCGCCATGCTGGCGCCGCTGACGCCCGATGTCACCGTCAGAAGGTTATTGGCCGGACTGCTGCTGGCATTCCGAGACCGAGTGGCGGGTCACGTTCGCGGAGCGGCTCGCCTGATCGAGTTGTTCGATCACTGCTGACGTAATGTCGAACTCGGGCTGCGTGAACTGGACACTGCGGGCATCGAGGACGATGCCGGCGCCGCGGCTTTCCATGACGCTTCGGACGATCGGCGTGACCTGCCGGTCGAACTCACGGAGGGTCAGCAATTGGGTGCACTGGAAGTCGCCTTGCAGAGATTGCGCGCGGCCTTCGAGCTGCTGCAAGCGCTGCTGAAACTGCTGGAAGTCGGCGCTGTTGCGGATTTGCTCGGGCGACATGTTGCGCGTGACGCCAGCGAGGCGTTGGCGCTCCTGCTCGAGCGATTGCTGTTCCGGCGCCAACGATTGCGCTTCTTGACCGATTTCCTGGCGAATTTGACCCAAACGGGACTGAATATCGCGGCCTAGGGCGGACTCGCCGAGTACACGCTCGTAATTCAGCACCACGGCCGTACTGGATTGGTTGCGTCCGCCACGTTGCGCGAAAGCGTCAGACGTGACCGAGACGGCGGCTACCGCGATCGCGGCGGCCGCCAGAACATTCAACACACGCATCTTGCGTTTTCTCCTCAGAAATTGGTCCGGGTGGAGAACCGGAATTCCTCCCGCCGGTCGTATTCTTCGTATTCAAGCGGCTGGGCGAAATCGAACTGAACTGGGCCGAATGGCGAGTCCCAGAAGACCGATATCCCCGCCGCCACTCTCAAGCTGGCAGTGTCGTCAACAATAAGGCGGTTCGGCCCGACCACGTCCACAGTCTGGCGGCTGGCTGGGTCGACGTACCCTAGGGTGCCGAAGTCGACGAACAGCGCACTGCCCAACGAGAAGGATTCCGGCAGGGGCAACGGCACGTCGAGCTGAACCGTGCCGATGGCGTAGAAGTTGCCGCCGAGGGCGTCGCCTTCGTCCACGACGGCGCCGGTAACATCATCCACCAGCAGCTGGCGCGGCCCTATGCCGGCGACATCAAAGCCACGGAACGAGGAGCCGCCCTTGAAGAAGCGGTCGTTGATGCGGACGTCATCGCCGCCCCAGCCTGCGATGTAGCCGGCGCTGCCGCGGAAGGATGCGCGGAACCCGCCCCAAAGGCCGTAATAGATACCGCCTTCAAGCTCGGTGCGGAGATAGTTCACTTCCCCACCAAGGCCCGCCACGTCTTGGCTGATCTGCAGATCGAACCCGCGTGTGGCCTGAATCGGCTGATTGCGGCGATCGAAGTTGATGGTGAGCCCAGCAACCGAGGTCAGGAACGTCCCCTCCTGATCGCAGAGAAGCGGCCGCGCCGGATTGACCGGATCGCACTGATCCACCAGCGGCGTCAGCGCATTGGAGTCGTGGTCGATGAAGACGTCCGCGATCTCGGTGTCGTCTTGGATCAGAGAGTAAGTCAGCCCCAGGCTTGTGCGTTCAGCGGCCGGGAAGCTCGCGCGCAGACCGATGCCGGTGGATTGGTTCTCAAACGAGGATTGATCGAGGAAGTCGGTGCGCAACGAATAGACGTCAACACCCGCCGCCAGTTCACGCCCCATGAAGCGCGGTTCGGTGAAACGCAGATCGACTTGCTGACGCTGCTGGCTCGACGACGCACGCAGACGCAGGAACTGGCCGCGGCCGCGCAAATTGCGCTGGGTGACTGAGACGTCGAAGAGGAAGCTCTCATTGGATGAGTAGCCTGCCGCAAACGCCAGTTCGCCGGTTGATTGCTCCTGAACGCTGACAGTGACCACAGAACGGTCCGGCTGCGAGCCGTCAGTGTCCTCGACTGTGACCTCGTCAAAGAAACCCAGCGATTGAACGCGCTGGCGTGAGCGGTCGAGCAGAACCCGGTTGAAAGCATCGCCTTCGCTGACGCGCATCTCGCGGCGGATCACTTCGTCCACCGTGCGCGAATTGCCGACGATATCGATGCGTTCGATGAAGACGCGCGGGCCTTCGTTGACCTCGAACGTGATGTTGACGACGCGATTGTCGCGATCGCGCTCGACAACCGGTGTGATGTCGACGTTCGCATACCCAACGGTGCCGGCGACGTAGCTCATGGCGTCGATGGCGTCTTCGATCAGTTCGCCGCGGAAGACTTCGCCACGGCGGATCGGCACGGCGGCGAGCAAAAGCTCCTGCGGCAGACGGTTGAGTTCGGTCTGTACGCGGATCTCGCCGAACTCGTAGCGGATGCCTTCGTCGAGTGTGAACGTGATGAAGAAGTCGCGCTGGTCTGGCGTCAATTCCGCAACCGCCGACACGACGCGGAAGTCCGCATAGCCGCGGTTGTTGTAGTACTGGCGCAGCTGCTCGCGATCGTACTCGAGACGGTCTGGGTCGTAATTGTCGTTGCTCTGGAAGATGTTCCACCAGCTCGACTCGCGCGTCACGATCGCGTCGCGCAACGTGCGATCGGAGAACACGCGGTTGCCGACGAAGTTCACGTCACGCACGCCGGTGACCGGGCCTTCATCGACTTCAAAGATCAGATCGACGCGGTTTTGATCGAGCTCACGCACTTGCGGCGTCACCTGCGCGGCGAAGCGGCCGGCGCGGCGATACACTTCAATAATACGCTGCACGTCGGCTTGCGCGCGCGCCGGTGTGAACACCGAGCGTGGGCGGGCCTGAACTTCCTCTTCGAGATCCTCCTCGTCGAGCGTGCGAAGGCCTTCGAAGATCACCCGGTTGATGACGGGGTTTTCGATCACCGAAACAACCAAGTCGGCGCCGCGCTGTTCGATCTGCACGTCCGCGAACAAGCCGGTCGCGAACAGCGTCTTCAGCGACATATCGATGCGCTCGGCGTCGAACACGTCGCCTGGGCGGACAAGCAGGTAGGAGGTGATGGTGGCAGGCTCGATCCGCTGGTTGCCCTCGACAACCACGCGACGAATGGCGATCCCGGCTTGCTGCTGCTCAGGCGCGGGCGCCGTCGCGCCCTCTTGCGCGTACGCATCCGTCGACGCGGCCAACAACGCACCCGCCCCTGCGCCAACAGTAGCGACGCAGCCAACGGCGCCGAGCACGACTTCCCGCAGAACCCGCTTCATCAAGCCCTCGACGCTCCGGCGCTCCCCAGCGCCGTGTTTTTAAGACCCTATCCCGCCCCGAAAGACAAGGACGAGGCGCTGCTCATTGTGTCCCTGGAAAGAGCCGCGTGATGTCGTTCCAGGTTGCGAACAAAAACAAACTCGCCATCACGGCGAATCCAGCCCGGTAGGCCCATTCCTGCGCCGACGGCGGCAGTGGCTTGCCCCCGCGTAGCGCTTCGATTCCGTAGAATAGCAGATGTCCGCCATCGAGGATCGGGATCGGCAGCAGATTGACGATGCCAACGGCCACCGAAAGCACCGCCGCAAGGTTCAAAAGCGACAGGGCCAGCATCTGAAATTTTTGCAGGAACGTTGCGTTCGGTGCATCAAGCGCCGACGACGCGACCTGACCGGATACGTTGATGATGCCGAGCGGGCCGGCGATCTGGTCGCCCGACTCGCGGCCGGTGAAGATCGCGCCGATATAGGCGCCGGTTTGCGCCACGATCTGCCAGGTGTTGTTGGCGCCCTCGCCGATTGCGGTCAGCGGGCCAATGCGCTCACGCGTTGCGTAGGAAGCTTGGTGCGCAATGCCGAGCGCGCCGACGTTCGGGTTGGCTGTGCTCGGCAACGGCGTGATTTGGAGCGGAACCTCGTTCTCCCCCCGTCTCACGACAATCGTCAGCGGCGTGCCGACGGAGCGCGAGACGATCGGTTGCAATTGTTCAAAAGAGCCAATGGCGTCGCCATTCAGAGTGAGGATGACATCGCCCGGCAACATGCCTGCTGCGGCAGCGGCAGAGTCTGGCGCGACGACATCTACGCGTGTTGGGGTGTCGCGTCCGATGATCAGCGCAAGCAAACCGAAGGCCAAAATCGAAAACACGAAATTGGTCAGCGGCCCAGCGGCGACGACCATCGAGCGCGTCGATAGCGGCTGTGCGTGAAACAGACCTTTGGCGCGCGCCTCTGCAAGCTCGGCGGGGTCCTCGATCTTTTCGCGCGGCGCTGTGGACATTGCGTCCGCGTCATCAGCGAACTTCACGTAACCGCCCAACGGTAGAGCGCCGACTTTCCACTGCACGCCGTGCTTGTCGCGCCAGCCCAGCAGCGTTTTGCCGAAACCGATGGAGAAGGTGTCGATCGCGACACCGCGCCAGCGGGCGACCTGGAAGTGGCCAAACTCGTGGACGAAGACGACGACGCTGAGAACAACGACGAACGAACCCGCGTAGATCAGGAGGTCCTGCATGCTCTGCAGCAAATCTGGCATTCGACCGCTTCCTCTCGCGCCTTTAATTTTTCGGAGCGCCGTCAGCCTTTAGGCTGCCGCCAGATTTCCCGCAATCCGTTGCGCCGCGCGACGCGCAGCCTGATCCACCTCAGCCACCTCATCGAAGGATGAAGGCGTTTTTGCGATAAGGCCTGACTCGCGTCCGCCCAACTCATCCATAACCTCTTCGACGAGCGAGGAAATGTCGAGAAAACCGATACGCTCCTGCAGGAACGCCTCGACGGCGACTTCGTTGGCGGCGCTTAAGGCGGTGGACGCTGCCGCGCCCGCATTTAGGGCGGCGCGGCACAAGCCAAGCGCGGGAAAGCGCACGCCGTCGGGCGCCTCAAAGGTGAGAGAACCGATGTCCGAGAGGTTCAGGCGGGCAGTGGATACCGCAGCGCGATCCGGCCAGGCGAGAGCATAGGAAATCGGAATGCGCATGTCCGGGCTGGCCATCTGCGCCAGGACTGAGCCATCGACAAAGTGGACGAGGCTATGAATGACGCTTTGGGGGTGGACAATGACGTCTATGGCGTCGCCGCCGAACCCGAATAGATAGCTGGCTTCGATCAGTTCCAGCCCCTTGTTCATCAAGGTGGCGCTGTCGACGGAAATCTTGCGCCCCATGCTCCAGCGCGGATGCGCGCAGGCCTGATCCGGGCTCGCCAACGCCATGGCTTCTCGGCTGGCGGTCCGGAACGGGCCGCCGGAAGCGGTCAGGGTCAGCTTCTCGACCCGTTTGGGGTGGGTTAGCACCTGGAAGATGGCGTTATGCTCGGAATCCACCGGCAGCAGCGTCGCAGCGTGCGCCCTGGCCGCATCCAGAAACAACGGGCCGGCGCAGACGAGGCATTCCTTGTTGGCCAAAGCCACGGTGGCGCCCCGCCGCACGGCGGCCATGGTTGGCGCTAGGCCCGCGGCGCCGACAATCGCAGACATCACCCAGTCAGCCGGCCGCGCCCCCGCCTCTTCGAGCGCAGCCAGGCCAGCCCCGACTTCGGTATCCTGCCCCGCCAGCGCCTCCTTGACCTTCGACAGGAGCATTGGGTCGGCAATTGCCGCGAAGCGCGGGTGAAGGCGCCGGCACGCCTCGGCGAGCGCATCGACATTACTGGCTGCCGTCACCGCTTCGACGGCGATCTCGGCCCCCTGCCCGCGCAGCTCTTCGATGACCTGCATGGTCGATTGGCCGATAGAACCGGTCACACCGAGAATGGAAACAGTCCGCTTCACAGCCCTGGCCCAAATAGGAGGGTTGTTGCGCGCGGGCCAAAGGCGAGCGCCGCGCCCACCAGCAATGTCGCGGCCATCAGGCTGTCGATCCGATCGAGCACCCCGCCGTGACCCGGGATCAGGCGGCTGGCGTCTTTCACGCCGAAGCGTCGTTTGAGGAAGGACTCGAACAAATCGCCCATCAGTCCTGTGAACGCGATAATCGCGCCGATGCTCAACCATGCCACGCGGAAGCCGTCGCCGGCGTGAAACAGAGTGCCGCAGGCGAGCCCCACAGCCGCCCCCGCCAACGTGCCCGAGACGATGCCTGACCATGTCTTGTTCGGCGACAGCCCGGTCGCGACCTTGGGGCCGCCGATCAATTTACCGCCAAAGTACGCGAAAATGTCGGACGCCCAGATGATCGCGAACAATGCGAGGATGGTTTCCAGTCCCTCGGGGCCGCGGTCACGCAACCACAGAAATACCGCTGCAGGTAAGCCGATATAGATTGCGCCGCCGGCGGTCTCGATGACGCCGACCGGCGTGCGGCGGCGCATCGACGAGAGCAGCGCCGCGGCAGACATCCAGGCCACGGCGTACCAGAGATGTCCCCAACTGGAGAACATCACCGCGCCCAACGATCCGGCCAGTGCAAACAGAAACGCAGGCGTCGCCGCCTCGGGTTCGCTCATGCGCGCCCACTCGTAGCTCATCGCCACGACGGCGGCGCCACAGGCGCCGGCAAGCCACGGCCCACCGAACCACGCCGCTGTTACACCCAACGACGCCAGCACCAAACCGGACACGATGCGCGCGCCCAGATCGGACCAGTCGCCACGCGCGGGATGCGCCGCTTGCGCCTCACGAGGAGACAGGATCTGCTCCTCCGAAGCGTCGGTCGCGCATATTGTACTCGGCGATTGCGCGCTCCAGCGCCTGCTTGCCGAAATCGGGCCAGAGCACGTCGAGAAAAACGAGTTCGGCGTAAGCGCTCTGCCACAGCATGAAGTTGGAAATGCGCTGTTCGCCTGAGGTCCGGACCAGAATGTCGGGCGGCGGCATGTCGGCAGTATCCAGATATGTCTCGAACCGCGCTGTCGTGATGTCCGATGGCGCCAGCTTTCCTGCCGCGACGTCCTCGGCCAGGCGGCGCGCGGCGCGCGCGATTTCGTCTTGTCCGCCGTAGTTGAAGGCAATGGTGAGATTGAGCTTGCTGTTGTCGCACGTACGCATCTCGGCGCGATCGATAATCTCCGCGATGTCGCGTTGCAGGCCTTGTCGTTCACCGATGACGCGCACCCGCACGCCCTCGCGCGCAAGTTTCTCAAGATCGCGCGCGACATAGAGGCGAAGCAGGTCAAACAGCGCGCTCACCTCTTCGGCGGGCCTGCGCCAGTTCTCTGTCGAAAAGCCGAAGACCGTGAGATAGCCGACGCCCAGTTCGCCCGCGGCCTCCACGGTGCGCCGCAGCGCCTCGACGCCCTCGCTATGGCCGAACGTGCGCGGCCTTGAGCGTTGGCGCGCCCAGCGGCCGTTGCCGTCCATGATGATGGCTATGTGGCGAGGCGTCTGGGCAGGCGCCGGATTGGGGGCGGGCTCCGCCATCTGACCGATGCAGGCCTAGACCTGCATGATCTCCTCTTCCTTGTGGCGCAGCAGATCGTCGACCTTCTTGATGTGGTCGTCGGTGGCCTTTTGCACGTCGGCGCCGAGCTTCTTGTGCTCGTCCTCGGAAATGGCGTGTTCTTTCTCAAGCTTCTTTAGATGGTCCATGGCGTCGCGGCGGATGTTGCGCACCGCCACGCGCTGCTGCTCGGCGTATTTGCCGGCCACTTTCGCCAGTTCCTGCCGGCGCTCGCCAGTGAGCGGCGGGATTGGAATGCGCAGCGTCTGGCCGTCAATGATCGGGTTGAGGCCAAGATTGGCGGAACGGATCGCCTTATCCACGGCGCCGACAACCGACTTGTCCCACACCTGCACCGAGATCATCCGCGGCTCAGGAACAGTGACGCCGGCAACCTGGTTCAACGGCGACACCGAGCCGTAGGCCTCCACCGTGATGGGGTCGAGGATGGTCGGCGAAGCGCGGCCGGTGCGGAGGCCGCCAAACTCGTGTTGAAGCGCGGTGAGCGCGCCATCCATGCGCTTTTTGTACTCATCGAGCTTGAAGGGCGCGGAAGCAGCCATGGTTTTCGTCCTAGTCGGTGATAGTGGTGCAGACGCCCCGGCCGGCCAGCACATCGGCCAAACCGCCGCGCGTTTGAATCGAGAACACGACGATGGGAATGCTGTTGTCGCGCATCAGGCTGATGGCTGATGCGTCCATCACCTTGAGATCGCGCGCCAACACTTCGTGATAGGTAAGCGTGTCGTAGCGGGTCGCGGTTTTGTCCTGCTTGGGATCGGCCGTGTAGACGCCATCGACTTGCGTGCCCTTTAGCAGCGCGTCGCATCCCATTTCGGCAGCGCGCAGCGCAGCGGCGGTGTCGGTGGTGAAAAATGGATTGCCGGTGCCGGCGGCGAAAATGACGATGCGGCCCTTCTCCATGTGCCGCAATGCGCGCCGCCGCACATAAGGCTCGCACACGGTCATCATGGGAATGGCCGAAAGCACGCGCGCCTGGCCGCCCAGCGCCTCGATTGCGTTTTGCATGGCGAGCGCGTTCATCACAGTGGCCAGCATGCCCATATAGTCAGCACTGGCGCGCTCCATGCCTTTTGCGGCGCCGGCCATGCCGCGGAAGATGTTGCCGCCGCCAATGACGAGGCACATCTCCGCGCCGTTCTCGGCGGCATCCAACACCTCGCGCGCAATCCGCTCGCACACGTTCTGGTCGATGCCGTATTGGCCCTCGCCCATCAGCGCTTCGCCGGAAATCTTGAGCAGGACGCGTCTGTAGGCGCGCCCAGCCAGGCTTGGACTTTTTTCAGCAAGGCTCATGAGGCCGAATCTATAGACCAGAGCCGGGCGCGGAGTCAGCGTCGAAGCGCGGTTCCCGTGAGCAAAAACAAAGGGCGCGACCGAACCGGCCGCGCCCCCTGAACTCAACCTGTGAGCCGTGTCAGGCTTTGCCGGACATCGCCGCCACTTCCGCGGCGAAGTCGTCCACCTTCTTTTCCACGCCCTCGCCCACCGCGAAGCGCACAAAGCCCTTCACCGTGACCGGCGCGCCGGCCGCCTTGGCGCCTTCGGCGATAGCGGCCTCAACGGTCTGATCCGGGTTCAAAATGAAGACTTGCTTGGTCAGCACGGATTCTTCGTAGAATTTACGCATCCGGCCTTCGAGCATCTTGTCGAGGACCTGTTGCGGCTTGCCCTGAGCCTTCGGATCTTCCTTGATCTGCTCGCCGATAACCGCCTTCTCGCGCTCGACGCGCTCAGCCGGAATTTCGGTTTCGCTCAGCGCCAACGGATTGGCCGAGGCGATGTGCATGGCGAGCTTCTTGCCGAGGCTCTCCAGCGCCGCCTTGTCGCCGGTCGACTCCAACGCCACTAGAACGGCGATACGGCCCAGATTGTCCGAGCCGTCCACCTTGGAGTGGACGTAAGCAGCGACAACGCCGTTGGAGACGTTCAGCTTGGCCGAGCGGCGCAGCGTGATGTTCTCGCCGATCGTGGCGATCAGTTGCGTGACCGCCTCGTTGACTTTCTGGCCCTCGTGCACCGAGTCCAGCAGGGCGGCATGATCGCCGGCCTTGATCGCAAGCTTCGCGAACGCGCCGGCCGCCTTTTGGAAATCGGCGTTGCGGGCGACGAAGTCGGTTTCCGAATTGAGCTCGATCACCGCGCCTTGGTTCACGTCAAGCGAGATGGCGACAATGCCTTCGGCGGCGGCGCGATCAGCTTTCTTCGCGGCCTTCGACAGGCCTTTGGCGCGCAGCCAGTCGACCGCCGCTTCGAGGTCGCCGTCAGTTTCCGCCAGCGCCTTCTTGCAGTCCATCATGCCGACGCCGGTCTTTTCGCGCAGGTCTTTGACCAGCGCAGCGGTAATTTCCGCCATGTTCGTACTCCTACGTATTCTGCGTCAGTAATTCGCGGCGTTCGGCCCATCCATCGGGCTTTCAACCGGCGTCGGGGCGCGCTCGACAACCGCCGGTTCGACCGGCGGACGCGACGAGGCGCCGATATCGACACCGCCGCGCACTTGGTTCTCGGTGAGGCCATCAAGCACGGCGTCGGCGATCAGATCGCAATAGAGCTGGATCGCGCGCGCGGCGTCGTCATTGCCCGGGATCGGGAACGTCACCGCGTCCGGATCGCAATTCGAGTCGACCACCGCGACCACCGGAATGCCGAGCTTCTTGGCTTCCTGAATGGCGATCGCTTCCTTGTTGGTGTCGATCACGAACATCAGGTCCGGAATGCCGCCCATCGAGGCGATGCCGCCGAGGGAACGATCCAGCTTGTCGCGTTCGCGCGTGAGATTGAGAACTTCGCGCTTGGTCAGGCCAATGCCGCCGCCGCCGATGGTGGATTCGGTTTCGCGCAGGCGCGCGATCGACTTCGACACCGTTTGCCAGTTGGTCAACGTACCGCCGAGCCAGCGCGAGTTGACATAATACTGGGCGCAGCGTTGTGCCGCCGCTTTGATGTGATCAGCCGCTTGGCGCTTGGTGCCGACGAAGAGCACGCGACCGCCATTGGCGGCGACTTCGCGCACTTTCAGGAGCGCTTGGTGCAGCAGAGGCACCGTCTGCGACAGATCGAGAATGTGGATGTTCGCCTTCTCGCCGAAGATGTAGCGATCCATCTTCGGATTCCAGCGATGGGTTTGGTGGCCAAAGTGGGCGCCAGCTTCCAAGAGCTGACGCATGCTGAATTCAGGCAGCGCCATAAGTTCTGTTCCTTTTCCGGTTTGCCGCCGCGGAAGAACCCCCGGATCACCCTAACGGGCTCCCCAAGGACCGGATGGAGGAAACGGCCGCTTTCAGACCGTCCCGCCGCTCCCGCGTGCGAAGTGAGGCGGCATTTAGGGGATCACGGACGGGAAAACAAGCGCATGCCTGCCATCCCTTGCCTTATTGGGCGGCCGCGCGCCGACTGGGGTGGTAGCGGTCCCGGAGCCGGGTCTGGCGGGAAACCAGTTGCTGCTCCTGGCCGCCAATGAAGACCATGGTCGGCGCCGACGTCACCTGAAGAGGGTCGCCGTCCCAGATGACCACGTCGGCGACGTAATTCCGCTCAAGCCGGCCCAGCTGGGCCCCAACCCCGAAAATCTCGGCGGGGCCACGTGACACCGCGGCGAACGCCGCGTCCCAAGGAAGACCGTTGGCGACGGCGTTGCCGGCAAGCTGGAGGGCAAGGCGCGCCTGATGCGCGTCCACCGTCCCCGGCGCGGGCGCAATCGCGATTTGCACGCCAGCAGCATTCAGCAGCGCTGCATTGTCGAGCCTGGCCGACAAGCGCTCGAAGCGATCCGGCAAGTTTGAGAGCGGGTCGATGATGACCGGAATGTCGGCGCGCGCCAATTCCGAGGCGACTTGCCAGGCTTCCGCGCCGCCATGGATGGCGAAGCGTAAGCCAGGATTGGCCCGCTTGAACTGGATGACCCGGCGAATGTCGGCGGCGCTTTCAACGTGAACGAGAAAAAGCCCCTGCCCGCGCGCAAACGGCTGCAGCGCGGCGGCATCCAATTCGTTCAGCACTGCTCCGCCCTGGCCGCTGCGGTAGCGACTTGGATATTCGCGCGCGTCACGCAACGCCGCTTCGAACGCCGGCCACACCGTAGCGCGCGACCCACCCGTGCGTGTTGCGCCCGTCTCGCCCAGTTCGACCACCATAAAGGCGCGCTCGCCGAAAACGCTGTCCGGGGCGCCGCTGAGCGAGACCAAGGCGCCCTGACCGCCGAACAGGGTGTCCGTAGAGGACGGCGCGATCGCCGCCCGCGTGACGCCTTCCATGCGCGTGACAGCCACAGCCGTAACGCCAGGATTGAAAGCGCGGCCCGCGTCGGCGGCGGCAGAGGCCAGAGGCCCGCTCACATTGGCGTCGTTAGGCGCGCCGGAGCCCGATATCTCACTCAGGCCTAACTCACTGATCGCCGCGAAGGCGCCGGGCGTCACCCACGCGCCGCGCGCTTCGATCACACGGCCGCCGCGGGGCGCGGTGATGTCGGCGCCGACGGCGGCGATGCGGTTATCCACGATCAGCACGTCGCCATTCTCGATGATGCCGGCGCCGCCATTGGTGACGACGCGCCCGTCGCGAATGAGCACCGTCTCGGCGGCGGCAGGCGCGGCCATCGCCAACACGCACAAAGCAGCAGCTAGCGCTCTCATTGGGCGCCCTCCCGATAGGTCTGTCCAAGTTCGAAATCGGAGAAGCGATCCTGGTCGCGCCCGCGCTCATAGATCAGCGCGCCGTCAATATAGACACGCTCCGCCACCGCGTAACTGGACAGCGGGTCGGCCGACCAGACGACCACGTCGCCACGCAGGCCAGCAGTCAGCGTGCCGGTCTCTTCTTCGATGCCAAGCGCGCGCGCTGGGTTTTGCGAGAGCCATGTCCAGGCCTGAGCGCGTGTGATGTCGAGCCCGGCGCGACGGCCATCCGCGAGCGCTTTCGCGGCCTCCTGGTTCAACCGTTGAATGCCGACTTCGCTATCGGAATGAACGATTGCGCAGGCGCCGCCAGCGTGAACGAAGGGGATGTTCTCACGAATGCCGTCATAGGCTTCGATCTTGAAGCCCCACCAATCGGCCCACATCGCTGCGCAAATCTCTTCGCGCGCCAGCAAGTCCGGGATCTTGTAGGCCTCCACCGCGTGATGGAAGGCGGCGATGCGGAAGCCAAATTCGTGCGAGACTTCGATGGCGTTGGCCATTTCGTCGGCGCGGTAGCAATGCCATTGCAGGAGAATGTCGCCGTTCAGCACGCCGGCGAGTGTTTCGAGTTCGAGATCGCGATCTGGCGGATCGCCGTCGCCGGCTTCGGCGTTGCGAACCTGCTCGGCGTAATCCTGAGCCGCGATGAAGGCTTGGCGATAACCGGCCATGTTGCCCATGCCCGTCGCGGGCGAGGAATTGCGCGAGCCGTAGACGCGTGATGGATTTTCGCCACACGCCATTTTTAGACTTTGCGGCGCGTCTGGGAACTTCATCTCCTGCACGGTGCGCGCCCCCAACACGGGACGCAGGGTCACGCCACGGCCGCCAAAGAGGTTTCCTGAACCCGGCAACACATGCAGCGTTGTGATGCCGCCCGCCACCGCCCGGCCGAAGCCGGGGTCTTGCGGCCAAACGGAATGCTCAGCCCAAACCTCAGCCGTGTTCGGCTGGGTAAGTTCATTGCCGTCCGACGTTGCTTGAATGCTTGGTGAGGGATACACGCCCAGATGCGAGTGCGCATCGATGATGCCTGGCGTCACGAATTTGTCGCGCCCATCGACTTCCTGAACATCTCCGGGCACGTCGAGATCGACGCCCACTGCGACGATGCGGCCGTCGCGGATATAAACATCGGCGTTCGCCAACTCGGCGCCCGCCCCGTCAAAAACGGTGGCGTCTCGGATAACTGTCGGTAGGGAAGGTCTCGGTGCATAGGTCGAGGCGTAAGCCTCGCCTCTCGCGCCGGATTCGGCCTCGCCAACGACTTCGGATGTGCTTGCGCACGCGGCCAGGCTCAGCCCGGCAACAAGCGCAATGAGCGGGTTAACTCGCATCGGCCCCTCCCCCTTTGAGGCGGGGCATCTGAGGGATTTAACGCCGCGGAGACAACCCTTTGCGCGCCTTTCGGGAGAATTTGCGACGATCGCCGCGGCCCTAAATCACCCGCTCCACGCCGCGCGCCGCCTTGAGCGCCGCCCGCGCCGCCGGGCCCGCTGGCACGTTGCGCTTAGCGTCGACCTCGATCTCGCGCCCGTCCTTCAGCCGAAGGATGAGGCGCAACGGGCGCGCCTCGCCGAGATTGGCCTTTGGCAGAGCCGATATCGTCTGCGCCAGCAGGTCGAGCGGCGCACCTTCTTTCAGGATGATACGCAAGTCCTCTGTTGTGCGCGCCTCGGCGGCCTCCACCGGCTCAAACGCATCGGCATTGATGCGAAGGTCGCCGTCCAGCCAACGCACGCGCGCGCGAAAGACGTAAGATTTCCCGATCTCTAGCGCGTCCCGATATTGCGGCACCAATTCCGGCATGATGGCGGGTTCGAAATCGCCAGTTGGGTCCGACATCTGGATGAAACCCCAGATGCTGCCGGTTTTGGTTGGCTTGAATTGAGCCCGGCGGACAACGCCGGCCATTAAATAAGACCGAGGCTCGGTTTCGCCCTCTTCCAGAATTTCCGCGATCGCTTTGTAGCGTTCGCCATTGTCGACGAAGAAGTTCGCAAGCGGATGGCCTGAGAAATAAAATCCAACGCTCTCACGCTCGAAATCCAGCTTGTCTTGCGCTGACCATGCGGGCGCTTTCGGGAAAGCTGGCCGCGCACTCGGCTCCTCCGCCCCAAACAAGCTCGCCTGCGAACTGGCGCGATCCTCGGCGACGCGCTGGGCGTAAGCTGCGACGACCTCGCACGCTGCCATTGCACGCGCGCGATCAGGCTCGATGCCATCGAACGCGCCGGCCTTGGCCAGATTCTCCAATTGACGGCGATTGACCGACTTCGGGTCAAGCCGTTCGGAGAAATCGTAGAGCGCCTTAAACGTTCCGCGCGCTTTGCGTTCGGCCACAACGGATTCCATCGCGGTGATGCCGACATTGCGCACCGCGCCCAGTGCGTAGCGGACAGCAACGCCGTTATCCGTGGGTTCGACACTGAAATCCGCTTCCGAGCGATTGAGGTCGGGCGGCAGGATCGTCACGCCCACGCGTCGCGCATCCTGGTGGAAACTCGCGAGCTTGTCCGAGTTCGAGATATCGAGGCTCATCGAAGCGGCGATGAAATCCACCGGATAGTGCGCTTTCAGGTACGCTGTGTGATAGGCGACAACCGCGTAAGCGGCGGCGTGTGATTTGTTGAAGCCGTAGCCGGCAAATTCCTCGACCAGATCGAAAATATGCGAGGCCAGATTCTCGTTTACACCCCGCTCCTGCGCGCCTTGAATGAAGCGCGTCTTCTGCGCGGCCATCTCTTCGGGCTTTTTCTTGCCCATGGCGCGGCGCAATAGATCGGCCTCGCCCAGGCTATAACCCGAGAGCACCTGCGCGATCTGCATGACCTGCTCCTGGTAGACGATGACGCCGTAGGTCTCTTCAAGGATCGGGCGCAGCGTCTCGTGCAGATAGTCCGGTTGCTCGCGCCCGTGCTTTACGTTGGCGAAGTGGTCGATGTTTTTCATCGGCCCTGGCCGGTAGAGAGAGATCAGCGCGATCACGTCTTCCAGACAGGTCGGCTTCACTTTGCGCAGCGTATCGCGCATGCCCTGACCTTCGAGCTGGAACACGCCGAAAGTCAGACCGGACTGGAGCAGCTCATATGTCTTTGGGTCGTCGTAGCCGGTGTCGCTCAAGTCAACGTCGACGCCGCGTTGCTTGAGAAACTTCACGGCCCGATCGATGACGGTGAGGGTTTTCAGGCCGAGGAAGTCGAATTTCACCAGCCCCGCTGTTTCGACCCACTTCATGTTGAACTGGGTGGCCGGCAGGTGCGCGCGCGGATCGCGGTAGAGCGCGACGAGTTCTATCAGCGGCCGGTCGCCGATGACGACGCCCGCGGCGTGGGTGGATGCGTTGCGGTAGAGGCCTTCCAGTTGCAGCGAGGTATCGATCAGCGCGCGGACTTCCGGCTCGCGCCGCGCCTCCCGCAGCTTCTCTTCCATCTCCATCGCTTGCGCCAACGTGACGGGATTGGCCGGATTGGCCGGCACCAACTTGGCCAGCTTGTCGACCTGGCCGAACGGCAGCTGCATCACCCGACCAACGTCGCGTAGCACGGCGCGCGCTTGCAATGTGCCGAAGGTGATGATGTGGGCGACGCGATCCTCGCCGTATTTGTTCTTCACATAGTCGATGACTTCGCCGCGTCGTTCCTGGCAGAAGTCGATGTCGAAGTCCGGCATCGACACGCGCTCCGGATTGAGGAAGCGCTCGAACAGCAAGCCGAAACGCAACGGATCGAGGTCCGTGATGGTCAGCGCCCAAGCGACCACCGAACCCGCGCCGGAGCCGCGACCCGGGCCGACGGGAATGCCGTTCGATTTGGCCCACTTGATGAAGTCCGAGACGATCAGAAAGTAGCCCGGAAACTGCATCTGCGTGATGACGCCGATTTCGTACGCAAGCCGCTTTTCGTACTCTTCCGCCGGCGCCGACATGCGCGCGCCCAGCGCTTTCAAGCGCTCCTTTAGGCCCGCCTCGGCTTGCGCCTTCAGTTCGGCGGCTTCGTCACGACCGCGCTTGGTGTCGAAACGCGGCAGGATGGGCTTAAGCTTCGG
Source organism: Hyphomonadaceae bacterium (assembly GCA_050186805.1). Taxonomy (GTDB): domain Bacteria; phylum Pseudomonadota; class Alphaproteobacteria; order Caulobacterales; family Aquidulcibacteraceae; genus Vitreimonas. The sequence goes on from JBFWYC010000022.1 coordinate 55,523, forward strand.
GACCCGGAAGGCGCAGCGGCGCGCGACTTCCACAGTATTCGCCACCGCCTCTGGCAAGTCCGAAAACAGCGCCGCCATTTCGTCGGCGGTTTTGAAATAGTGCTGGTCTGTGACGCGCGGGCGATCCTCTTCGCCAAGGTAGGAAGACGCTGCGATGCACATAAGGGCGTCATGAGCGCCGTGGTCGCTCTTCTTCTCGAAGCGGATGTCGTTGGCGGCGACGAGCGGCAGTCCCAGGCGATACGCAAGATCGATCCAGGCGCCTTCCGTCTCAGCCTCGATTGCCTCGCCATGGCGATGCAGCTCGACATAGAGCCGGCGATCAAAGACCGCCGCCAGCTTGCGCAGCGCGTCCTCTGCGATGTCAGCCTTGCCTTCGGCCAACACCGGCGCGAAAGCGCTTTCGGCACCGCCGGTGAGCGCAAGCAGCCCCTCGTGCCGCTCTAGCACGCGCTCGAACGCTACATGGGGATCGCCCTGGCCTTCGGTTTCGATGTAGGCCGCGCTCGAAAGCTGCATCAGGTTGGCGTAGCCGGCGCTGTTTTGCGCAAAGAGCACGAGGCTGCCGGCAAGGCCGGTCTCGCTGCGCACATCAAGCGCGAGCCCCACCAAGGGCTGCACGCCGACTTCCGCGGCCGCCTCCGAGAACTCCAGCGCGCCGAAGAGATTGTTGGCGTCCGTCAGACCAAGCGCTGGAAAGCCGTGCTTGGCGGCGAGCTTGCTCAGCGCTTTAACCTGCACCGCGCTCTGCAGCAGCGAGTACGCCGAACGCGCGCGCAGATGGATAAAAGACGGGGCCATGTGATTCTCCCGCCCATAAGATAAGCGCTCCCGCGCAGGGGCCGAAGGGGCGCTAGCTGCGCTGCACCAGCTTGCCGTGATCCAGCGCCATTACCCGGTCCATGTATTTGGCGAGTTCGAGGTTGTGAGTAGCGATGAGAGCGGCCGCGCCTTCTTTCCGCACGAGGTCGGAAAGCGCCGCGAACACCACGGTCGACGTGTCTGGGTCGAGATTGCCGGTGGGCTCGTCGGCCAAGATGAGAATGGGGTTGTTGACTACAGCGCGTGCGATCGCCACGCGTTGCTGCTCGCCGCCGGACAATTGCGCGGGCTGGTGATGGATGCGCGCCGAAAGCCCCATGACGCCGAGCAGACGCTCGGCCTCGGCAAGCGCCTCACGGCGCGGGCGCCCCGCGATCAGCGCCGGCAGCGCGACGTTATGAAGTGCATCAAACTCGGCCAGCAGATGGTGAAACTGATAAACGAAGCCGATCCGATTGCGCCTGATCTCGGTGCGGGCGTCGTCATTCAGGTCCCACCCCGAACGGCCCTCGATCAGCACTTCGCCATCCGATGGCTCTTCAAGCATCCCCGCCGCATGCAGCAGCGAGGACTTTCCAGAACCTGACGGCCCGATCAGCCCTACGATCTCGCCCGGGGCGATATCGAGATCGACGCCGTCGAGCACGTGGAGTTCGGAATCGCCCGACTTGTAGGTGCGCCGCAGACCAGTCAGCCGAAGCACTGGCGACGTTGTGGCGACGGCGTGCGCGAGGTCATTCATAGCGCAACGCCTCCACCGGATCGAAGCGCGACGCCCACCATGCGGTCACCGTTGTCGCAGCGAACGTCACCGCAACCGTGAAGAAGGACACGAGCGCCACTTCGCCCCACTCCACGCGCGCGGGCAGCGTCTCCAGCGAATAGACCGTGCCAGGAAAGATATCGAAACCCACCTGTTCCGACAGGAAGTTTTGAATGGGCTCGATGAACAGGCAAAAGCTAATGCCAACGGCGAGCCCAACGGACAGTCCGATGACCCCAAGACTGGCGCTGGCCATGAAAAATACACGCTGAATGGCGCCCTTGGTGGCGCCCATCGTCCGCAGAATGGCGATGTCCCGGCTCTTGTTCTTCACCAGCATGATCAGGCCGGTGACGATGTTGAGCGCGGCGATGGCGACCAGGATCATTAGAATGAGCCGCATCACATTGCGCTCGACGACCAGTGCGTCTGACAATCCCTGGCTGCGTGCGCGCCAATCGTAGATGGTGACGTCGGGCCCGAGGCGCGAACGCAGCTCCATCATCGCGGGCACTGTGCGGTCAGGGTCGCTGATGCGGATTTCGAGTTCGTCGGCGCCGGAGCGCGAGAACATGATCTGCGCCTGCTCCAGCGGCATGTAGATCAGCGCCGAGTCGAACTCAGCCATGCCGACGCTGAACACGCCGCCGATCAGGAACGATTTGCGGCGCGGCGTCAGTCCGAACGGCGTGGCGGCGCCTTGCGGCGACAGAATGGAAATCGCCATGCCTTCGCGCACGCCGAGCTGCGCCGCCAACCGGTCGCCAATCAGGATAGTTGGCGCATCCACGCCCTCAAAGCCGGCAAGCGCTTCCGGCCCGCTGCGGATGCTCTCCATGACGATCGGCAACTGCTGCAATTGCTCGCGGGGAATGCCGCGCACGATGACGCCGGCGGCCGCGCCATCGGACGTGGCCAGAGCTTGAGCGTTGATCAATGGCGTAACGTGAATCACGCCCGGCGCTTCGCGCGCAGCGGCCGCCAGACGCTCGATGTCATCCGGGAAGCGGTTCGAGACATCGACGTAAACGTGTCCATTCACGCCGAGGATGCGGGACAGCAACGTCTCGCGAAACCCGTTCATGACCGACATGGTGATGATCAGCGCTGTCACCGCTAGCGCGATGGCGACCACCGAGATAACGGAAATCAGCGCCACGCCGCCATGCTGGCGCTTGGCGCGCAGGTAGCGCCCAGCGAGCATGCGCTCGAACAGGCCGAAAGGTTGGCTGCGTCCCGCCATCAATACGCTCGCGCGATAAGAATTTCCTCAACCCCCGGCGCACCAGTGAAGATGCAAGCGCCAAACGAAGCCGGCTGCACGCTCGGCGCGTTGCGGATCGTCAGCTTGAGCGCTTTGAGGCGATTGCTCACCTCATCGAGCGCCGCTCCAGACGGGCGCGACCAGTGCACACGCGCCCAGCCCTTGAACTCGCCGCTCTCGTCGTCGGTTCCATAGTACCGCTCAAGATCGGCGAAGGTGGTGAAGCCGTCCCGGATGTTGCCGTCGAGCCGCGCTTTCGCCTCGGCGAACAGTTCGGCCTGCATTGTCTCCAGCAGACCCGGCGCCTGGGCGACAAACTCGTCGTGCGCTAGCGTATGCGACTTGATCTTCTCGCCTTCGCGTAACGCATTGCGCTTGATGAATGTCACCTGCCCGTTCGCCGCGTCCCGCGGACCGATCTCGCAGATCAGCGGTGCGCCGCGGCGCACCCAGTCCCAGCGTTTGTCAGCAGGGCGCGCGTCCTTGACGTCGACATGGGCGCGCACTGCGAACCCAAAGGCGGTCGTGGTGTTCAGCGCTGCCGCCAGCGCCGCGCAATAGTCTTTGAGAGCTTCGTCTTCCGGCTTGCCGCGCAGCATGGGTACGATGACGATCTGGCGTGGCGCGGCGGCGGGTGGCGTGCGCAAGCCGTCATCATCGCCGTGCGTCATGATCACGCCGCCGATCATGCGCGTGGACATGCCCCAAGACGTCGTGTGAGCCAGCGTCATGCCGCCCTCTTTGTCCTGATAGCGAATGTTCTGCGCTTCGGAGAAATGCGTGCCGAGATAATGCGACGTGCCGGCTTGCAACGCTTTGCCGTCCTGCATCATCGCTTCGATCGAGTAGGTGCGAACCGCTCCAGGGAAGCGCTCGTTTTCCGGCTTCTCGCCGGCGATCACCGGCATGGCGAGATAGTCTTCGGCGAAACTGCGATAGAGTTCGAGCGCCCACATGGTCTCGACCATCGCGTCAGCTTCATCGGCGTGGACGGTGTGCCCTTCCTGCCAGAGGAATTCAGCCGTGCGCAGGAACATGCGCGTGCGCATCTCCCAGCGCATCACATTGGCCCATTGGTTCAATTTCAGCGGCAGATCGCGATACGACTTCACCCACCGGCTGAACGCGTCGCCAATGATTGTCTCTGACGTCGGGCGAATGATGAAGGGCTCGGCCAACTCAGCTTCGGGATCGGGCTTCAGCGCGCCATCGATCGCCTTCAGGCGATGATGGGTAACGACCGCCATTTCCTTGGCAAAGCCCTCCACGTGCTCGGCTTCCTTGGCGAAGAAGGCGAGCGGGATGAGTAGCGGGAAGTAGTAATTGTCGTGGCCGGCGTCCTTGATGCGACGATCCAGCTCGCCCTGAATGCGCTCCCAGAGCCCCATGCCCCACGGCTTGATGATCATGGAGCCACGCGTCGGCGACAGCTCCGCCAGGTCCGCCTCGCGGACGACGGCCTGATACCATTCGGGAAAATCTTGTGCGCGCGTAACGCTCAAGGCATGCATGGGAGACGACCAATTCCTTTCCGGGGTGGCTTGGATAGACTGAGCCGGGCGGCTCGGCAACGCACCCTAATGGGCGCGCAGTCCCATTAGATCGACCGACACCGCCCACGCCACGCCCAGCCACAAAACAGCCGCGATTGCCGTCGCGAACAGCGCCTTCCGCTTCAGCCCATGGACGCGCGGCGCCCCGCGTTCGGCCCCAGGCACGGTCTCCTCGTCGGCTTCATGAGCGCTCTGGGCGCCCAGCGGCAACATCGTGAAAAAGGCGAGCCACCACAGGATTAGATAGATGGCGACGGCGAGAAACGGGCTCATGCCAAACCTCTCGTGAAGAAATAGAACGCCACGCTCCACAACGCCACCTGCACCGCCACAACACGCAACGCCGCGCGCGCGAGCGGCTCCTCCTGGGCGACGACTGTGTAGCGCCAAAGCACGAGTAGCCCGAACAGCATGAGTCCGGACCAAACAGCGACGTGTGCAAGCTGCGCTACCCCGGTATTGACTCCTATCGCCGCCAGTGCAGCTAAGCACTGCGTCTGCAGCACAGGCAGCACGGACGTGGCGCCTGGGCAGAGTTCGGCGTGCGCCGAGACCAGGGTTGGGTCTAGCCAGAACCAGAATGTGAGTTCTACTACGCGCTCGACAATCAACAGCGTCGCGATCACCGGCCCACAATTCAGCCAGAACTCAAAGAAGGTCAGCCCTGCCGCCGTGCGCAGATTGAGGATCAAATAGAAGGGCAGCATCCAAAGCGCTTCCAGAACGAGACGCTGCAGGATGTCGCCGGCAAACGCATCAATGCGCAGGCCGTCGCCCACCGCGCCGTCGCCGAACGCTGCCCGCTCCGCGAGCGCTATGAGCAGCCAAGCAAGCCCCCAAAACTCCCACGACCGCTGGCGGTCGGCGGCGTCGGAGAAGTTCACCAGAAACGCTTTGCGGTTGAGCGAAATCACGCCCGCGAGACGCGCCGCGAAGTCCCACCACTGCCCGGCGATGTAGAATAGCAGCGCCTGAAAAGTGCGGATCGGAGACCTGGAGCGCCGAAACGCCAGGGCCTCTGAACTAGCCATGCTTGGGCGTTTCCATGAGTTCGATGAGAACGCCGTTCGAGTTCTTGGGATGAACGAAGATGATCAACGTGCCGTGCGCGCCAATGCGTGGCTCGTTCAGAACCTTGGCGCCGCGAACCACCATCTCATCGCGCGCCGCATAGATATCCGCGACTTCGAAGCACACATGGTGTTGCCCGCCACTCGGGTTCTTGGCCAGGAAGTTTCGGATCGGGCTATCGTCGCCCAAAGGCTCGATCAGTTCGATCTGGCTGTTGGCGACGTTGACGAAGGCGAACTTGACGCCTTGCGCGGGAAGTTCGCGTGTCTCGGTGATGGCGCTTTCCGGCACGCCGTAGAGGTCGCGATAGGTCGCCTTCGCATCCTCGATCGACGGCACAGCTACGCCGACATGATTTAGCCTGCCAATCATGGCCCTACTCCTGGTCCCTGGCAGGAGTTTAAATCCGCAGGATCGAAACGTCGACCAGCGGACGCTTGCGCCAAATGCGCTCAGCCGCCTTGCGCACGGCGCGGACAACGGCGCCTTCGACGGCGTCGTCGTCGCCCCGTTCGGCGTGGTTGAGCTTGGCGAAGGCGCCCTGGGCGGCGCGCTCAAGATCGGTGACCGCGATGTCGAAATCCTCGTCGTCGCCCAGCGAGAGCCCACGCACGGAGGCCGTCGGCCCGGCCAGGATGGCGTTCTTGGCGCTGACTGCGAGCGATACGTTGATGGCGCCCTCGGCGGCGAGGCGTTTGCGGTCCTTGAATGCCTCATCGTCGGTCTCGACAATTGTGTTGCCGTCGACAAACAGGCGCCCGGACGGCACCTCGTCGATGAGCGCCGCCGGGCCGGGTGCGAGTCGGATCAGGTCGCCATTGGCGGGCGCGATGGTTTCCGGCACCTGCAATTCCTTGGCGAGCTTTTCATGCTCTCGGATGTGGCGGTGCTCGCCATGGACGGGAATGGCGATCTGAGGCCGCGCCCATTGGTACATCTGCCGCAATTCATCGCGCGCAGGGTGTCCCGAAACGTGGATGAAATGATCGTCGGCGGTGATCAGATCGACGCCTCGCTCAAGGAACGCTTCGTATAGCGCGTGGATAGCGTTCTCGTTACCGGGGATGACGCGCGACGAGAAGATAACAGTATCGCCCTCGCGCAGCGAAACGTGCCGGTGATCACCGCGTGCAATTCGCGACAGCGCCGCGCGTGGTTCGCCCTGGCTGCCAGTGCACAGGTACAAGACATGCTCCGGCGCGAGCGACCCGGCGTCCTCTTCGTCGATGATGTGCGGCGCATCTTGTAGCAGCCCCACACTCTGCGCTGCGTTAAAGATGCGGTGCATGGATCTGCCGACCAAGCACGGCGTACGCCCCGTCGCGCGGGCAGCGCGCAGCGCGGTATCGACACGCGCCACATTTGATGCGAACGCCGTCACCGCAACGCGTCCGGTGCAAGCGGCGATGACCTCCGTCAGCTTCTTGCGAACATCTGCTTCAGAACCGGCTGTGCCCTCGACAAACACATTGGTGCTATCGCAAACCATGGCAAGGACGCCTTCGTCCGCCATCGCCCGCAGCGCCGCCTCATCGGTCGTCTCGCCAATCAGCGGATTCGGATCGATCTTCCAATCGCCGGTGTGCCACACCAAGCCAAGCGGCGTACGAATGGCCAAGCCGTTGGGCTCGGGGATGGAATGCGTGAGCGTCACGAAATCGATCTCAAAAGGCCCAAGCGTGAGTTTTCCTTTGAGCGGAATTTCGGTGAGCGGCACTTTTTCCAGCAAACCCTGTTCGCGCAGCTTCTCGCGCACCAGCGCCGCCGTGAATGGCGTTGCGTACACCGGCGCTTTGAGCCGTGGCCAAAGCCAGCCGAGCGCGCCGATATGGTCTTCATGGGCGTGCGTCAGCACGATGCCGAGGATGTTGTCGCGCTCTTCTTCGAGATAGGTCGGGTCGGGCAAAATCAGATCGATGCCGGGCGTTGTGTCCTCACGCCCGAACGTCACGCCAATATCGACGACGATCCACTTGCGGTCGTCAGCAGGCCCAAAGCCGTAGGCATTCAGGTTCATCCCGATCTCGCCGGAACCGCCGAGCGGGAGGAAAACCAATTCGTCGTCAGCGGCGGGCTTGCTCAAAGCACGCCGCCATTCCGCTTGAAGATTTCCAACAGACCGCGCGACGTGAGCTCCTGATCAAAGTGATCAATGGCTGGGAAGGCGCCTTCAAACAATGAAGCAACGCCGCCGGTGGCGATTGTCTTCATCGGCTTGCCGTACTCTGCCTTGATGCGACGAATGAGACCTTCGATCATGTCGATCGATCCCCAATAAATGCCCGATTGCATAGCGCTTACGGTGTCTTTTCCTATGACACGGCCGGGATCGCGGATTTCGACGCGTGGCAACCGCGCCGCTGCTTCGTGCAACGCCTGCAGCGAGAGATTGATCCCCGGCAGGATGATGCCGCCCTCGAAGGCGCCGTCGGCGGCCACGATATCGAAGGTGGTCGCGGTGCCGCTGTCGACCACGATTGCGGGGCCTCCATACTCAACGAAAGCCCCTACCGCGTTCACCAAGCGGTCAGCGCCGGCTTCGCTCGGCTTGTGGATGCGCACGTCGATGCCAAGCTTGATCCCGTCGTCGCCTATCACCATTGGTTCGGCGCCAACGTAGCGGCGCGAGAGGTTGCGCAGATTGAAAATTGCCTGCGGCACGACCGTGGAGATGATGCAGGCCGTGATGTCGCTGAAGCTCAGGTCGGACAGCGCCATGATTTGCGAGAGCCAGGGCGCGTATTCATCGGCGGTGCGCGTTGAATCCGTCGACGATCGCCACTGCGCGCGCCAAGTCTGGCCGTCATGGACGGCGAATTTAGTGTTGGTGTTGCCGACGTCGATAGCGAGAAGCATGAGACTAAGCCGCGTTCGAGAGCATGACGTCGCCGGCCGCGATGAGCCGGAGACCAGTTTCTGTTTCCAGTTCAAGTTCGCCGCGCGCCGAGAGGCCGGCGATGCGGCCCTCGACGCTGGATTGTCCTTGCAGGACGCGCGCCGCTTGACCCATGCCGTGCGCCCGCTGAAGCCAAGCGCGCCGCAACGGCTCGAAGCCCTCGCCGATCAGCCGCGACGCCCAGTGCTCCAGCCCAGGGCGAAGGTGCTCGAAGAAGTCTCGCGGACTTGGCGCAACGGCGTCGGGGGGCAGATGCGCGCGAAGGCTTGTCGTGGCCTGGTCCAAATTGTCCGGCGCGGTCGCCAAGTTGACGCCAAACGCCAGCGCGAACCATACGCCGTTGGCATGCGCGCCGGAATCGAGAAGAATGCCGCCCGCCTTCGCGCCATCGATCAGGATATCGTTCGGCCACTTTAGCGACGCACGGCCCGGCCCAACGATCGCGTCGAACGCCTCGGCTGTCGCGATGCCGGTCGCAAAGCCAAGCAGCGCAATCTCGGCCGGAGGCCGGTCGGTCGAGCCTAGATAGGTCGCCATCAGATTTCCGTCGAGCGACGACCACGCCCGTCCACGGCGGCCTCGCCCAGCGGTTTGCGTTCGCGCCAACAGCCAGACAGGACTGATCTCGCCACGTTCGGCGCGTCGGCGCGCCTCCAGAACCGTGGAGTCGATCTCGTCGAACGTTTCGACCGGCGCTTGGCCGTCGATCATCGCGCCTCTCAAAAACTCATCCGCACCGCTGTTTCAGCCCAGCGCTCCATTGCGCCAAGCGCCAACACCAAGACGGGGAACGTCAGCGCGGCCGCCACCGCCGCGGTCAGCGCAACCACCCCCGACGCGGGCTGCAGCGCCGGCGCTGGCGGTGCAAACCAGATCGACGCCAACAGCCTGAGGTAATACGCAGCTCCGACCACCGCGGCTACACCGCCCAAAACCGCAAGCCACACCAAACCCGCGTCCACCGCCGAGACAAACACGAGCAGTTTGCCGATGAAGCCAGCAAACGGCGGGATGCCGGCAATTGAGAACAGCAACATCGTGAACAATGCCGCCATCCAAGGCCGCCTTTGCGCGAGACCGGCGAGGTCCGCCACAGTCTCCGCCGGCGCGCCGTCTCGACGCATGGCAAGGATCAGCGCGAAGATGCCGATATTGGCCGGCAGGTAGAGTGCGAGATACAGCAGCGCCGATGACGGCCCCTGCTCGGTCCCGCTCGCCAGCCCCATAAGCGCAAAGCCCATGTTGCTGATCGAAGAATAAGCCATCAGGCGCTTCAAGTTCGTTTGCAGCAACGCCGCAACCGATCCCCACACCATCGAGATCGCGGCCAGTGCGACGACCACTTGCTGCCACTGTCCGGTCAAGCCTGCGAACGGCTCATAGAGCACCCGCGCCATCAGCGCGACGGCGGCGACTTTTGGCGCGGCCGCGAAAAACGCCGTCACCGGGGTGGGCGCGCCTTCGTACACATCTGGCGTCCACATGTGGAACGGCGCGGCCGACATTTTGAACGCCAGCGCGCACAGCATCAGCACAAGGCCAAAGATCAGGCCCACGCCGCCAGCGCCGTCAGCGACCGCCACGGCGATGTTGTCGAAACGGATCGAGCCGGTGAAGCCGTACACGAACGACGATCCAAACAGCAGTAGGCCCGACGATATCGCGCTGAGCACGAAATATTTGAGCCCCGCCTCCGACGAATGTGCGTCGTCGCGCCGCCACGCGGCGAGTACGTAGGCTGACAAGCTCTGGAGCTCGACGCCGACATAAAGGCTGATCAGGTCTTGCGCCGACACCATGACGAACATGCCGAGCACCGCGAGCACGATGAGCACCGGGTATTCGAAGCGTTTCTCTCCGGTTCTGCCAAAATGGTCTGCCCCCAGCGCCAAAGTGGCGGCGGCCGATAGCGCGATCAGCGCCTTGGCCAAGACGCCGACGCCGTCAACAACCATCGAGCCTTGAAACACACGGACCGGCGCGGCGGGTTCGAAGACGACCGCCAATCCGGCAGCCGCGATCAGCACGCCGACGCCTAGCGCCGACAACAGTCCGAACGAACGCTCACCACCCCAGGCGCCGATCACGGCGGCCAACAGCGCAAAACCCGCGAGCAGCAGCTCGGGGCGCGCGTGCGGCAAACTCGCCATGAGATCTTGTAGAGGGCCGATCATGGCGGGGCTCCCGCAAATGCGGCTGCGATAGCGTTAGCCGAAGGCTGGGTGAAATCGAGCACGTAGCTCGGCGCTAAGCCCATGATGAGCGTGGCGATGATCAGCGGGATGAACGTCACCCACTCGCGCGCATCGAGATCGGTGATGCCATCGAGCTTCGGGTTTTCGATCGGGCCAAACGCCACCTTACGATAGAGCGTCAGCGCATAGGCGGCGGAGAAAATCACGCCGAGCGCGGCGCCCGCCGCGACCCAGGCATTGACCTGGAACGCGCCGACCATGGTGAGGATTTCACCTGGGAAGCCGCTGGTGCCCGGCAAGCCGACATTGCCCATCGTGAACAGCATGAAGATCGCCGCGTAAACCGGCATGCGGTTCACCAAGCCCCCATAGAAAGCGATCTCGCGCGTGTGCATGCGGTCGTAAACGACGCCCACGCAGAGGAAGAGCGCGCCCGAGATCACGCCGTGCGACAGCATCTGGAAGATGGCGCCCTGGATGCCCTGCGCGTTGCCGGCGAAGATGCCCATGGTGACAAAACCCATGTGCGCAACCGAGGAATAGGCGATCAACTTCTTCATATCGAGTTGGCGGAACGCGACGAGCGAAGCCCAGACAATGGCGATCACCGAGAGTGCAAACACGAGCGGCGTGAAAAAGTGGGACGCGTCCGGAAACATGGGCAGCGAAAAGCGCAAGAAGC